>NZ_JASDCD010000001.1:0-907474 GCF_030408095.1 Pseudoalteromonas sp. APC 3893
TTTTGGTTGATATCAGAACGTGTTTCTTCAATAACAGTAAGGTGGTCTAAGATGCTCAAAATTAAATGCTATAAGTGAATTTTCTCTATTAGATCATATTTTTATTTAAAGTGCGATCCCGCCCTGGGCAATAGTCCCGATGCGGCTGAGCCAATCGTAATTGCGACTAATAGTTTGATTGAGCAGCTATAAAGCATATTTTAATTAATGATACCCAAAATACTCTTTAATAGTTGTTACTTCTTAAAGGGACTGCCATTGTTGCAAAGTAACGCCTTGATATTAAGTTCCTGTGAAATTCGGCATCTTAAGGTGGTTTGGGTATATAGATAATGGATTATTAATACTTTGTTGTTGTATATATTACCTATGTTAATAGATGTATTTTAATTTAGGTTTTTTTTTGCTAGAGTGCATGTTGTGGATTATTAAGTTTATCAAGGATGATGATGAAATACATACTAATTTTTTGCTTCTTGCAATTAATGATGAGTATCAAGGTTATTGCGAATACGACCTACATTCTTCATTCACCTTTGAATATTCAGCGTTCCTTTACTACTCAAATAGTTAATATACTCTCAGATAATAAGTTCGAAATGATTGAATTTGATTCAAGCTCAATCCTATTGTCACATTATTTTTTTGAGCATAGTGGTACGAGTATGCAATGTACTCAAGAGCCATCAATTGAGTTAAGTGCTAAATTTGGAAATGCTTATAAATATTGGCTTAGTGGAAGCACTTTTTCGTCGTGCGCAATATCAGCTACTAATTTCTTTCAGGGTAAACACGATAATATAAAAGCCAATACTGCTGACCTGAATGTGATAGTTTTGCCAAAGCCTCAGAGTGTAAAGCCTGACTTATATATACCTACGAACACAAAAATAACACCAATATTTAAATTAATATCTTTAGTTAAATTCAATCATTCTCATCCAAAAATATCAAAAATGCTTATACGTAATCAAAGTATTGTTGTTGAGCAAAATGAGAATACCTACCAATTATTATTAATAAAAAGGAATTAATAGTGCAAAAAAGTAAACTAACGAAAAGTGCGTTTTGTGTAGGCGTTGCCTTAGCATCAACCTCGGGTTTTGCAGCTAATAGCTGGTTGTCACGCGTTAATACGGTTGACGATCATCAACAAAATAAAGTAGTTATGGCGCAAAGAGTTCAGTCTATATCGGCTGTGAGTACTGACTCATCGAAAGCGGTTTTTGATATCACTGTGTCGTTACATAACAATCCTCAAGGGTCAGAAAAAGTTGTTTATGAGGAAATATTTGCTCACTTTGCTGATGCTGTTTGTGAGCAAACAAATGGGGAGCATAAGCTTGGTAAAGTAAGTGTATTTAGAGAGAACAAGCACCGTTCGAAGTCAGATATTATTTGGGGCGAAAGAGAGTGGCCACGAGCTAATGCTTCTGGTTTTGGTGCCAATGGTATGCATATTTGGTTTGGTGATGTTTTTCCTAATGGCTCAGGCCCAGGGAAAGATCATGATATGTTACAAGACCCTCAAGGAGCAGGGTATACTTTAGCTCATGAATGGGGCCATTACGCATATGGTTTATTTGATGAATACCAAGGGAGTGCGGATTCAGGCGAACCTAGTACGCCAATTAATACAGATACAGCTACAACCTCTATAATGAGTAATCAGTGGCAAGCTATAACAGCTGGTATGCAATGGTTAAATCACTCTACTGCAGACACTATTGGTAATATTGACCGCACAGCGCAAGGGCGTGTTTATGGAAAAAGTGCTTGGGATGTTTTATTGCAAGATGCAAAAGATGACCCTAAATTAGGCCGTAAAACAGCACAGCCAAACAGAACACGCTTTCTTACTTTGGCAGATAATGCGCCTGATGTAACAACGCCGCTAAAAATTGAATTGCCAGCGGAACAAGCTTCTTGCCAAAACCAGCTTGACGTAGTTTGGGTTGAAGGTGATATAGATATGCAAGTTGTGATAGATCGTTCTTATAGTATGTATGGTCAAGCAATAAATAATGCAAAGCAAGCAGCTAAAATTCTTGTTGATGCGACAGCAGAAGGCAGCACATCTATGGGACTTGTTACTTTCTCAAGCGACCATAATGTTCAGCAAGATTACCCCATTACAAAGATTGAAAGCCCAGACTTATCTGTTAAAACAGAGCTTAAGGCAGCAATAGATGCTATCCGTGAAAATGGGTCTACGGCTTTGTATGATGGTTCACAGTTAGCACTAGAAAATTTAACAAGTTTCCAGCTAAGTGAAAACAGTGGTGCGCCTGGCGTTGTATTTATTTTGGCCGACGGCGATGATAATGATTCAAGCTATACACAGCAGCAGGTTATCAATAATTATCAAAACGAAAATATTCCTATCTTTAGCTTTGGTTATGGTAATGCATCACCCACAGGCCCATTGTTAACACTTGCTAATGAAACGGGCGGGAAATACTTTTCTTCACCTACTTCACTTGCTGAGATTGTAGATGCGTTTTTACAAGCCAATGCAGTTGCAACAGATAATCAAAATTTAGCATCATCAACTTTTATTATTGATAGTCTACAAAGTGCTACACAAGCTATTGCTGTTGATTCTGGCTTGGATAATATAAATGTGTTCATCAATCATAACGCTAATCTTGATGGTGTGCAGTTAACGCTTTTAGACAGTAATGGCAATAAAGTAAGTGATGTGGCTTTTGATTGTTTTGACGCTGCTGGAACGCTGTCTTGCAGCACGAATATTACGAGTCAACAAATATCGTCACACGGCATGGGAGAGTGGCAGTTACAGGTAGCTAATATAAATGATACCAATAACTTAACAGCCACTGTCAATGTGAGTGCTGAACCAAGTTTATCAGGTAGCTACACGGTGAGTGTTGAAGGCGCTCAAGGGAATGCGGTTACCTATCCAGCTCCTATGATTTTAACTACAGCTATCACTAAAGATAAATTGATTACTGGTGCTAACGTTGAGGCAACAATTACAGACCCGAATCAGACTTCAACTAATTTAGAGATGCTTGATAACGGTCTCGAAGGAGATGCCATTGCAGGTGATGGTATTTACTCTGTTATAGCACCCTATAATGAAAATGGCATTTATCAAATTGAGGTGAATGTAAATAATGAAGGGGGCAATGCGATCTATACTACAACAGGTTTATTAACAGCAACACTTGATGGGTCTGTGCCTGAGATGGAAGCCTTACCTAGTATAGATGAAAACTTTGTTCGCATTAGTAAAACTTCAATAGTCGTCAATGATGTTCCTTCTTCTGATGGTAACGATAGTTACGATTCTAGCGATGAGCTGGTTTCAAACAATACTGATTTAGATGGCATGATAGATGGCGAAAACGATTTAGATTTTTATGAAATTAATGATATAGACACGACTAAAGAGTTAGTTGTGCGTGTTGCTGATTTGAGTTTAGGAATGGCACCAAATCTTAGTTTGTATAAATCAGATGGTACAACTGCGATTAAAGAAAATATTACTTTGCAGAGTAATCCATCTAAAACTGATTATGTATACTACAAGCTAGATACAGCGGATTTAGAATCAAAAATTTATGCTGCAGTAAAACACGAGGATGCAACTGCTACTATGGGTGGCTATCAAATTAGTGCCGGTGAGCCTCTTAATACGGATACACCCCCTAATAATGCGCCTGAAGTGAATGTTGATAATGTATCTATTTGGTCTGGGGAAATAGCCGTTATTAAGCCTCTAGATAACGACTCTGATGCCGATGGTGATACTTTAGTTATCGATAGTATACAAACTGAAGGGACTATTGGGTTAGTTACTTTGGCAGGAAATGAAGTTACTTATGATGCATCTTCTGCATTCTCAGAGGAAGCACCAGGAACTGTTTTAACAGATTCTTTTACATATGTCGTAACTGATAATAATGGTGCCTTTGTTGAAGGGCTAGTCACGGTGACTGTAAAAATTAATACACCACCTTCAGCTGAGCCAGACACAGTATCAACCTCAAAATCATCAAGCATAGTAGTAAACCCTTTAACAAACGATAGTGATGACGATGGAGATGCGTTGTCTATCGTTTCGTTTAACGCTGATGGCATTAAAGGAACAGTAACTAGCAACGAAGATGGTACTTTAACTTATGACCCTGCAGGTAAGTTTAATGATTTATATTCAGGAGAATCGGCTACTGAGTCGTTCAGTTATAATGTGTCTGATGGAAATGAGCAGGTGACTACTACTGTGACAGTCACTATTACAGGTGAAGGTTCAGAGCCAGAAGAAGACTCTGGCGTGGTGGACAAACCTAAAAGTGATAGTGGTAGTCTATTTTGGCTTACATTACTGTTAGCACCGCTTTCGTTACTAAGACGCGGTAAAAAATAGTCTAATCTAAAGGTTTTTCGGCTTCTAAAAGGTCTTCGTAAGATATTTATGCGAAGGCCTTTTTTATTGGCTCAGACTTCACCTGTTAATAAAGTGCTAAAATCCTTCATAAATTAGTTGGTCATTGCTTATTTTCTTATTGTTTCTTATAAAAATCGCTACGAGAATAGATTACATTGGCTGTGTAATCTTTCTATATTTTATTATTGGCTCAGCACCAGACGATTATTATTGCATGATTTTAAATAAATTTTTTCAATGGTCTTTTTTTGCTTACCTCTGCATGCTAATTAAAAGCACTGTTTCAAATCGCTATTTGAAAAATCTATTTAGGAAGGAAAATCATGGCAGAGTCATTTAAGTATTCAAACAACCAAGGGCATGGCGGTGAGTTGTACCAGAGTGCTGATACAAATCAGCCGACAATGACCACTGCGCAGGGCTGTCCTGTCAGTGATAATCAAAATTCATTAAAAGCGGGGCACCGTGGGCCTGGGCTAATGGAAGATCATGTATTGCATGAAAAGTTATTTCATTTTGATCATGAGCGTATTCCGGAACGGGTTGCTCATGCTAGAGGTTATGGTGCTCATGGTTATTTTGAAGCTTACGACGCGCTAGATGATTTAACTTCTGCTGATATTTTTCAACGAAAAGGTGAAAAACGCCGGTTTTTGCTGATTTAACAACAAGTCTTGCTAGTGAAGGTGCGAATTATGAAGTGATAGTACCTCAAGTTGGCGGCGCTAAAAATAGTGATGGAGACCATATTACAGCAGATCAGGTGATTAATGGCGGACCGTCAGTACTTTATGATGCAGTGATGTTATTAACCACTGCAGAAGGAGCAAAGCAATTAGCTGAAATACCCAAAGCGAAAGATTTTATCTCTGACGCACATGCCCATATGAAGTACATAGGTTTCACTGACGAAGCAACGGCGTTAATTGAAGCTGCCGGTCTAAAAGAACAAAGTGATGATGGTTGGTTGAACTTAGCTAAAATTCCATCAGCTGAATTCATTACCACTCTTGGTAATCTAAGATATTGGAAAAGGTAGTTTTATGCATTGAAAGGCCAGTTGTACTGGCCTTTACTTTATTATAATGCCTCTAAGCTGCGCTCTAACATAGCTTGGATTTGTTTAACTATTTTTGCTTCTGTTTCTGGCTCAAATTGCGCGATGCGTGGAGTGTGAATATGTCCTGTTGGGATATCTGAATTAAGCTCATCACGCAGACGAATACTGCGATAAGAGATTTCGTTAGACAAATAACCACCGCCACCGCCTTTAACCGCAATTGCACCCTCTAGTTCAGCGAGTGATTTTGGCTCAAATGCTTTCTCTAATGTGATCACTTTATGGTTATCATTTATTTTAAATGACCCTTTGGCCTGCTGCATATATTTTACTGGTAAGCTAAATTCAACGAATTCATTACCTGGTAGGGGGCGGTCATTTAAGCGCGATATTTTAGGGTCTGTGGCCGTCCCACCATATACAATATTGGCGTTATCTGGCGCTGTAACACTTCGGCGCTTACCCGGAAAACGTTCGAGATCAAACTCTTTGCTACCCATACTTACAGTGACAATCATATCTACATTGTTCAGCGCGTAATAAGGGGCAAGTAGTGCTTCAATAATACCTTGATCAAAATCTTCATAGCGCACTGGCACCATCACAGTATTTATTTCAGCGGTAATACCTTTATAGGTGATCACTTGTCCATCAAGTAAAAGCGCAGCAACACCGGATGGGTTACTTTGATTAATATTTCTATCAAGTAAGAATGGGTCAAAGCCAGTAAGTAAGATTTTTTTGTCGGTGTTTTTTGTATAAGCAAGATCAGTTCTGCCACGGCTGCCATTTTCTAACATAGTTAAAAGAGCCGTTAGCTCAGCATCTGTGATAGCAAAATCAGGTTTATGGGAGCGAATAACTTTACTTGATAGCAAGCGAGCCCAGTATAGCTGGCGGTCATCAAAGCTATTAGTTTTGATTATGCGTTGTTTAGCATTGTGCCAAAGTTGGTGTGAGTAATCATGTATTAAGTCTGATGCTTGTTTATAGTTTTCTACGCTTTTCCAACTTTTTTCAAATTGTTCTACATCAGCAGAAAAAGCCGTTAACACCTTTGGTATCGCTGTCATTGCTTTTTCAATACGCAACTCTTCAACAGTTAGCGAGTTACCCATTGCAGTAAAGGAGGATAAAAATAAGCTTGAACTTAAAAGTAGTTTAATCATGTGTGTCCTAAAAACTTCGGCTGTTAAATCTGAATGTACTAACTATCCTATGCTTAAACAAGGAGTGCAAATTAAAGCGATAGCTTTGTCGGCTATTTTAAAGCCCCTAGAGGCAAATCCAGCAAAATGGTATTCTACACACATTAAATTGTAATAGAGTAAACAGCATGATTAACGACAACGATGTAATTGATACCCTTGAAGAACTAGAAGCCTTTTTACTTTTGGTCGAAGGTGGTGGCTTAGGGCTACAAAATGTCGGGGGTTTAGCATTAGCAACCAATAATAGTAATGGGCGACCGTTTGTGGCATTGCTTGATGATAACCATAAATTGTTGCTAGGACGCTGGGTTACGCAAGAGGTGTTTGAAAATGGTAAAGAATTGGTTCGCAATGGTATTAAAAAGCATTAATTACTAACTTTGAATTAAATATTAAAAGAGCAATGTGACCTTTAAAAGGGAGCTGCTCTTTTATGATAACGTTGCTACACAGTTTCGTCCTTTGTTTTTTGCGTTATAAAGCGCCTGATCTGCTAATGCGATTGCTTCTGAAATATTATCATCTTCACTAGAAAGTGGATGAACCCCAAGGCTTACAGTAAAACGAATTTCTTCATTTTTTTGAGTTTTGATAATCGTTTTATCTGCTTCACTACGAATACGTTGAGCAATATTTTTTGCTGCCTCTACATTACAGTTAACAAGCAGTAAAAACTCTTCGCCACCGTACCTACAAGCAATATCATTTGGTCTTTGTTGCTTGGTAATAATTTTTGCAAATTCAATTATGACTTGGTCACCAATGTGATGCCCATAGGTATCATTTATGGCTTTGAAATAATCTAAATCAGCAATTATTACAGACAATTCAGCGTTGGCAATCTGGCTCTTGGTGATTAACTGTGCGCTGGCTTTTTCAAAGTAACGCCTGTTGTACAGCTTCGTAAGAGGGTCGGTATCGGCGAGCTTTTTTAATTCTACTTGTGCAGACTTTATGCTTTCTAATGTTTTTATTCGGTAAGATAAAATAAACGCCATCATGAGTGCTTCAAGCAAAATACCTATTCCGACACCATGGCTATTTATCTGATTTGATTCAGTTAAACCTTTGTAATAAAGAACGGCCAGCATATTGAAAATAATAAACATCGAGTGACCTAAAAAGAAGTATTTTGCCAAAGGATCGCGTTTTCTCCACAAAGATATTGATACTCCTAGGGTGACTGTCATCATTAATGCAGCTAAAGTACTAGCTGGTTTTAGCGCACTGACTAAGTCAAATAAGCTGTAAATAAACTCTGCAGCTAATATCGTTAAGATTATTGATAAAGCGATATGTTCTTTTGGGTGACGTTTTTTGGTTTCGAAGATGAGCATCATAAAGATGATTAAAAAGCTGGGCATACTATACAAGGTAGAGTTGAATTGAAGTATTTCAGCACTAAAGATACCAAAAAAGTTTGCAGCTAAGCCATAAGAAAGTGCCACCCAAATTGTGCCTGAAATTAGATAGAGGGCGTAGACTATATTTTCAACTTTTCTAGCTGATAAATATAAGAAAAAGTTATAAATCATCAATGCGAGCATCATCCCCACAAGTAAAGCTGTGTAGTTACTGCTACTGACTAAGGCTCGCTTAGAATGTTCTTCATCGTATAATTCTAATGAGAACCATTGATGAGAAAAGGTGACACTTTTAGAGTAAATCGTTTTCTTTTCACCAGCTGCGAGTATGAATGAGAAGATAGCACTGCCACCAAATATATCCGCTTTATGGCCTGACTTATCAAGTTCAATATTGGTTTGGTTTAGTAGTTTACCTTGTTTTGTTTCATAAAAGTCAACGCGTTGCAGGTGATATGCATCTGAATTGTGTAAAAATAAACGCAATGCTTGTGCGGAGTCATTCGTAATTATGATTTTTGACCAAGCTGTTTTAGCATTTGGTCCTAAAGTAATTTCGTTTTTACTAGGAATAAATGGTTGTTTTTGAACTTGCTCAAAAGTCATTTCTTGGCTTGTATCAATGAAATAACTCATTTGAAACTGAGTTAAGTTAACTGGTGGGGCTTTTATATTTACGCTTGGATGATCAGAAGGCTGCGCTTGCAGATTTATCGTTAGTGATAATAAAAAAAATATAAGTACAGATGAAACTCGATTTTTCATGCATAAAATCCCTATTACCATTAATTGTATTTTCAACTTAAATGACTTATTTGTCGAGTAACAATCACTCATCTAATAAATTATTTTACCTTTTAGGCAATTAGACAAAGTAATAACTAACAATTACCATAACTGCATCTTTGTTAACTTAAGCTACAGTATGTCTTTACCTATATGCCCCAAATGCCAATCTGAATTTGTATATCAAGATTTGAATCTTTTAATTTGCCCTGAATGCTCGCATGAATGGGACCCTTCTGCTGATATTGATGAAGACACTGTTGTAGTGAAAGATGCAAATGGCACTCTTTTGGCTGAAGGCGATAAAGTGACCGTGATTAAAGATTTAAAAATTAAAGGCAGCTCACAAGTCATAAAAATTGGCACCAAAGCGGTAGTTCGCTGGATTAAAGATAGTAAAGATCACCAGCTTGATTGTAAGGTTGATGGTGTAGGTGAAATGATGGTAACAGCCAAGTTTGTAAAAAAAGCCTAAGAATCAGGTATCTTTAACAATTATTAATGCCTGTTAGTCTCATTTTGGTGTATCCCAATACAGTCATCGCGGTAATATTAGGTTTTGATTTTTATGTCTTATTAGGGAAGAAAATGAAGTTTTTAGCTGTAATTTTATTTGTAGTATTCATCGGTGGTTGTGCAAATTCGCAAACGAGTGCTGAAACTAATGATGGGTTGATTTGCAAGATGGAAAAGCCAACCGGTAGTAATATTGCTAAACGTGTTTGCCGTACGCCAGAGCAAATGGCTGCTATTGAAAAGCAAAGTAAAAAAGCGGTGCATAATATTCAACGAAATAGCACCAACACTAATAACTAATCGTCATAGTTATAATTTAGTCAGGCCTTTTCTGCGCCTGACTTCTAATAGCAATACCTAGCTTAGCGTAGCTGTTTTTAATTGAATTTATTCTATAAACAATACATACTCAAAATCTTAATTTGAACGACTGCTCAAGTTGTGCTTTAATCAATACTCAACTATTGAGGAGCTCAGCATGATCAAATTTTATTTTCATCACACACCTAATCCAATGAAGGTTGCCCTTTTTCTTGAAGAAACGGGTTTAGACTATGAGTTAGTGCCACTTGATACACTAAAAGGTGAGCAACACACCCCTGAATTTAAAGCGATTAATCCAAATGCAAAGGCACCCGCAATTGTTGATGGACAAACCCGTGTATTTGATTCAAATGCAATTTTAATGTACTTGTCTGAACAACATAATAAGCTTGCAGGTAAGCCAGAAGATCGCGGTGAAATGCTATCTTGGTTAATGTTTATCGCATCAGGGCTTGGTCCGTATTCAGGGCAGTCGGTGCACTTTAGACATGCAGCTCCTGAAAAACTAGATTACGCAATCAATCGTTATCTACGTGAAGCGCAGCGCCATTATGAAGTGTTAGATACACATCTTGAAGGGCGTGAGTTTATAGTTGGTGATGAATTTACTATTGCAGATGTGTCTGCTTGGGGTTGGATAGATAAAGCAACAGTCGTTTTAGGTGAAGAGGGCTTAGCACCGTATCCACATTTAGCGCGTTGGTTTGCAAGTATTGATAGTCGCCCAGCCGTTGCACGCGCTCGTAAAGTGGGCACTGATATTGACTTTAAAAAAGAATTTGATGAGCAAGCACGTCGCGCGTTTTTCCCATCAAATTACCCTAAAGCTTAGTTTTAGTAGCTTTAAAAGTCAGGTAGTTTTACCTGACTTCTCTTAAGTTTGGCGTTATTTAGTTCAGGCTAAAGTTATTCACCAAGCCAGATCTTAACTAGCATTCTGACGAGCATCTTGCGTCATTTTTACTAATGCCTTTCGCACTGCCATCGGGCTGTCGCATGGCTCACCAAATGCAATGTAATAATTATTTTTTAAGCTTTGTAGGTAAAAGCCTTGCGGCAATAAACCGCTCATAATTGGTGATGCGTCATCAAGGTTGTAGTGCTGTTTTAAAATCAGGCTCATGGCATCTTGGTGATCAGCATTCATGTGCTCAATCATGCCGAGTTCTTGTTCATCGTCCCACTGCTTAGCTGACTGCTGCCACTCTTCTTGCTCTAACCAAAATATTTTGCCAAACCCACCAATGTAGCGCACCCGTATTGCATCTAATTGCCAGAGGTTAAAGTCATGGGCATTGCGATAACTTTGTGCTTCTGGGAATAGGGCTACGTACTTATTTATTAAACTCTCGGCGTGTTCTTGGTTTACTAAGCTGCCATCACCAACAATAGTGACTCGGCCATGCTCGTTTTGATCGCCTTGTTTAGCGGCATCAAACACCGTTAGGCTCATGCGTTTGTCATGGGTTAGGTTTTTAGTATGCTGCGCTATGTCGCTAATAAAAAAGTAAATACGGCCTTGCTCATCACACATATAAGGGGTAACAGAGCCAAACGGGTAACCTCTTAAATTATGCGAAAGGGTAGACATTACTGCGCTACTTTTTTGAAACACTAATTTTTTTGCTTCATTAAGGGCTTGTTGGCGCATACACACTCCAGTTGTTTAAAGTCATAAATTTAGTTTATTTTGCCTGCTATTTTGCTGTTAAAATTACTGTTTTGCAAATGATTCTTGTTTACGGGCGGGGTTTGTTTATATTAGCTGGATTATTATCATGCACTCGAGTCCGTTGTTACTTGCTGGCTTTTATTAGGTAGGAAAGGGAGTTATTTTGAATATTTATGCATATTGTTGGTGTGTTGGCTTATTGTTTTTTTGTGCAATAGGTTACACGGCAGAGCCCGTTAATGTAGTAACTAAACAAGTTAAACAGCAGCAATTGTCGCCTACAGTGACACTGACTGGATCGTTAAAAGCGCAGCGCCATGCACAGCTTTCGGTGCTTGCTGATGGGGTGATCACCGAAATATATGCCGAAACTGGGCAGTACCTTGAGCAAGGTAAACCATTACTTGCATTAGATTCAGCGCTAATAAAAGCCCAATTACAAGCAAATGAAGCGGCTGTTGTTCGTGCGCAAGTGACAGTTGATGATGCCAAGCGGCGTTTTACAGAAGCACAAGCAAATCAAACTTACCAGCAACAACTGCTAAAATACCATCAACTAGTTGCACCTTTTAACGGTGTTGTGGCGAAGCGTTTGGTCGATGTTGGTGAATGGGTTACTCGCGGGCAAAGCGCCTTTGAATTGGTCAGTAATGACAAGCTATGGCTTGATTTGTATATGCCGCAAGAGCATTTTTCAGCAGTAGATAGTGAAACGGCGATAGATGTTTATTTAGCGTCACGTCCTAATGAGGCATTTACCGCATCAGTCATCGCCAAAGTTCCTGTGGTTGATACCAGCCATCGTAGCTTTTTACTGCGCTTAGTGCTAAATAACTCGGATGAGTTACAAGTGGGTTTATCAGCCAGTGCCGAAGTAACATTAAAATCAACGGCTAAAGCAAGTGTCATCATAGAGCGAGATGCTTTACTACGTCACCCAGACGGTGGTTTCAGTGTGTTTACTGTGCTTGAAGGGGTTGCCGCAAGGCAAAGTGTAAAAGTAGGCTCACGGATGAATGGTTACGTTGAGATAGTACAAGGCTTAACAGCCGATCAGTGGGTAGTTACGCAAGGTAATGAGTTACTGCAAGACAGTCAAGCAGTTAATGCTGTATCGCAAACGGGGGCTCAATAATGCTCCAAGGCGCGGTAAAACATGCAACGCTGGTGGCTGTTGCGGTGCTTATTTCATGTATTTTAGGGCTTGTCGCAGCGTTTAAGATTCCTGTGCAGATGATCCCCGATTTAGATGTGCGGACAATCACAGTGGTAACCCAGTGGCCAGGGGCGACCCCACAAGATGTTGAAAAAGAAATTCTCATAGAGCAAGAGCGTTATTTACGCTCACTTCCCAACTTAAAGCGCATGTCGAGCTATGCTAATACCGGCGAGGCAGAGGTCGAGCTTGAATTTCCATTTGGCGTTGATGTAAATGAAGCGCTGATCAATGTGAGTAACGCACTGGCTCAAGTCCCCAATTACCCTGAAAACGTAGATCAACCGGTACTTTACAGTAGCTCGTTTTCATCTAACGCATTTATGTTCTTTTCGTTAAAACCGCTAGCAGGCAACCCGCTGAACATCGATATCGATATGCTACGGGATTTTGCACAAGACAATGTACGCCCTGAAATGGAACGTGTTGCGGGTGTATCCCAAGTGAGTGTTCGTGGTGGGGCCTTGTATCGAATACAGATATTAATTGATCAGCAAAAGCTTGCCAGTCGCAATATTAGTTTAGTTGCTGTCAGAGACGCTATTCGCAGTCGTAATAAAGATGCCTCAGCAGGCGATATAGACAGCGGAAAACGCCGCTATTTATTACGGATGGTAGGGCGCTTTCAGTCGGCAGAAGAACTTAAGAGCTTGTTATTGCACAAGATCAACAGCGCACAGTACGCCTTAAAGACGTGGCGAAAGTACAGTTAGATCATTATGAATTACGTGATGTGTCATATAACGATGGCGAGCGAAATTTAATGCTGTCGGTGCGCCGCGAAAGTGGTTCAAACGTGATGAATATTAAAGATGAAATGACCATGGTGGTTGCGCGTATTAACCGTGATTTATTAGCGCAAAACGGCCTGCAATTAACTTTGCTGAGCGATGATGTACGTTACGTAAAAGGCTCGGTAAAAAATGTTTGGACCAATTTAGGCATTAGCGCATTACTGGCAACCTTAGTGATGTTTTGGTTTTTAAAAAGCCCACGCTCTACTTTAATAGGGGTGATGGGGGTACCAATTTGTACCATTGCCGCATTTTTAGGTTTATTGATATTTGACCGCACCATCAATGTGATTTCATTAGCTGGGGTGGCGTTTGCCATCGGTATGACGGTGGATAATACCATTGTGGTCCTTGAAAATATTGAACAAGCCAAACAACGAGGTTTGTCAAAACTTGATGCTGCTATTACCGGAGTACAAGAAGTATGGCCTGCGGTACTGGCATCCACTATGACCACAGTACTGGTGTTTGCCCCTATTTTGTTTATTGTACAAGAAGCAGGGCAATTATACTCTGATGTTGCTATTGCTATCTCTGGGGCGATTATTGCCTCTATGTTGGTGGCCTTATTAGTGGTGCCCGCGGCATCGGCACGATTTGCTTGTTCTACAAAAAAAGAGGCTACAAAAAAAGACGCGGCGATGACACAAACCATGCGTCTGCCTAAGTTTATCCCGTCATTTTTAGCGTCTAAAACTCAGCGCACTGTATGCGTGTTAACGGCTGTAGTTGGTTTGCTAGGTGGTGCTTGGTTATTTATGCCAGAAGCAGAATACCTACCTGAGGGGGAAGAGCCCAAAGCGTTTTCAATGATGATTGCGCCGCCAGGGTATAATTTAAGTCACATGCAAAAAATTAGTGATGAATTATTAATTTATTTTGATCAGCACTTAAATGCGCCAAGCAGTGACTTTGCACAGGGGAAAACAGATTTACCCTCGTTAAAATACTATTCATTATCGGTTGGTGTCGGCAATATTTGGTTTTTGAGTGAGCCTAACGATGCTGAACACATTGATGCAATGATGGCCGCTATAACTGCCAAATTTAAAAGTTACCCGGGCATGCGGGCTTTTTCATCACGAGGCTCTATTATTTCCAGTAATGACGGCGGTACGCGTGCAGTTGCCTTAGATATTAGCGGCACCGAGCAAGTGGATTTATATCGTGCTGCCGATGCCGTATATCGACTCGCCAGTGAGGTGTTTGACAATCCACAAGTCGACTCAGAGCCATCGTCTTTAACCCTTGATCAACCTTTGATTGAAATTGAGCCGCGCTGGCAACGTCTTGCTGAAGTGGGCATGACTGCAGATGAGCTGGGGTATACCGTCGCAGCTTTAAGTGATGGTGCTTATGTTGATGAGCTAATTTTAGATGACGATAAAGTTGATGTGTTTATATTCTCAGAGGCCGGGAATAAACAAAGTTTAGAGGGGCTTGAGCAAGCGCCGGTGGTGACTTCTCAAGGGTTATTACCGTTAAATGCACTGGCTAACTTAAATGAAAAAGCCGACAGCGACAGTTTACGCCGGGTAGATGGTCGCCGCACAGTAACTGTGTATATTATTCCGCCGCGCGACGTAGCACTTGAGCGGGCGCAGCAATTAGTGCGTGAGCAATTACTACCACAGCTACAGCTACAAGGTGATTTACTCCCAGGGGTGAACATCAGTATTGGCGGTGCGGCGGATCAGCTAGAAAAAACACGCGACGCACTCAGTGACAACTTTATTGTCGCTCTAGCGTTATGCTATTTATTGTTAGTCGCTATTTTTAAACATTGGGGCCAGCCACTATTTATTATGGCTACCGTGCCGTTAGGGATGGCTGGTGGATTATTAGGGCTAAATGTAATTAACACACTAGGCTCAGTGTTTGGTGGATTTCATCAGCCATTTGATATGATCACTGTGCTGGGCTTTTTGATTTTGTTAGGTACTGTGGTGAATAACCCTATTTTAATTGTTGATCAAAGTCGGCGCAATTTGGCCGCGGGCATTGAGGCTTATCAAGCGGTGATAAGTGCACTAGAAACACGGTTAAAACCGATTGTTATGTCAACTATGACCACATTATGTGGTTTAGCGCCGTTAGTATTTATTCCGGGTGAAGGCTCAGAGTTGTACCGTGGTGTGGGGATCATCGTTCTATGCGGTATTGCTGTATCAACTATTGTGAGTCTCACCGTGCTACCGGCGATGTTATTAATGGTGTATAAGCAAAAGAGTTAACTATATTAAGAAGCTGGATACTTCCTCAGCTTTTTAAGCTCTGTTTGTGAATAGAAAGGTCAGGCTTTACAAACCCTGACCTTTTTTGATCGCTTTAAAGTCAGATAAACAATAAATGCATTGTCATTGTTGATTAATGATCTGTTACATATACTTAGACTGTCTTGTTTTTATTGGAGAAGTTTATGCTGAGATTTTTTTCTATCGAACAGGGAGTGATTAATGAGTTAGAGCCTTCCTCTGATACTCCTATAGAAACATTAATTAGAAGTGCACATTGGATTGATACTATCAAACCCACAGAGGATGAGCGTAATATTTTAGCAAAAACACTGGATATAACGTTCCCTGAGTCTGGAGATGTTCAAGAGATTGAGGCTTCATCGCGATGCTTTATTGACAATGAAGGCTTGCATGTACATGCATTATTTATGTCGCCAAATGAAGGGCGGTTTAATACCGTCACAGTGGCTTGTTTACTTAAAGATAATTGTTTATTGACTATTCGCGATGATGAGCTCGCTGACTTTCGATTATTACGTTTAAGAGCCCGTAGAGGCCAGGTGATGTGTGATACGGCAAAACAATTACTGGTAACATTATTTGATCAAAAAGTCGAAAACCATGCAGACATGTTGGAAGATATGCATCATCAGTTAGAGAAACTCAGTGCTTATGTTCTTGAAGAAGATGGCTCTGATTTAGAGGAAGCCATCAGTCGTATCGCACGATTAGAAGATGCCAATGGTAAAGTGCGTTTATGCTTAATGGATACTCGACGCAATATTTCATTCTTGATACGTCAGTTAGGTGTACAAGGTGAGGATCGCGAATCATTAAGAGAGATTGTACTTGATATAGATACTCTAATGTCACACTGTACCTTTTTATTTGATAAAGTTAATTTTCTTATGGATTCCACTCAAGGCTTTATTAATATTGAACAAAACCAAATAATTAAAACTTTCTCGATTGCCTCCGTGGTGTTTTTACCGCCAACTGTGGTGGCCAGTGTTTACGGTATGAATTTTAATCGCATGCCTGAACTTGAGTGGGCCTGGGGGTATCCGTTTGCTATTGGGGTGATGCTGCTCTCTGGTTTTGCACCTTATTTATTTTTTAAACACAAGGGGTGGTTGTAGTATTTAGCTTATGTGACTTTTGTTTGTGATTACTCCCTCACTTAAAATGGTACTAAAAGCCCAAACAACTAAGTCATTTGGGCTTTTACTGATGTGGTTACGATTTATTAACTTTGTAATTCACCAGTTGATGACTCAATGTGAGCACGTACAAACCACTGAAATTGTTCTAGATCAGCAAGTTGCGCGATGAGCATGTCTTCTGAGACAGGGTCAAGCTCTGATAGTTTTTCAAGGGCTTTACGGTGATCCCCATTTACACCATTGTATACTTTATCAAGAGCAACAAGGTGATCTTTCACTAACCCTTTACCAATCGAATAATCTTCCCAAGAGCGGCGATCAACAATCGACTTCGGTGTTCCTACAGGAACACCACCTAATGTGGCAATACGCTCGGCGATAGTGTCAGTCATTTCTTGTACTGCGGCCACTTGCGGGTCGAGCATCTCGTGTACGCCGATAAAGTTAGGGCCAACTACATTCCAGTGGATGTGCTTTAAGGTAAGTTGTAAATCAATTAACGCTACCATGCGGTTGTCGAGTTGGGCAATTGTCTGCTCAGCAGATTCACTATTCATGCCTGGGGCGGTAAATTCAGCGACTTTACTATTACTCATACTTCCTCCTAAATTAAAAACTGAGTGCTTAGGGCTATAACCCTAAGCGA
The DNA here is from genome assembly GCF_030408095.1 of Pseudoalteromonas sp. APC 3893. Classification (NCBI taxonomy): domain Bacteria; kingdom Pseudomonadati; phylum Pseudomonadota; class Gammaproteobacteria; order Alteromonadales; family Pseudoalteromonadaceae; genus Pseudoalteromonas; species Pseudoalteromonas sp. APC 3893. Next base: position 17,404 of record NZ_JASDCD010000001.1, read on the forward strand.
ACATACTTTTATAGAGCAATGGCTATGCCGTAATTTCATTGTTTAAATATCGTTTTAAATCAGGGGTTTATTTTTTTTGGTGGTTGCTAGCTGGTTTTTAGTATGAAAAAGCTGCATGGCTTTGTAAATAATTCACGCCCTTGATTATGACATTTCTATGAATTTGTATGTTGGCCCCATTTTTGTTGCTGTTTTTAATTTATGATGTTGGCAAATTTTATCAGTAATAATAAATCGAGCAGACATGATTAACAGAAGGCAGTTTTTATTTAGTGCAGGCACACTTGCGTTTATAGGGCTATCTCGTAGTGCGTTTGGTAAAGTCCCCGTTACTGATTTAGGCAGTAATTTACCTGCATATGGGCCGTTAATTGCAGATAGAAATAAGTTGTTAGATTTACCAGCTGGGTTTAGTTACAAGGTGATCTCTGAGCTTGGTGAGAAAATGGATGACGGTCAATTTGTACCCAATAACGCTGATGGTATGGGATGTTTTACGCTAGATGATGATAGGGTTGCCTTGGTTAGAAATCATGAGCTAAAACCGACTGATTTAGCTAAAGCAGATGTTGCAGCGCAAACGCATAAAACATCGCTCGCTTATGATACAAATGATCAAGGCATTGCTTTACCGGGTGGCACAAGCCATATTATTTATAATCTTAAAACGGCTAAAAAAGAGCAAGAATACTTATCTTTAATCGGCACTATTCGCAACTGCTCTGGTGGTATTACGCCATGGGGCACTTGGCTTACCTGTGAAGAAACAACGTTAACTAAAGCCGATGGTTTTGGCCAAGATCACGGTTATATTTTTGAAATCTCAGCAAAAGCTAAAGGCTTAGTGAAACCTGAGCCGTTGAAAGCGATGGGGCGTTTTAACCATGAAGCTGCCGCGATAGATCCTAAAACAGGTATTGTTTACCTGACTGAAGATAAAGGCGACAGCTTATTTTATCGCTTCATTCCTAATGAGTACGGTAGATTACACAAAGGCGGCCAATTGCAGGCAATGGTGATTAAAAACGCACCACAATTTGATACCCGAAATTGGACTGGTGCTAATATGACATTACACCAGAACATGGATGTTGAGTGGATTGATTTAGATAATCCCGAAAGTCCGAAAGATGATTTACGTTTACGTGGATACCAGCAAGGAGCGGCATTATTTGCCCGCGGTGAGGGCATTCATTGGGGCGATAATGAACTGTATTTTTGTTGTACCAATGGCGGCAAAAAACAACTGGGTCAAGTCATGAAGTATGTGCCATCACAGTTTGAGGGCACGAGTAAAGAGCAAACAGCCCCGGGGCAAATTCAACTTTTTGTAGAAAGCACCGATGGTTCACTTTATAACTTTGGCGACAACTTAACAGTGGCACCAAATGGCCATTTAATTGTGTGTGAAGATCAATACACCGATGTGGTCGATAATCATTTACGTGGTGTTACACCCAAAGGTGAAGTGTATAACTTTGCAAAATTACAAGCGCAAACAGAATTAGCAGGAGCGTGTTTTTCGCCGGATGGTAACACTTTGTTTGTCAATGTATTTACGCCAACAAAAACACTCGCAATTACCGGCCCATGGGATAGCTTTAAACTTTAATGGTTGTAAAGTGAAGGTTATACCTTCACTTTATTTTGCTGCTTTTACATAAAGATATAAACTGCGGGTAGGGCAATACCACTGATCACCCACAGTGATTTTATCCCCCAAGGGCTGTGTTTACCTTTAATCATAAACAGACCACTCAAAGCCAAAAAAATCAGTAAAGCCGCAAAGGCATCTGAAAATATAACCCAAGATGCCTTTGTCTCGTTCAAGTGCAGACGGTTGAATGCTTGAAATACATGACGAGGAGCTATTTTTTCATAAATTAATTGTTGATCTTTTAGGTTTAATAACAGGTTATTGCCATTTTTAAAAAACAGCTTAAATTGCGTTGGTGATGCCCAGTAAGAGGTTTTAACTTTTTCATCAATTTTGCTTATTGCAAGTACTTGATTAGCAAGTTCTGTATCGTTATCAAGTGACCAGTTTTGCGCGGATATAGATGTTATAACTTGCTCAACACGGTAATTAGGATTCCAGTCATCTTTGTGATTAACCGCAATCCCCGATATCGCAAAAATGATCACTAAACCCATACAAAAATAGCCGATATCACGATGCAAACTTCGGTTTAATTTATACCAGTTTATTTTTCTGCTTGTTTTACTCAAGGATTTCTACACCTGTCGGTACCAATTGGTAAATTGCCATAGGCTTTGTTACTGAGTTTTCATCAAACTCATTACCCGCTTGCTGAGCTCTATGTGCTAACAGCGCTTTGGTACGGCTTAAGTTGAGCTGGATTTTATTTAGCTTTCCTGTTGCCATCGCTTTACTCCCTTTAGCAGTCATAGGGAATACCATATCACCGTCATTAACCTTGATTTGCAAGTTTTCAAAACGCTTATCAGAGGCTATTGTCATCCAACAACCTCGTTTAGCACATACACCAACAACAGTACCTTCTATTGTAACTTGTTGATCTAAGAAGGTATCTGGCGCGGCCATTATAGTCGAAATTTTTAGCAGATTATTATTATCAACCGGTTCGCCAAATTGTGCCGCTTTGGCAGTTGATAGCCCTATTGTTGCAATAATTAAAACTAAGAGTTTGCAAAAGTTCATTATAGATCCTTTTATATTCAGTAAAATTTAGCCAATTAAATCGAAGCTTACAGATTAATAATTCTCTTTCAATATATCAATAAGTAATTAGTTATTGCAATTTCATATGTTAAACCCTAAAATCGCCACGTAAAACTAAATAATAATTATTTTTATTAAGGAGTGATAATATGAAGTATACGTATGCTTTTCTATGTGTTGGAGCGGCTCTTTCTAATTTTTCTTCAGTTGCAGCAACGTCAGGCTTGGACGAAAAAGCGCAAGAAATCGAAAAAATTGAGGTGTTAGGTCATAAGCTAACCGCGCTTAATCAAGATGTCGCGAGTTCTGTATCGGTACTTTCTACAGAACAAATAGATAGGCAGCAAGCAGCAGATTTAAACCAAATACTTAAGACCCTCCCAGGGGTTGAGCTATCAGGCAGTGTTACACCTTTATCAGGTCAGCCTGCTATTCGTGGTTTATATGGCGAACGTATTTATATCTCAGTTGATGATGTAAAACGTAAAATTGATTCTGATGGCAGCCAAAATATAGCGCAAATTAACTCATTAGGTATCAACCCCGATCAATTAAAACAAATTCAAGTGCTACGAGGTGCTGATTCATTAACGGTAGGCTCTGGTGCTATTGGGGGCAGTATTCGCTTAGTGACCAAGGATGCGAGTGATTATTTAGGAGATGAACAAGGTTTTGGCACTCGATTCTCAGTGACACATCAATCTGTTTCAGACTCGAATGACTTTAATGCTGATTTATTCTATTTAAATGATGTGAGCGATACTGTGTTTTCACTCGGGCAAGTTGAATATGATGATATTGATGTTGTTGCTAAGGAAGGCGCGACTGAAGACGAACAAATTCAGCAAGTTAGCAAAATACAAAATAAATCAAAACGACAAAATGCGACTCTAAAAAATACCTGGTATTTTAACCCGCATCATAGTCTTAAAACTAAGCTGGATTACAGTAAAACGGAATCAGTTGATCAACCCTATGGTCAGCGACTTGATTTAGCCATTGCATACCCCACATTGGCTGAAGATTACAAAAATGATTATCTCGAAGGCATGCTTAAATACACCTATCAAGGAGAAAGCGATTACGTTGATTTAGATGTACAAGCTTTCTACTCGAAAAAAACGTACGATAAGATCAGCAAAGGCTATATTGAACAAGGCACAAATAAAATTAATTATGATAGCAATAGTGAAGGAGAAAGTTCGCGCAAGGGGGTTCGGTTTGCAAACTTATCGACTTTTGACGGTGTTATTAAGCATAAGCTTGCTGTAGAACTGCAATATGATGTTGAAAGCTTCAACCAAGTAAAATGGGAAGATCAGCAACAATCAACATACTACGGCAATAGCGATGCTCAAAACTGGTCATTATCTTTGATTGATCAAAGTGAGTTTTTTGATGAGCGATTGCTAATTACCGCAGGTTTAAGGTTTGATGCGTATGAACGTGAAAGTGACCACTTTAAACTGTTTGATAGCAATGATGAGAATGAGTTATCGAGCGAACTTGGCCTTACATTTAAAGTAACTGACTACCTTAATTTATATTTAAAAAGTGCTGAAGCGTTTCGCGCCCCCTCGCTGCAAGAGCTTTATAAGCAAGATGAGTGGCGCTGTCATATTGGTGGCAAGATTTGTTACAGCGAACCACAGCCAGATCTTAAAGCAGAAGACTCTGATAACCTTGAAATGGGCTTTGGTTTAAGTTGGCAAAACCTGCCTTATGCAGATAGCTTGAGCTTCAAAGCGATTTACTTTGATAACGAAATCAATAATTACATTGATAACGTACCATTTATGTATTATCTCGATGCTGACGGCGAAAAACAACTTGGTTCACCTGGGCCACAGCCTGCCAATGGTATACCTGTTGCAACTCACCGAGATTATAGTGCTAAGAATATTGGTAAATTATTAAGCCATGGTATTGAGATAGAAGCACAATATACCTTCCAAGCAATCGATATGTATGTAGGTTATTCCACGATTAATATGGATGTTGAAGGCATGCCTAACTTCTTCTTAGGAACTATTGATTACACGCAACAACCTTATGCTGAAGCCCCTGCAGACAAAATCACATGGAATACTAACTACCAATTTACAGAGCAGTTTAATGTAGGCTTACAAATGCTGCATTATCGTGAGCAAAAACGTTTAAGCGATACCTACTTAGAATACGGTTACGGCACAGATACATACACGGTTTATAACCTGAATGCTAAGTATCAAGCTACCGGCAGTTTAGAGGGTCTTATCGTGAGGTTAGGGGTAGATAACTTAACGGATAAACGTTACTTAAGAGCGCCAGCGACTGAAGCGAACGACCCAGCAGAGCTTGGCCGCAATTATAAAGTATCACTAAGTTATCAATTCTGATCTCTTCGGTTATGCTCGCAAACTAGGCCCAAATTATGGGTCTAGTTTGATAAAAACTTGCCACGTCCCCATATAAGGTTTAAATGAAACTTGTAAAGGGAAATTATGCGCCATTATCCACTCTATAAAATCGACGACGTGCGTTTACACCGCCTAGGAGCGGGGGTTATTAAAACGTATAACCTCACAGATATAACGAATCTAGATATTGAAAAAGCAATCAATAAAGAGTGTCAGGATTTACTCGCATTAAATGACGATTGCACGAGTGATGACTTTATTGAATTACGTCAGCGACGTAATATCAGTGACAACGTGCCAGATGACGACTTATTTGCCCAAGTAATTGAAGATAATGATGGTAACTTATTCATAGCCAGTGTTTGTCGTAATGATGATGACGAAACCATGTTTGAAATCTTTAGTGAACACTCATTAACTGCATCGGTTTTAAAAGAACTTGCCAGTTACATTCGTAAGGTATTTTGCTGGTGCACACCTGTGCACATTTGTGTTTGGCCAGCACCTGATTCACCACAAGCACAGCAATTATTGTTATTGCCAGGTGCTCGCGCTGTTGACTCCTTATTAGGTAGCCAAACGCCATTGCTTGATGTGAGTGATGCTTTAAAAGCAGATATCTCTTTACAGCCCTTTGAGCTTGAGAAAGATAGGCCTTGGTATGAGCAGGAATACAACCAGTTTCTAACTGAAAACCCAGCAATGGCAAACATAGTGCCAATCAGCGATAAAGAAGAGCTGAGTGAGTCCATTGAAGCGGGCTTATGCAGTATGGCATTTTATCAAGGCCAGCCTTTGGGAATGGTTATGGGGGAGGCAAGTGAAGAATTGGGTTTTGATGGCTTATTGGTGAGTGATATTTTTATTGCTAAACAATTTAGAGGCCAAGGTTTAGCCTCACCGATGCAGCGTCTGTACTATGAACTGCATTGTGAGGACTTTAATTTTTTCTTTGGGTATATTGACGCAACTAATAAGCCTTCATATAAAAATGCACTCAAACAAGGGCGTAAGTTACTGCGCCAAGAGCTTTACCTCCCTGCGCAACAATTTTTATAAAAGACTATTCATATCCACGTAATTTTTTGGTTTTGATTACTTCAATATAACCGTGCCAACTGGCGTAACTAAGTAGCGGCATAATGACAATAAAGCCCGTTGCGCCAGTGATAAAACCAATAGCAACTAATATAAAAATACAGCCAGACCACACAACCATGGCGCTAAAATTAGTTTTTACTGCATTCATAGAAGACATAACTGCGGTCATTATATCGACACGTCTTTCCATCATAATTTGCGGTGTAAACGCTGAAATCGCAAATACAGTGACGAGCAATATTCCACCAATAATGGTGCCTAAGGTTAAAAATGCTGAGAGTTCTTCAAACGTTGGATTTGCGTGGCTTGGGTATAATGCGTGTACTAAAGCGGCAAGACGCATCCAAATAATCATAATAACCATTAATAAAATTGCAAAGCCCCATTCGCCTGCTGGGTTTCTGAACATTGATTTAAGTGAATGTAAGAATGTAGGAGAGTGACCTTTTTCAAGCTCCCAAGCAATATCGTATAAACCTACAGCAAATGCAGGACCGATCAAAGCAAATGCGACTGTTGCAGGAAGTATTACAAGGTAAGTGCCGGCATAAACGCCGCTGTAAACAATGGCCAGCGGGATTAATGTAAAAATTAATCCATAAATTAGGCTTAGTATGGGTGCTCGCATCATGTCTTGAAAAGCAAGAGCTAACCAATGAAAAGCTGCAAAAGTGCTTACTTTATTGCACTCTAAACAACGTGCAAACTCAGTGTGTTTATTAAGTGTGTTCGATGACGGCATAAGAGTCTTCCTGTATTAGGCTACTCTTTAGGTTTAGAACACATCACCATTATTTACAAATTTCAACTAACCACTATAGCTCTTTATTGCTAAGCGCTTTGTTGGATAAGTAAAAGTAGTTCGGCGGTGGCGCTAGCATCCGCTAATGCACGGTGGTGGTTAGTTAAGCTTAAGTTAAAGTACTTTGATAAGTTACCAAGCGAATACGACTTAAGCCCTGTAAAGGCTTTGCGCGATTCCACCACAGTACACAGCTTGGGCATTTTAAAGCTAATGCCCGCCATTTCACACTCTTTACGGATAAAGCCGTAATCAAAGTTGACATTGTGGGCGACAAAAATACTGCCTTGTAACTTGCTCACTAAGGTATCGGCAATTTGCTCAAAGCTAGGCGCAGATGCCACCATGGCGTCGGTGATCCCCGTTAACGATACAATAAATTTTGGAATGCGTATTTGTGGGTTAACCAGTGTTGACCAGGTTTCGATAACCTTGCCGTGCTGCATTTTAACCAGGCCAATTTCAGTGATCCTATTGCCGCCTTTTAAACTACCCGTTGTTTCGATATCGACCACACTGTAAATGCGGTTAGGATCATTAACCCAATTCACAGCTGCAATTTGTACGTTAAATCCAGATTGTTTCAGGTTATCGATGGTGGTTAGCTGATTACGCCTGAGTTTATCACCGGGTGCTTTTACCTCTTCAAAATAGACGGTGCCGTCTTTTAAAATCATTAAATCTGGGTAGCCATCTTTTAGTTCTAAAAAGCGCATAGTCATGTTTTTTAAGTGGCTTTTTAGCGCTGTGATAGGGCTATTCAAAATCAGTACTTCAAGTGGTTTTAACAGCTCACTATGCCAACGAAATAAGCCATTTGGTTGCTCAAAATAGCGCGCCGCGTTTTTGCACACATGCTTTAGTAAATCGTCAGGTGTTTGCAGTTGCGTCAGTAGTGTATTGATTTGCTGGTGTTGTAGTTGGTAAAAACTGTTAGTGCGTAATACGTGTGGAAATAAATCAAATTCATTACACGGTGGGTGAGGAGTTTCTACGTAAAGCTCATGCCAAAATACCAGGCCAAATAGACTTTGCCAAAGCGTGTTCTCTGTGTTAAATGCTTGAAAGCCTTGGTTTTCGTAATACTGTGCCACCCCTTGCTCTACATCGCCGCGATAAATCTCATCTATTTCAATTACACACTTTGTATCGGCAAGCATAGTACTTAAGCGAGAGCGGGTTTGTTTATTAAATTTGCGCATTAAGAAGTCATCGGCAAAATAGAGCAGATCATCGGTCACTGGATTTTCGACGATCTCTTCAAGCTTTGCTTTAACCCAGTCTTTATTGCCTTGACGATATTGCTCGCGTATTTGTATTTCTGTGGCTTCGGAGCTGTTTTCACAGGCATTTAAAATACTAAAGCTAATTACTGCATTTACTTTTTTAAGTTGTTGGTAGAGCCTGAGTAATAACTTGTTTTTAAGAGTTATTGCCAGCGTGCCTTGTGCTTGCTGCGCAATTACGTTGTGAGCTAAATCGTGATAGTCGTCATCAGTTTGTGCACTTTTAAATGCTAAGCGAAAGCGGTTTAACGCGTAGTTTGATTTTGCCTCATCTAAAGTATCAAAGCGCGCTAAGCTTTGATTATGGCTTTGTCTTGTTGCTCTAACGCCTAAATCACGCAGTACAAAACTATTTTGATGATTGATATCTCCACTACTTAAGCGGCCGATATATAAAAACTCAAAATACTCGTAAATATCAGCGCGATTATTAATAATAAATTGACTATATACAGGGGTTAAATACTCGAGTTTATTGGTAAAGAAATCGCAGGCTTGTGCTACTAATTGTGCTTTTGTTGCGCTTTTTTTTATATTCACTGCCGCTGTAAACGGCGCTAGTAGCTCAAGTAATGCTGGTTTTGTTAAGTGAGCGAGTAGATGCTGGTAGTCGTTATGGCTTGGGTGTGCAATAAGACCTGCGTTTTTTAACTCATCAATTGCCTGTGTCGGGCTGGGTATTTCATCATAATTAAGCGTATGTATTGCCACTAACAAAGGCTTTCGTGAAAAAATACGCGAGAGCATGCATTGGGCTTGCTCACTTAAGTTATTAACTTTTGTAATAAAATCAATGTGCTTTTGCTCTAACAAGTGTCTGCATTGAGTATTTATAAATGTAAGTAACTCATTAAAATGAGCTAAATAATATTTCGCTGGAAGCTCTTTACGCATCACTTTACCGTTTGCTGATAGCTGTATAAAAAAACAGTATCTATTGTTTGGGTAAAGTAATCAAGTGTTGTTGTTCTGTGCAAGTTGTTTGAGGATGTTGGCCATTACTTGATTATTATATTCATTAAAATTAGACATTGAGTTTCCTTATTCATTTTCTCGTTATATAAAATATTGAATCTTATACTGTGGCACAAAGCTACTACATAACATAGCTAATTTTTGCCGTTTTTACCCAGAAAATCACTCCTTTTCGGTTTTTTTCGCAACTTTTTTCTAAGCCAAGTTATAGAAGTTAATACAGTAACTTAGCGTCACATTGTTGATGTCACTTTAGAACGTTCACAGTTTGTCAACCTTGAATTATCAGTTCACTTACTCTAACCTTTATTTTTATTGAACGTTCAATTAATAAAAATTATGCCTAAAGTTGGAATGGAACCTGTCCGTCGTCAGCAGCTAATTGACGCCACTATTGAGTCGGTTGCTGAGTTTGGCCTACAGGGCACAACTATTAATAGCATTAGTAAAAAAGCAGGCTTGTCTTCGGGTATTATTAGCCACTATTTTGGTGGTAAACAAGGCTTGATAGAAGCGACTGTGCGCTATTTATTATCTAACTTAAAACGTGAGTTAATTAAACGTGTAACTACAACGACAACGCCTGAGCAAAGGTTGATTTTTATCGTTGAGGCAAACTTTGCGCGCTTACAATTGCAAAGCGATACAACAAAAACATGGTTAAGTTTTTGGGCGCAGTCAATGCATGATGCGCAATTACATCGCTTACAAAACGTTAATAGTCGCCGCCTTTTTAGTAACTTAACAAGTTCATTCAAAGCATTGATGAATGATGCAGATGCCAAACTTGCAGCAGAACTATGCGCTGCCATGATTGATGGTTTATGGTTAAGGGCTGTATTGAGTAAGTCTGACGAAGATCAATTTGAACATTGCGAGCAATTAGCCAAAGGCTATGTAAATTCACTTATCAAACAGTATGGAGCTTAATGTGACAACGCCTGTTTATCAAAATTTTATCAACGGTCATTTTTTAAAGAATCAAAGCGGCGAGACTTTCGCGGTTAAAAATCCTGCCACCGATGAAGTAATTTACCATGTAGAAGTCGCTGATGCATTTGTACAAAATGCAGCCACTGAAAGTGCAAAACAAGGTTTTGCAACGTGGTCAGCAATGACGCCTATCGAGCGTAGCCGTATTTTACTAAAAGCCGTTGAATTACTACGCGCACGCAACGATGAGTTAGCAGAAATTGAAGTACTCGATACAGGTAAGCCTTGGCAAGAAGCAGAGTGTGTTGATGTACAAACCGGCGCCGATGTTATTGAATATTTTGCAGGGCTGGCTCCTGCACAAGTTGGTCAACAGCAAATGGTCGGTGAAGATTTTTACTACACGCGCAAAGAGCCTTTAGGAATTTGTGCAGGTATTGGTGCGTGGAACTACCCACTGCAAATAGCATGTTGGAAATCAGGACCTGCGCTTGCTGCAGGTAATGCACTTATTTTTAAACCCTCTGAAGAAACCCCTCTTGGCGCAATTAAACTGGCTGAAATCTTTTTTGAAGCGGGCGTACCTGCAGGCGTGTTCAATGTTGTACAAGGTGCGGCTGAGGTTGGCCAATGGTTAACACAAAGTGATGATATCGAGAAAGTATCGTTCACTGGTGAAGTCGGCACAGGTAAAAAAGTGGTGGCTAGTGCAGCAGGTTCGCTAAAAGATGTGACTATGGAGCTTGGTGGCAAGTCGCCATTATTAGTATTTGATGATGCTGATATTTCGCAAGCGGTAAGCGCAGCTATGTTAGGTAACTTTTATACCCAGGGTGAAATTTGCACTAATTGCACACGTATTTATGTACACAAAAATGTGTACAAGCAATTTATTGATGAGCTTAAAACGCGCACTGAGCAAAACATTATTGCCGGAGACCCAATGAACCCTGAGGTAAACTTAGGTGCGCTTATTTCAAAAAATCATCATGAATTAGTGATGGGTTACATTGATAAGGGCATTAGTGAGGGCGCAACGTTACTTACTGGTGGTAAAGCACTGAAACCTGACTCTGCACCAAATGGTTATTTTGTCGCGCCTACGGTCTTCACTGATTGCACCGATGACATGACGATTGTTAAAGAAGAGATTTTTGGCCCAGTAATGAGCGTGCTGGTGTTTGATGATGAAGACGATGCAATTCGTCGTGCTAACGATACCCATTTAGGCTTAGCAGCAGGTGTATTTACCAAAGACATTAAACGGGCACACCGTGTTATTCATCAGTTACAAGCCGGTATTTGTTGGATCAACAGTTATGGCAACTCACCAGCAGAAATGCCTGTAGGGGGTTATAAGCAATCGGGTATTGGCCGTGAAAACGGTATCGAAACCCTTGAACATTATACCCAAACTAAATCAATTTATGTTGGTATGACTGATATAGAGAGTCCATTTTAATGAGTGCACAAACATATGATTACATCATAGTCGGTGCGGGCTCTGCAGGGTGTGTACTGGCGAATCGATTATCAGAAGATAGTAACAATCGCGTATTGCTATTAGAAACTGGCGGCAGTGATAAAAGCATTTTTATTAAGATGCCAACAGCGCTTTCAATTCCGATGAATACGGATAAATACGCATGGCAGTTTCATACTCAAGCGGAGCCTTATTTAGATAACCGTAAAATGCATTGCCCTCGGGGTAAAGTGTTAGGTGGCTCATCGTCAATTAATGGCATGGTGTACGTACGTGGTCATGCAAGAGATTTTGACGAATGGCAACAACATGGCGCACAAGGCTGGGATTACCAGTCATGCTTGCCGTACTTTCAAAAAGCCGAAACCTTTTATTTAGGTAAAAATGAATACCGTGGCGATAACGGCCCGCTTGGCGTTAATAACGGTAATGAAATGGCCAACCCGCTGTATAAAGCCTTTATTAATGCAGGTCAGCAGGCCGGTTATGCCGCTACTGATGATTACAATGCAGGGCAGCAGGAAGGGTTTGGGCCAATGCACATGACTGTTAAAGACGGTGTAAGAAGCTCGGCAAGTCGAGAATATTTAGACCCTATAAAGTCACGTAGCAACTTAACCGTTGTAACTGGCGCTTTAGCTGAAAAAGTATTGCTTGAAGGTAAAAAAGCCACGGGTGTTGAGTACAGTATCCATAGTCAAACTAAGCAAGTATTTGCCGCCAAAGAAGTGGTATTAAGTGCCGGGCCTATCGGCTCACCGCATTTGCTGCAGCTTTCAGGTATTGGTGATAGCGAAACACTTGCAGCTGCAGGCGTTGAAGTAAAACACCACCTACCTGGTGTCGGTCAAAACCTGCAAGATCACTTGGAATTTTATTTTCAATACAAGTGTAAGCAACCCATTACCTTAAATGGCAAATTAGGACTTATTTCTAAAGGCCTTATAGGTGCCCGCTGGTTGTTAAACCGCAGTGGCCTTGGCGCTACAAATCACTTTGAATCTTGTGCGTTTATTCGCTCAAAACCGGGTGTTGAATGGCCTGATATTCAATATCACTTTTTGCCAGCGGCAATTCGTTATGACGGTAAAAGTGCGTTTGATGGTCATGGTTTCCAAGTGCATGTTGGTCACAACAAACCAAAAAGCCGTGGCGCGGTCACGATTCAATCGGCTGATCCTAAAGTTGCACCAAAAATTCAGTTTAATTATTTACAGCATCAAGATGATATTGAAGGGTTTAGAGCATGCGTGCGTTTAACCCGTGAAATTATTGAGCAAAGCGCGTTTGATGACTATCGCGATGATGAAATTCAGCCGGGTAAAGATATTCAAACCGATGAGCAAATAGATGCCTTTGTGCGCCAAGCAGTAGAAAGTGCTTATCACCCTTCATGTTCTTGCAAGATGGGTGAAGATGAGCTGGCTGTGGTTAATTCAAATACTCAAGTACATGGTATTGAAGGGCTGCGAGTGGTTGATTCATCTATTTTCCCTACAGTGCCAAACGGTAATTTAAATGCGCCAACCATTATGGTGGCAGAAAAAGCGGCTGACTTAATTTTAGGTAAGCCACCACTTAGTAAATCGCATGCAGCGGTTGTCATGGAACCAAAATGGCAAACAAAGCAGCGTAGCTCGGAGATATAACTCGGCCACCCGCAGCAGTTTTTTGCTGTGGGGCTTGCAGTGGCGCGCATCATGAGTTGTTTGTGGTGCGTTAATGCGGGGCTAAAAACACGGAGAAAAAATGACGTATTATCATTTATTTTGGGGAGGAAATTATGACCTTATGGCTTAGTGCTGGCATTATTTTTACCCTATTAGCAATTATTGCAATATTAGTAAAATGGGGGAATGTTCAATGTGTAGGCGTTACACCGGTTAGAACATTTACCTTTATTGCAATCTTATTTACATCAGGCTTAGACGTTGGCTTGATTATGTTTCCACTGACTGAGTTTGCAGGTTATGCAGACATAAAAGCAAGCCCAGAGTATGCGTTTGCCAATCCATTAGCTATAGAGTTTGGGTATTGGGGCTTTCTGATCTGGGGATTTTATTTCCTTACGTGCTTTTATTTCTGTGTAATAGAACCCAAAGTGAAGTTTTTCGAAATTCCGTGGGTTAAATTAATCAATAATGTGGTAATTATTGGTACTTGTGCATTTACTGCTTTTTTATTGCTGTCTAACTTACCTTGGTATTTACCGGGCTTAGGTGATGGCGAGTCGATTATTCCTTCGTTTTATCTGATTGTTTTTGCCGCAATTTGTTTTGCCGTGTATTCAAGCACCGATATTAAGTACGTGCGTTTTTTAAGTATTTCGACGACTTGGTTATTTATTGGTTTGATTGCTTTTATGTGGCTTGGCGCGTACATGGGTGAAAACGGACAGGTTTCTGACTTTACAAATAATATTGCCTTAATCGGAAATTATTTTGGCAATATCAATGAGTTTGTTTTACCGCTTAATGATTATCATGAGTTTTACTTATTTTGGTGGTTTGCTTGGAGTATCATGATTGGCCAGTTTACCTCACGTTTTGTCGGTGGATTAAAGACCTATCAAGTGCTTGGCGCGATGTTAATTTTCCCTTCAATCCCAATAGCCATTTGGTTTAGCGTGCTTTATCAATATCACGAAGCGGGTATACCAACGCAAGGAATTAAAAATATTGCCATGGTGTTCGTCGGGGTTGTATTTGTCATTAACTCACTGGATTCACTGATCCGTTTGTACACTGACAATCTAAATATGACTGTTAAGCGCTTAGGTAAATTTAACTATATTGCACTTAATGTCGTGGCGCTTTCGTTGCTAACTCTACTATTTAAACTAAACTTTTTACAAATACAATGGGTTGGGGCGCTGGTAATTGGCTTGTTCTTTGGTTGTGCTGCATTTATCGCTTATAGCAAATTTAAAACAGTAAGCAACATCGATAGTTCGCCAAAAGATAACAAAATTGACTACACCAAAATTGAATCAGTAAGCTAAGGAATTAACATGACCACACAAAAAACATTACTAGCAGTAGTACTCCCATTCGCTCTTTTTTCAACTTCTGCATTAGCTGACTGGTCAACGACCATCACCGGCGTATCGGATTATACCTTTAATGGGGTGAGCCAAACTCAAAATGATCCGGCTATTCAAGGCAGCCTTGACTATTCATTTGCTGACTCAGGTATGTACGCAGGTACGTGGGCGTCAAACGTGGATTTTGGTGATGATACCAACATTGAGTGGGATGCTTACTTTGGTAAATATGTGCAAATAAACGATGCACTGAGCGTTGATTATGGTTTAGCGTATTACAGCTATCATGGACAGAGCAATTCAAGCGATGGTAATTATTTTGAAGCTTATACTAAATTTGGTTATGCCAGCGATTTAGGCCAAACAGAGCTTAATTTTTGGTACAGCTGGGATTATTTTGGTACAGGGGCTGGGCATGTGATTTCTATGGTTGCACACACCATAGAACTTGCGCCTAATCATGCATTACGTGCCAGTTTTGATATCTCGAATTCACTCGATGGTGACAAACATACTTGGGATGGAAACGGTAAATCATATAATCACTATCGCCTTGCATATCAAACCAGTTTAGCGGGTTTTGATATTGAGGTCGCGGGCGAGAACACTAGCTTAGATTGGGATACTGCAGATGAGCGTATTGTACTATCTGTAGGGCGTACTTTCTCCCTTTAAGTGCTTTTTATTATTTTGTTTAAGCACCAAAACGGCCATTAATAATGGCCGTTTTTTTATGCGTTACTTTCTAAGCTTGGTTGTAACAAATAATAATGAATATTACTTGGTAATATGCAAAGGTAAATAATCACCTTGTTCTAACCCTTTAAAATAGGCTTGATAGCGCCCGTCTTGCTTAAACTGTGCTAAGTGTATATTGAATATTTGTAATAGCTTTTCACTTTGTTCTACCTTATTCGGAAATAGTAAAAAACTGGTGTTAATGAGCAAAGGCTTAGAATGATGAGTGATATCTTTGATGAGCTCTGGGGCTTGACTATTAAGGGTGTGGTAGCCTACGCTTATTTCTTCAGCGAAAACATCAATGCGACCAATTGCTAAACGACGGAAGTTTTGTTCTGTTGTGCCGACACGTGATAATGCGAAAACAGCGTTTTCAATTGCTTGATCAAAAGCAGCGCCATAACTGTAACTGAGGCCACCACCAATAATTAGCCCTTTAAGATCAGCTATACTCTGCCAATCAAAATGATTTTTTTGTTGATAAAAAAAGACAAATCTTTCGTTTAATACGACATCGCTATAATAGTAAGCATTCTCTCTTTCTTTGCTGTGCATCCATACTGCTGTTGCATCATACTTACCGGTATTTGTGTCGTGATAAGCTCGACCCCAAGGCAAGAAGGTAAAGTTTACCTGCATACCCGCTTCAGCGAAGATATCACGAATAAGGTGAGCAACAACACCTTGATGGGGCAGAGATTCACTTAAAAAAGGTGGCCATTCACCTGCACTTATATTGATGGTTTTTAAGTTTGAGTTTGCTACGATTGGCACTGCTAGTAATGGGCTAGTAAAGCAATATAGTATGCAAAAGATGAATACTTTTTTTATTATAAGCATACGTAACCTCTTTGCTAAAATATTGAACTACTTTATGGTAGTTATTTAAATTAATTTGATAATACCCTAGCAAATTTTCAAAAGCGAACTAAAGATGAGCGCCTTATAACCTAAAGTACTTTACCCTCAAGGCCATATTCGTATGCATTACTTCCTTGGCGCCATCCGTTTACATATATCTGACAGTAGCTCTATTTAGTCCCACCATAAATAATGTATACACTGCCATTCCCCCAAGTTTTATTAAACTGTCACCATGGTCAAACATATAGATTGCTAAGCCCATGCTTAACCCAAAAGATAAACATAAGAATAGACTAAGTAAGTTTATATTTTTGCATACATTACCAACAGTAAAACTGAGTAATAACCCTGCGGAGCAAGCCAATGAGTAACTTAATATATTAAATATTAAAAATGTTGAGTTAGCTAAGCTGAGCGCTGAAGCCGTCACAAAACATAAGCTCATCACCAGTAACGCTAGTTTTAAAACGCTGTTACTAAGGGCAACTTTCGCGCTGTAACTACAATTATAAATGGGTAGCGTAAATAACAGCTCCCATGAGTTTTGCTTTTGTATTTTGCTCCATAAACTTAATGTAACAATTGCGAATAAAATCAGTGTTAACACAAAAATGACATGCTCAGAGATGTTATAAAATAAGTTCACTATTACACCTAGCGTACATACAAACATAAGTAAAATAAGGTACTGAGAGAGCCCTGAGCCAACAAAATAACTAAGAGGGAATAGCCCTTTATTAATAGGGCTGCCGTAATTTGATAAAAAGCCACTGGGAATAGGAGACCAACCTGATTGTAAACCATTATGATAATTTATTAATGCGTCAGGGCGCCATGTATAGGCAGATGAAAAGTTATTATGTAATAACGCAATAGCAATAAAAGCAATGACGTTAACGGGGATCAGCCAAGCAGGAAGTTGCTCTATAAGGACACATATTAAGGTCGCAATAAAAAAGCTAAAATAGCATACTGGGGTAAATAAGTGGCTGAATGAGCGATTTAAAAACCAGATAATAATGCCAATAAGATTGGCCACTGTGAGGGTTGCTAATAGATTAATATTGCCAGCAATTATGATACTCAACAGAGCAACTAAGTTACTCAATATTATGAATACCTTACCTTGAAACATTACATGTTTACGATAACCAATAACCAAGCTTTGCCATTCAGTAGCTTGCATTTTGATGCTTTGCCAAGCTATCGCGCTGTACATACAAATAATTGAAAACATGATCATTAATGTAATAAGCTCTTCAATACCAGTAGCTATAAGGCACAGCAAAGACGTGATAGTTGCCCCGATAAAATAACTGGCAGAACCTACATCTTTTAACCAAAAGTTGACCGCTCCTTGATACCAAGGGCGTTTACTGACTTGCATCATCCATGTAGCTCCACAAACAACTGCTCTAAAGATAGTGTATTGATTGCTAAAGCATCTGGAATAACTTCACCCGTATAACCATAAATGATGGCACAGTTTTGCTGTTGGTTAAGTACCTTGTATGCACTAAGATCTATCGTCGATGCTTTAAAGTTGATTTTTCTAACGGTGTCGCGAATGACATCTAGTTCGTCAAGTAACAATAGTTCGCCTTGCTTTATCAGCGCAATGTGGCTAGCGACGCGCTCTATGTCTGAGGTGATATGTGATGAAAATAAAATTCCAGATCCCGAATCGAGTGCTAAATCGAACAGATCACTCATAAATTCTCGCCGAGCAATAGGGTCTAAACTTGCTACCGGCTCATCCAAAATAAGCAACTGAGGTCTATAAGCCATGGCCATAATAAGGGCGAGGGTCTGACGCTGACCTATCGAGAGATCATTAACCGCACTGTTGCTATTTAATTCGAAGCGGGCGAGCCATTTTGCCTCTAATTGCATATCCCAATTAGGGTAAAAACTACGATGTAATGCTAACGCGTCTGCAATTTTAAAGCCTTCATAACCAAATGTTTGCTGTGCGACATAACCAATTTTTTCTTTATTGCTGGCACTTAATTGATGGCTTAATTCACCTAATACGTTTACCTCACCTTGGTCTGGATTTATTAAACCCAGCGCGCTACGTAATAAGGTTGTTTTACCTGCGCCATTTTTACCTAATAAACCTATCACCATGCCAGCCTCAACGCTTAGGTTTATGTTTTTTAATACAAGGCGTTGATTGTATTTTTTTGAGACGTTTTTATAGCTAAGAAGTGGTTGTGTCATTGTTATAATTCCCACCGTTTCTTTATTAGTTCGGATATTGTTGATTGCGGTACATCAAGCTGTTTTGCTTGCTGAATAAGTTGATCAATAGCTTTAAAAAGTAGTGTTTCTTGCTGATCAGTTTGCTGTACTGTTTTTTGTGCCACTTTGGTTGCTTGACCGCGACGGCGCTCAAGCCAACCTTGGTCGACTAACTGGCCTATCGCTCTTGAAACAGTCATTGGGTTAACAGCAAAGTGGTCGGCTATTTTTCGCACCGAAGGAAGCTCATCTCCTGCAGACAATTGCCCACCCACAATTAAGCGCACAACTTGCTCGTGCAATTGTTTGTAAATTGGATCGCCACTATTAGGGTTGACATTAATAAATTCTAGCATTACTCTTTCTCTACTGTATTAATACATTAATACACCGATACACTAAGTAATAAGTTATCACATTAAGTGTAAAATGCAAATAAAGGAAAGAGTGATGAAAAGTACATCAGAGTATCGTAATAGGCTGATAAAATTAGCTATTTTACCTTTTTTAATCGTGAACTCAGCAATTTCACAGGGACAAGAAAACGATAATAACCCTGTAGAATTAACACCATGTTACATGGAAGGCCTATCAGATAGATTAATGTGCGGCAGTATTGCTCAGCCTTTATCAGATAATCCAGCCGATGGTGAAATTGATATTCATTTTGCTGTTATACCAGCAATAAAACCAAGTAACCCCGAAGAGGCTGTGTTGGGTTTTGCTGGTGGACCTGGTCAAGGAGCGGTTGATTTAGCGCAAGTGTTTAATCGTAATTTACGCTTTGCCCGTGAAACACGCGACATTGTACTTGTGGATCAGCGCGGTACCGGTTATTCAAAGCAGCTGCAATGTGACAGCGATGATTTAAAAACACAGTTCGCATTTAATGATGCCATCACTGATTTACAAACCATGAGTAAGCAAGACACCGAGCAATGTAAAGCGAAGCTCAATGTTGATTTAAGCCACTTTACTACCTCAGCTGCGGCAAAAGACTTTGAAGCTGTACGTGTTGCTCTAGGCTATAAAGGCTTTCATTTATACGGGGTGTCATACGGTACACGTATAGCGCAAGAATACACCCGCCAATTTCCTGCTTCTGTTATAACAAGCACCTTAGATGGTGTAGTGCCAATGCAACAAAGTTTTGCTGCAATCGGCGAGGCAATAGACGCCTCATTGCAGGCTTTGTTTGAACGTTGTGAGAGTGATGCCGCCTGTAATGAGCAGTTCCCACGTTTGGAAATACGTTTTAATGAGTTTCTGGCTAGACTTGAGCAACAACCCATAGAGGCGCAAGTCAGGCACCCCCGCACTCATGAAATGATCCCTTTTACTGTTACTAAAATGAAATTTTACAGTGCCATTCGTTTAGCGCTTTACAGTCACACAACCCGCTCAATTGTGCCTTTAGTGATTACCAAAGCGGCTCAAGATGATTTTTCCCCATTGGCAGGTTTAATGGCAAACGCAGATTTAACTCAATCGCTCGCAATGGGCATGCATAACGCCGTTGTGTGCTCAGAAGATTGGCCCCAATTGACGCCTCAACTGCGCACTAAATACAGCAGTACATACATGGGTAAAACCATGATTGAAGGCCTTGATATTGTGTGTCCAATTTTAGAGGTTAAGCCTGCCGATAAAGCATTTTATAAACCATTAAAAAGTGATAAACCAACACTGTTGTTATCTGGGGCGCGCGATCCGGCAACACCACCAAGCTGGGCCGAATTGGCAATGACAAATATGGCAGATGCAACACACCTTGTTGCCCCAACAGCTACACATGGCATTGGTTCGCAAACGTGTGCACCAAAGATTATCGCCCAATTTATAGAGCAAAAATCGATGCAAGATATTGATACTTATTGCATCAAAGATAAAAACGACAAGCCGTTTTTTATGAATATTAATGGGGTTGCAAACACTCATTTAACACCGGCAACGAACAAGGAGTAAGTTATGATTAATGTATCGAATTTGACCAAAAAGATTGGCGATGTTAACGCACTCAACGGATTAAGTTTTAGCGCCGAAAATGGCAAAATCACTGGCTTGCTAGGCCCTAATGGTGCCGGTAAAACCACCTGTTTACGCACCGTTTTTGGCTTATTAAAAGCAGACAGCGGATTTGCTGAAATTGACGGTATTGATGTTGCAAAGCAGCCCATGCAAGCAAAACAAAACTTAGGACTATTTCCTGATCCATGTGGCTTGTATGAGCGACTTACGCCGCGGGAGTATATTAGCTTTTTTGCTCAGCTGAGTGGTCTTAGTGCTGCGCAAGCCGAGGAAGCCACTACACAAGTAATTGATAAATTAAGTATGAATGATATTGCCGATCGCCGTTGCCAAGGTTTTTCGCAAGGCCAAAGAATGAAAACGGCATTAGCACAAGCCGTTGTTCATAACCCAACAAACGTTATTTTGGATGAACCAACGCGCGGCCTCGATGTAATGAGCACACGTATTCTAAGAGAGCTGTTATTGCTACTTAAAGCGCAAGGGCATTGTGTTTTGTTTTCATCGCATGTGATGCAAGAAGTCGCGGCTTTGTGCGACCACGTCGTTATTATGGCAAAAGGGCAGGTAATTGCTCAGGGCTCCATAGAGCAGCTGTGTGAGCAAGCAGGTAAAGATACATTAGAAGAAGCATTTATTGCGTTAATAGGTAGCGATGAGGGGATTGCAGCATGATCAATATAATAAAAGTACTGTTTAAAAAAGAAGTCATGGATGCAAGTCGTGACAAACGCTCTGTTATGGCAGGACTTTATTATGCGATTGGTGCGCCGATTGGTATGTGCTTGCTGATGAGTATTTTACTACAGCAATTAGCTTCTCCTGAAGCGCTTAAAATTACCATTGAAAATGCCAGTAATGTACCGGGTTTAGTCGCTCATTTAGCCAGTAGTGATATTAAAATGGCGGATGATAAAAACGATCCGCTACTTAAACCGATTACGCTGTCTATTAGTGATGACTATAAGCAAAATCTGAGTGAGGGTCGCCCAGCTACAGTGACGCTTATCGCTGATAAGTCAGATGATAAACTGGGTAAACATATTAATCGCGTTGAAAAAGCGATGGCCGTTTATGGCTCAGAGATTGCCAGTTTACGCTTGGTATCTCGCGGTATAGATCCAAACCTAATGCGTGCACTCGCGATTGAAGTCAATGATCAAGCAACCCCTGATTCTAAAGGTGGGATGATCTTAGGGTTCGTAGTTCTCACTATTATTCTAACTTTATTTTATGCGGCAATGAGCTTAGCCATTGATACCAGTGCGGGCGAACGAGAGCGTAACTCTTTAAGTTTATTGTTAAGCCACCCGTTAAGTAGCTTGCATATAGTACTAGCCAAAGTGGGCGCAATAGCGGCGTTTTCAATGTTAGGTTTGATTGTTATTTTGGTTGTGTCTAAAGTGGTTTACCCTATGGTTGCATGGGAGCAATTAGGGTTTAGCATAACGATTACACCAGAGTTTATGCTGTTTTGTATTGCGATATGTTTGCCGATTGCTTTGATGTCGTCAAGCTTGCAAGTGTTTGTCTCTTTTATGGCAAAATCGTTTAAAGAAGCGCAATCTTACGTCACCATGGTGTTATTTATTCCAATGGCATTAAGTATGATCACAACCTATGACATTGCGACGGATGTTATGCAATGGCTGCCTATAGCCGCGCAGCAATTTGCATTAATGGAATTTATAAAAGGTAATCCTATTCCAGTTCCGCAGTTATTGTTATCAACACTCATTACACTGATATTATGTGCCGTATTTAGCTTTTTAAGTGCAAGAATGCTGAAAAGTGAAAAGGTGGTATTTGGTTTATAAAGAGTAATGACTAAAAAAGCGGCCAGTTGGCCGCTTTTAAGTATGTCGTTTTTAAATCGCTTCGCTTAGAAGTAAGCAGTTACGCCAACCCAAAAGTTACGACCTTTATCTTTAACGTTGTAGTCATCAGTAAAGCTTACTTCGCTTACTACACCACGGCCTGTTAAGTATTCGTATTGACCATCATTGTTTAAATCAGTGTAGCTTGTGCTATACGATGTAAAGTCTTCATCAAGCAAGTTGTTAACGCGGGCATTTATTTGCACGTACTCATTAACGTAAAACTGTGCACCTAAATTAAATAGGTTATAGTTTTTGTAATAAAGCGCTTGGTCGTGCACGTTATCCCAACCACGGTAACGGTCTGAGCGGTATACACCTTGTAAGTATACTTCCATAAAGTCAGTGGCTTCCCAGTTCAGGGTTATGTTAGCCATGTGCTCAGCGCTATTTGTTAATGGTTGACCTTCTTCTGAGCCACTTTGTTGTTCGCTATCAGTCCACGTGTAGTTACCATTTAATGAAATTGTTTCAGAGATTACATATTGACCCGCAATTTCAATACCTTGTAAATCAACTTCATCGATATTGATTTTTTGACTGTAGCTTTGGTATCCAAGTTGATCATATTGGCCTAAATTAACACAAGGGCGAACATCGTTGGTTTGCTCACAGCTAAAAATCGTATCACCACGGGCGATTTTGTCTTCAAACTTGGTGTTGTAATAGGTGATGTTAAAGTTATGCGCACCTTCTAATGAATTCCAATATAAAGCAATTTCAGAGTTCACACTGGTTTCAGGCTCAAGCTCTGGATTACCAGCAAATGGGCTAGTGCCTTGACCGCCAAAGCCTGTGATCCCATCGTATAAATCAGTTGTTTTTGGTGTTTTGTATCCTGTGCTGATACCACCTTTGACAGTCCACGCGTTATTAACGTTATACACACCGTATAAGCGTGGTGACACTTGGCTACCAAACACGTCGTGATCATCAAAACGAGCACCGGCTGTAAGCGTGAAGCTGTCGGTCATCATCCAGTTGTCTTCAGCAAAAAGAGAGTACATGTTTTGCTCTTGGATTTTACCCGATTCATTGCTTTCTAGTCCAAACACACCGTCTTTTAGTTCACCATCAATTAATTGACCACCAACCACAAAGTTGTGATCGCCTAATGCGCCGCTGTATGGGATATCAAAGCGAAGATCATATGTATATTGGCTACTTTCAAGTGGACGAACAGGGCGTGGTAAAAACGTTTCTTCAGCAAGGTCTTTGCGTGTTTGCTCGTTCATATTGGCGTATTCGCCTGTACCATCATACATTTCTTGTAATTTCAGTCGCTCAGCAACACTTAATGGTAAAGTTCTACCATTGTTTTGCGTATCTACATAAGAGACTGATGCTTTTACTGTGGCCCAATCAAGTTCACCATCGTAACTAAGTGACCACCATTGGCGGTCAAATTTTTGGTCCGCAGCATAACCAGCACGAGGGCTAACTTGGCCACCGCGGCTTGCCCAGATAGATTCAATGTTGTCTTTTGTACCAAGAGGGTAAGTGATTGTGCCTGATTCAATATCATAGCTTGGTGTATTATCATACACTTGGCTTGAGTTATCATAATCAAAACTTAAATGATGATTTTCAAACGGTGAGTAATTAATCGTAAATCCAAACTGCTCATTGGTATTATCAACAGTACGGCCACCGCTACCAAAACCGAGTGAGCGTAAATGTACTTCACCATTAGGGTCTGTTGCAGGTTCAAAGCTGGGTGATGAAGCTTGTTGCTCGTAAATACTGCCACGCACGCCTAAACTAAGTACATCTTTGATCAATGGTCCAGAAACGTTAAAGTCAGTGGTGATATCGTCACCAAAACTATCACCTTGCTGTAATGAACGGCTAAATGAGACTGCGCCACCCCAATCAGCCATGTGCTTTTTAGTGATGATATTGATAACGCCACCGAGTGCATCAGCACCATATAGGGTCGAAGCTGGACCACGAATAACTTCTACACGCTCAATAGCATCAACAGGGGGGACGTGATTAAAGGCATTACCGCCAAAGTTATTAGGGTAAATATCACCATGGTTATTTTGACGTTTTCCATCAATGAGCAATAAAGTGTATTCGCCAGTTAGGCCTCGCATGCTGACACTGCCTTGACCGGTTTTATCTCGAGTTGTACCTATATCAATACCTTCTAGGTATTGCACAGCATCTAATACGGATGTGAAAGCATGAGACTTAATGTCTTCATTAGTAATGATAGAGATACTCGCAGGTGCTTCAGTGACTTTCTGTTCAAAGCCGGTTGCTGTAACAACCATACGTTCCATGTTTTTTTCGGGGATTTTTTCATCAGCGTGAACAGAAAAGTTAGCAGCCACAGCAAGTGCGATTAAACTAGGTTTTACTAGGTATGACATTGATTTCATCTCTTTATTATTTTACAACAATTAGGTACAACGGCGGGTATGATACAGAAGGTAGAAATCTAATCAAGAACTATTTCTATTTGTATTGGTTTTTTTCTATTATAAACAGGTAAACTTAAGTGTTATTTTAGGGGCATAAGTAAAGTGAGTTGTAAGTCTTGAAATAGCGACCCTATTAGGGTCGCTAGCTGATATTTTATAGTACTGAAATAGATTTATCACCGTCAAATAATTCAAAAACTTTATTGTCAGAAAAAGTTTTTGTTGCAATATGAACCAAGGTATTAGCAACATTTTCACGGCTAATTTTTGCGTCACTTCTGTCGCTGGGGCGCTCAGAGCTTATCTTCATGGATGCACTTTCGTCAGTAAGCGCACCAGGTCTTACTATCGTGTAATTTAAGTCGCTTAGCTTTAAATGCTCATCAGCCATATGCTTTGCAACTAAATAAGGTTTTAACTCACTTTCAATAGCATCGGGATCATCTGCACCAATCGAACTGACCATGATAAAGTGTTTTATATCATGGCCTTTTGCATAGTTTACCGCTTTAGTAGCGGCCCATAAATCGATTAAAATCGTTTTATCAGCGCCTGTATTTCCACCAGAGCCTGCTGCAAATATTACTTGGTCACAGTCTTCAAAGGCTTGGCTAAAATCACCTTCAAGATCTTGTTCAACAATAGTGAGAAAAGAGCCACTTAAATCACTTAATTTGCTTTTATCTCGAACAAGCGCAACTACCTGCTGTTGTTGAGATAGTAATAACTTCGTGGTCATTTTTCCTATTTGACCACTGGCGCCGATTATTAAAGTTTTGCTCATAATTAACTCCTTCTGATTAAATTTATCACCTACAAGAGACCTTGGGGGTTAAATTGCTTTTTAAAGTCTTTAATGTAAATTAATTACGTTTTTATCTTTTTTGATAAAGAGTTCACGACCCAATAATACCGCGGCGATAAAACCGGCCAGCAACATGTATGAGATAAAGATAGTGCTAGTCTCACTATTTAAAAACTCGAGAAATGACGTTAAAAACTGTCCTGAAAAAACGGCCATAGTAAAATAAGATAAATTACGACCTCTGACTGAAGCAGGGCTTTTTTGTACTGTTAGGTAATTGAGTAACGGAATACTGAAGCCAAAGCCAATACCCATTAAAATAGCGCCTGCCACTAAAAGCGGTAACCCCGTTGCGTAGCTAAAAGCAAAATATGCAAGGGCATAACTAATAAACGCCAGAGCAAGTAATTTGATTTCGCCGATCCGTTGCTCAATTTTAGGTATTGAATGGGCAGTAATGACTGCAATTAAAGATATAAAGGCTAACACATAGCCGATTATTTTCTCATTGTACCCTTGGCCTGCCATACTTTTTGGTAACAAAATAAATGCAGAGAAGAATGTAACCATTGCCAGTAAAGTAACTAGGTACACGCCAAATAACGATAAACCGTTGCGAGATACTTCAGCCGGTGTATCTATTTCAATAGACTCAGTTGACTTTGGCGGCTGTCTTGGCACCCACAATAGCAACATAGCTAAAAACACCCATGCGAACAAATAAAGGGTTAGTGGTAACCCCCAGTGTGATGCTGCAAATTGGCCACCAAGAAACAAAAATACTACGCCGCCAAGCTCAATAGCCATCCCTTGTTTAGCAATCATCGCCAAGCGTTGTTTTTCTTGATACCACTGTGAAATTAATACTGTGCCACTGGCCATAACAACGGCTGTGGTGGCACCAAGGAAAATTCGGTTTATAAAAACCAGTTCTGGTCCGTAAAGCCAAAATACAGCAGCACCCACGCCACCATATAAAATTAAGCCAATGACTAAACTTGGGTATGCGCCATACTTATCAATCAACTTACCGGCAAAGGGCGCAAATAATATGGCTCCTAGTGAGGGGAGGGTTATCAACCATGATGAATGCTCAGCTACGCCAAGAGCATGGGCAATATTTAATAAGCCAGGGGCAACGACCGAGCCGACCATAATCGTTAAGCTGGCGATACAAAGTAGGCTGAAGCCGCCAAGGCTAGAAAGTTTATTCATTATAACTCCTGTTGTTTAGGTGCAAAGTAGTTAAACGTTAAGGCAAGTAATACAAAGCCAATACTTAAGCAGGCAACACCTGGCCATGCATAATATTGATATGCTTTAACACTAGCCAGTGAGCCGAGTGCACCACCTAGGTAGTAGCCGAGCATATAGACTCCGTTTATCCGGCTTTGCGAGTTTGGGTCTATTGAAAAAACTCGTACTTGATTGGCGACTTGTGCACTAAATACACCAAAATCAATTAAGATAATTCCTATGATCAGCGCGGTTAAACTATTTGCATACACCCCAGTTATTATGAAACCAATTGCAATGATAAATAATGCAATTTTTACCAATGATTTAGAGCCTAATTTGTTCACCCATTTACCGGATGATTTTGCCCCTATGACGCCTGCTAAAGCAATAACACCGAATAACCCCGCTTGCTGCGCATTATAATTAAATGGCGCATGACTAACATGAATTGCAAGCGTTGCCCAAAGTGCGTTAAAAGCAGCAAACCAACTGGCTCCTGCAAAGGTAAATATTTGTAATGACCTGTGTTTTTTAAAAAGGACGAATGTGCTTTTAAGCAGCTGGGTGTATTTTAAGTTTGTATGAGCTGTATTGTGAGGCAGTGCTTTATAAAGCAATAAGCCAAATATGGTAGCTAATAAGGCAGACATCACAAATACAGCGCGCCAGCCGAAGTATTCAGCAACTGAGCCGCTAAGGGTTCTTGATAATAAAATACCCACAGTAAGGCCCATCATTAGGGTGCCTAGCGTTGCCCCTTTTTCTTTTGGTGTGACTAAAGATGCTGCAAATGGGATAAGCTGCTGGGTAATATTAGCGCTTAAACCTATAAAGAACACGCCTATGAGTAAGACTGTTAAGTTTGGTGCTGTCACGGCGAGTAGAGAAGATAAAACAAGTAAAATAGAGAGTATAGCAATAAGGCGTTTTCTCGGGACTGAGTCACCTAATGGCGATATAAATAATAACGCCGCGGCATAGCCAAATTGAGTTAACGCGATAACACTGCCGGTCTTTGTATTTGTTAAACCAAACTCTTGCGCTATTAATGGCAATATGGGTTGGCTGTAATATAAGTTAGCTGCTGTAGCCGCAATAGCGGCGGTCATCAAAAATAACAATCGTTTGCTGATAGTGGGCGTCGTAGTCATCTTGGTCTTATCTTTAGTAAGTGTAGTACTAGGATAAAATGCATTCGACTATAATAAAAATGATGTTATTTTATAGAATCTATAACAAATTCGTATGGGTGATGTGTGGATCTAAAAATACTAAGAAGTTTTGTCAGTGTGGCAACTCATAAGAGCTTCTCTGCTGCTGCGCGTGAACTACATACAGTTCAGCCTGCAATTAGTCGCCATATTGGAATGCTTGAGGCTGATTTACACGTTACACTGTTTGTTCGTAACTCTCGGGAAGTAAATATAACAAGTGCTGGGGAACAGTTATTAAAAGATGCAAAACATATTTTGGCATTAACTGAGCAAGCTAAAAGCCAAGTAAAACAAGCACAAAATGGACAAGTTGGCACGTTAAGAATCGGCTATTTAAGCTCGGCATGCTTAAGTTTTATGGCAAGTTTAGTTAGAGAATACAAGCATCAATACCCAAATGTGCACGTGAGTTTATTTGAGATGACCGCTTCAGATCAAGTTTCAGCATTTAAGGATGATTTAATTGATATTGGGTTTTCTAGGCCGTTACCTCAAGAAGTCGTTGAGGGGTTTACAAGTCATGAAATTTATACTGATCGGCTGGTGGCTGTGGTGCCTAAGTATCATCCTCTTTGGCAAAATGAAGAAGCCCAGCTACAGCAATTAAGTAATGATAAGTTCATTTTATTTAATAGAGAAGAAGCGGTTGGCTTATTCGATGATGTAATTAGTTTGTGTAAAAGAGCAGAGTTTTCGCCAAACATTGTCAGTCAACCAAGGCATATGCAAACCTTATTAACAGAAGTTTCAGCAGGGCTTGGTATCGCAATAGCCCCATATTGTATTCGCAAGTTATTCCACGAAGGGTGTTACTTTTTACAGTTATCAGATATAGAAAAAGCCATTCCAACTCAGTTACAGTTTAAAAATACACAGCTAAGTGCAACGGTTGCTGAATTTGTAAGTATCACCTTAAAGAACAAGGCCGTGATCAAAAAGAACATGGAATAATAGTGAAGGTGCCTTTAGCCAAGAGGAAACCATTCAATTATTTTTTTGCTGCGAGTTTATTTGGCTTTTGTTTTAGTTTATCTAAAGAGCTATTCATACAATTGAATAGCTGACTTTATCGTTTTTTTGACTATGCTTATAGAAAGTATTAATTAATGGAGACAATGATGGCCGTTTCAGCGATACCAAAAGGTTACCATGCCGTGACCCCTTATTTAATTATTGATGGGGCGGCAAAAGCAATTGATTTTTATTGTAAAGCGTTGGGGGCACAGTTGATTATGCAAATGCCTTTGCCTGATGGTGGTATTGCTCACGCGGAAATTAAAATTGGCGATTCTCACATTATGTTGTCAGATACGTGCCCAGAAGCACACTTTAAAAGTCCCCATGAATTAGGTGGCACACCGGTCAGTTTAATGTTGTATGTTGAAGATGTTGATACCGTTTTTAAACTCGCTATTAGTTTAGGTGCGACAGAAGTACGCCCGCTACATGATCAGTTTTACGGTGATAGAGCGGGTACTTTACAAGATCCATTTGGACATGTATGGACGATAGGCACTCATAAAGAAGATTTGACTGATGAGGAGATAAACCAACGGATGGTTGACCTTATGAGTAAAGAGCAAGATGCATAGCAACAATGTCCTATAAAAGCCAGCAATGCGGCTATAGTTTATCTTA
This sequence comes from Pseudoalteromonas sp. APC 3893, assembly GCF_030408095.1. Lineage (NCBI taxonomy): Bacteria > Pseudomonadati > Pseudomonadota > Gammaproteobacteria > Alteromonadales > Pseudoalteromonadaceae > Pseudoalteromonas > Pseudoalteromonas sp. APC 3893. The sequence continues at coordinate 47,209 of NZ_JASDCD010000001.1, forward strand.
AGTTTAAATTATTCTAGGTGTTTCTTGCTTCTCGGTGCACCGAATAAAATTGCCAAATGACAAATACAAACAGAGATAAAAGCGCTGAGTCCTAACGCTCCGCCGTAGCTCTTAATTAATGGTACAAAGTAATAAAATAATAAAGAGAACATGATACTGGCTGAGCATAGTGTATAAATGCCAAAGCGCTTAGGAGTGCTCATTCCGATGAATGTACCACCAAAAAAGAGCGTTCCATAGAGCTCTGAATTTAGTTCTGCGGCAGAAAAAGCGAGGTAAGCAATAATTGATAAAATAGCAGATGCTCTGATAGCGCCAATTTTATCGTGCTTAGCCAAAAGAAAGGTTAAAAACGCGCCAAGTAGTGAAATTAATATCGTGATTAAGTTCATATAATGATGCCTTTTGCTAGAATAAAGAGCGCCACACTTACAAAAGCAATGCTGCCTAGCTTCCCACCAAAACCAGTAAAAACCTTAGTTGTAATAGCGTATAAAACCGCACCGATTACAGAGATGCCGGCTAGTTCCCAGTAACTTGAGATAAGACCTTCTGAACACATGCCTGCAAAGCTACCTGCATATATCGCTGCATAGGGGTGTTGCCCATAGATCTTTGGCATTGGTATAAACGTGCCAATTAACCCGACCAAGCATGAAGCAATCACGGCGGGGATCGGAAATTGCGTATGTAAAATAAAGCACGAGGCACAACCGCTAAAAAAAGCGACATATTTTAAAATAAAGAATTTAGTCATGCTGGTAGAGTAAATCACCGTGCAAAAATTATCTATAGATAGTTAATAGTACAGCGTCATTATGAAGTATATATACAAAACATATATTTGAGGTTAAAAGTAATTTAGAGTCCGTTGAGTTTACAATAGCTATTTAGCTCACAAGTTCAACAGGCCCAAATAATAAAGCGATAAACTTATGCTAGCTTTTTCGTGAAAAACGCTAATGTGCGTTGCCAAGCAAGCTCTGCGTTCTTTTCATCATAACGGCCTGTAGAGTCATTATGAAAACCATGATGTGCACCTGGGTACATATGCATTTGATAAGGGACATTATGGGCTTTTAAATCGGTTTCATATTCTGGCCAAGTGGCATTTACACGTTCATCTAATTGGCCAAGTTGGATCATTAGTGGCGCTTTAATATTTTTTCGTAGCTCTTTACTGGCTGGAGTGCCATAGAATGGAACGCCTGCACTTAATAAAGTCGAGTCAACGGCGGCTAAGTAATTGACAATATAACCACCAAAGCAAAAGCCAACCGCCCCGAGTTTGCCATTACTACGAGGGTGTGATTTTAAAAACTGCGCGGCGGCGACAAAATCATTTTGAATTTTTTCTCTGTCCATAGTGCGTTGCATCGCTCTACCTTCATCATCATTACCAGGGTAACCACCTAGCGGATGCAAGGCATCCGGTGCAAAAGCGATAAAGCCAGCTTTTGCTAAACGACGAGCAACGTCTTTAACATAAGGGTTTAATCCGCGGTTTTCATGAATCACTAATACAACAGGAAGTTCACCACTTTGATTCGTTGGTACGACTAAATAACCTTGTCCTTTACTATGGCCTTTTGGTGAGTCAAAGGTTTGATACGTTGCTTTGATATCATCATCATTAAAAGAGACTTGTTCTGCGAGAGCGTAATTTGGAAGCAAAGCTGAAGTTAGCACCGCCATTGAATACCCCAGAGCGGCTAAGCCACCGAGTTTTTTCATAAACGTTCGCCTATCCATCATGCCATGGGCATATTCATCATACCAATCAAAGGCTTCTTGAGGGATATGACTCGTTTTTGGCTTATTCATGTTCACTCCTTAAAGTTATGTAGCGCAGTCAATAACAAAATTATTTAGTACTGCCACTAACATAGCTGAGCTAATACAAAAAGTATATTAATCTGTTGCAAGCATAGAAATAATCGCCGTCAGTATTAATGAATCATATACTTTTAGTTAACTTCTTCACCTAGGTGCTTAGCGGCTAAGTCATCAAGCTCAGAACATGTATAATCAAACCCAGTGCCATCAAATTGGTAACTTACTTTTACATCTAACCCGCCATTGAGTAGGGTTGTTTTTACTTTCGCAACATGCCAGTCTTTAAGCTCATTTAAAAAGCGATTGGCGATTTGTCCTGACTGAAAACGATAACGTATCTCTGAGTTCATAATTACTCTCACAGTTGGAAATTTTTACCACGCAGTTTGTGCATTTAGCTTAATTAGTCAAGTTTTTTATAATATTATCAATAGAGCATTTCATCTATAAGCTAAGTACGGTATAAGGGCGGTATGAAAACACCTAAACAAATTTTACCGTTAATCGAAGACGGTATAGTTGATGAAGTCATCAGCCAATTAATGAGTGGTAAAGAAGCCTCAGTCTACGTTGTACGTTGTGGGGAGGCTATTCGCTGCGCCAAAGTTTATAAAGACGTGCAACATAGAAGCTTTAAGCAAGCAGCTAAATACCAAGAAGGCCGAAAAGTGCGCAATAGCCGTCGTGGTCGAGCGATGGAAAAAGGCTCTAAGTTTGGTCGTAAAGAGCAAGAAAACGTGTGGCAGAATGCCGAGGTAGATGCGTTATTTACTTTATCAAAAGCGGGCGTAAAAGTGCCGCAACCTTATGGCTGTTATGATGGAGTCCTAATCATGGATCTGGTAACAGACGATGAGGGTGATATTGCTCCACGTTTAAACGATGTCAGCATGACCGAAGAGCAAGCGATTGAAGATCATGCCACTATGGTGCACTACATTCGACTGATGCTATGTGCAGGCATTGTTCATGGTGACTTATCAGAGTTTAATGTGCTGGTGGATAGTTATGGTCCTGTGATTATTGATTTACCTCAGGCGGTTAATGCCGCAGCTAATAATAATGCGCAAGCTATGTTTTTACGAGATGTACGTAACATGCGCCAATACTATGGTCAGTTTGCCCCCGATATTTTAGCTACTCGTTTTGGTGAAGAAATGTGGGCGTTATACCAAGCGGGTGAATTAACACCACAAGTAACTTTGTATGGCGATCCTGAAGAAGATAACACCACTGCAAATGTTGACTCTGTGCTTGATGAAATAAAAGCTGCTTTTGAGCAGATGCAAGAAAATCAAGAGCGAATAAAGGCAGCGCAAGCACCTGATGAGTAAATTAGCTAAATTTAAATAGGTCGTCCCATTGTTTATCAAGGCTCGCTTTAGCTTGGTGCAAAGGGATGGCAGTAAAAATCTCATTTTGTTTGTTAACTAACTGCATTTTAGTTAGTTTTTGCAGCGCATCGTTGATTTCAAAATTGAGCAAACAGTGATGTTGTTGCTCAAACCAAGCCTCAATTTTTTCATCTAGTTGTGTTGGGCTCAGACCCTTAGGTGAGTTGAGTAAAAAGGTATATGCAAGTAGAGCTTCTTTAACGTCTTCTTCTTGTGCAGAGTCAACTAATGTATGAAAAACGCCGGCGTTATTATCTAAATTTTTAAAATATAAATTATCGGAAAGTGCTTTCATAAAGCGAATTTTTCGGTTTTTAAATTTACTCCATTCTTTAAATATAAATCCACCAAAAACCCCCATGCCAATTGCAAAAGTAATAAAATGTTGTTGGCCCATATGAACTTCTTCGCTGCGCCAACCAAGCCAAAAAGAGAGTAGTGCAGCTAGTAATACAATTGAAGCCCCTAATTTAGTTACCAGTACCACAGCACCACCAACCAATGCTGAAGAGGCGATAACAGCCTTATCGATGGGGCGCATTTTTACTTCACTGTTTGGAAAGAGCATTTCTAAATCGGCTTTTGGTACATTCTGGAATAACTTTACAATGGTAGAGTTTGGCTCATATCCTAGTGGTTGTTTATTTTTAGCGGCAAAGTAATCAGCATCTTTAAAGCGAATAAATACGGCTACTCGGTCGTAATTAGTAAACTGCAGAGGTTTTTTTCTTATTCCCCACCATGATGTTAAAACTTCGGTTTTTTGTGATTCACCCCGTCGATAGAAAACGACTTCTGCAAAATCATCGAACTCGACGGCCAAGCGTACTTTAAATAATGACTCTTCATTGAGAGCATCTTGTAAATCATCTTGTGTGATTTTTTCGTAATTAGCCGCATTGAGTATTTGCGCAAACCCTTTGGCAAACTCGCTTTGATGTGCAGCTTTTTGTTCTGCTGTTAGCTGTTTAATTTTTCGAGTGTCGCTGTTTGGATCAAAAGGCGCATAGTGATATTTAAGGGATTCAAGGTGAGTATAGTATTGATGATGAATTAAACTCGATAATAGGTGACTAAATTGCTTAAACGATTCAGGCTCAGGGAGTAATTGAGCACATAAATTAATAACATCGTATTTTGTAAAAGGGATAAATCTATCGTAAGGCATATTATTTTTTTCACCTATTTATCTATCTTGCGATAGTAAGAAATTCTGCAACAGAATGCGACCTAAATTTAGGGTGAGCACCTTGGCAGATTTACACATAAGAGTATCGACTTTACATTTTATATTAAACATACAATCCAGAGTTAGCTGTTAATTTTTAATGTAAGTTTATGATATTAAATATTTTAAATTCTATTCTTGTTACTGGCACCTGTATTGCAACTTGTTGTGTACGTAATAGCTCTTAAAGGATTTATTTTGAGCTTGGCATATCAATTAATGTGATAGGTGAATGTAATGAGGTTAATCAGGCAAGATAAAAGTAGTAGCTCAACTTTATTAACAGCAAAGAAAGCACTTGTTCAAGGCGCTGTATTTGCAAGTTGCATTGTTGGCTTTAATGCATCTTTGTTGTCTGCTAAAACATCGGCGGGTATAACACAAGGGCACAGTTCACAGCATGCAGCTAGTTTATTTGAACCTGTCTATTTAGATCCTAATTCCACACAGCTTATTGAGAAAATGAAGAATGTGATTAGCTGGCATCGTGAGCTGGTTAATCAAGGGGGCTGGCAAAATTTAAGTCTTGATGAAGTTCTTGAGTTTGGCAGTAAAGGACCCGCGGTTGCAGCGTTAGCAAATAGATTAATACAAGGTGGAGATCTGACTCACACTAGCTGTATTGGCTATTCAATACTTAGTCAGGCTAAAGCGATAGAGCCCTGTGTGTTTGATTTAAATATTGAGCAAGCCGTGAAAAGTTTTCAGCAACGTCATGGATTATCAGTCGATGGGGTTGTAGGTAAAAAGACCCTGCGCGAATTAAACATACCAGCGAAAAAACGTTACGCGCAACTATTACTTAACTTCCAACGCATGACTCAGTTTTTGGGGTTAACGAACGAAGAATATGTATTGGTGAATATTCCCGAGTTTAAACTTCGTTACATAAACAAAGGTAACGTCATTTTAAAAAACCGTGTCGTTGTAGGTAAACCGAGTTGGAAAACTCCCGCATTTAGTGACCAAATAGAAAAGTTTGTTGTTAATCCAACTTGGCGCATACCGCTTTCAATTGCAACAAGGGAAATCGCACCTAAAGTTGCTGATGATCCTGATTATTTAGCGAAGAAAAATATTGAAATCAGAGAGAACAGCTATATTGATAAAAATATAATTCCCGCTGATAAGATAGATTGGGATGAGATCGCGCCATACCAGTTTAAGCACTTTTTAGTAAAACGTGCAGGCAAAGATAATCCTCTAGGGGAGATAAAGTACTTATTTCCGAATGTGAATGCCATCTATATTCACGACACGCCGGCCAAAAATTGGTTCAAACAAACTAAGCGTGCGGCTTCACATGGCTGTATTCGTATGGAGCAACCCTTTTCCTTAGCTAAGGCGATTATTGAAAAGCAAGGGTTAGATGTTTTTAATGATGTAAATCAAGCGAGAGATTCAGATCAAACACGCACATTTCATTTGAAAAAGCCGGTGCCAATCCACTTAGTTTATTGGACTGCGTGGGTTGATGAAACAGATACCGTTAATTTTAGAACTGATGTTTATAACAGAGACAAGAACTTACACTTGCTTGAGTCGCAAGAACCAATGATTGCGGCTAATTACTCGGTGGATCAACGTGCAGTCACGCCTTAGTATAGTTGGAGGAGTTATGAAGTATTTTTATGTATTCACCTGGCTATGCTTCGGGTTTTTACTGCCGAATTATGTGATTGCGCAAGCTAAAAGTAATCATGAGGCGGTTGTTATTAAAAATACAGATGCCTTACCTGATGCAGAATTTAGCCTAAAAATAAACGACATTGTTGTGCCTTATAGTGTGTTTTCAGTATTTGTATTACCAAGCGAAAATGTAGAATTTGAAGTGCTTTATTCTCAATCACAAAAGGGCTATGTGTTAAAGCAAGTAGATAAACAACTCAAGGCAACATCAACGAATCGTTGGGTATGGCAAGCCCCTAACAAGCCAGGCTATTATCAGTTGGTCATAGAATCGAGAGACGGCCAGCAGCAGATGCAAATTAATGCGTTTGTTAAAGTACCATCAGAGCAAGTGGAAGGCGGGAAACTAAAATATTTTCATATTGGTCACTACCCCAATGAGACTGAGCTTGAAGGTAAAGATCACTATATTGTACCTGATGGCTACATAGAGGTAACACAACAAAATCAGAATGTTCTTGTGTCACCACATTTCAGGTTAAAAGAATTTATAAGTAAACAGCGAAGCAAGTTTCCTAAGTATTTGTATTTGCAAGGGGCATTGTTACTCAAATTAGAAAAGATAAGGAAAGAACTGGAACTTGAAGGGCACCCTGTGGCAAATATGGTTGTCATGAGCGGATACCGTACGCCTTATTACAATAAAGCAATTGGAAACGTAAAATTCAGCCGACACGTATTTGGTGATGCCGCAGACATATTTGTTGATAATGATGGTAATTACCGAATGGACGATCTTAATCGTGATGGTAAATTAACCATAGCGGACGCTGATGTGATGGCGAGCATCGTAGAGTCTTTAAACAAACGGGATTCTTTTAAAGGCTTAATAGGCGGGCTCGGTGTATACGGACCAAAGTCGCACCGCGGTGCATTTATACACATAGATACGCGTGGATTTAAGGCGCGTTGGCGCAACCCCTGATCATCGATAAGGATGGACATGTCGTTAACAAAAAATGTGAAACAAAAAACACGCAACTTTATAGATTCCAAGCATATGCTAAGTGGCATTACGGTGGCTTCTTTTTTAGAGTCAACCATAGTGCCTATTCCACTTGAAGCGGTAATGGTGCCACTTATGCAGGCTCGAAGAGAAAAGTTATGGCTTATTGCGTTAATGGCCACGATCGGCTGTATTATTGGGGCGGTTTTTGGCTATGCAATGGGTTATTATTTATTTGATTTGATAGGTGACTGGGTTATTAATTCTTTTTCATCTACTGAGCAGTTTGAAACGGTCAAGCAAAAAATGCAGGAGCAAGGGTTTTGGTTTGTTATGACCTTAGGCATAGTGCCTATCCCCTTTCAAATTGCCATGCTTGCTGCGGGAGCGACAAAATACTCGCTAGCTTTGTTCCTTTTAGCAACGACCATTGCACGCTCGATACGTTATTTTGGTTTGGCTTTAGTGGTTTATTACGCGGGTGATAAAGCTGAAAAAGTAATTAAAAAACACAAAACCAAAGCGTTAATTGGCATAACCGCAGTGGTGTTAATTGCATGGTGGTTAAGTACTTTGTAAGGCTATTGCTTATTTGGTAGTTGCTTGTTCATATAGCTAGGTTCTATTGAGCGCTGCCAAATAGCTTTAAAAGCTTTGTTAAATATATATAAAAATAGTAGTGGCATTAAAATGAGTTTCACAACTAGCAGAGATAAAAGATTGATAAAATCGATAAAGAGCGCCTCTAGTGACGCAACCATTTCAGTAATACCCGATGTTACCGCATCAGCTACTTTACTCACCATATTTCCTGTATTGCCTGTTAATTGATCATTATATAGCTGAACCTGTTGTTGTAATTGTTCTGTTTTAGCATGTAATGCCGCAAGCTGATTATTCAGTTTGGCTTGCTGTTGTTTTAAATCTTGTTGTTGCTTAATAAGTGGCTTAGCCTGTTCAAGTTGTGTCATTGTCAGCTTTTGTGTCAAGCTACGGTTAGCTTGAATTGCATCGATATCAGTCGTAAGTTGTTTTAATTGTTGTTGGTTATCTTTAACAATTTTGTTTAATTGGCGTTGCTCAGTACTGAGCATTGTTAGCTCATCTAAAGTTGTTTGTTTTTGGCTTGTAATTTGCGAACGCATATTTGCGGATAATGCTGAGGTGGCATTTGCCTGTTCCGTTAGATTGTTGACGGTTTGACTGACTGCTTTACTTTGCGTATCAATTTCGTCATCTAAAAACACTTGGCTTGCAAACCCTGTGGTAATTACCACAAGCGGTATTAAAAAGCGGATCAATACTAAGCTTGCTAACACGTTCGTGCTTAGTTTTTTTAAGTAACCAAAGTAATCACACACAACATAGCACGCAACACTTAAGGTAAATAGGGCACTAAAAAGTACTCCCGAGGCAATGCTAAATAAAATCCGCTGTATAAATAAAGAGCCTAAAGCCAGACGCATCGCATCTGACATATATTCAGCTAAATCATTCACAGGGTCGAGCAATTGCGCAGGTTGAATACTGGCTATACCTATGCCGACTTCAGCGGATTGTAATAGCGATATAATGGCATTTACAGAGCGAGATGAGGCATACAGAATGCCTGACTGTAATAATGCTTGATCAATGAAGTCGAGAATAAAGTGCTGAAAATGAGGTAACCAAGCTAGCAAAACTAAGCTACTTAGAAATATATACTTAATGACTTGGTGCGAAGTAAAGGGCAAGCTAACCTCTAATAAATAGCTAGGTATTATTCACTATAAAGCGAACAACACCTATTGCCAATTATTTATCACCAATGAGCTGCTGCGGAATGTCCCAACTGTGTTGGAGTAATTCATTCTGCCAAGTTTGAATGGTTACCCAAAGTTTATCATTTTGGCCAATAGTGACAGGTGCAATTGCATGAGCGTGCTGGCCGTGATCCGTGCCATGCATTATGCCTTCGTCACTTTTAGCAAACTCACTCAATGGGAGTGGTGCAGGGCCAATATTTAAGTACGCTTGGCGGATATTGCTAATGTCACCTTGGTTAAATGCTAGATAAAAGTCTTTCACATACTCGTTGTGATGAGAATATGGCTGTTCCATATTCAGTGGCATAGGAGCTATTTTATATTCCCCCATGGCGTGTTCTTGCCATAAATCAGGGAAGGTTGGGTTCAAAGCTTGGTAAATAAACACACAAGGCAGTATTAAAACCAGGGCATTGAGTAAGTATTTTTTTTGTTGCCACCAAGTGCTTTTTAAACGCGCCATTAGTTTGCCTCCGCAGTATTGCTGATGGTTGCTGAGCGAGGCTTTTTAGCTTTAACCAGTTTTTTTGAGTACATCATAAAACCTGTAATTGACATGCCACTTAAAATAACACCAAAAATAAACCAAGTTATCTTCGTCCAAATACCGCCGATCGTGCCGTAATGTAGAGGGTCTGCAATGTGAGATAATGTTTGTAAAGTGGTCATTGTTTCAGGATTCTTGCTTGTGGCTATCTCACCTGACCATGGATTTACCGAGGTAGAATATGAGTAACCATCGTAAAAAATGGTATCACCCGCACCCATGATGTTGTACATACCGCGATTGTGTTCAGGCAGCATGATATAAGTAGGAGTAAAATCGCCAAATTTATTTTTAGTCAAGGCAACAGCACTATCTAAACTAATAGGTTGAGTGTTCTTAGAGCTGGGTAATTGAGCTTCGCTTATTAAAGGTGCATGCTCTTCAATATCAATTTCGTTATGCCACATAATTGATTGAGCCAAGTACCAAAGCCCAGTTAAACTCATGATTGCCATAAACCAAATGGACCACACACCACTGACCGTGTGCAAATCTTTTAATAAAGTTTTACGACCTTGATTGAAGCGAATTTTAGGTTGGACAAAGGCGCGCCAAAAGCTTTTGTAAATAATTAAGCCGGTGATCAATGCCCCTAGAATAACGATTGCCATAGCACTAACAAGGTAATAGCCAACGCTGTAACCTTCTTGCCAAGGGAAATATAGCCACCCATGCAAGGTGCGCATAAACTCAATAAAAGAAGTGGTTTGGTTTATTGCTTGTACTTCACCTGTGTATTGGTTTACGTAAGCTGTGGCGTAGGGTTTATCTGTATCAGTAAAAATAAGTGCATTTACTAAATAAGGTTCATAGCTAACAACACTCATTACATCAGCTGTGGGGTGCTGAGCTTTTAAGTTGTCGATAAGTGTTTGTTTAGATTTCTCTGGCAAGTTGTTAGGATTGCTAGCGCGTGCCTCAGAGTTTGTAAGCCAGGTTAACTCATGACTGATCACCGAAATTGTACCAGTTATACAAATAAAACAAAATAAAACCCAAATAGGCAGTGAAAACCAGCCATGTAACTGAAACCAAAATCGCTGGCTTATTTTTGCCATGTTAACCCCTGATGTTAATAATAAGAATTCTCAATGTATTTTACGATTGTACTATTAAAGATATAAGGAACTCAATTAGCTTAGCCAAATGTTCCTTATACAGGGGGGGGGGTTGTTTTAAATACCTATTCTTTATTAAAAGTAACCACTCGCTGAGGAAATGGGATTTCAATATCTGCGCCTTGGATTGCGTTATAAACACCACCGTTAACAGCGAGCTTAGTTTCAATAATTTTAGTTGTCGGTACCCAATAGCGATAACTAATCGTCACGCCACTATCTGCAAAACGCTCTATACCGACTTGTGAATGAGGGTCATCGGCGACGAGTGCATGTTCTTTTAACACGCCTTCTATTAAGCCTATTGCTTGCTCTGCACTGGCGTTATAGGCAATATCTATTTCACCTTTTACCAGTGAGTAGCTAAATGAGTTATGTAATATTTCACCGACGATGTGTTTGTTTGGAATGGTAATTTCTACTTTTTCTTCGTTGATAAGTACCGTATGGCCAAGCTCAATGGTTTTTACTTGGCCACTGACGTTCTTAACTTCGATAGTGTCGCCAACAATAAAGGGGCGCGTAGCAATAATCGCAAGGCCAGCGCCATAATTTGACAGCATTCCTTGTAATGCTAAACCTGCACCTAGCGAAGCAGCACCAATTGCTGCAACAAACGGGGTAACACTAATGCCAATTTTACCCAGTGCGATAATTATAAACATGATGATTAATAGAACTTTGACAACGTTACTGACAAAGTTAGTGAGTGTGACATCGATGTTATTGCGGGACATGATCCCTGCAACCACCTTTGACAGCTTTTGCGCTATCCACAGCCCAAATATTAATATCAGTAGTGCACCAACAAGCTGCATACTGTACTTAACTAAATACTCACTAATCATTGTGTAATATTTTTCGACTTGTTCTATTTCTGTGCTGATCATCCAAAATCCATGAAGTGATAATTAAAAACGTTGTAACCAAGTGTGTTTATCATAACAGAGCTTGATACAAAAATGGATAAAGCCAAGGCACTATAAGTGCAGTTAAAAGGGCGCTTAATGCCATTGCTACTGATGCATAGGCACCAGCTGATACATTTTCGTTTAACACAGCGGCTGTGCCAATTGCATGGCAGGCTGTGCCAATTGCGACACCTTGCGCTTGGTGATTAGATATACCAATAAAGCGCAAAAATAACACGCCAAATAAAGCACCTAATACACCAATAAAAATTACCATTGCCGCTGCTAAAGAGGGCACCCCGCCTAAAGAATCAGTAACCAGCAAGGTGATAGGCGTTGTAACCGACAGAGCTGCTACTGAAGCGGCCAGTGCTTTTGGAGCAGCAAAAAACAAAGCTAGAACGGTGCCTACAAAGGTTGCATTTATAATCCCTGCGGTACAACTGAGCAAAATTAAAAGCGCATTTTTACGAACATGTACAAACTGTTGGTATAAAGGAACTGCAAGCGCAACAATTGCAGGCTCTAACAACCAGCTGAGTATTTGAGTATGTTGATAGAACGGCTTATAAGGCAACTTAAACAGCAGTAATAAAGCAGCTACAATTGTAATTGCCAGAAATACAGGGTTTGTCAGTGATTTTATAATCGAGTTACCGCTCAAGCTATTTAGCCGCTTAAGTATAATGAATAAGCCAACCACCATAAAAGAGCTTAACCACCAATAATTAATCATGCTGCGCACGACCTTTGTAATAACCAATTATGTGGCTTATCAATAATAGGCTTGTTAACGGGATGAGAATTAAAGTTGCTGTAATAAATTGCCAGTATTGCTGTATTAACCCTAAGTGTTCAATAAATCCAACCCCAGCGGGGATGAAGAACAATGGCATAAAATTTAATAGAGGTGATGCAAAGGGGATAACTTGGGCCTCTTTTATTATGCCTGACAAGAGCAAAGTAACTAAAAGTAGCATACCTAGTATGGGAGCTGGAAAGCTGCCGCCAATAAAGTGCATAGTCAACTTAGCTATTAGCAAGCAGCCCAAAATAATGCCACAACTGACTACAAGCTGGGAGCTTGTTTGCAAGAATAACTTTAACTTTGTCATAGTAGGCTCTGTAATAATTTAAGATTTTATAACACTAAAATTAATCATATTTGGTGACTTTTTAATATGTGACATATTTACCAGCGTTTTGGGTCTGAGTATTCAATGCTCTCGTCACCTTTTGCTCTAGCAATTGCTTTTTTTGTATTTTTATTGAGTAATAGTCGAATTTGGCTAAACGTTTCTTTCGCCAGAATTTTTCGTCTAGGAGTCGCGTAACTTTGCTGAGTAACACGTTTAATTGCTGCTAATGTGTCAGGTGAACGGATCATTAAGGTATCAATCATAGCTAAACACGCTTTAAGCGGCTCGTTGCTTACCTGTGTTATTAACCCTAGTTGCTTGGCAGTCTTTGCATCAATTGCGGATGCGTGACTGGCGAGCCATTGCGCTTTATCTTTTTGCATTAAACTAGGCAGCACAACGTTCGCTCCCATGTCTGGGCATAAGCCCCAGCGCGCTTCCATAATCGCTAACTTAGCATCTTCATGTACAATTCTATAATCTGCACCTAAAGCTATTTGTAGACCACCACCGAAACAGTTACCTTGAATTACAGCAAATACAGGGATACTTAAAGACTGCCAACCTAACACAACTTGCTGAGCTAAATTACAGTTACCTGGCAACCACTTGAATAACAAGCTAATAATATTCATTGGGTTTTTCATCACAGCCGCAACATCAAGGCCAGCACAAAAATTAGCACCTTCGCCTTGGATAATAACTGCGCGAATAGAGCTATCTTTTTTAATTTGTTTAATCACTGATGCCAGCTGTTTAAACATAATGAAGTTGAGTGCGTTTTGTTTTTCTTCGCGGGTAAAAGTTACGAAAGCGATGTGTTGTTGTTTTTCAAGCTTTACCATGTTAACTGCTCTGACCTGTTTTAACTTAGCTTACGAATTAAAAAGAATGATGTAAAGCGATGCTTTTTAATTTTAAAAATATACACCTATTTGTAAACCTGACCTACAAAAGGTTACAAAGTGGTGTATATTTTTATCTGAACTAATAGCTATCTCAGAGCTCAATACTAGCCGGACAAACAAGTTATGCGTTTTGATGTAACTAACAATAATCATAAAAGGTAGTTTTTAAAAAGCTATCAAGGAGAAAAACCATGCTTAAACGGTTTACGCCAAGCATTTTAGCAAGTTATATGTCGTTAGCTGTCAAAGGTGCCTTAGGAATGGCATTTATTGTATCGTTAGCAGGTTGCTCTGATGAAAATGCAGCAAAACAAGTTGCTCCCGCGCCTGCTGTTTCTGTATTTAATGTGGTTTTTCAGGATGTTGGTGACTACCGGGAGTTTGTAGCGCGAACAGAAGCACACCAAGAAGTTAAAATAAGAGCTCGTGTTGAAGGTGAGCTGATAGAACGTCACTTTAATGAAGGCTCTTATGTAGAAAAAGGCCAGTTACTACTTCGTATTGACCCCTCAGAGTATAAATCTTCAGTGGCTGAGATTGAAGCTGATATTAAAAGTAAAATGGCAGGTGAGAATGGAGCGCAGCGTGATTTAAAACGAGGCAAAGAAGTTGCTGCACAAGGGTTTATCTCGCAATCTGATCTCGATAAATTAACAACTAATTATGAGCAAGCCGCTGCTGCAGTTAAGTCTGCCCAAGCGAGTTTAGAAAAGGCTAAACTAAATTTAAGTTATACAGAAATTCGCGCACCATTTGCCGGGCGTATTGGTAAAGTAAATTACGATGTAGGCAATATCGTAGGACCAAGCTCTAGTGAATTGGCAGAACTAACAGACGTTGACCCTATTTATGTAAACTTTCAAGTCGAAGAGGCTGATTACATAAGTTACCGGCAAAAACACCAAGATAGTGTGAATGACCCACAAAATGTGCCGATTGATTTATCACTGCGATTACCAAATAACACTAATTTTGCCGCAAAAGGGCAGCTAGATTTTGCCGATACGAAAATAGATAGAAGTACGGGTACGGTAGAGTTACGTGCAACTTTCGCAAATGAGAAAAGTATTGTTATGCCAGGATTGTTTGTAACTTTAATTGTAGAAAGTAAAAATAAGCAAGAACATGCACTGATCCCACAAGCCGCGGTACAAGAAAACCAACAAGGTAAATTCGTATTGGTGGTTGGAGACGATAATAAAGTTGCTACACGTATTGTAACTTTAGGTCGACGTATTAACGCTATGTGGGTTGTTGAATCTGGCTTAAAAGAGGGTGAAAAGATCATCGTTGAAGGGTTACAGAAAGTACGACAAGGAGTTGAAGTAAAGCCAGTTGAGAAAATGGTTGATCACGTCACCGGTACTATCTCAAGTAAAACAGACTCAGCGAGTTAATAGGAGCGTATATGATAAGTAAAACGTTTATCGCGCGACCTAAATTTGCTTTAGTGATCTCTATAGTCATTACCTTAGCTGGTTTGATTTCAATGGGTTTGCTTCCAGTAAATATGTATCCAGAAATAACCCCGCCGCAAGTACAAATAACGGCTGTTTACCCTGGAGCGAGTGCGCAAATAGTTGAAGAGTCAGTGATTCGGCCCATTGAAGAGCAAGTCAATGGGGTTGAAGACATGATGTATATAGAATCGAGTTCCACTAATAATGGTACAGCCAACATTACGGTGTACTTTAAAGTCGGGACTGATACAGATATTGCACAAGTTAATGTGCAAAATCGGGTTGCGCTTGCTGAGCCTGGGTTGCCCTCAGAAGTCACGCGACAAGGAGTCTCGGTTAAGAAAAAATCCAGCTCTATGTTATTGGGTATTAACCTTTACTCTAATCAAGAAAATATTGATGCAATCTTTTTAAGTAACTACGCTACAAATTATATAACAGAGCCTCTTGGTCGTATTGAAGGTGTCGCGTCAGCTGAAGTGATGGGTGAACAAACTTATTCAATGAGGTTGTGGCTTCGTCCAGATAAAATGGCATCTTTGGGCCTTAGCGTGACTGAAGTGCAAGCTGCGCTGCAAGAACAAAATACCATTGTTGCTGCAGGTAAATTAGGTGCTGCGCCTTCGCTACCGAGTCAACAATTCGAATATTCAATACAAGCTAAAGGGCGTTTAAAAACCCCCGCAGAATTTGGCCAAACAATTATTCGCGCTAACCAAGGCGGTAATTTTGTGCGTTTAAATGATATTGCGCGAATAGAGCTAGGTTCGGCCGATTACAGTATAGCGGCTAAATTGAACCAACAAGATACCGCATTTGTGGTTATTTACCAGCTAACGGATGCAAACGCTACGCAAGTTGCCACAGATGTAAAAGCAACAATGGCAGAGCTTGCTAAACAACTTCCTGACGGCGTTGAGTATTCTATACCTTATGATACCACTGAGTTCATTAACCGCTCGATTGAAGAGGTGGTGGTTACCTTATTTCAAGCCGTAGGCTTGGTGGTGTTAGTTGTGTTTTTATTTTTACAAAACTGGCGAGCCACGCTTATTCCTACCATTGCAATTCCAGTTTCTTTAGTTGGTACTTTTGCTTTTATGATGGCTATGAACTACTCAATAAACCTAATAACTCTGTTTGGCTTAGTACTGGCAATAGGTATTGTGGTAGATGACGCAATTATTGTTATAGAAAACGTTGAGCGGATCTTAAAAGAAGATAAGCTACCTATCAAAGAAGCTGTAACCAAAGCGATGGAGCAAGTAACTGGGCCAATTATTGCTACAACACTAGTGTTGTTAGCTGTATTTGTTCCTGTTGGCTTTATGCCTGGTATTACTGGGGAGTTGTATAAACAGTTTTCGGTGACAATTTCATTCGCAGTGCTTATTTCTTCAGTAAATGCGTTAACACTCAGCCCCGCATTGTGTGCTTTGTTATTAAATGAAAAAGCCATGAAACCGATAAAGTGGCTTGCTCCAATTGAACGAGGCATTACTCAATCTACCTCAATTTATAGCAAAGTCATTCATTTTATCCTTAAGCGTGCTGGGCGAATGAGTTTATTTGCGATCATCATATTTGTTGCAGCCGGATGGCTTGCGAAAAGTGTTCCGACAGGGTTTGTACCAGCAGAGGATCAGGGTTTTGTATTTGTTGATGTTCAATTACCTGATGCCGCGGCGTCAGGACGCACGCAAGATGTGATGAAAAAAATAGGCGATATAGTTAAGAACGAGCCCTCTGCGACCGACTTTATTGCCGTGTCTGGTTTTTCTTTAATTGGCGGTGCAGGGTCAAATAACGCTTTAGGTATTGTTATTTTAAAAGACTGGGAAGAGCGCACAACAGCAGAGCTAGGGCTCAAAGCAACGATAGGTCGTCTTATGGGGCAAATGTGGGCGATGCCAGATGCGCAAGTAATGGTGTTTAATCCGCCGCCAATCCCAGGGCTTGGCACAAGTTCGGGGTTTGAATTTAGGTTACAGGACAGTGAAGGACGGGATCCGACTGAGTTGGCTCAAGTGCTTAATGGCTTGGTGTATGAAGCAAATCAACATCCGAGCTTAAGCAATGTATACAGTACATTTCGTGCCAATGTTCCTCAGTACTTCTTAGAAATTGATCGTAATAAAGCCAAAGCTCAAGGTGTTGCTCTAAGCGATATATTTATTACCCTGCAAGCTCAATTGGGCTCTTTATACATTAATGATTTTAATCAGTTTAGTCGCACATATAAGGTTATTATGCAGGCTGAAAGTGAGTTTCGTAAAGACCCAGCTGATTTGCAGCACTATTTTGTGCGTAATGATCAGGGTGACATGGTGCCGTTAACGACCCTTGCTAAACTTGAGCCGATCCTTGGGCCTACCACATTAAACCACTTTAACTTATACCGTAGTGCCAGTATTAGTGGTCAGGCTGCGACTGGGTTTTCAAGTGGTGACGCTATTGCCGCTATGCAAGAGCTTGCAGGGCAACTACCTAGCGGTTATACATTTGAATGGGCAGGCCAATCTAAGCAGGAAATAGAAGCAGGTAATATGGCGCCATTACTATTTGGCTTAGCGGTTTTATTTGTCTATTTATTTTTAGTTGCACAATATGAAAGTTGGACCATTCCATTTTCTGTTATTGCGGCAATACCGCTTGCGATGTTTGGCGCAATGCTTGCTTTATATGTGATTGGTATTGAAAACAATATTTATGCTCAGGTTGGCTTAGTATTATTAATAGGCATGTCGACTAAAACAGCTATTCTGATAGTTGAGTTTGCCATGGAAGAGCGAGCTGCTGGGAAAAGTATTTTTGAGGCAGCATCAAGCGCAGCTAAAATGCGATTTCGTGCAGTACTAATGACTGCATTCTCTTTCGTCTTAGGTGTGTTGCCGTTAGTGTTTGCAACAGGCGCGGGGGCTGGCAGTAGGGTGTCATTAGGTGTCACAGTGCTTGCAGGTATGCTTGCAGCTACTATTTTTGGTACTTTGCTGGTGCCATTATTTTATAGCTTAGTGCAGACTATGCGTGAAAAAATGAAAGGGACAACCAGCCCTGAATCGTAAAAATGAGTTTTGCTAAAAAAAGTCAGGGAAACCTGACTTTTTTTGGCATAATTTTGCTGAGGTTTGATACTATAGCTACCATAAAGTCGATAAAGAGTAATGGCAATGACAGGACCACGTTTATACAGCGAAGAAGAAGTGACGCATCAAGCGTACGATATTTTTTTAGAGTTAGCGCCAGATAACTTAACCGAGCAAGATGTTGAAGACTTTAATATGCACAGGGAAAACCTCGGTTTTATTGAAGAAGGTGAACCAGACGAACAGTGGCAAGACTTTGTTGCATTAGAAATAGAACCAGAACACTTTTTACAGGTGTTAGTTGGTCTCGAATTTGAGAATCAAGATATTTTATTTGCTAAAATTCTAATTAGTCGCGATAAAGACGCGCCGTTTTGTCATATTTTATGGAAAGATAGCGAATAAAAAATGAATTATTTTGGTGATTTAGCTAGCAATAGCGTTTATGTATTAGCGAGTAAACAGTGAATCGTTTTTTACTGTTTTTTTGTTTATTTATGAGCTTTAAAATTTGGGCGGTTGATCCGTTTGAAGACTTTCATGAATATGGCCAGCTTTCTGAAGAAGAAATACATAAAATACATCAAGGTGAAATGCTGTATGGTGATACAGAGTTTGGTTTTATTGTAAGTCGCGGCAATACAACCTCTACCAGTTTTAAGCTCAGAGGTAATTTGTACCAAGACTTAGAGAGTTGGCGAAACCAATTCAAAATAGACACGTTGTACAAGCGTGATCGTAATGATACTACTGGTGATGATGAAGTTTCGGCTAATCGTATATTTATATCGGCGCAAGGAAACTATAAAGTAGGTGTTAAAAACGCCTCTTTCTTTGTCTACGGTGATTATGAAAATGATGAGTTTAGTGGCTTAGAATTTAAAAGCACAATTGCAACCGGTTATGGTAATCGCTTGTACCAAGGTGTAAAAAACCAAGTGGATTTTGATATAGGGCCTGGTTTATACCGCTCTGTTGCTGATGACGAAACAGAGTTGGCAACAGATGAAGATGCCACCAAAACCGGTTATTTATTACGAGTTGCGTTGCAGTGGGAGCGTACAGTTTCAAAGCGTACCCGATTCAATCAAGATGTGAGTATTGAGCAATCATTGTCTGGCTTAAACTCACGCCTTAAGTCTGAGACATCGTTGATCAGTCAAGTTATGGGGGCTGTGTCATTAAAGTTTGCCTACCTATATCGATATAATTCAAAGCCAGAAGATGACAAGCTTAAGTATGACTCTGAGCTTAGTGCTACTTTTGTATATAGTTTTTAACCCCTTATAGAGATTTTTATGTATCAACATAAGCAGTATGCTTTATTTATTTTTGCGATACTAGCGTGGATTGGCAGCTTCGTTGGCCTTGCATGGTATTTAATTGGCGCAGATATGCCATTAATGGTATTTGCTGGGATACTTGTTTTAGTGGGTTTTATTTTCCACGGTCTAACCATTAAAGTTGATAGTGAGACTATTGGTTGGGGCTTTGGTCCGGGTTTATTTGGTCAAACGTTAATGCTTGCAGATATTGTAGAAGCAAAAGCTGTGGAAAATTCATTTCGCCATGGTATTGGCTTACGGATCACTCATGATGGCTGGGTTTATACTGTGTCCGGGTTTAGTGCGGTTCAGCTAACGATGAAAGATGGTAGCCAGTATCGCTTAGGTACTAATGATCAAGCGGGGTTACTTAGCGCGCTCGAAGGTAAAATTTTTCCGTCAGAAGCAGTTGAAACAGCTTAGGAATTACCCATAAAAAAAGCGCCGAGGCGCTTTTTTATGGGTAATTGTGATTAATGCTCGTGACCACAGCCACCTTCACCATGTACATGGCCATGAGCAAGCTCATCAGCCGTTGCGTCACGCACTTCGAGGATTTCGACGTCAAAGTTTAACGTTATACCTGCAAGTGGGTTGTTACCATCTACGATGACTTCTTCATCTTGAATATCGATGATCATAACTGATTGGTCGCCGTCATCTGTTGTTGCACGAAATTGCATACCAACCTCAATTTCCATACCTTCAAACATAGATTTAGGCACTGCTTGCATTAATTCATCATGACGTTCGCCATAGCCGTTTTCAGGCTCAACAGTAACACTAAGTGTATCACCTGCTTGCTTGCCCTGTAGCGCATCTTCTAGGCCTTGGATTAAGTACCCAGTACCAACGATAAAAATGAGTGGCTCGCCATCAAATGAATTATCGATAGAGTTATTTTCATTATCCGTTACTGAATAATGCATTTTTACCACTTTGTTTGTTGCAATGAGCATAGTCATTCCTATTTATTCGTCTTCTAGAGAGTAGGGTAGAGGCTGGATTGTGAGCTCTACCTGCGGTTCATGTTTTACACGCAGTGATTGACTAGGTTCACTGTCGTTTGGCAACACAACAAGGCCATAAAAAGTATTCGTGTGTTTATTGTAGGCTTGGCTAATTAATTTTCCAGCACGACGCCAGTTCTCCCCTACTTGGGTTTCTAAATCAAGCTCAGCAAAGGTACCTTCACTTGGGCCTGATACAATAAACATGGCGCGTTTGTTCTTGCCAAGGTATTTCATGCGGGCTACGGTTTCTTGCCCGGTGTAACAGCCTTTACGAAAGCTAATGCCACCTATCGCTTGTAGGTTAACCATTTGCGGCACATATTCACCAATCGCTGCTCGGTTAAGCGCTGGCTCACCAGCTAAAATTGCATGCTGTTGCCATAACGCATCATCGTCTAGACAAGTAATGTCTTGCGATAGAGAAAAGTCACTGTCTACCATTAATAAAATACGATTGTCTGCTAATTTAAGTGCTTTACCAGCGCTAAAGTCACATGCCGTTGCGTCTGGTGCAAACTCTATTGCTAATTCATTTTGCACTTGCGTTAAGTCATCGCCAAGTAAACCAATGAGTTGTAAAGGTGATTGCTGGATTTCAACGTTTGAAAAAACCGCATATTTTTTCAATTCGCTTAAAGACTGCTCTACTTCGTGTGCTGTGGCTGCAAGATAGAAATTATCTTGATGAGAAAATAACTTAGCAACACTCCAAAGCTTACCCTTAGCATTACAGTGTCCAGCCCACAAAAAGTTATCTTGCTTGAGCAGGTTTAAGTCCTGGGTAATTTGGCCATGAAGGTAAGCGAGTTTATCAACCCCACTTATACTGATTAGCTTATGTGATAAAGGACATGCATATACAGTGGACATAAAAACCTTCTTTGCGAGAAATTGAGATGCTTATAATAACGTAGATGATGCTATGGGTATAGATGCAGCTAAATGATATGTCAGCGTATTGGAATTATTTAGTGAGTGTTATTTAAAGCTGTTTATTCAGAGGTAATTTGGTAAACTCAATAGCAACTAAGTACGAGGTAAAAAATGACTGAAATTCATAGTAAAGCACGTATTCGATGGGCTTGTCGCCGTGGTATGTTAGAACTTGATGTATTGTTTATGCCATTTGTTGAAGAAGCGTTTGATTCATTATCTGCACAACAACAAGCAGTATTTCAGCGTTTATTAGAAGCGGACGATCCTGATTTGTTTGCTTGGTTTATGGGCCATCAAGAATGTAAAGATCCAGAACTTAAGCAAATGGTGAACCTTATTTTAGACCGAGTTCGTGTATAGATTTACATTGACTAATAATAAAGCAGACCACGCCCCTTTAGTGGTCTGCTTTAGCCTGTTTGCATTTTTTTCTGCCGCCTTTCTTACAACACCCTTGGGGCAAATTGCCAGTGTTATTGTCACAGGCATTACTGGCTACATAACTTGGCTTTACTTTAAGCGTTTACACCCACTGCGTGGCACGATAATTTTAGATTTACCACATTGTCATTTTATAAATTTTGAGCAAGAAATTAAGGGCAAAATAAGTGCGAAAAGTCGAGCTTATCAACACTGTGTTTGGCTTTATATTGAAGGGTTTGCAGCTTCCCACTGGCTGGTGATTAATGCCAGTGGGGTCGATGAGCAAAACTTTATCAGGCTCAAACGCGCAATTATTGCTAGCTCTAAGCTTTAGCTGGGGTTAAAACTGTTGGCTTTGGGTCGCCACTTTGTTCGGGGTAGTCAATGGTATAGTGTAGACCGCGACTTTCTTTACGCTCCATCGCACTGCGTATGATTAACTCAGCTACTTGCACTAAGTTTCTTAACTCGAGTAAGTTATTGGTGACTCTAAAATTTGCATAATAATCATGAATTTCTTGTTGTAATAATTCAACGCGATGCAATGCCCGTTCCAAGCGTTTTGTTGATCTAACAATGCCTACATAATCCCACATAAAAAGGCGCAACTCATGCCAGTTATGTGTTATCACCACTTCTTCGTCAGAATTCGTTACGCGGCTTTCATCCCATTGCGGTAAAGCTTGCTGAGGCGGGCTGCTAGCAAGTTTTGCAAGAATATCTTTTGCTGCGGCATGGGCAAATACAATACACTCTAGCAGTGAGTTACTTGCCATTCGGTTTGCACCATGTAAGCCAGTGTACGCTACTTCGCCAACGGCATATAAATTGGCTAAATCTGTTTTACCGTTAAAGTCGGTCATTACACCGCCACAGGTATAGTGCGCTGCGGGAACCACAGGGATCGGCTCTTTGGTGATATCTAAACCTACACTTAAACACTTTGCGTAAATGGTAGGGAAGTGTTCAATTATAAAGTCTTTCTCTTTATGGCTGATATCTAAATAAACACAATTTGCACCGAGGCGTTTCATTTCAAAGTCGATTGCGCGGGCTACAATATCGCGTGGGGCAAGCTCTTCACGTTCATCAAAATCTTTCATAAAGCGAGTACCATCAGGGCGTTTTAAATAAGCCCCTTCGCCTCGCATAGCTTCAGTGATTAAGAAGTTTTGTAGTTCAGGGTGGTATAAGCTCGTTGGATGAAATTGATTAAACTCCATGTTTGCAACTCTACAGCCTGCGCGCCATGCCATAGCGATACCATCACCACTAGATACATCAGGGTTTGACGTATATAAATACACCTTGCTGGCACCACCTGTTGCTAAAGCAACGAATTTAGCAGCAATAGTTTCAACACGTTTAGCACGTCGATTCCACATGTAAACGCCGTGAATGTGATCGCCCGCGTTACCTAACTTTTTATCTCCAATTAGGTCAATTGCATTATATTGTTCAAGCAAAGTAATTTTAGGGTGGGCTTGTACTTGGCTAATTAACGTCGTTTGTACTGCGCGACCAGTGGCATCCGCGGCATGTAAAATGCGACGGTGGCTATGTCCGCCTTCGCGGGTTAAATGAAAGCGTTCTTTGCCCTTGCTGTCAAACTCCATATCAAATGGCACGCCTTGTTCAATTAGCCATTTTAAGCAATCGGGGGCATTGCTTGCAGTGTAATGGACGACTTTTCGGTCGCATAAACCCCCACCGGCATCTAGTGTATCTTGTACATGAGACTCGATACTGTCGTTCTTTTTATCGAATACAGCAGCGATACCACCTTGTGCGTATAGCGTGGAACCTTCTTTTAACTCACCTTTACTAATTACAGTAACTTTACAATGATTTGCTAATGAAAGTGCCAGAGAAAGTCCGGCAGCGCCGCTGCCAATTATGACAACGTCAGTGGCGTGGTGTTTATTTTGGTTCATGTCCGTGGTCTTTGCGGTTACAATGCTCTAGGATACTAATTTAAGTAATTGGTACGAGCAATCAATATTATTGTGATAAGCGTATATGTATCATATTTTGACATGACACTATTAGTGATTTTCAACTTTTACGTATTTATTTATGCGCTATTTTATAAAAAAATAATATTAAATGAACTTTTCATTCATGCCTCAGTCAGAGTATTTGTAAACAATGGCTAAGATATGAATAACAAGTAATAACTAGATATAGGAGTACCGGCTCGAATGAGCGAGCAGGATTTAGATTTAGCGCTAGTAAAAAGGGTTCAACAAGGCGATAAAAATGCCTTTAACCTATTAGTAAAGAAGTATCAGAATAAAATAGCCGGTTTGATCTCTCGTTATGTTTCAAATCAGGGTGATATTGCTGATGTGGCACAAGAAGCTTTTATTAAAGCGTATCGTGCACTTCCGAACTTTCGTGGAGATAGCGCCTTTTATACTTGGTTATACCGTATCGCTGTTAATTGTGCTAAAAATTACTTAGTGGCTCAAGGCCGTAAACCGCCAGCAAATGATGTAGACGCTGATGAAGCTGAGTTTTATGACGGCGCGGATGCAATGCGTTCTAACGCATCACCTGAGAATTTATTATTAAGCGACGAAGTTCGCGCTGTAATATTTAACACGATTGATAGTTTGCCTGAAGATCTTAAAACCGCGATCACCTTACGAGAAATCGAGGGGATGAGCTATGAAGAAATAGCCGTGGTAATGGATTGCCCAGTCGGGACGGTGCGTTCACGTATATTCCGTGCCCGTGAAGCAATTGATAACAAATTAAACCCATTAATAGGCGAGTCTTAATATGACAAAAGCACACGTTAACAAGTTGGATAATCAAGACTTATCCGCATTACTTGACGGCGAACAACTCTTAACAAACGAAGAGCTTGCTGCGCAAGATACTAAAACCTTAGGGCGCTACGCGTTAATAGGTGATGTAATGCGTGCTGAGTCAGAAGACGCTTTTGTGCTCGATATTAGCGACAGTGTTGCTAAAGCATTAGAAAGTGAACCTGTTTATGCTGATTTTAACCAAAAGCAAGATGCACAAGTTGCTGCCACTGGCACTGACAATGTTGTTGCTTTTAATTGGCGTAAACCAGTTGCACAGCTTGCCATTGCAGCAAGTGTCGCTATGTTTGCAATTGTTGGGGTGCAAACGCTACCTCAAGGTGAGGACTCACCTGCTAATGAAATTCCAATACTGCAAAGTACACCGTTAACCGGGGTTGCTTCTCCAGTGAGCTATTCGTCAGAGCCAGCCCTTGAAAATGCAGAGCAGGGTTTACGTGAATTACAGCAGCAACGTATTGGTGCATTAGTTTTAGAGCATCAACGTCAAGCACGCGTTGCATATTCACTTGAAAAGGCTCACACTAAGGGGCAAGCTGAAGAGGAAAAAAACTAATTAAATGAAAGTAATTACTTTTATCTTGTCGTTGGTAATACTGGCCCCCGCCTATGCCAGCGACGAACCCCCTGCAAAAGAGCTTTTGCTTAATATGGCTGAAGCCGTTCACAACCGTAATTTTGATGCGTCTTTTGTGGTTGTAAAAGGCAAGTCAATGGAACCGTATCGTTGGTTACATGCCAAGCAAAATGAGACTGAACTAGAGCACTTAAGTTTACTTAACGGTGCAGGGCTTGAAATGGTCCGAATCGATGATCAAGTAACGTACTTTGAACCGCAGTCAGCGCCTTATTCAATCGCAACAGATTCAATTGCAGGTCCAATTCCTGAAGTGCTTTTTAAAGATATTGAACGTTTGAGTAAAGAATATGACTTTGTACTGGGTGGTAAAGGGCGCATAGCAGGACGAGCAGCACAACTAGTGCGTATTGAATCAAAAGATGAATTTAAGTTTAACTATTGGCTTTGGATAGATGCTGAGTCGTCATTACTTTTAAAATCAGCCTATGTAAATCAAGCTGGTGAAATGCTGGAGCAACTACAGTTAACACATATAAGCGTGACCGAAGAGCCAGCGCCACTATTACTCGAAATGCTTAATCGTGATTTCCCGACTCCCTTACCAAGTAATGCTGTTGCGCAAGAGCAACCCAATGTTGCGAGTAATAATTGGCAAATAGGTTGGCTACCAGATGGCTTTAGCTTACTAAAATCTGATAGACATAAGCTTGACCTAAATAATGAATTAACCGACTACTATTTATATTCAGATGGCTTTGTTGAAGTATCTGTATTTGTGCAGCGCCCGTTACCAGGACGCAGGCCTAGTGGCTCTTTATCATCTGGAGCGACTACAATTTATGTTCATAATGCAGGTAGTTTTGATGTGTCAGTGGTGGGTAATATCCCCGCTATGACAGCAAAAGCAATTGCAGAATCAGTCGCACGGCCACTTTAAAACCTCATGATTGAACAAACGCTTACCGTGGTGTCTATTACAGGCACCATTGCTCATTTAGAAGCCCAACAAAAAAAGGCCTGCGAAGGCTGTAATGGACGTTGTGGTTCACAAGTTTTTGGTAAACTATTCGGCACTGCAAAAAAAACGTTCCCGTATCAATTCGACATCCCAGTCCAAGTTGGGCAAAAAATAACCTTGGCTTTAGATGACAGGCACATGGTTAAACATGCTTTTGCCGTGTATATGTTACCTTTGTTATTAAGTATGCTATTTGCTTTGCTTGCTAGTGAATTATTTAAAGCCGCAGAGTGGATACAAATAATTGCCGCTGTAGGCGGTGGCATAACAGGCTTTGGGATTGCTAAAAGTCGGGTCAAAAGTCTAAAGCACGATATAAAAGTAATAAAAATTCACCCAATTAGCCTCCCTTTAACTCAAATAGATGGTGATTGAAGCCAATTAAATGTAAAATTGCGGCTTTATACACTTAGTCCATTAAAATAGAAGTTTAGAATCCAGTTTATGAAGCATATCCGTAATTTTTCGATCATCGCCCATATTGACCACGGTAAATCGACCCTTTCTGATCGTTTGATCCAAGTTTGTGGTGGCCTAACCGACCGTGAAATGCAAAAGCAAGTATTGGATTCAATGGACATTGAGCGTGAACGTGGTATTACCATTAAAGCGCAAAGTGTTACCCTAAATTATAAAGCTAATGATGGTGAGACCTACCAGTTAAACTTTATCGATACACCAGGGCACGTTGACTTCACTTATGAAGTATCGCGTTCACTTGCCGCTTGTGAAGGTGCATTACTGGTTGTTGATGCAGGGCAAGGCGTAGAAGCGCAAACATTAGCAAATTGCTACACTGCGATAGAGATGGACTTAGAAGTTATTCCGGTGCTCAATAAAATTGATTTACCGCAAGCTGATCCACTACGTGTAGCTGAAGAAATTGAAGATATTATTGGTATTGATGCTTTAGATGCAGTGCAATGTAGTGCTAAAACAGGTGTTGGTATTGCCGAAGTGTTAGAAATGATTGTAAAGGATGTCCCGCCGCCAGAAGGCGAC
Organism: Pseudoalteromonas sp. APC 3893; assembly: GCF_030408095.1. Classification (NCBI taxonomy): domain Bacteria; kingdom Pseudomonadati; phylum Pseudomonadota; class Gammaproteobacteria; order Alteromonadales; family Pseudoalteromonadaceae; genus Pseudoalteromonas; species Pseudoalteromonas sp. APC 3893. Next base: position 74,407 of record NZ_JASDCD010000001.1, read on the forward strand.
AAGGATGCACCGTTACAAGCATTGATCATCGATTCATGGTTTGACCCATACCAAGGTGTTGTATCGCTTGTTCGTATTAAGCACGGCGAGTTACGTGCTGGCGATAAAATAAAGATTATGTCGAATGAGCAAGTACATATTGCCGATCACGTGGGTATATTTACACCAAAACAAACAAATACAGGTGTACTTAAAACCGGTGAAGTTGGCTTTGTAATTGCGGGTATCAAAGAGATTCATGGTGCACCAGTAGGTGACACAATTACGCATCAGAAAAATGCTGCACCTGCGCGTTTACCGGGTTTCCAGAAAATTAAACCACAAGTTTATGCGGGTATGTTCCCAATTGCATCTGACGAGTATGAATCGTTCCGTGATGCGCTTAATAAATTAAGCCTAAACGATGCGTCACTGTTCTTTGAGCCAGAAAATTCAACAGCACTAGGCTTTGGTTTCCGTTGTGGTTTCTTAGGCATGTTGCACATGGAAATTATTCAAGAGCGTCTAGAGCGCGAATATGATATTGATTTGATAACCACTGCACCAACGGTAATCTATGAAGTAGTGACTAAAAATGGCACAACGCAAATAGATAATCCGTCTGATTTACCGCCAGTAAATGATATTTTAGAAATTCGTGAGCCCGTTGTTGAAGCAAATATTCTTGTACCGCAAGAGTATTTAGGTAGTGTGATCACTTTATGTGTCGAAAAACGTGGCATGCAAACAAAAATGAGTTATCACGGTAAGCAAGTTGCAGTGACATACGAACTACCTATGGCTGAAGTGGTCATGGACTTTTTTGATAAATTAAAATCAACTAGTCGTGGTTTTGCCTCGCTTGATTATAACTTTAAACACTTCCAAGTATCTGACATGGTACGTGTAGATATCTTAATCAATGGCGACAGAGTTGATGCCCTTGCTATTATTGTACACAGAGAAAGTGCGCAATCACGCGGACGTCAATTAGCCGATGCACTTAAAGAGCTTATTCCTCGCCAGATGTTTGATATTGCAATTCAGGCAGCGATTGGTCAGCATGTTATTGCCCGTACGACAGTTAAGCAATTACGTAAAAATGTAATCGCTAAATGTTATGGTGGTGATGTAAGCCGTAAGAAGAAACTTCTTCAGAAACAAAAAGACGGTAAAAAGCGAATGAAGCAACTAGGTAATGTTGAAGTACCACAAGATGCGTTCTTAGCTATTCTTAAAGTTGGTAAATAAGTTTCAAACCCAAGTTAGTAAGATAAAGGAATGAATGAATGGCAGGTTATTTTTCAATATTTTTAGTGCTATTAACTTTAGGTTCGGGCTTAATCTGGTTAATTGACCATTTTATGTTTGCACCTAAAAGACAAGAGCGCTTAGCCTTGGCTACGAGTTCTGCCGGTGGCGAATTAGATGAAGAAACTGCATCGTTAATTGCACCTGAGCCTACAATTACTGAAACGGCAAAGTCTATTTTTCCGATGATTGCAGCGATTACGGTTTTTCGCTCGTTCTTGTTTGAACCGTTTCAAATCCCGTCAGGCTCTATGATGCCAACCTTGTTGGTGGGTGACTTTATCCTAGTACAAAAATACTCATATGGGGTAAAAGACCCTGTATGGCGTACTCAGCTAATGGATGTTGATGAACCTGAGCGTGGTGATATTGTAGTGTTTAAATACCCGCTTGATGAGCGTGTAGATTACATTAAACGTGCGATTGGCTTACCAGGTGATAAAATTGTATACCGTAATAAACGCTTATACATTCAGCCTAACTGTGAGCAAGGACAAACTCAGCAAGGTGATTTATTGTGTAATGAGTTTAATAAGATTGATATGGAAATCATCAATCGTGACGAATTTAAGCAAGGCTCTATGGATTTAGTACGTTTAAATGAGAATTTAACAACACTAAACCATGATATTTTAATCAACCCAGAAGCGCTTGAAATGAAAGGGCGCTACTATCAACAACCGGGTACACGTTCTGATGAATGGGTAGTACCGGCTGATCATTATTTTATGATGGGTGATAACCGCGATAATAGCCAAGATAGTCGTGTGTGGGGCTTTGTACCAAAAGAAAACTTGGTGGGTAAAGCCGTCTTTATATGGATGAGTTTTGAATTTGATAATGGCCCAGATGATATTTTACCAGGCTGGGTTCCAACTGGAGTTCGTTTTGAACGCCTAGGTAATATTCAGTAACAATGAAAAAAAATGTAACAGAGTTATATAAAAAAATAGGGTATACATTTACTGATCAAGGTTTACTTGAGCAGGCAATGACCCACCGCAGCCATAAAGGCCAGCATAATGAACGTTTAGAGTTTTTAGGTGACTCGATTCTAAGCTTCGTCATTGCTAATGCACTTTATAGCAAATTTCCAAAAGCCCGTGAAGGTGACTTAAGCCGTATGCGCTCTACTTTAGTGCGTGGGCAAACTCTGGCTGAGTTTGGCCTTGAATTTGGTTTAGGTGACTATTTACGTTTAGGTCCAGGTGAGCTTAAAAGTGGCGGTTTTAGACGCGAGTCTACATTGGCCGATGCCGTAGAAGCGATTATTGGTGCTGTATTTTTAGACTCCGGTATCGATGTATGTGGTGAGCTAATTTTACAATGGTATGAAGCGCGTCTTGATGCGATTTCTCCGGGTCTTAATCAAAAAGATCCTAAGACCTTACTACAAGAGTACCTACAAGCCCGTAAACTATCACTGCCAGGGTATACTGTAGTGGATACTAAAGGCCAAGCACATAATCAAACATTCACGGTTGAATGTATTGTTGAAGGTATGGATAGCATTATCTCAGTAGGTAGCTCACGTCGTAAAGCCGAGCAAAAAGCCGCTGAAAAAGCATTGAAGATACTCAAAAATGAATCTTGATACATTGATCCAACCACATGAAGGTGAGCTTGATACTTTTTGTGGCATGATAGCCATTGTTGGTCGTCCGAACGTTGGTAAATCAACCTTACTTAATGAGATCATTGAGCAAAAGGTAAGTATTACTTCGCGTAAGCCGCAAACAACACGTCACCGTATTATGGGTATTCATACAGAAGGTCAGCATCAAGCTGTTTATGTAGATACACCTGGATTGCACGTTGAGGAAAAGCGCGCCATTAACCGTTTAATGAACCGTGCAGCTTCAAGTTCGATTGGCGATGTTGAGCTAATAATTTTTGTGGTTGAAGGCACTCATTGGAATGCTGATGATGAGATGGTTCTTAATAAAGTGAGCCAAAGTGGCAAACCAGTATTATTAGTCATTAATAAAATTGACCAGGTTAAAGATCGTGACTTAGTACTTCCACATATGAAGTGGTTGGGCGATAAGTTTGATTTTGTAGGTATTATGCCAGTGTCAGCGACACAGGGTAAAAATATTAACTTGATCAAAGATGAAGTAACGAAACGCCTTCCACCGTGTGAATTTTACTTTCCTGATGACTATGTTACAGACCGTTCTATGCGCTTTATGGCAGCTGAAGTTATTCGTGAAAAGCTGATGCGCTTTATGGGTGAGGAGCTACCTTACTCAGTGACTGTTGAAATAGAGCAGTTTAAGTGGCAAGACAATGGTGTTTGGCATATCAATGGCTTGATTTTGGTTGAGCGTGAAACACAAAAACGGATGGTTATAGGTAACAAAGGCGAAAAGCTAAAAGTTATTGGCCGTGAAGCACGCAAAGATCTTGAAGAAATGCTTGATAACAAAGTATTTTTAGAGCTTTGGGTAAAAGTAAAATCGGGTTGGGCTGATGATGAACGAGCCTTGCGCAGTTTAGGCTATGGTGAAGATTAACTTCTGCCTAAATTGACCTATGGATAGCGACTTCTACACAGCATATTTATTACACCGACGTCCTTATAGCGACTCACAAGTAATGCTTGATATGCTAGTAGAAGGTGTTGGCCAATTGCGAATGTTAGCCCGCATCAATGGCCGACAAGCAACAAAGCATAAAGCACAGTTACAACCCTTCCAAACCTTACTAGTAAACTACACTGGTAGGCATGATTTAAAATATATCCAACGCTTTGAATTACATGGTACGCAATCACCACTTGTAGGTGATCAGCTTTACTGTGGCTTTTATTTAAATGAACTCACTAACCGCATTGTGCCAATTAATGAGCCAATTGATCATGCTTATCAGTTATATAAAACTCACCTTACGCAACTAAACCAACATCCAAACTTACAAGCCGTGTTGCGCTCTTATGAGTTTCAGTTACTAGAATTGCTGGGCTATGGTGTTGATTTTACTTTCGATGCGGCGGGCGATCCAATTGATGCGTCGTACACGTATAGTTACTTTGCCGAATACGGTTTTGTAGTTCAGGATCTAAAAGGGGATGGGTTTACGGGAGCTCAATTAAATGCAATTGCAGATCATGACTTTAGTGCACCTGATGTGCTATATATGGCGAAGCAATTAAGCCGTCATTTAATGAAGCCATTGCTTGGTAAAAAACCATTAAAAAGCCGCGAGCTTTTTATTAAATAATTTATATAGGTAAAAAATGAAAGACATTCTGTTAGGTATCAACGTTGATCATATTGCAACTTTACGCCAAGCACGCGGCACAAACTACCCGGATCCCGCTCATGCAGCAAGTGTAGCTGAACATGCTGGCGCTGATGGCATTACAATTCACTTGCGTGAAGATCGTCGTCATATTCAAGACCGCGACGTTTATGTGATGGCAAAGACAATTCAAACCCGTATGAACTTAGAAATTGCAGTCACTGATGAAATGCTGGATATTGCATTAGATGTAAAACCTGAATATGTATGCCTAGTACCAGAAAAACGTGAAGAGCTCACTACTGAAGGTGGTTTAGATGTTGTTGGTAATCTAGGCAAAATTAAAGCTGCCACTGCTAAGCTAACTGACGCGGGCATCAAAGTATCATTATTTATTGATGCAGATAAAGCGCAGCTAGATGCAGCGAAAGCATGTAATGCCCCTTATGTAGAAATACACACGGGTGCTTATGCTGATGCAGAAAATGACACAGATATGCAAAAAGAACTTGAACATATTCGCCAAGGTGTAGAGTATGCTGCGGGCTTAGGACTAACGGTAAACGCAGGGCATGGCCTGCATTATCATAACGTCAAACCAATCGCTGCGATGAAGGACATTTACGAGCTTAACATTGGTCATGCCATAATCGCTCGTGCTGCTATTGATGGCCTTGATAAAGCCGTACGTGATATGAAACGTTTAATGCTTGAAGCAAGAGCGTAGATAAAAATAAAAAAGCACCGCAAATTGCGGTGCAAGTTACTACCTACTACCAGGAATCATTAAAACTGGATTTTTATACCCATTTTAAATTTACGACCAAGCACATCATAATTACTTGGGAATGTGTTACCAGAGTTAGAGCTAGTATCACCAGCCTCACCCCCCACTACCGGTGGTTCTTTTTCAAATATATTATCGATACCAAAGTTAACAACTATATTTTCTGTTGCGTAATAACTAGCAAATAAATCAAAGTAATCATAGCTTTCTATACTTTGGAACTCTTCGTATACGTTTGGTGCTTCAATTGGCTCAACATCAACACCATCAATATGACGCCACTGAAGCGATAGCGTTAGATCTTCCCACACCCAGCTTGTTCTTTGAACCCAGCGAAGTTCTGAAACAGGATCACAACTGGTACTAAAGTAGCCTTTACAATCAATTATGCGGGCAGTGTCTGAGCTTTGAGATTCTTGAGTAAGATACTTATTAATATTACCTGAAAATTGTAACTCTCCCATCTGATCAATTAAAACAGCAAAATTAAACCCAAACTCAAGACCTTCAGCTCGTTGGTTTTTCAAGTTAGTTGTAAATTGCTCAATACCTGCACCTGCAATTGTTAAATCACCACCAATTCTATTAATTTTTGCACATTCATCAGCGTCTCCTAAAACATAACACGCATCAAGAATCTCCTGAGCTGAAAAGTTGCCAATAATATTATTAATGTCTATATCGTAATAATCTAAAGTGATAGTAAAGTTTTCTAAGCTGTTTAATTCAGGTGTCCAAACAATACCAGCCGTAAAAGTATCAGCTTCTTCGGCTCCAGGAGGGTTTAGTGGATCGCTACCGCTAATAACTTGTACTTGTCCAGATATAACATCTTGCACATTACCAACCTGTGCTTCTGTCATTCCTGTTGACATACATAATTGTTTTAAGTTTTCATCAATATTACCAGCATTAGCTATTGAACAAGGATCGCTCTGTGCGTTATCTAAACCTGTTACAACAGGAGAAGCAATCTCCCCTACATTAGGTGCTCGAGTTGCTTGTTGTTGCATAACTCGAACTAAAATGTCGCTTACCGGACGCCAGTTAAAGCCTAACTTCCAAGTTTCATTACTACCAACGGTATCGTAGTCAGCCCAACGAAAACCAAACTCTACGTCAAGAGTTTCAGCACCAGGTAATCCATCTAATACCGGTAGATAACCTTCCATGAATAGCTCATCAACAGAAAAACCACCTGAAATTGGTAATTGATTACCACCGGCGCCACCTTGACAGCTTGCAGGGGCTAGTTTTAAACACTCATCTGGTTCAAAAAGGCCTTTTTCGGTGCGTTTTTCATAACCGAAGCTAACAGCTAAAGGTGCTCCAGCACCTGGTATTTCAATAAAATCAAGACTGCCGTTTACGCTGGCAGTAAAAATTTCTTGGCTGTATTTTTGTTGTTGTAAAGCAATAGCTTGAGCGTATCCCGCCATTTCTTCAGTAATAGTTCCAAAGCCACCAAAAAGATCTATAGGTACACAGCTTGAGTCACCATTTTTACATGTTTCTCCATCTGTAGTATCTAAAGCATTTTGAATATTAGTTAGATTGGTATAGCCACCGCGAACGGTTGTCCGGTTTGATTCACCATATTGATAGCTCGCATCGTATTCCCAATCATCTAAAAAATAGCCTTTAACACCAGTTACAATTTGAAACTGAGTACTATCAAAGCGCTCTGTACGAGCTCCAAGCTCTAATGTACGTCGTCTTAATTGAACAGTTAGATAATCAGCTTCATCAACAATTCCGTTTCCATTTACATCTTGCCAGTTGCTGGAATCTAAGCTGCCTTCACCGAGTGCTTGTGCTGCACCATCAAGCATAAACTGTAGTGCTTGCTCACCAATAAATGGGTTTGCTAGAGGTAAATTAAAGCTTGAGCCAAATGTACCAGAGGGAGCGACTTGGGTATCTACACTCGTATTTGTAAAATTCACTGAAGAATATACTTGATGATCATCAGTAATATAGTAATTACCTAGAGCCGTTGCTGAGTAGCGTTCAGAGGGGGTTTGATAAAAATTGTAGGGATTAAAGTTAAACACACTACAAGTATCAGACTCTAAAGTACCATCGTTTCTAAATTGCCCTGCGCCAGTTTGGCCAGCTCCAACGATAGCAAAGCGAGTCGGAAATGCCGTAGTAGAACCACCGCTTTCAACAGAGTTAGGGCCGCTACATTCCTCTGGAGCAGGAATTGGTGGTTCGCTATTTAGAAATTGCTCATAGTTTGCACCGCTCGCAGTTTCAATACCTAAAAGACCGAGAGGACGATCACCTAATAATATTTGATCTCGTTTCATCCAGCCAAGAGAAAGTACAACATTACCTTTATCATCAGCTAAATTTGAGCCTAGAGTTAAACTGAAACTATCCTTATCACCATCACCATCACCTGTTTCAGAATGTTTTGCGTCAAAAACCACCCCTTGAAAGTCGTCTTTCAGAACAATGTTTACTGCCCCAGCAATTGCATCGGAGCCATATACTGCTGATGCACCACCAGTGACAATATCAATACGTTCAATCAAAGCGCTCGGGATTGTTGAGCTATCAACTGCACCATTATAATTGTATGGGATCATACGACGGCCGTTCATTAGTACTAATGAACGTTGTGCGCCCAGACCCCTTAGGTTTATAGTTGCTGCTCCTCCGGAACCATTATTTACATTACTGCCATCTCCAGGAACTGTTGCAGGAAGGCTTCTTAAAATTTGTTCTACCTCAGGCTCTTGTTGGAATCCAAGCTCTTTTTCTCCAATTGATATTATTGGGCTGGCGGATACAGCTCCAGGTTGACGTATTCGGCTACCTGTAACTGAAATAACTTCTACATCTTTTTCTATCGTTGTTTCTTCTTCGGCTATCGTGAGGGGGGTATAAATTAATGCAGTTGATATAAATCCTGCGCTGAAGGCTGATTTTACACCGAGTGACACTTTATTTTTTAACATTGTAATCTCCCAAATATTTATAATAATTAGGCTAAAAACAACTGAAGGTACGCTAACGATACCTTTAATTAGCTATTTAAAGATAGTTGCAAATTTAGGACATACAAATAATAAATTTTTAGAAAAAAATATTTGCTCCAGTTTTTCAGTAAAATTAGTAGTGTGTAAGTTTGATATTTAGAGGTATTTTTTGAGGGGGGGATAGGTGACAGATCGTTTAAAGTAAACAAAAAACAACTCAGGTGAGTCGTTTTTTGTTTACTATTAATTATGGATTAACAGTTAGTTTCTTCAGCATTTACGCCTTCTTTAACTTCTTCACAGGCGTCTTCAACACCATTTTGTACGTCTGTTACTGCTTCATCAATGCGCTCACCAGCTTCTTCTGCATGATTGTCTTCACAACCCATGATAAAAAAACTTGCGAAAAGTGCGATAACGGCTGTTTTGACTGTTGTTGATTTCATAATGTAATTCCTTGTAAGTAATGTATGTATTAGTGTTTAAATTAATTTCCTGTTAAGGGGTTTTGCCTCTAAGCGCACCTGAAACGAGTGAAATAACTAATAATACTAAAAAGATAAAAAATATAATTTTGGCAATTCCTGCTGCGGCACCTGCGATACCACCAAAACCTAACACTGCAGCAATAAGTGCAATAACTAAAAATGTAATTGTCCAGCGTAACATTGTTGTCTCCTTGGTTTGTAAATTTGTTCGATATGGTTAATGCCAGTTATGTGCCATAAATAAAAGTACTTTAAAATCAATGTCTAATAGGGTTATTACAAAGAAAGACAAGCGCACTGTAAGTAATATTTACTTTATTACGTGTAACTTATTCTTAAAATAAAAAATAACGTGTTATTAAATGCCTTCCTTGGTAAGACCAATTTAACATGGTGAGGCATTTCCTCTTAAATTTAGTGCAGATTCAAACTGCTATCATGATTTTTTAATCAACAGTATGCAGGATAGTTATAACTTTTAACTATATTCATTATTTATATTGTCTATATCTCAGAAAATAATAGCAAAATGTACGGTGTTAACTTTAATGTGGATATGTTAGCTTAATATTAATTGGTTTTACCAATTTACAAAGTGTTGGACTTGGTCTATTTCTTTGTTATGATTGGTGCATAATTATTTATATAAAGTGATTTTTTACCTGTTTTAGGTTGGTAAATTAAAACTATAAGTTTAGTAATCAAGGGGGAGCAGCATGGACATAGGACAACTACTTGCGACAGCAGCAAATTTAATGGTCACTGGAATGGTGGGCGTTTTCGTATTCTTATCGCTGTTAATTTCAGCAATTATCTTTATGTCTAAAATAATGAGCCGCTTTGAAGAACCTGTGGTTGAGGCTGCTCGTACACCATCTATTAAAGCCCAAGGTGTGCCAAGTGCACATGTTGCTGCTATCAGTGCTGCAATCGCTCAGTACAAAAATAAACAAAAATCATAAGGGGTGACTCATGGCTAAATTAAAATTAACTGAGCTAGTACTCAGAGACGCGCATCAATCTTTATTAGCAACACGTATGCGTTTAGACGATATGCTACCAATTGCTGAAAAACTTGATAATGCGGGTTATTGGTCTATTGAATCTTGGGGTGGGGCAACGTTTGACTCATGTATTCGTTACTTAGGTGAAGATCCGTGGGAACGCATCCGTGCGCTTAAAAAAGCAATGCCAAACACGAAGCAACAAATGCTACTTCGTGGGCAAAACCTTTTAGGTTACCGTCATTATGCTGATGACGTTGTAGAAAAATTTGTTGAACGTGCCCACAAAAATGGTGTTGATGTATTTCGTATTTTTGATGCGATGAATGATGTGCGAAATCTTGAAACTGCAATTAAAGCCGCTGTGAAAGTGGGAGCTCATGCACAAGGCACGATTTCATATACTGTCAGCCCAGTGCACACACTTGATATGTGGCTTACTTTAGCCAAGCAGTTAGAAGATTTAGGCTGTCACTCAATTTGTATTAAGGATATGGCAGGTTTGCTTAAGCCTTATGATTGTGAGGAATTGATTAAAGGGCTAAAAGAAACCGTTTCTATTCCTATCGCTATGCAATGTCATGCAACAACAGGTTTGAGTACAGCAACTTATCAAAAAGCCATAGATGCTGGTATTGATATGCTTGATACCGCTATTTCATCAATGAGTATGACCTACGGTCACAGCGCGACGGAAACAATAGTATCAATTGTCGAAGGTACTGAGCGTGATACCGATCTTGATTTAAATCAGTTAGAAGAAATCGCGGCTTACTTCCGTGATGTGCGCAAAAAGTATGCGGCATTTGAGGGGAGCTTAAAAGGTGTAGATGGCCGTATCTTGTTAGCTCAAGTGCCAGGTGGCATGTTAACTAATATGGAAAACCAGCTAAAAGAGCAAGGCGCAGCAGATAAACTGGATCAGGTTCTACTTGAGATCCCACGCGTACGTGAAGATTTAGGTTTCTTACCATTAGTTACACCAACTTCACAAATTGTTGGTACTCAAGCAGTATTGAATGTATTGACCGGTGAACGTTATAAAACCATCACAAAAGAGACTGCAGGTGTACTTAAAGGCGAATATGGTTCAACACCAGCGCCAATGAATAAAGAATTACAGGAACGTGTACTTGATGGTAGTGAGGCAATTACTTGTCGCCCTGCTGATGTACTGCAACCAGAACTTGAAACATTGCAAGCTGAACTACTAAAAGAAGCACAAGAACAAGGTTTAGACCTTGCTGATGAGCAAATTGATGATGTATTAACATATGCATTATTCCCACAAATTGGTTTGAAATTTCTGAAAAACCGCAACAACCCAGATGCGTTTGAAGCGGTGCCAAGTGCTGAGTCAGCTAAGCAAGACAAACCTTCTTCAAGCAATAAATCTAATAACAACACAGTTAAAGCTGAGCAGTACAGCGTAAAAGTTGATGGTAAAGTATATGATGTTGTCGTTGCACAAGGCGGTGAACTAAAAGAGGTAACACTCAAAGACAGTGAGTTAATTCCGCAGTCTGCGTCGGTAGCATCGGGCGAAACTTTGAATGCTCCGCTTGCAGGTAACATCTTCAAGATTAAAGTGAAAGCGGGTCAAACAGTTAACGCAGGTGATGTTGTGATGATTATGGAAGCGATGAAGATGGAAACAGAAATTCGCGCTACTCACAGTGGAACTATTGCTGAACTTTTAGTTGCTGAAGGTGACTCTGTTGCCACAGGCGAAGCAATGATTGCAATGGCTTAGGAGTATAGAGGATGGACGCGTTATTAAACCTCTGGCAAGCAACGGGTATAGCAAATTTCACTTTTCCTGCGTTAATCATGATTGCAGTAGGGTGCCTATTGTTGTACCTCGCAATTGCACGAAACTTTGAGCCACTATTACTATTACCAATAGGCTTTGGTGCAATCTTAACAAATATTCCAGTAGCGGGCTTATCAGACCCTGGTGGCTTATTATATTACGTTTATCATATTGGTATTGATACTGGTGTGTTTCCGTTACTGATCTTTATGGGAGTAGGGGCACTGACAGACTTTAGTGCCTTAATTGCAAACCCGAGAATGATGTTGCTTGGTGCTGCGGCTCAATTTGGTATTTTTGCTACATTATTTGGGGCGATTTTACTTAACTATGTACCAGGCTTTGAGTTCTCATTACAAGATGCATCAGCTATCGCTATTATTGGTGGTGCTGATGGCCCAACGGCTATCTTCTTAGCATCAAAATTAGCGCCTGATTTATTAGGTGCAATTGCAGTGGCTGCTTATTCGTATATGGCTTTAGTACCAATTATTCAGCCGCCAATTATGCGCGTACTTACAACGCCTGAAGAACGCAAAATTCAAATGCCACAATTACGTACAGTGTCTAAGAAGGAAAAAATTATTTTTCCTCTAATGGTATTGGGCTTAACTATGTTGTTTTTACCTGCGGCAACACCGCTAGTAGGTATGTTTTGTTTAGGTAACTTAATGCGTGAATCAGGTGTGGTTGATCGATTAAGTAACAGTGCACAAAATGAGATTATCAATATCACAACGATTTTTTTAGGTTTAGCTGTAGGGTCTAAATTAGCCGCAGACAAATTCTTAACTGTCGAAACGCTGGGTATTTTAGCGCTAGGTGCACTGGCGTTCTCTATAGGTACAGCATCGGGTGTATTTATGGCGAAAGGTTTGAATAAGTTTTCCAAGTCACCGATCAACCCTTTAGTTGGCGCGGCAGGTGTTTCTGCAGTACCAATGGCTGCTCGAGTCGTTAATAAAGTTGGTCTTGAGAATAACCCACATAACTTCTTGTTGATGCATGCAATGGGGCCAAACGTAGCAGGTGTACTTGGTAGTGCCGTTGCTGCGGGTATTTTGTTAGCACTTGTAGGTTAAAATACAACACCAGTGCTCTTAATTTTGAGCACTGCTGAAGTAAACTTTTACTTCCAACCGACTGGCGCAGTTTATACTGCGCTTTTTTTTTTGCCTGCTTTTTAGGTATACTCGAATTTCGTCTTACTAATTACCTTAATTTAGCACCTGAACTTAAAAGGCAGTAGTATGAATATCTTTGTGATTTTAATCTCTTTGTTTGTCGCTCTTGTTATTCTGGTGCCACTACTTGAAAAGTACCAATCAAAAATGGGCTTAGAGGGGGCAACTAAATATGCGAAATATATTTGGCCATTAGTCATGATTTCATTGGTTGTGCAGTTGATTTATATGTTGGTGCGGTAGCCGTCAGTTTTAAGCTGCTCGGTGTTAAAATGGGCTGCGTAGGTTGTGGTTGAGCACCCCGAAACCCAACGAAAATACCCTATCAAGAAAAAACCGTTGCTATTTGCATAGCAACGGTTTTATATTTTCTGACCGCTGACCGCTGACCGCTGACCGCTGACCGCTGACCGCTGACCGCTGACCGCTGACCGCTGACAACTCTTACTTAAGCGCTAACTGTAGCTCTCTGTTGCGCTCTAATTGCGCTAAGAACGTATCTGCAATTGGCTTAAACTTCGCAAGCTCTGCGCGTGGTAATGGCTCAGACTTAGGTAGTTTAACTGTTTTAGGGTTACGGTGAACGCCGTTAACCAAAAACTCATAGTGTAAGTGTGCGCCGGTTACACGGCCTGTTGCACCTACAGTACCAATTTTTTGGCCTTGCTTAACTTTTTGACCCGTTTTTACTGCGCGTTTATTTAAGTGTAAGTATTTAGTCACGTATTGTGTGCCGTGGCTTATAAATACATAGTTACCGTTATACTTGCTGTAGCCTGATTTAATTACTTTACCGTTACCTGATGCAACAACTGGCGTACCCGTACGTGCTGCGTAATCAATGCCGCGGTGCGCTTTTACTTGCCCAGTAACAGGGTGTAAGCGGCGCGGGTTAAAGCTTGAGCTAATATATTTAAAGTTAACCGGTGCACGTAAAAATGCTTTTTTCATGCTGCGGCCTTCAGGGGTATAAAAGTTATCATCGCTGTGGCGAATAGCGGCATAACGCTCACCCTGATTTATAAATTCAGCGGCAATAATTTTACCCGTGCCAATAAATTCACCATCTACATAGTGTGACTCGTAAATGAGACCAAACTGATCGCCTTTACGAATATCATTTGCAAAATCCACGTCCCAACCAAAAATATCAGCAAAGTTCATAATTTGGCGTTCGCTTAAACCTGCTGCAATACCTGAGGTCCAAAAGCTGTTGCTGATTTCACCGCCAGTTGATTTAGTTAGGGTTTCGATTTCTTTGCTGTCGATTGAGGTATCGTAGTTACCTTCTTCGTTTAAAGTCACAAATAAAGTATCTGTCTTTGAGATAACGTAGCGTAACTGCGCTAAAGACCCATCTTCAGCTGTGGCAAAACTAAGAATTTCACCAGGGTGAATTTTAGTAAGTTTGCGAGTTTCTGCGTTGGTGTTAAGTAATTTATGAACGGTTTGCGCGTTAAAACCTGCACGCTTAAAGATAAGTGCTAAATTGTCACCGTTCTTTACTTCAAAGTCGACTAGGTCATATTCTGGTAATTTTGCTGCGTCTTCTTGCGAATTTAATTCAGTTAATTGCTCAGCATCATCAACTTTAATTTGTAATTCGTAGCGCTTGCCAATTTCTAGTGCATCTGCACTGTTATCTTTAGAGGCGGTTGCTTTTTCAGAAGGAATAAGAGTCAGGGCAGCAATAGCAGAAACCAAACCTAGAATAAGCAATTTGTGTTTTTTTGGGAGTTTGTGCACAACGTGAACCATAACGTGCCTTTTTCTGCTGTCAAGATAATTAATCACTAATATTGCAGGATATACCTAATAAAGCGTTAATACCAGTGTTTTGTAGATTTAAACTGTGGCTAATTTACGCTAGAATCCCTAGGTTGACTGAATTTTTTGGAGTAATACATAGTGGATTTACAAACCGCTCTAGCAGAGATTAAACGCGGTGCAGAAGAAATATTAATTGAAGACGAGTTAGTTGAGAAACTAAAGTCTGGTAAAAAGCTTAAGATCAAGGCGGGTTTTGATCCAACTGCACCGGACTTACACTTAGGCCACACCGTGTTAATTAATAAAATGAAAACCTTCCAAGACTTAGGTCACGAAGTGATTTTCTTAATTGGTGATTTCACCGGCATGATTGGTGATCCAACTGGCAAAAATGTAACGCGTAAGCCACTCACTCGTGATGACGTGTTAGCAAATGCTGAAACGTATAAAGAACAAGTGTTTAAAATTTTAGACCCTGCAAAGACCACAGTTGCGTTTAACTCATCTTGGATGGAAAACCTAGGCGCTGCAGGTATGATCAAATTAGCTGCAAGGCAGACTGTTGCACGGATGCTTGAGCGTGATGACTTTAAAAAGCGTTATGCAAGTGGCCAATCGATTGCAATTCACGAATTTTTATACCCATTAGTACAAGGCTGGGATTCAGTTGCGCTAGAAGCTGATGTTGAATTAGGTGGGACTGATCAGCGTTTTAATCTGCTTATGGGCCGAGAGCTGCAAAAAGATGAAGGTCAAAAGCCGCAAACAGTACTGATGATGCCTCTACTAGAAGGTACTGACGGCGTACAAAAAATGTCTAAGTCGTTAGGCAACTATATTGGTATTACAGATGCGCCAAATGACATGTTTGGTAAAGTGATGTCAATTAGTGATGAATTAATGTGGCGCTATTATGACTTGCTAAGTAGCTTATCAATTGAAGAAATAGCTGCACTAAAAGAAAAAGTCGCGCAGGGCACAAACCCTCGTGATATCAAAATTGATTTAGCAAAAGAGCTGATCGCTCGTTTTCATAGTGACGATGCTGCACAAGGTGCACATGAAGATTTCATCAAACGTTTTCAAAAGAATGCATTACCTGATGATATCCCAGATGTAACAGTGACCATTGATGAAGATACTGTATTTGTAACGAATATGCTTAAAGAAGCAGGACTCGTTGCCAGCACGTCAGAAGCTATGCGTATGATCAAACAAGGTGCAGTAAAAATTAACGGTGAAGAGAAAGTAACCGATTCTAAGCTGGAAATAGCAAAAGGCAGTACGGCTATTTACCAAGTAGGTAAACGTAAATTTGCGAACATTACCGTTGCTTAATTAGCTAAGAATGAAAATTCAGTAATAGTACAAAACCAGCTTCGGCTGGTTTTTTTATATCGTTTTTATAATCTCAATACCAAGGATCACTAATAACCAAAATCCGCGAGCTTGATTTAATCGGTTTACAAGCACTGCTATATCTTCAGCTTTTGGTAGTCTGTCAGTACCTATACGCATTTTGTTAAAGCGTAGAGTTTGATACATTGCAGGTCCGCCAAGTTGCACGCCAACTGAGGCTGAGCAGGCACTGAGTAACCAACCTGAATTGCTTTGATAAAAGTGTCGGCCATAATGCTTTATATAACGAATACTTTGCTTTGTAGCTTTACTCATAGCAATTGTAAGCGTAAGCATGCGTATTGGCAGCCACTCGATAATAAATAAAAGTCCTGCAATAGGTTTTAAAAAAGTATTGTTGGGGGGAAGGTCGCTGCGCCAAGCTTGATGCATTAGGCTTAATAAATGATAACTTAAGGTCACCATAGCACCAAATACTAAATATATAAAAATGACTGTGAAATAATGGCGAGCAACTCTTAATGCAAATGTTTCCATCGCAGCTTTACATATTCCTGCACTTGAAAGCTTACTCACATCGCGTGCTACTAGTGGGCTAAGTAAATCGCGCGCGGTGGCTTTTTGATTTTGTTTAACTAAACGAGCAATACGTAACGCTTTTTTTTGTATATTTTGCCATTGCAAGCATATGTATAAAATTAAACCGGCGAGTAGCTCAGGATAATAAGCAAATTCTAGCAGCAATACCATAATAGTCATGATTACAAGAATCACTAAGCTGAAACATAATGTTGATGATAAGTAGTGATAGCTTTTAGGTTCTTTTTCACGGTATATCCGTTTACCTAACGGACGAAATACCGCCGTGAAAAATGTATTTGGATGATACCAGCTGCTTAAAGGTAAAAAGCGCTCAACCAGGAGCGCTAACAAAAACACAATAAAGTCCAAATGTTGTTGAACTAGATTGAGTAACACCTTATAAACTAACCGCTGTTAGTTTTTCAAGCAAAGCCACAACCATTTTAGAAGAGTTGACTGATGCCGTTTCTAAGTATTCTTCAAACGATTGCGGCGATTCTTTACCGGCTATGTCAGACATAGAACGAATAACCACAAAAGGGGTTTCTAAGCTATGACATACTTGAGCAATCGCAGCACCTTCCATTTCTACTGCAAGCATAGTTGGGAAATCAGCACGCGCTTTATCGATACGTACAGGGTCACACATAAATGAATCACCAGTACAAATTAAACCAACTAAGGTCTTAACGTCACTGATTTGAGCAATACTTTGCTCAGCCGCTTCAACCAGTTTAGGATGTGCTGAAAAACCAGCAGGCATTTGTGGAACTTGACCAATTTCATAGCCAAATGCAGTCACATCAACATCATGGTGGCGTACTTGTGATGAAATAACTACATCGCCCACACTTAATGAAGGATCAAAACCACCGGCAGAGCCTGTATTGATCACGCAATCGGGGTTAAAGTTATCAATCAATAATGTTGTTGCTATGGCTGATGCTACTTTACCAATACCTGATTGAACCAAAGTAACAGTGTTGCCAGCTAATTCACCCGTATAAAAAGTAAAACCTGCTTTTGTTAAAATTTGTGGATTTTGCATTGCTTCACGCAAAATTTTAACTTCTGGCTCCATTGCGCCAATAATACCAACATTCATAATTTTTGATTCCTCGAATTAGATGACTAGATTATACGTGAAGTTAGTACTAAAAAACAAAAATGCGAGCCTAAACTCGCATTTTTAAATATAATTTATTACTGCTGTTATATTTCTGCTAAAGCTGTTGAATGTGCTTTTGCTTGTGAAGGTGATAGTACAGCAGGTTTGGTTGCTCTACTGCGGGTAGGTCGAGGAGCTTGAGCTGCGGGTTTACCAAGTTTAAACATAATTGCATCACGGACTTCACTAGGGCGGTAGCCTGATTTTACTTTCATTCGAATATGAGGAATACCTGCGGCTTCTAATGCACCGTTTACGAACCAGTCACGTTGTGCTTTGTGGCCATCTTTATTTGCGTTGTTGACTAAATCTACAGCGGCCACAATCGTCAGCTTCTCTTTATCAATCAGTACAAAATCAAGTTGCTTATTTTTTGCCTTTGCTATAGCAGCACGTTTAGCTTTAACCGATAGGCCTTTCTTACAATCAATAATGTCGATTAGTTTCACACGACTAACGATTTTATATTGATCGCCTACAGCGCGCTCGAGCAAATTTAAAAAAGCACTTTCTACTTGAGTAAATACACTCTGCTTACGGGTGAAGGGATAAGGATTGCCGCCATCATCGGTGAATTTCGATGCAACAACAGAGGCCCCTACAACTAGCACTAAAATTGATAATAAAGCGAATTCCATACGGTAACTCCACAACAACAAATTGACACTTTGCTAGTAATAAGCAATTTATGTGCCTAGTTGATGTGGAGTTGTATATTAATTTAAGGTTGGTAACCGCCTTCAATACCTTTAACCGCGATTGCGAGCGCATCGTGTGCGTGCAAAGATTCATAATGGTTTATCTGTAGCCAGTAATCGGCGTACTGGGCATGCTCTAGTACTGCTTTTATTTTACGCGCAGCATCTTCGCAAAACATTAAATTTTGGCCATTTAAACGAGCAAACTCTTGTTCATCTTCACGCTTAACGGCCGCTTGTACTGGGGTTTTTAGCTCAGCTTCAAGAGTATCAATCAAACTTAAAATATCAAACTCAGTAATCGTATTATCAAGTTTGATTTTCACGTTTGCGATTGAACGCTGTGAGTGCGGAGTTGCAACAATACCGTCAGTACTGCCTAACCAAGCGACTACTTCTTCTTGGTTTAATGTTTGTTGGTCAAACTTCTCTACAAACGCGTTTTGTATTAGTTGACGTGCTAAAGCGGCAGAGCAAGGGCAAGTTGAAGAGTAGGTTACATCTAAACTAAGCTCAAAACTAAGTTGCCCGCGGTCAATTTTTGCCTCTAGTAGAATAGGGTAGTTTTTCCAGCCAACTTTACCACTAAGCAATGACTTTCTGCGTAGTGGTAGTTCAAATTTGAATTCTATTTTAGCTTGATCGCTTAAACCTTCGTGACTAGATATAAATGTATCTAGGGCTTGAGCAATTGTTTGCGGGTTAACTTGCTGCTCAGTAGAAAGTGTATCGAGTGCCAAAAACAAGCGCGACATATGAATGCCTTTTGCATCTTCTTTATGTAGATTAACAAAAGCGCGCGCTTTGGCATTTACATTTACAGGTGCAAGGCCACGAGATTCAAAAATAAATGGCAGCTCAATATCGGCCATACCAATCCAGTCTAATTTACCAGTTTGTAAGGCGGGAGCCGTATCTGCTATATCGGGCATATTGCTTTGCATGAAAAATCTCGTTATTGGCAATTGTAAAGCGCGGTATTTTACACGAATTAATTGAAAAAAACGTAGTAGATGAAAATTTTATGTTTTCGTCGCGGAAGATGAAAATTGCTAATGTAAAAATGCTAAAATAGGTTATCCAGAAAATGACCCTAACCGCCTTTTTAACGTGCTGAAAACCTTAACTATTAAAATAGCCATGGGTTTGACATTTTTAGCACCGATAAAAATGGTGTTATTTAGTTAATTTATATAAATGTTTGGTTTAGGCATTTTCATTTGTAGCTGTGGTGTCAGCTTCTTTTTTATATACTTATATTACTAGATTAAAGCATTGCTTAGTCTATTGATGTTAAAACCCATAGTCATGAGACAGATTTATATATGATCGATTCTTCTTTGAGCCCTTGGGCTCGAATGCTTTCAAGTTTAATCACTCGGTTTGGTGAGTTCAAAACGGCAGCGATTTGCTATGTGTTGCTGTTAGTTGTGTCATTGATATTAGCATGCATGTTTTATTATGTTGCAGTTGGCCATGTAGTGATTGTAGATGTACTTGCAATGTTGTTTTTCACTGCTGTTGTCTCGCCTATAATGATTAGTGTCATTATAAACTCGATTCGTCAACTTGATGCCTCATACGCATACCTTGATAGTGCAACTAAACAAGAGAAGCTATTAAACCAAACGTTAAAAGATAATATCACTCGGCTAAACGTTGAGATAGACGAACGTAAAATGGCTTTTCATGCTAAGCACCGCGCAATTGAAGAGCTTAGACGCGAAATAGCAGAGCGTAAGAAAACCCAGCAAGAGCTTGCCCAACAGGGAATGTTATTACGTTCTATTGTCGATTCATCTCCTGATTTATTTTATTACCGTGACAACAATGGGGTTTTCGCCGGATGTAATAAAATGTTTGAAAAAGTTATTGGCAAGCCGGCAACTGAATTAATTGGCAAAACCGCTGAGCAAATATACCCGCAACCTTATTTACCTGAGGTTCTTAGAACAGACAATAAAGTGGAAGAAACTCACCAAGCGCTCACCCTTGATGTAGAGTACCCGGTTGATAGTGAAAATCGCTGGTTTGAAATGCGTAAATTACCTTTTATTAACGATGAAGGGGAATACATCGGCTTGCTTGCTTTTGGCCGTGATATAACGAGCCGAAAAGAAGCAGCTCAAGCCCTTGAAACCGCTTATAAAGACAAGGGGAAATTTATTGCCACTTTAAGCCATGAGCTAAGAACGCCACTTAACGGTATTGTTGGTTTAACACGCATGTTACTCGACACTGAACTTGATAAACAGCAACGTAGCTGGTGTAGTACGGTTTTTTCAAGCGCCGAAACCTTGGGTAATATTTTCAACGATATTATTGATTTAGATAAAATTGACCGTGAGCAGCTGGATATTGTCACTACACCAATAAATGTCTCTGACTTTATAAATGATGTGGTAAATTTTGCGGGCTTGATCGCAGAAGAGAAAGGACTTGAATTTGAAATTGAGCGTAAAGGCATCTTAGATATTTATGCTTCGCTAGATCCTACTCGTTTACGCCAAGTTGTTTGGAATTTAATTAATAATGCCGTTAAGTTTACTCAGCAAGGGAGAGTAGAATTATCTTGTATTAGAGAGAATCGCGCTGACGGTACGTGGTTAGTGATGAAGGTTACCGATACTGGCCAAGGAATACCGCAAGAGCAATTACAGCGTATCTTTGATATGTACTATAAAGCGCCTGACTTAAATGGCACAAATGCTATTGGTTCAGGAATTGGCCTGGCAGTAACCAAAGCACTCGTAACGGCAATGAGTGGGAAAATTCGAGTAAGTAGTACTGAAGGTGAGGGTAGTAGTTTTGTCGTTGAGATACCATTGGCTTTATGTGTTGCGCCAACAGAACAAAGTTATGCTGGGCGTAGTTTAAATATTCTGTTAGTTGAAGATGTGCCGTTAAACGCTGAAATTGCCACTAATTTACTTGAGCAGCGTGGTCATGAGGTTATTTGGGCTGAAACAGGTGAAGATGCTTTATCATTTGTTGAAACTGAGGATGACCTTGATTTAGTTTTATTAGATATGCAATTGCCAGATATTAATGGTGATGAAGTTGCAAGACAAATTCGCGCCGATAGCTATTTTGATAAATTACCTATAGTAGCGTTAACGGCAAATGTACGTAGTGCCGAGGAAGAGCTAGAAGGAATCTCCATCCAAGGAGCACTCGCCAAACCAATCAATACCACTAAACTTGATAAAATACTCGCAGAGTTATTTGATATTAAACAAGCTCGGCAATGTGATGAAACGCGCTTAGCGGTATCTGCGCAGGATTGTTTAAATATAAATGTAGAACTACTCGATGTTGAAACTATTGAAGACTTTGTCAATTCAATGGGAATAGATGTATTCAAGCGTAGCAGTAATTTGTTTGCCAAACTAAATCCACAGTATCAGCAAGAATTAGTGAGCTCATTAGCGCAAGGTGATAGAGAAGAATATAAATCGGTCGCACATAAGCTTAAAGGAGCTGCAGGTTCGGTTGGTCTTAATGACGTGCAGCTGCATGCTAAAATGATGGAGCATGGGGCACTTGAGCAAAATGATGGGGAGTTACAACAATGGTTGATAGAACTTACAGATAAAATAAATGAAGGACAACAAGCCCTTCATTTATTCTTACAGCAGTTAGAGAAGTAACTGCTGTAGGTTAACCAACAATATTATTAGCTGTCGATTTTACCGATGAATCTATAACCTTCACCGTGAATGGTGCTGATCAATTCAGAGGTGCTGTTGTCGCTTTCAAAATGTTTACGAATACGGCGAATAGTCACATCCACAGTACGGTCATTAGCACGTAGCTCACGACCCGTCATATGTTTAATTAACTGTTCACGACTAAAAATGCGACCTGGAGAATCAAGCATTAAACGTAGTGCTCTGTATTCACCTTTAGGAAGACGTTTAGCATCGCCGTTTGGGGATGTTAAACAACGGCTATTTTCGTCAAGCTCCCAGCCATTAAACGTAATAACACCATTTGTTTCGATATTAGCTTCCTCACCGCCAAGAGCAGTACGAGAAATTAAGTTACGAGCACGAATGGTTAGTTCACGTGGATTAAAGGGCTTAGTGATATAGTCGTCCGCACCAATTTCTAGGCCTAAAATACGGTCTACATCATTATCACGACCAGTTAGGAAAATAAGCCCAACGTTACGCTTTTGACGCAACTCACGTGCTAAAATTAGCCCGTTTTTGCCTGGTAGGTTGATATCCATAACTACAAGATTCACATCATCATTATTTGTAAGCTTGTCATGCATGTCATCGCCATCTATGGCTTCAATAACTTTATAACCTTCAGCTTCAAATAAACTAACGAGGTTTAGTCGAGTTACGTCTTCATCCTCTACAATCAGAATGACTGGCGTTTGCATTATTAATTAACCTTTTTCGGAATATTTTATTTACAATTAATTCGGTATTGTATTATAAAACCGAATACAGAGATTATAGGAGTATATCCATTTGTTAACAAGTAAAATCAATTTGGATAAAACTTTGAAACAGCTAATAACCGAGATTGCATTTTAAAACTACTACGCAATAACTGCTGTTTATTGATATACAGTCGGATTTTATTCCCTTCTTGGATCAAAGCGGCAATCCCGCCTTTTTCTAAAAAACTGATACTCTCACCAACTGTTAAGGTGTCTGACGAAATGGTATCGATCCAAAGTGGAATTATATCATCTTCTTCTGTTTCATCAATGTATGTGATATCACAAAAGCGAGAAAGTTCAGAAATTTGCTGTTTTTTATCTATTAAAATTATTTTGATGGCTTTATCGTTAACACTTAATGATGGAGTGCTGTTTAAAATCGCTCCCACCCCTAGCTTTAAGTCATAAAAACAAAAGGTCATAGCGTGGTTTTTGTCAGCTTTTGCAAACTCAACAAACTTACTAATTTGATATAAAAATGCAGATTTAACCTGCTCAGGAGACTTTGCTAAAATGCTAAATGGAGCAAAAATTATTATGCTAAGTAACATCAGCTTTAATTTCATTTTATGTTGGCCTGCTCATTCGGCAGGGTGATTATAAATCGAGCCCCTGTAGTTTCTTGTTCATCGTAGTGTACATTGCCGCCTAATGCTTGTGTAACTAAGTTATACACTAAATGCATACCCAGGCCGCTGCCTCCCTCGCCGCGTTTAGTTGTTACAAATGGGTCAAAAATTCGCTTTTTAATTGTTTTATCAACGCCAATACCATTATCAAGATAATTAATAATTAAACTGCTTTCATTACGTTCTATTGTGAATTCAATTTTATTGCCGATATCATCTTTAAAACCGTGGATGACAGAGTTGCTGATAAGCTGCTGTAACACTTGTTGAAGTGGGCCTACTTTAGTTTCAAAAATGAGTTCAGATGGACAATGAATAATAACCTCTGGGGCCTTTTCTTGCATTTCAGTACGCATGGATAACAGTACATCTGAGATCAGATTTTTTACGTTTATTAACGAATTCAGTTCACCATCTTGGTTTACCGCTACTTTTTTAAAGCTAGAGACAAGCTCTGCAGCTCTGTTTAAGTTGCGGTAAATTAAATCAAGGTTTTCTATACCATCATCTATAAAGCGTTTTAACTGGCTTGAGGTGAGTGTTTTGTTTTCAAACCCTGAATTAATTTCAGCAAGTTTATCTCGTAATAGAGTGGAACCTGTGATGCCCAGACCGATGGGAGTATTAACTTCATGGGCGACACCTGCAACCATTTGACCAAGTGAAGCCATTTTTTCACTTTCAACGATTTGATTTTGATATTGATGCATGCGCTCAAGTGTATTTAATAGCTCTTGATTCGCTTCTCTAAGTGCAATTGTCCGCTGATTTACTTTTTCTTCTAGACTTTGGTTTAGCTGTTTAATTTCGAGTTTATCATTCTTATGCCGCTCAATTTGGTTTTGCGTTCGCGTGAGCATAATATTTAAGCTACTAGCAAGAGTGTTTATTTCAGTAATGTTCGTTTTTGGTGCGCGGGCATTGTAATTGTGATTTTTAGAAACATCTTGCAGTAACATGCTTAATTCATCGATTGGGTTTGCAATACGTTTTTGGATACGCTTAGCTACAAAATACACTAGGACTAAAACAAATAGAGTTAGTAATATATCTATCAGTATTTTTTTATTTATATAGTCGTTAAGACGCTCTAGCCCGCCACGAATATAAACATAACCTTTAATTTCACCTTCATAGAGTATAGGCTTTATCAGTTCGACTTGATCGCCTGTAATTTTAGCTTCTTTTAACTGCTCGATACTATCTACACGAAGTGGTACAGGTGGCGTTTTTTTTGCGTTAAAACTGGTAAAGAACACAGCTTTATTCGATATTTCATCAATTGAGTAGATATGTATATTCTTAACTAGTGGAATGGTTTCAAAGGACTTAAGTCGTTGCTCTTCCGTTTCTATATCATCAAATAAAACGGTAATTTGGGCGTTAAATGCAACAATTTCAGCAAGGATAGTAAGTTTATTTATGATTAATTGTTTTTGCTCTTTAACATCAAGATAAGTTGAAATCGAAATAGACAATGACAAACAAAGAGCCGTAACAAACATCACTGCACTGATCAACGCTTTTCGAATACTTGTTTGTGGTAGAGATTTAGGCATTTTTTATTATAGCCTGATATTCATCATAGTGACTTCGTTTTCTAAGTCTAGCAAACGCAACGAAAAGTGACGAAGAAATATCAAATAATTGTCACTTTTTGTGTATTTACTTTAAAAACGGGGTCTATATGTTTAAGTAGGACTTTATTTAGCTACTATAAACTGCAAATTTATTGTTTTTATGAACTGTTTGATACTCACCAAATTGAGACTCTAAAATAGGTGGGTATTTTAAAAAGCAATTCGCAACAATTGTCAGTTTGCCCGATTTAGTTAAGTGTTGTTTTGCATTACTTAAAAACTGCTCTGCAATCGTATAATCAGTTGCAATACCCGTATGAAATGGTGGGTTAGAAATAATTAAATCAAATTTGCCATTAATACTAGTAAGGCCGTCACTAAGCACAGCTTTACCATTTATATTATTAAGCGCTAGAGTTTGTGTTGTGGCATAAGCTGCAAGCGCACTTACATCTGAGCAAACAAAGGATAGGGCTATATTTTTAAGGCCTAGAAATGTAGCTATTAAACCTGCGCCGCAACCAAAATCGAGCACTTGGCCACTTTTAACATTTGGTGCGTTTTCTAGTAGCATTTTAGTTCCGGCATCAAGTTCACCGTGATTAAATACTCCGGGGATACTAATTGCGTTAAACTGCGTTCCTGCTACTTCAACAGTGAATTGCTTGTGATACCGGCTAATACTGAACTCTGCTAGTTGTGCAATACCAGAGAATAAATAGAGTGCGCAGTGGCGAGCACTATCAATTTTACGGCCAAATTCGCAATGATTAGTAAATTGTTTTTCTATCGACTTTACGCCACTTTTATTCTCGCCAACAACCAGTAAATCAGCATCAGGGTTGAGAACTGCACGAATATTATCCAACGTCATTAATGCTTCAGGCTTTGATTTTGGATAATAGTAAATTACTAAATCAAATTGTTGCTTTGCTATTTCATGGCTTATACAAACATCAATGCCGTTGATGTTTTTAGCAAATTGACCATTGGCATGGTTGTAACTAAAAGCGGTTATTTTACTGTTTGGGTTTAAACTTTTAAGTTGAGATAAAAAGCCATCTTGCACAAAATTGACCACCAAAATAGATTCAGCATTGAGTGATTCACTATTTCTCAGTAGTAATGAACTTGGGTTAGTTAATGCGCTCATAAATGGCTTTACCTTAAGTGTTGTTTAATAAGTTACTGGTTTAGCTAATGCGTTCAAACATTAAGTCCCAAACACCATGGCCTAAACGATGGCCGCGTTGCTCAAATTTAGTCAGCGGACGTAAATCAGGACGAGGCACATAATCATTGCTTTGCGATTGGTTTTTATAGTGCTCAGCAGCTTGCATTACTTCAAGCATGTGCTCAGCGTAGTTTTCCCAATCTGTTGCCATGTGAAAAACACCACCAATTTTTAATTTACTGCGTAAGCTTTCAACAAATGCAGGTTGCACAATACGACGCTTATGGTGACGCTTTTTATGCCATGGATCAGGGAAAAACAACTGCAACTTACTAAGGCTGCCATCAGCTATACAGTCTTTGAGTACCTCAACCGCATCATGTTCAAAAACACGTAAGTTGGTTACACCAGCTTCATCTGCGTCCATCAAACATGCACCAACACCTGGGCGATGTACCTCGATACCAATAAAGTTTAAGTGCGGTGCGTTTTTAGCCATTTCAACTAATGACTTACCCATACCAAAGCCGATTTCTAAAACAACATCATTGTCATTACCAAATACTTGAGCTAAATCAAGCATGCCGTTTTGGTGCTCAAGGCCCATTGTTGACCAGCACTTTTCAATTGCTGCTGCTTGTCCTTTGGTTAAACGACCTTCACGTTTAACAAAGCTACGAATTGTACGAATATATTTACCTTCTTGCTTTGCTTGCTCAAGGTTATCGTTACTTGAATCACTCATATATTTTGGCCTGATGAAAACAACATGTTTAAAATGGTGGCGTATTATCCCTGACCGTGGGCTTGATCACAAGGCTTTATCCTTTGTGTATGTTTAGAACTTGATATTTTAACTCACTGCAATAGACTGCTCGCTATCAAGGGTCGAGTTATAAAGTAGTTATTTTGAAGTTAAACAACACTGATGCAAGTTGGTTTTCAGGGCAGGTAGTTGATTGGTATCAATTACATGGGCGTAAAACCTTACCATGGCAATTGAATAAAACACCTTATAAAGTCTGGGTGTCTGAGGTAATGCTACAACAAACTCAAGTTGTGACCGTTATTCCTTATTTTGAAAAATTTATGGCAAGTTTCCCTGATATTATCGCTTTAGCGAATGCAGATGAAGATATTGTACTGCATCATTGGACTGGGCTGGGTTATTACGCAAGAGCGCGTAATTTACATAAAACAGCCAAAATAGTGCGCGACCAATACGATGGTGAGTTTCCAACAAATATTGAACAAGTAATCGCATTACCAGGAATAGGGCGCTCTACAGCTGGCGCCGTTTTGTCTTTATCCCTTGGCCAGCATCACCCAATTTTAGATGGCAATGTAAAGCGTGTCTTGGCTCGCTATTTTATGGTTGAAGGTTGGTACGGAGTTAAAAAAGTAGAGAATCAACTATGGCAATTAACAGAACAGTTGACTCCTGTAGATAATGTCACTGAGTTTAATCAGGCAATGATGGATTTAGGTGCAAGCTTATGCTCCCGTAGCAAGTTTGAATGTGAACCTTGCCCCCTGAACAGTCGTTGTAAGGCATTTAATAATTCAGTCGTTAAGCAGTTCCCTCATTCAAAACCTAAAAAAGCCGTTCCTAAAAAAAGCTGTCATCAGTTGATCATTCAATGTGATGACCAAGTATTAATGGAAAAAAGGCCTAACTCTGGTATTTGGGGTGGTTTGTTTAGCTTTTTTGAATTTGAACAAAAGGAACAACTTGATGTTTTTATTGCACAGCAGGGGCTTGAGCTGACTACCACACAAGTGGAACCGTTTACTCATGTGTTTTCGCATTTTGAATTAACTATTAATCCTCATGTGCTTAAGGTTAGTAAAATGCCTGATGTAGTTAATGAGCGTCAGCTTGTTTGGTATCCGTTAGATCAGTCCATTGAGGTCGGTTTAGCAGCACCAACTAAAAAGCTGGTTAAACAAATTAGCACAATGGTTTACACTAGAGATAAGTCTTAAACGCATATTAAGAAGAGATCAATTATGGCACGTACAGTATTTTGTCAAAAGTTACAAAAAGAAGCCGAAGGCCTTGGCTTTCAATTATACCCAGGTGAGCTTGGTGAAAAGATTTTCAATAATATTTCAAAAGAAGCATGGGGTCAGTGGCAGCATAAGCAGACTATGCTAATTAATGAAAAACATCTAAACATGATGGACCCAGAGCATCGCACATTTTTGGAAGAGCAGATGGTTGGCTTTTTGTTTGAAGATAAAGAGGTTGAAATCGAAGGCTACCGTCCGCCGGAAAAATAAGTTCAGAATAAATAAAAGGGCGATGCCGCCCTTTTATGTGTATTAGCAGGAGTAAAAAAACTAAAAGCTACTTTCCTCTTGTTCATCTGCTTTTTCTATTTGCTCTTTGAGAAATTGCGCTACTCTTGAATATTCGATTTCTAAAATATCTCTTTGCTCTATTAGCTCATCACTCGATAATCCTTCTAAATTACAGTGCTCTTCAAAATCCGCAGCTAATTTACTAATCTGTTCAGCTCCAATCGTTTTAGAAATTGATTTTAACTGGTGGCAGGCTTGTGCAATACCTTGATAGTCTGTAACCATAACAGCACTGTTTATTTCTTTAGTTAAGTTATTACTTTGTTCTAAGTACATTTTAAAAAAGCGGATTTGTTTAGCTTCATCGTTGTTTACGTATTTAGCTAGCATTTCTAAATTAACTGGGGCTGCAGGCCTTTCGCCGAGCTCGCTCACAGACACAGTACCTTGCTGACTTTTTTGAGCCCACTTCTCTAAAATAGCTTCTAAAGTATTTAATTCCACAGGCTTAGTAATAAAATCATTAATACCTGCATTTAAACAGCGTTCTTTTTCGCCTTTAAGGGCATTCGCTGTGATCGCTATTATATATGGCTGTGCATTAATATCATCAAGTAATGAAGCTTCTTCTCTGATTGTTTCGACCATATCGTAGCCTGACATTTTAGGCATATGTAAATCAGTAAGAATGAGTGAGTAGCGTTCTTTTCGCCATTTTTGCAAGCCTTGTTCACCGTTTTCAGCGACTTCAACACCAAAGCCTAGCAAATGCAATTGATCGGTTAGTACTTGTTGGTTTAAGAGGTTATCTTCAACAAGTAAAATGAGTCTATTTTCCTCTCTAGCCTGTTCTACGTTTAGGTAGTTATTTAGAGTTTTAACGGGTTTCACTTGTTTAGGTTTATGAAGTCCAGCAGCTACAAGTAATGACATCATAAAGTTAGATTTGCACAATGGTGTAGCATTAAGATAAAAAATATTTTTATGGTTAATTGCTGCTTCATCTAGCTTACTTAGTACAACAACCTGTTGGTTATGATCTTCTAGAGTGTATATTAGGCGACGTAGTAATGAATTAGTTTTTTCTATCGAATCAACACCATCAAGAACCCAGACAATACCAAAACTCTCTTGGTGCTGCTCTATCTCATCAAGAGTACCCGCTTGAAGTGTTTTAGCTCCCACAAACGATAGGTAACGTGATAACGTTTGCTTTCTCGTACTATTTTCGCTTATTAAAACTACAAGTTGATCTTTTAATGTATTTTTATGTGCGTACTTAATTGTTCCTTCGGTGCTAAAAGGTAATTCAACAACAAATTCACTGCCAATGCCTAAATCGCTTGTAACATTAATAGTACCAAGCATGAGCTCGGTTAAACTTTTACAAATTGAAAGGCCAAGCCCCGTGCCACCATATTCTCGAGTGATAGAATTTTCAGCTTGAATAAATGGGTTAAAAATCTCACGTAATTGTGCTTGGCTCATACCTTTTCCATTATCACTGACGATAAAACGTAGAGTGAAATGATCTGTCGTGTTTTGAGCTACTTCAACGGCTATACGAACATGGCCACGACGGTTTTCATCGGTGCTAGTGAATTTAATAGCATTACTACATAAGTTGTACAGTACTTGGCGCACTCTCATGGTATCGCCAATTAAGTTTGTTGGAATATCTGGGGCAATTGCTAGTTCTAAATCGAGCTGACGTTTTTTGGCAACCGATGATAAAACTCTGGCTACTTCTTCAATAGTGTCAGAAACTGAAAATGGAGTTGGATCTATATTGAGCCTACCAGCTTCAATTTTAGAAAAATCTAATATGTCATCTAAAATACCTAATAATGAAAAAGCAGATTCACGAATAATGGTGCTTAGTCTATGCTGAGCACCATCAAGCTCTGTTTGCCTTAATAGATCTATTGTGCCAATTACACCATTCATTGGCGTGCGTATCTCATGACTCATTGTTGCTAAAAAAGTAGTTTTAGAATCACTTGCTTGTTCAGCTCTCAATGTTGCTTTCTCAAGTTGCATAGTTCGTTTTTGAACTTCTATCTCTAAGCCATTTTGCAGGCTTTGCAATTTGGATTGTGTTGCTTGATTACTAACAATCGCGTTTTGTACTTGCTTGAGGAGTTTATTTATATTTATTGCAACTGCTTTCATTCCTAAATCTAACTGCTCTTTTACTTGTGATTCATAGTTAGATGATTGACAAATTGTATCGATTTCTGAAGCGAGATAGTCGCTACTTCTTTTTATTCGTTTGTTTAGAAAAGCATTAATATAGAAGGCAAATAAAAACAAGCTAAAAAATGTTAACCCTGAAAATACGTAAGTAAGTAGCATTGAATCTGCTATAGCTGAAGCTGAGCTATTTCTATCTTTAATTATTAATTCTCCAATAGGTTGGTCATTCAAAACTAATTGCTTATGGATAATTGCTTTATTTTGAATAAATGTGTCCAGCTTTAAAGGTTTGATAGCAGGCTTATGACTTGAATAAATGAGTTGGGGTGCACTTAATGATGTATACCTATATAAGTAATATTCAAATCGGTTATTTAGCTTTGAGCTTAAAACTAATAGTTGCTCTGCTTTGTTCTGCCCAGGTTTACTTAGAGCGATGACTAACTGCTTGTCTAAATTATCAGCTAGCTCGCTTAAGTCAGTAGTGCTCTTGACTTGAAAGTTATTAATTTGTTTTTTCGGGTAGAAGTAGTAGGCAGCTAAAGCTAATGTTATTGCCACAATATTTGTAAATATAATAAGTGGTAACAAGCCCTTAACCGGCGAAGAAAATTTACTGTGCATTTATTTTCCAATTTTAATGTAGTAGCTACAAACCAATCAGCAGCTTATTTACTTGCAATCAATCCTAACATTTACTGAAATAATTCACTACGTTATGTACATAATATTGCAATATTTACTGTTTTAGATAATAAAGGGATTTAATTACCTATTAGCAATTATAAGGACTTAATCTTAATCACATATATTTGATGCAAAAAGCAGCGTTTAATATGTTTATTACCCACATTGCTGTAAAACTGTGCAAACAGTGGGGCGGGATAAAAAAAAAGTTGACTTGCAGGGGCAAAACCAGTTTAATACGCCGCACGCCCAGATAGCTAAGTCAGCAGAGCATCTAGGGAAGAGTATTAAAAATCCTATATGATTTTTAATTAGAGCTGAAGTTTCCTTGGTAGCTTAGTCAGTAGAGTGGTAGGAAATGTACTGAAAATCCTATATGATTTATAGGTAAATTGAATTTGCCTCGATAGCTCAGTCGGTAGAGCAGAGGATTGAAAATCCTCGTGTCCGTGGTTCGATTCCGCGTCGAGGCACCATTATTATTGTAATAATGTTTAAATATACTTAAATGTTGTTACGCGTGCCAAAGCACATGATTTAGTGTGCCGACTTAGCTCAGCTGGTAGAGCAACTGACTTGTAATCAGTAGGTCAACCGTTCGACTCGGTTAGTCGGCACCATTTATTTTAGATAATTTGAACAGAGCAACTGACTTGTAATCAGTAATTCATTTAAGTTATCCGTTCGACTCGATTAGTCGGCACCATTTATTTAGGTTAAATGTTTTAAACATTTAATTAGCACTATTAAGTGCCTCGATAGCTCAGTCGGTAGAGCAGAGGATTGAAAATCCTCGTGTCCGTGGTTCGATTCCGCGTCGAGGCACCATTTATTTGAAAAGGCTTCGCAATAGCGAGGCTTTTTTAATAAAAAAATTTAAGTTAATCAATCTTTAAAATTGATATGTGCCATAGCACACAGTTTAGTGTGCCGACTTAGCTCAGCTGGTAGAGCAACTGACTTGTAATCAGTAGGTCAACCGTTCGACTCGGTTAGTCGGCACCATTTATTTTAGATAACTTGAACAGAGCAACTGACTTGTAATCAGTAATTCATTCAGGTTATCCGTTCGACTCCGGTTAGTCGGCACCATTTATTTAGTTAATAGTTGCTACTGTTAACAAGCACTATTTAGTGCCTCGATAGCTCAGTCGGTAGAGCAGAGGATTGAAAATCCTCGTGTCCGTGGTTCGATTCCGCGTCGAGGCACCATTTATTAAAGTTAATCAATCTTTAAAATTGATACGTGCCTAGCACACAGTTTAGTGTGCCGACTTAGCTCAGCTGGTAGAGCAACTGACTTGTAATCAGTAGGTCAACCGTTCGACTCGGTTAGTCGGCACCATTTATTTTAGATAATTTGAAAAGAACAACTGACTTGTAATCAGTAACTTATTCAGGTTATCCGTTCGACTCGGTGAGTCGGCACCATTTATTTAGATTTATTGTTAATTTAGCAGTAAATCAGCACAGTTGATGTGCCTCGATAGCTCAGTCGGTAGAGCAGAGGATTGAAAATCCTCGTGTCCGTGGTTCGATTCCGCGTCGAGGCACCATTTATAATAAAGCCCTGCACTCGCAGGGCTTTTTTGTTTTTGAAATAATTTGTTATTTAGATAATAAAGTTTGCCTTCTACTTGGCAGTGATTTTTAATTCTAGCACCTAGCACCTAGCACCTAGCACCTAGCACCTTTCACTTTTAACCTTTCATCTTATTAATCCTGCACTTTAACGTACTGTATGCTAAGAATTTGTAATGTTATGTAAAGTCAGTTGAGCAAATAGGAATTGAATGCTTGAATTACACTTAGTAATCGATGTATTCAGGGTTAAACATGAACTGGCAATTAAAGCCGAGTATTGTTGCATTATCTGTGTTGTTTATCGGAGCATGTACAACACAACCTACTCAACAAGAGCGTGTGCAGCAGCTCGAAACGCTGCCAACTAATTGGCAGCAAAATTCTAACGAAAACATAGTTGATGCAGTTGCTAATGATTGGTTACAACAATTAGACAATCCACAAGTATTTGCATTAGTAGAGCAGGCGCTTGCGCATAATCAAGCAATTTTACAGCAGGGCTATGATGTCGCAATAAAACAACAGCAGTTACTCGCAACGGGGGCAGCGCTTTGGCCAAGCCTAGATTTATCAGCAAGTACAAATCGTAGTAAAGATAATCGTCCTGTTAGTTATAACAATGCAAGCTCGGCTAATATTTCACTAAGTTATGAAGTGGATTTGTGGGGTAAGTTATCGGCGGCTGAACGCCAAGCAAATTTGGAGTATTTAGCACAAAAGGCCAGCTATGAGCAGTCACGCCAACAGCTTGTTGCGGATGTAGTTAGTGGCTGGTTTAATGTGATTACTGCGCAGCAATTGCTCGATCTTTATAAACAAAGAGAAAAAATTGCTCTACAGAACCTCTCGATTATTGAGTCAGGTTACCGCCAAGGCTTAAATGAAGCATTAGACGTATATTTAACCCGCAATGAATTAAATACTGAGCGCTCAAATATTGCCGAACAACAAGCAACATTAACTGAAGCAATTCGCACTCTTGAACGTTTAACCGGTGAATACCCTAAAGGTGCTTTAACTGTAGATGCCGATTTACCTTTACTTGACCAACCAATTCCGAAAGGTTTACCGTCAGAGCTTATTACTCGTAAACCAAGTTTAATGGCTAGTTGGTATCAATTATTAAGCACTGATACTGGTTTAGCATATGCTCACAAACAGCGTTTTCCTAGCTTAAATTTGTCAGCGTCAATTGGTGATAGTACTGATAGGGTTAGTGATTTATTTTCGCCTTCAAGTTTAGCGTGGTCACTGGTTGGTAGCATTGCGATGCCTATTTTTGATGGTGGACGCTTAGCTGCGAATGAAGAGCAAGCTAGATTAACGGTGAAACGTCAAGAGCAAGTGTATCTTGAGTCTTTATATGATGCGTTTAACGATGTTGAAAATGCGATTACGCAAGAGCAGTCATTACAGCAGCGATATACGAAAACACTCGAAGCACAAACCAACGCGATTTCTGCCGAACAGCTATCATTTGAGCAATATCAAAGTGGGTTAGTCGACTATACCACTGTACTTGATGCACAAGATCGCTCCTTCACTGCTCAAAACTCAGTGATCAATATCAAAAACCAATTAATATTAAATAGAATAAAGTTACATATTGCCCTTGGTGGCGATTTTTCCGAGCCTAACCAAGAGCCAGAAGAGCAATAATTATGAACAGTAAACTTCGTAAATTTTTAATCCCAACTATTATTATCGCAGCGACCGCGACACTTATTGTGATTATCAAGGACAACCCACCAGAAACTCGACGATTTGGCTCAGCGCCAAAAGCAAATGTGACTGTTGCTGTTTCTCATCTACAAGCGCAACCTTATCAAATTATGATCAATAGTTTTGGCACGGTAAAACCGCGAACGCAAAGCATGTTGGTGTCACAAGCCTCGGGGCAAATTATTAAAATTAGCGAGCAATTTCGTGAAGGTGGCTTTTTTGAAAAAGGCGATGTGCTGCTTGAATTAGATGATAGAGATCATCGTGCAGAAGTTAAATCTGCCCAAGCTAATTTATTAAGTGCACAACAAGCTTTATTAGAAGAAGAAGCGCGTGGTAATCAAGCGCAAACAGATTGGCAACGCTTAGGCAATGGTGAACAAGCCAGTTCATTAGTACTGCGTAAACCACAATTAGCTGCAGCGCAAGCTGAGGTGTTATCAGCACAAGCACAACTAGAAAAAGCTGAGCTTGATTTAGAACGCACTAAAATCAGTGCACCTTATGCAGGTAGAGTTTTAAGCCGCACTGTTGATTTAGGCCAAGTGGTAAGTAATAACACTGAGCTTGCTTCTATTTATGCTATTGATAGTGTAGAAATCCGTTTGCCAATTAAAAACAAAGATTTACCTTTTATCAAATTACCTGAGCAGTTTCGTGATGGTGTGAGTAATGAGCAAGGATCACCTGTTGTTTTTCGTTCTGATCTGGTTGGCTCACAGCAATGGCAAGGCCAAATAGTTCGTACTGAAGGTGCTATAGATTCATCTGCTCAGCAGCTTTATGTGGTTGGGCAAATTCACGACCCATATAAAGCAACTGCAAATAATCAATACCCAATCAAAATAGGTCAATATGTAACTGCACAAGTAAAAGGT
This sequence comes from Pseudoalteromonas sp. APC 3893, assembly GCF_030408095.1. Taxonomy (NCBI): domain Bacteria; kingdom Pseudomonadati; phylum Pseudomonadota; class Gammaproteobacteria; order Alteromonadales; family Pseudoalteromonadaceae; genus Pseudoalteromonas; species Pseudoalteromonas sp. APC 3893. The sequence goes on from NZ_JASDCD010000001.1 coordinate 109,993, forward strand.
GTTGAGGTTCAAGATGCTATTGTTATTCCTAATAGTGCTATTTACCAAGGCAGTTATGTTTATATTGAAGAGCAGGGTATTTTAAAACGCAAAGACATTAGTTTGAGATGGCAAAATGCGAATGATGCAATTATTGCTTTAGGTGTTAGTGCGGGTGACAACTTAGTTATAACTCCGCTTGGTCAAGTCAGCTCAGGTACACAAGTAAATATTATGGGTGAACAAGCTTATCAAAGTACCCGTGGTCAAAAGCAAGCTAGAGGTGAACGACCAAGTAAAGAAAAGTTAGAAGCAATGGCTAAAGAGCAAGGTATCTCAGTTCAAGAGCTAATGAAACAGCGTCGCCAAGCTCGCGACCAAGGAGCTGGGCAATGATCGCTTGGTTTACTAAAAACCATGTAGCCGCCAATTTATTACTTATTAGTATTGTATTGTCGGGGCTATTTAGTTTATCGACCCAAATCCCTTTAGAGGTTTTCCCTTCGTTTGAAACGGATCGTATCAGCGTCAAAGTCACTCTACGTGGTTCAACCCCGGAAGATGTTGAAAAGGGTGTCACTATTCGTATTGAAGAAGCAGTGCAAGACTTGGAAGGAATTGAGCAAATTTCAAGTAGCTCTTCTGAGGGGTCATCATCGGTCAATATTGAAATCGAAACTGGTTATGATGCTCGTGACTTATTGGCTGATATAAAAAGCCGAGTTGATGCTATAAATACCTTTCCTGTAGACGCAGAAAAGCCAGTAGTAGCACTTGCTCAGCGTATACGTGAAGTTATAGCGGTAACAGTTTCGAGTGAATATGGTGAAAAAGAAACCCTCGAATATGCTGAAAAAGTACGTGATGACTTACTGCGTATTCCATTAATAACGCAAGTTGAGTTAAGCGGTGTTCGTGATTACGAAATCGCAGTTGAGGTAAGCCAAGATGTACTACGCCAATATGATTTAAGCCTTGCGCAAATATCATCTGCTATTTCTCGCTCAAGTACCGATGTCTCTGCGGGTAACTTAAAAACTGAAGGTGGTGAAGTACTTATTCGCTCAAAAGGCCAAGCCTATCGCAAAGATGAGTTTGCTCAAATCGTAGTTAAACAGCAATCTGACGGCACTATTATTCGCTTAGGCGACATTGCTAGTATTACTGATGATTTTGAAGAAACCCCAGTGCGCACCCGCTTTAATGGTAAGCAAGCTGCATTTATCGACGTTTATCGTATTGGGCCGCAAAGTGCGATTGATGTGGCTGATGCAGTAAAGGACTATATTAATGAACAACAAACAAGCCTACCGCAAGGTTTTCAGCTCAGTTACTGGGATGATGATTCGCAAGTTGTAAAAGGGCGTATTGCCACTTTAACAACCAATGCGATTCAAGGTGGTATTTTAGTGCTGGCGTTACTGACGTTATTTTTACGCCCAGCCATAGCAATATGGGTGTTTGTTGGTATTCCGGTATCGTTCATGGGCGCATTTTTAGCGATGCCTTTGTTTGGTGTTACGCTAAATATAATGAGCTTATTCGGGTTTATCTTAGTGCTGGGTATTGTTGTTGATGATGCGATTGTCACCGGCGAAAATGTTTATACTCATTTAAAAACCGCAGAGTCTGGTGAGCAAGCTGCTATTCGAGGTACGCAAGAAGTAGCGACACCGGTAACTTTTGGTGTGTTAACAACCGTCGCTGCATTTCTACCGCTGGCATTTATCGAAGGCGGACGTGGTGCTTTGTTTGCGCAAATTCCCGTAGTGGTTATCCCGGTATTACTATTCTCATTAATTGAATCTAAGTTCGTTTTACCAGCGCATTTAAAATACATCAAACTGCGTAACCAAAAATCAGAGCCTTCAAAGCTAGAGCGTTTACAGCAGCGTTTTGCCGATGGCTTTGAAACGGCGATTATGAAGTATTATCAACCAGTACTTAATTTAGCACTAAAAAATAAGTTAGCTACAGTAAGCGCATTTATTGGTATATTTTTAGTGATTTTAACACTGATATCGAGCGGATGGACTAAGTTTGTTTTCTTCCCGCGCATCCCGAGTGAGACTGTACGTGCCAACGTTACTTTCCCAGCGGGTACACCTTTTGATGTGACTAATAAATATATTGTGCTTATGGCAGACAAAGCCAAAGAGTTACAAGATAAGTACCGTGATGAAGATGGCGAAAGTGTTATCTTGAATATTTTGGCAAGTACCGGTGGTCGAGGAGGCACATCAAATACTGGCTCTGTACGTTTTGAAATTACGCCAGCAGAAGAGCGCGAATCTAATATTGGCTCGCAGCAGTTATCGAGCGAATGGCGGGACTTGATTGGTGTGATCCCAGGGGCAGAAACAATTACTTTTAGAGCTGAGATTGGCCGTAGTTCAAATCCAATTGATGTTCAGCTCTCTGGTAGCACAATTGAGACATTAGAAACCGTCGCTGAAAAAATTAAAGAGCGTTTAGCAACCTACCCAACGGTATTTGAAATTGCAGATAGTTTGTCAGACGGTAAAGAAGAGCTGCAAGTTGAACTGACCGATCAAGGTTTAGCGCTGGGTTTAAACCGTACTGATGTATTACAGCAAATCCGCAATTCGTTCTTTGGTTCTCAAGCGCAACGTATTCAACGTGGTCGTGATGATGTACGTGTAATGGTAAGGCTACCACTTGAAGAGCGTCGTTCAGTAGCAGATTTAACTGATATACTTATTGATTTACCAGGTGGTGGCACAGTGCCATTATCACATGTTGCTACGCTCAAAACAGGTGAGAGCCCATCGAGTATTCGCCGTATCGATCGCTACCGTACTTTAAATGTTACCGCTGATGTTGAGAAGAACAACACCAATATGACGGTTCTTCAAGCGGATCTTAAAGGTTACTTAGACGAGCTTGTGCAACAGTACCCTGGTGTTAATTATACCTTAGAAGGTGAGGCGAAAGAGCAACGAGAGTCGTTTGGTTCACTGGCGTGGGGCTTGTTGTTTGTATTCTTTATTATTTACGCATTACTCGCGATCCCGTTTAAGTCTTACTTACAGCCATTGATAGTAATGAGTGTGATCCCATTCGGTATGATAGGTGCGGTAATGGGGCATTGGATCATGGGCATGGACTTAACCATTATGAGTCTACTCGGCATGTTAGCGCTTGTTGGTGTGGTCGTGAACGATTCATTGGTATTGGTTGATTATGTAAACAAAAAGCGCAGTGAAGGTGGTGACTTACTCGAAGCTGTAAAGCGCGCTGGTGCGGCACGTTTTCGCCCTGTAATGCTAACGAGCTTAACGACCTTCATCGGTCTAATGCCATTATTATTTGAAAAAGCCACACAAGCGCAGTTTTTAATACCGATGGCAGTTAGCCTTGGCTTTGGTATTATCTTTGCGACTTTCATAACTTTGTTACTGGTGCCTGTAAACTATATGTTGATGGAGCGCTTTCAAGGTTGGTTTAAATAGCTTTCAAGGTTAGTTTAAATAGCTTTAAAGCTTTGGAGTAATTCCAACAAAGCTTAGATATAAAAATGCCGCAATTAAGCGGCATTTTTTGTATTTATATTTTAATAAACAGATTTATTTCTTATATCGTTCAAACCAAGCTAACGTGTGCTCTACTTTAGAGATCATACGAGATGGGCGCCCTGCAATACCATGGGGTGAGCCAGGAACACGAATAAGAACCGTGTCTACTTTTTGTAACTTGAGAGCTTGATAGAATTGCTCAGACTCTGAAATAGGCGTTCGGCGGTCTTCTTCTCCTGTCATAAGTAAAGCAGGTGTTGTAACGTTTCCTACTAATGACAAAGGAGAACGTTGCCAATAATGATCAACATGATCCCAAGGCATACCAGGGAATTGATTGCGAATTTGGCCGATATAACTGTCAGCCGTTAACGTTTTACTCAGCCAATTAATGACCGGTTTGGTGATTGCAGCGGCGTTAAATCGATCGGTTAAGCCAATTGCGTAAGCAGCAGCGATACCGCCTGCAGAGCCACCTGCTATAAATAAGTTTTCTTCATCAATAAACCCTTTGGCTATCATGGCATCAACCGCTGAATCATGATCGGCAAAGTCTTCTTTTGAGCTATATTTTCCATCGAGTAATAAAGCAAAATCTTTACCATAACTAGTAGAACCACGGTAATTTACATACACCACAACATAACCTTCACTGGCGTATCGTTGTAGTTCAGCTGTGAAACTAGGTCCGTAAGCGAGGTGTGGGCCACCGTGGATTTCAAGTAATAATGGGTACTTTTTGGTTTTATCGAAATTAGGAGGGGTAATATACCAACCTTGAATATTTTCGTTATCAAATGAAGACTTAACATTTAACTCATGAACTTCACCCAATTGCTTATGGCCGAGTAAGTCTTCATTTAAAGCGGTTAAAGTTTTGCTTTTTCCTTTATATAAGTACGCTAAATCAGCCGGACGCTGACTACTGCCTTTGGTATATGCAACTGCGCCATTTTTTGCGAGGCTAAAGCTACCACTAATATACGGGCGACCGATAGAAGTTCCCGATAGCGAATCCACAAGATCGGTTACTTTACCTTTGGATGATAACTTTGCCAGCTTGCGCTTACCAAAATCGTCATATTGAATAACAAAGTCACCTTTGCCTGACCATTTATAATCAGCAACGGAACGGTCAAAATCATTACTTATATTGGCAATTTTTTTATTACTTTTAGTGATGACATTGAGTTGGTAATTTACGTAGGGAACAGGGGCGTTATCACGAGCAAGAAACGCAATTTTTTTACCATTAGCCGAATACGTAGGGCGAAACTCTCGGCCAGGCAATTGAGTTAACTGGGTATAAGTACCTTGATTAATATCAACTTCATATAAATCTGATTCAGTGGTGCGATATTCCCAATCCACATGTTGATCGGATGAAAAAGCGAGTTTGCTATCATTAGGAGACCATGCAAGTGGCCCATAATGCTGATAATTGCCCGTTGTTAATTGCCTTGCTGTGCCACCATTTGCTGGCACCACAAATACATGACGATAGGCTGGTTCTAAATAGCCAGAACCATCCGCTTGGTAGCGGGCTTTTTCATAAACCTTGACGGGTTTTGACCACATAGCCCCTTTAGGCTTTTTAGGTAATTTAACTGACTTAACAAAGTCTGTTTTACCAGCAGGTACATTCATCGTAAATGCGATGTTATTGCCATTATTAGACCAGCTTAAACTGCGTATTGATTTTGGCAGCTGCGTTAATAATGCTAATTTGTCTTGTTCTAACCAATAAACGTACAGTTGATTACTCCCGCTCCTGTTGGAAGTAAATGCGATTTTTTTAGAGTCAGGAGACCATGTAGGTTGCCCGTAACTATGCTCATCAGCGAGCAATGGGTAATGTTGATTTAGCTTTACATCGTACATCCAAATACTGCGTTTTGCAGTATCTTGCATGATGTCATAACCACTTCTTAGGTAGATAATTTTCTTACCGTCAGGGCTTATTTGCGGGCTGTTAACATACTCTAGCTGGAAAATGTCTTCGGCTGTAAAAGTGTCACTTGCATAAAGTTGCACGGAGTAAGATGCACAGAGCAGCGCCGAGCTTAAGGTTAGTAATGCATTTAATTTCATAGTTTTTCATTTTTTGTATAATAAAACATCATCCTAAGATGCAAAAATTTCTTGAGCAAGAGAATTGAGATTAATAAGCTCATCATTAAGTTAAATTGCAATACATACAAAACAGTTAATGACGATATTTAGGGGTATATATAGAAAGGGTCGTTTAGCGTTTAGTTAAAGATAGGCACTACTACTGTTTAATACAAAAATGCCGCAATTAAGCGGCATTTTTCTATTTAAATTATTTTATGGCTTTTTTCACTTCGCGCCAGTCAATAATTTTAAAGTTTTGTGGTTGTAGCGGCATACGATTATAACCATCTTGTACTACAAGCATGCCTTCAGGGTAACCTGGCAAAGCAGCGGATGTTACGGTTAAACCATCCGTTTCACCTGCGCCATCAATCCCTTTATCTAAATTAGCAGTTACATTAAACTTACCTGCAAAGCTTAGGTTAGGCTGTGTATCATCGGAGATTTTATAAAGCACATAGCTATTATCGCCTTGGCTTGATACGACTAAATAGCGGGTATCACCAGCATGATAAATTTCCATGCCTTCAACATCAGCAACAAGTTGCTCATTTACACCTTGTAGCATGAGCGCTTTGTTACCAGCACTAGGCTCAGCACCGATATACCAAATACCTTTATCTTCTTCGCCGGCAAATAATTGGCCGCGCTTATCATCAGCACTACAGCCTTCAGGTTGGCTTGGCAGGGTAAACTCTCTGACTAACTCGCCGCTTAAGTTCGCTTGATTACCTGTTAGTTTATATTGTTGAAATAAACCTGACTTATCATTCACGAACACATAATTACCAGAATCAGACGAGTACATACACATACCGTAAATTTCGGCTAGGTTTGTGGCTACTTCTGTCACATGGTTTACTTTGTTCTCGCTATCGACAGTAAACACGCTAATACTGTTAAGTGTTCGGTTACTGGCCGTGATCCAAGTATGGGTTTGGTTGTTTATACTTTGATGTTGACGTACATCAACATTATTTAAGCGGCCAATATCTAGCGACTGTACTTTGTTACCCTCAAGGTCATAGACCATTAACCCACGGCGTTTATCTGTGCCCAATATTAAGCTGTTTTTAGCGTCTTGCTGGTTGACCCAAATAGCCGGATCATCAGCTGCATCACCAAATGCTGCAACGGGTGTTGTTTGTGCATTGGCGTGAATATGCGTCATGGCAACTTTATTTTTTGAAGGCGCAGGCTGCGCACTGTAGTTAACGTTTGCTTCGATATATGCGCCCGTTTCATCATCTATTAAAACAAGCTGTGCTTGATTATCATTAATCAAATTCGTTGCAACTGATTCAATTGCTAATTCGCCACTTAGTGACCATTTGCTTAGCTTTTCTGTTTGGGCATTATAGGCATAAACCATATTGCCATCAGTAGCACTGAGCCATAAAGTACCGTCTTGTGATACTGATAAAGCCCCGATTTCACTGTTTAATTCACCGTACGGCTCAACTAAAGCAACAGGCTGTTTATTGGCATCTGATTCGGCATCAGCATTAATTGCCCACACGCCGAGCTCTGCTTCACCGACATACAGAGTTTTAGTTTCATCATTTACGGCGCAGCCTGAGGCTTCCGTTACTGCAGAAAATTCACGTACTGCAATGTTTTTAGCTTGGTTAGTGGCTAAATCATAAATAACAGTTTCGCTGATCAGGCCTCGAACATCCGGCACAAACGCTGATACAGTCTCGGTATTACTGTTTTTAAATAAACACACAGCATCAGGCTGAGCTTGAGGTGGGCTAATGCGAGTGAGCTCTTCTAGCTGCCAAGATGATGCATTGTTGACTAGATTAAAAATAACGACATTGTCTTGATTGTTATCAAGACTTGCGAGTATAAAATGCTGCGCCGATATTTTTTTCAGTGAAATTGACTCGAAGTTACCAGCCAACAACACACTGCTTTGTTTTCTATCGCTAAGTAATAAACCTTGGCTTTCACTTGCTACTACCCATTGATTATTACCAAGAGCAGCCGCTTGTGACCCTTGCATATTTTGTTGTGGGCCAAACGGCGTTACCTTGATAGAGCTTGTTGCTAATAGCGCTTCGTTTTGAACGGCTTCTCTATGGTTACTACACCCGTTGAGTACAGTTAAAAGAAGTGCGCTTGATAGCACTGTTGAGATTGTATTTAGTTTGAATTTCATTTTTTATCCTTTACTTTCCAATGTGCTTTTCAGTGCTAAAACGTACTTCACCCAAATGGTTGATAGCGCTAACTTTGAGTGTTTCACCATTGATTGATACACTTAAAAAGCCTGGGGTTGCTTCTGCATAGCGGGTAAACTCACGCTGTTTCACAAAGCGTGCTTCACTGCCTCCACCAGAGACAAAGTGAGCAATATTGCTATTTTCAGGTTGGTTGTATTGCAAGTCGTGCTCGTGTCCTGCGATATAAGCTTGCACGTTATGACGCTCCATTATGGGTTCTAAAATATCGCGAAGACCTTGGTTACGACCAAAACGTTTACCACTTGAATAAAGCGGGTGATGGCCAACCACAATCTTCCATTTTGCGTCACTACCCGCAAGTTGGGTTTCAAGCCAAGTAAGCTGGGTTTTATAACCTTGTCCTTGAGTTGAACGGTATTTGTCGCGGGTTTTATATTCAGGCTGAATTGGGTTGGTATCTAAAAATACCATCAATACTTGCTCGTTGTTTTCAAGCTCAAACGCTTTGCTGTAATACCTTGCTGGTAATTGCCAGCGCTGACTTTTATTTGTGTAGTCAATTTGGGCTTGAGCATTACCTAGGTAATCGTGATTACCCAAAACAACGTACCAATCTTCAAATGTGTGCGGGCCGTGGTAAATATCTTCATAGGCTGATTGCCAAAGAGGATCGTTAACGCTTGCCACGCCATTTGGATAAAAATTATCGCCAGTTGAGACGATAAAGTCGGCATCGGTTTGGTACATGGCTATCTCTAGTTGGTGAGCCACTTCTTTTTGATAAAAGTGGCCATTGTGTCCCCAATCACCAATAACCATAAAGTTAAGGCTATCAGGTAGCGTATTTAATTTGGTTATTTTTTGCTGTTGATAAAGCTCATCTTTATATATAACTGGTTCGCCAGCACTGAGCGCTGATGAGCTCAGGGCAGCCACTATGAAAGACAATTTAAACATGTTCTAACTCCAAAAAAGCACGTGATAGCAAGCCATTACGTGCCTAATATGATTATGGCTGTTATTAAAATGCGTAACGTAACATTAGCTGAATGACAGGACCTGCTTCTTCAGATTCAAGCTCGTACTCATCAAAGTCACGGCTGTTTTGGTCATCAAGTGAGTCAAACTTGTTGAAAACTTCATCTTTACTGGCATCAAGTAAGTTTGAACCAACTAGGCGAAGGGTTACGTCATCCCAGCGCTTTTCAACGAATAGCTCTAAGTCAGCACCGTAAGAGGTTGTTACTTCTTCACCCACAAAGCGTCCGTATGCATCACCTTGGTTGCGGTAAGTTGCACCAAATGATGCACGTAATGTTGGTAAATCTTGAATAAAGCCAATGTTATAAACATAATCAGATTGGTCGTTAAATTTACGCTTGCCAAAACTGTCTTCAACTTCACTGTCGAGCCAAGAGTAGTTTAAGAAGATACCGGTGTTAGGCATGTTTAATGCGCTAAGTGGGGTTGATAAATCAAACTCAATACCTTGAACTGTGCCATCGCCGGTATTTTGTGGTTGCAGTACAAATGTACCTTCGCCCTCAGAGCCTTCAACACCTGTACTGGCAATTTCGATTAAATCGCTAACGTCACGATAGAATACGTTCACACCGACAACACCACTTTTACCTAATCGGTATTCGTAGCCTAAATCGATACCCCAAGATGATTCTGGTTTAAGGTTTGGGTTACCTAAAAAGTCATTATCAGCGAGTTCTTCTTCAAGTAAGGCGGGTGTCATGTAGTCAAAGTCAGGGCGACGTAAGCTACGTGCAACAGAGGCACTCACCCGACCATTATCACTTACGCTGTAACGAAAGTGAGCCGACGGTAAGAAAAAGTCATAATCATTTTCGGCTGTTACGCCCTCATTGGTATCGTTAATGCTTGAGTCAGTTGACTCCCAACGCACACCCATTTCCCATGAGAACACATCAGCTTCGTGTTTAATGAGTGCAAATAAATCAAAGCGGTCTTCTTCAAGCGTATTAACGCCTCCGTCTACTGCTTCAAACTCGTTATTGAATACAGCGAGTGACATAGGTGTCTGGTAAAATTGGTCCCAGCTAGTAAGTGTTTGCTCACTCTCATCTTCAGCTTCAAAAATTGCGGTGTCACGTTCTTTACCTTGTACAAAAGCACCAAACTGAATTTCTTTTGAATCACCGACTAGTAAACTGTGCTGCCATTGTAATGACCACTCTTTATCATCGATATCAACGGTTTCTTCTGCTTCTTCAAAAACCATGGGTAGTTCGGATGTATCAAGCTCAACTTCTTGCTCGTAAACGGACTCTTCAAAGCTTGCATAGCCTACTTTGAACTTACTGGTACCGCCCAATAACGGTAATTCATAACCTGAGTTAATGTTGTAGTTAGTTTGGTCAATAAACGAAACGTTTGCGTTATCAGAAAGTAAATTACCGCCTTCTACAACCGATCCTGACGTGGCCGTTGCGTCGTCATACTCAAAAGAGCGTTCGTCTTCGGTACGGTCGGTATCAACCCACATGGCGCTAATATCAAATTTGCCGCCATTATCAAATACTTTTTCAAAGCTGGCATTGAGTGATGTGTCATCACCATCTCGGGTATCAGATTGATCTTCACGGTTATCAAAATCATCTGTAGCGTAATTAGGGTTATTTTCAGGGCTATCGCCATAACGGATGCTTGATTTTTGTTTTGGGTTATAACGACCTTGTAAATTAGCACCTAATAGTAAACGGCCACCTGCAAACTCAGTACCGTAAACACCGGCAAAGCTTTCTTTTAGCTCACCGTCATCATAGCGTAAGCCACCTGCGCGAATGTAACCACCGTCTAAGCTGTAGCCATCGCGAAGTACAATGTTAAGGGTACCCGCTATTGCATCGGCAGAGCGGTTGGCACTTGATGAACGAATAATTTCTACACGCTCAATTAATTCTGCTGGAATACGGTCTACAAAAAATGAGCGATCAGCGCCAGCACCTGGCACTTCCTCGCCATTGATAAGTACTTTTGTGTAAGCAGGGCTTAAACCGCGCATACGTGCGCCGTCAGACTCAAGTACGTCAGATAAAAAAGTAACACTAGGAACACGCTTTAATGCATCGCCCGCTGTGAGAGGTTCAAAACGTTGAAAATACTCTTGTGAATATTCAAGTGTTGGTGCTAATTCTTGCGAGCGGTTGCGATAACCAATCTCACCATATACAACAAGCTCTTCAGAGACTTTTACTTCAGGCTCTGATAGCGATGTTTGCTCTTGTGCATTCACGCTAACACTAAATTGACTCAGTGCTAATGCCGTTACAACAGCATTTAATTTAAATTGTTTCATTGATTTGCTCCGGTTGTCCTTGGTTTGGTGAGCAAACTAAAAAAAGTTAATGACGCTAATGTGACAGTTTCATCGTTAATGAGTGAAAAAATCTTTATTTACAGGCTTTCTAATACCTATTTGAGCTTTTAAAACAGCGCTGAAGGTCGCTAAAAATGGCTGTTGCGAGATAATTTATTTATAAACTTTAATCTGAATGTCATATCAATGAGCCAAAATGACCCTGACGTATAAAATGATCCCGCGCTAGCATATGGATCAAACCAAGCTTAAGAAGATTCAATATCATGCGATATAACCCATTTACCAGCCATGTAAAATTAACTAATACGATTATTTTATTCTTGGTTATTGCTGTAGCAATATGCGCTTACTTTGGCGAACTTAAGCAATGGCAAGAAATTACATGGCTCGATATTGTCGGTGAAGGCGGTATTGTGTTGATGACCCTAAGCTGGATAATCGCTTTACTTATCTCACGCCCGCCAGGCAAAGTAACTACCTTATTAGTGCTGGGTTTAGGTTTGTTTATGTTTTCAGCCACGCTTGATTTACTTGATGAGTGGTTAAAACAACCTTCGCAATTATGGCTCACTTGGTTTGAATCATTACCAGCACCGTTTGGTATGTTGCTAACCAGTGTTGGGCTTTATTATTGGCACCAAGAGCAGTTTGTTTTAAACCGTCAATTACGTCGGCGTGAAGCACATTTAAGAGAGCATGAAAAAGTCTGCCCTGTAACAGGGTTATACCGAGTTAACTATTTACATTCGTTAATACAGCAACGCCAAAGTGAGCAACAAGTCGCCACTTTGGGGGTTATTGATATTCGAGATTTTGCAAAGTTTAATGCGCAGTTTGGTTTTAGTGAAGGCGATAGGTTACTGCGAGAAATTAGTGATTTATTAGTAATGAATTGCCGTTTGAATGATGTGTTATGCCGCTATGCGGGTGACTGCTTTATTGTGCTTATGTCGGGTACCAGTCAAAGCCAAGCAAAAGAGTTGTTAGCGCAAATGAAAGCAGCCCTTAATCATTGTGCGTTTAAAGTCGCAAAAAGCAAAGGTGCACAGTTTCAGCATATTTTAACTGCCACAATGGCTATGGATTTAGCGCAAGACCCAGTGCAGCAAACCAGCCAGTTACATCAACAACTACAACAACAAAAGGCGCTTGTAGGTGCAACAGTATATTAGCCAAGATGATAAGTACATAAGTGCTGAAGGTACTATAACTGCGCTGGTGGAACTTGCTCAAGGACGTGGGATCCCGCTGCATAAGTTGCTCCGTGGTACGGGTATTTTTGAGCAAGACTTATATGATTTATCACAGCGTTTTAGTTTGTCGCAGCTATTAGCATTAATTAGCCAGTTTAAAACCTTAATGAAAAGTAACGACAGTGGCTTTTTACTTGGTCATCAATTGGTTAATGATGTTAGCTCGGTAATGCAAAGTGTTCGTTTAAGCCCGACGCTTGGTGCTGCGTTAAAACAATTGCAACAAATTCGCGCCACGCTTGCGCCTTTATTTTTTACTCGCCAGCATATTTTTCACGATGATTTTTATCTGTACTTACAGCCAAGTGTTGGTATGGACGAATCATTAAAAAATTATTGCTTTGAAATTTACAGCGCTGCGTTTATGAGTTTACTCAAAAGGGTTAGCAATCACTATCCGCACTGTTATTTTGACTTTACCTGCAAACGACCAAGGCATATTCAAGAGTATGAACAGCATTTAGGTTTACGGGTACGGTTTGAGCAACCGTTTACTCGCTGGCACTTTGACAAGCAGCTCCTTAAATACGCTAACCCTCAAGCCAGTAAATTACGTTGGCAACAATGTTTGGCACAAAGCCAGCAGTACCTAAAGTCTCCGGTTTCTTTTGTTGAAGCGGTTTGTAAGCGTATTTATTACGATAATAACAACAGCCTTGCCAATAGTGCTCAATACTTTGCAATGAGCCCAGCTACGTTTAAACGTAAGTTAAAACAACACGGTATGAGTTATTCGCAATTACAAGATGAGCAAAATAAACTCAAAGCTCTGCATTTACTGGGGGTTTGCCAGCAAGGTAATGAGCAAGTCGCAGAGCGCTTAGCATTTTATGATATACCCAATTTTCGCCGCGCTTTTAAGCGTTGGACCGGCATTACACCGAGTCAGTTAAAAATATAATAGCTAATTTTAGTCACCCTAAGTTAGACTCATGTTATTACAATCTTTTATCGAGTTTTAATATGATTGAGTATCCAGTTGATCAACTCCCTCAGCTTATTGATGAGCTATTACAGTGCGACACCACAGCACGAAAAAACAAATTATTAGCTGATGCTAAAGAAAAACTCTCCACTGAGCATTTATCGCTATTATTCGAAGCATTGCCAAAAGAGCAGCGCTTGGAGGTGTGGGAATTACTTGATGAAGACACCCAGCACGAAATATTTATAAATCTAGGCGGTGATAGTTGTCGTTGGCTATTACAAACCTTAAATGAAACACAAGGTTTTACATTATTAGACGAAGTAAGCGTTGCAGAGCTGCTTGAGCTAGAAGAGTTTATTCCTGAGCGTTTTATAGCATACGCTCGCCAGCAACTTGATGAAGTACAAACTAAACAATATGAGTTAGCGCAGCAGTTTGATCCAGAACAGCTGGGCCACTGGCTTGATTTTGACGCTTTAAAGGTGTCAGAAAAGCTGACCGTTGGTGGCGCACAAAAAATCTTACACAAAGGGCTGCCACAGTTTACCGAAGTGATTTATTTAGTTAGTCGAAAAGGCACGCTTATTGGAGAAGTGAGTGTAAATAACTTATTAAAAGCCGCAGAATCAGCTTCATTATTAGAGTATGCCAATTTAGATGTAGCTTCACTGCATGCTGATGATGACCTATATGAGGCAGCAGAAGTGGTGATCCACAGTGAAAAAATGGCGATGCCAGTAGTTAATGCTGACAATAAATTACTTGGCCGATTAAAAGTATCTTCAGCCTACGAGTTACGCCAAGAAGTGACCGATGAAGCGGCTGCTAAAGCGGGTGGTTTACGTGAGGATGAAGACTTGTTCTCAAGCGTTGCAAAATCAGCGAAAAACCGTGGTATTTGGTTAGGTATTAATCTAGGAACCGCCTTTTTGGCTTCGTGGTTTATCGGCTTGTTTGGCGCCACTATTGAGCAAGTTGTTGCTCTAGCTGTGTTAATGCCTGTGGTAGCGTCAATGGGCGGTATTGCAGGTAGCCAAACGCTTACCGTGATAGTACGAGGCTTAGCGCTGGGACAAGTAACAGATTCGAATCGTAAAGCATTGCTGAAAAAAGAATTACGGGTAGGGGCCGTCAATGGTTGTGTGTGGGCTATTGTTATAGGTGTACTCACTAACCTTTGGTTTAATGATGTTATGCTCAGTATTACTATTACGGTCGCAATACTGTTGAATTTAGTGGCCGCGTCGCTTTCGGGGGTTATTATACCGTCAATTTTAGACAAAATGAAAATAGATCCTGCTTTGTCTGGATCTGTTATTCTAACCACTGTCACTGATATTGTTGGCTTTGTGACCTTTTTAGGGTTGGGTAGTTTGTTACTTCTTTAAAGGGTTAGCACTTTTAGTTATATTATTTTTGTGAAATGGTTACGGCTATTAGTTTGATTGGTTTCAGTTTTATTGCGGGTTTATGAATTTTTGGTGAATAAGTGGTTGCAGGCTATTAACTACTACTTTTTTATAATATTGTGGCTTTCTCTGCAACCAGAGATTCATTAATTTTAAAGGAAAAATAATGTCAAAAAAGCCAGCTAAAGCTAAGAAAAGTGACGTAAAACTTGCTAAAAAAGAAGTAAAATCAATCAAAAAAGAAATCAGTGCACGTAAAGAAAAAGTTGCTAAGCAAAAAGCAAAAATCGGTAAGCTTAAAAAAGCACTTAAGAAGTCAGCTTAATTTTAAGTGGCAGCAGAAGCGCTGTTTAGTGCTCGACAATGATGATAAAGTTATCATCATTGTCGGCATCTCCTTCCTTAACTAATTATTGTAGAAGCTACTCTTAACCATAGTTAAAAGCTATAAGTGATATTGCCGTAAATAAAGCGGCCATCTAGGCTATATGGTGTAAACGGGCTATAGCTAAATATTTGATTAAAATCACTAAAGCCAATATTACTTACCGTATCTTGTGGATATTGGTCAAATAAGTTGTTCGCACCGACTGCCACTTTCCATTGCTCAGATGGGCGATACGCTACTTCAAGATCAGTGATCCATTTTGCTGCAATGACTTCATCGCCTTCAGGTGTACTTGAAGTATCCGTGACTTCGCCGTAGCGAGTTGCGCGTAATGTTGTTTGAAAATCAGCGAAATCCCACGTTGCTGATAGATTCCATTTATCGGCTGGGGTGCCTTCTTCAAAGCGCGTGATTTCACGACGAGCAAAATACTCGTAGTCATCGCCCAGTGCTTCAAGTTCTGGTGGGTTTTCTTTTACATG
Source organism: Pseudoalteromonas sp. APC 3893 (assembly GCF_030408095.1). Lineage (NCBI taxonomy): Bacteria > Pseudomonadati > Pseudomonadota > Gammaproteobacteria > Alteromonadales > Pseudoalteromonadaceae > Pseudoalteromonas > Pseudoalteromonas sp. APC 3893. The sequence goes on from NZ_JASDCD010000001.1 coordinate 125,624, forward strand.
AGTCACTTCGGTATCATTAAAGTTCACAGCAGCGCTTAAGCGTAAATCACCATAATTTTCTAAATTTAACGAGTAGGTTGCCACAATATCAACCCCTTGCGTGCGTGAGTCAATTGCATTAGTGAAGTAACGAACGCTTTGCGTGTTTAGCTCGCCTGACTGAGCTAAAATTTCTTCAACTTCAGTTCCTTGTAGATTTTCAGATAACACAATTCGATCATCAATTTCAATACGGTATGCATCAAGCGTTAGGCTTAAATTACCTCGAGTAAAGATAAATCCAGCTGTCATATTCACCGACTCTTCAGCATCAAGATCGCGGGCACCAAGCGCTATTGCTGCTGGCTCATCTACTGGGAATAAGCCAACTTCACTAGGAACACCGTTTTCAAATACCGTGCTCACAGATTTATAACTAGTTTGTGCAAGCGAAGGAGCTCTAAAACCTGTACTAATTGCGCCACGAAGCGATAATGACTCGTTAATGCTATAGCGTGATGCAAGTTTTGAGGTAAAGGTACTGCCAAAATCGCTGTAATCTTCAAAGCGCCCAGCTAATACAACATTCCAATCTTCAGTTAAATAAGTATCAAACTCAGCAAATACAGCTATATTATGACGGCTTCTATCAGCGGTGTTCTGTGGTGAAAAACCGGCTAATACTTGAGCACCACCAGCAGCAACCGGATCACCGTTCTCATCAAGTACAGTAATATAAGAAGCTTCTTCACCGGCTTTTATTTGATATCTCTCGTGGCGGTACTCAGCCCCAATAGTAACAAACACATCATCGGGTAAGCCAAAGTCAAAACTGTTGTTTGCATCCATGTTTACTAGGTATTGTTCGTAAACTAATGCTCCGTTATCAAACTCGGTAGGGCTATCTATGCCCATTGAGGTATTTATACTGTTACTTACGCCTAAACCAAAGTCATTTAAACCATAGTTAGTACTTACATCCCATGCCCAGTCGTTGGTTTCGCCATTCAGGCCAATAGCAAATGAGTAGTCGTCTACGTCAGTATCAATTTGTGGTAAAAAGCCGTCAGGGTAAACCTCAGGTAAATTACGTATGTCGCTCGCACGGCGATAAAAACCAGCTGAGTTACCTTTACGATTTGAATAGCTAGCAAATGAATACAGTGACAGCGAATTGTCAAAATCGTAGCCTAGGTTGTAAAACAGGGTGATGTCTTCAATATCGGCTTTACCAAAACGGTGGTTATAGCGGTCAAAGTCAAATTCACGTGAGTCTAAAGCATCATTTGCATCGCGGCTGTATTGCTCACGTTCGTCTATACCAGAACGATTGGTCGGTTCATTATTACGCGATTCAATAGATATATTAATAAAGCCGTTATCAGCCAACGAAAAGCCAGCATTAGCACTGGCAGTACGTGAAATACCATCTTTTAGTTTACGGTCGCTGCCTTTGGTAAAGCTTAACCCGCCAGCTTGGTCAGCGCTGGTGCCTAACAATTGGGGGGAGCCTGCCATTTGTGTGTTGTACTGGCCAAAGGTGTAACTAACGGTTCCACCGTCATCGTCATCCTTAAGGATGATGTTGATCACCCCTGCAATGGCGTCAGAACCATATTGCGCAGCTGCACCATCGCGTAGTACTTCAACGCGCTTGATAGCTGAGGTTGGGATATTATTTAAATCGACTGCAGTTGAGCCACGCCCTACAGTGCCACCTAAATTTAATAATGCACCTGAATGACGGCGTTTACCGTTGACCAACACTAGAGTGTGATCTGGCGCGAGGCCACGAAGCACGGCAGGTTTTGCATGATCAGTGCCATCAGCAAGGGTAGCACTTGGGTAATTAAAGCTCGGTAATTGTGCGGCAAGAACTTGGCTGATTTCTAGCTGACCTGTTGTTGCAAGGTCGCGGCTTGTTAATAAATCTACAGGCACTGTGCTTTGGGCAATACTGCGTAAGCTACGGCGTGTACCAGTGACTGAAATAACTTCAACCTCTTGTGCTGTTGTATCCACTATCTGTTCAGCAGCGATTGCAGTCACTGAAGCCCCAAGTGTAGTTGCAATGGCGAGTTGCAAAGGTAATTTCTTAAAAAATGTCATAGTTGATCCCATCTGACTATCGTGTTTTAGCGCAGTCTATATAGCCAATTAGGAACAAACAAATAACATTAAAGTATAGTATATGTGTAACGAGTACGACTTGTTAACCTATTTCTTATAATGTTAAGCAGGTGTTTACGCACTGACAATTATTTTATTTCTGCCGTCGGTCTTAGCTCTATATAAAGCGGTGTCGGCTGCGCAGATTAATGCTTCATAGGTGCGGTATTGGTTATTGTTTTCGCAGGCAATACCTTGGCTAACGCTAATTTTAACGCCTGGCGGTAGGCCAATATCGGTAAAAGTCATGGTGTTTATTTGTTGCTGTATATGTTTTGCCACTACGTTTGCGCTTTCACGGTTACAGCGTGGCAATATCACTGCAAACTCTTCACCGCCGTATCGCGCTGCCAAACAATCTCTTGAAGGAGCGCAATCTAGTATAACTTTGGCTATTTTTTGCAGGCATTTATCACCTTTAATATGGCCATAGGTATCATTGAATTTTTTAAAGTGATCCACATCAATGAGTATACTGCTTAATGCTTGTTTACTTTGGATGCTTTCTTGCCAGTATTTTTCTAATGACTCATCGAGCGTTAACCTGTTTGCTAAACCAGTTAAATGATCGGTCGATGCCTGTATTTTTAATTTATTATACATAGCTTTATGTGAGCTAATATCATGCAAAATACATAAATAGAGTTTTTGTGCGTTCGCTATGCTATTTGGAATACTTGAAATAGATAAGTCGGCTTCAATAATATTGCCATCAGATTTAGCTATTTTTACTTCGTTTGGGCCAAAGTTAAGGCGAGTGTCTTTAATATCTAACCAATTTAATAATGTATACATGTATTTGTCGCGATCAGTATTATATAAAAAGTCTAATAAACTTTGGCTGATTAACGCTTGTTGTGAGTCTCCTAGCAATTGTGCGGCTACTGGGTTTACAAACTCAAAATTACCGTGTTGGTCGATTACAAACATGCCTTCAGCTGTGCCGTTAAACAATTCAATTAAAGAACCAAATTGCAGATGAGACAAAGAGGTAGACAGGCTACTTCCAACTTGCTTTGTTTGTGCATCTGTAGCCAACAGTTGGCTGTTATTATTAGTTTGGTTAGACACGTTAATTCCTTTACGCTTTGCTATACGTTTTTGGTGTCTACTAATTTATGAAAAAAACAGCAAATATACCTTCTGGTAACCTTCTGTTTTTAAGTTGTTGAATTTAATTGATTTATTTTTATTATTCGCAGGGTTGATTTAATGCGGTACGCCGGTGTAAATCATTTTTCCTTTGTTTACTATTCTTGGATTATGGCATAAGCCTAACTTAAGCAGGTCAAAGCATGCTTGTTTTAGGCTGACTAAGCTGGCGAAAATTGCTGTTAGACTGCTAACATCGCCAGTATGTTAAAGGTAGCGAACAGGCATCAGCTTATGAGGGGCTTTCTAATATATAGATCAATTTACTATTAGATTTTTTCGTATATTAAATCATTAAGTAATCGCAAGTTTTGGTTTTTATTATAGAGTAGTTATTAAAGGATTGGTTTTGCGGGTATTAATGTGTAAGTGTTAGCGTTAAGGTGTTTGGCTTATAAAAATTGCACAGGAATAAATCAGCCCCATGCAATTTAAAAATCAATAATTAAGCGTTGTTAATTAAAGTTCTTTTTCATTTATAACTTGAGGATCAGGGCTTGAATAAGGCTTTTCATTGCACTCAACATGAAATACTAAACAGGCAGTGCCGGGGTTTTCATCGGTGTCGATAATGGTGATTGCTTGACCATTATCATTGACTTTTGTTGTAAAGTTGCTGGCACAGTTGCCTTCTTTATCGGTGATAGTTGCCCCTGTGAATAAAAAACCTTTAGCAAGTGTTGCTTCATTTAAGCTATAAATACCCGCTGTTTCGGTTCTAACAACGCCACCGCCAGTAACTTCTTTGTTATCCTTAAAGTATGTAAAGTTGGCCTTGTCGTTACTGTCTAGTTCAATATTGACAGTAAAGTTAATTTGTTCTTGAGTGGTATTCATATTATTTCCTTTTGTATTTATGCTTATAGCTTAAAATTAGTAATGCCTAATTTAACTAGGTTTGCTTTTATTGCTGGTATTTCGTTTGCTCGGTTTAAGCAGGTGTACGCCTGTACCTGTGGGTACGTTACGTGAACGCTTTGGCTGATTTTTACTGTTTGAGCAATGTCATTAAGTGCATTTAAGCAAAGTTGCTCTCGCTGTTCACTGATTGCAGCTATTTTTGCTTTAAGTAAGTTTACCCGTATGAGCACTACGTTATCGCCTGTTTGTATTTGATTTGCTCTATACTTTTGATAGTTTTCGTCACTCTCAAGGGTTGTTAATAACTCTTGCGCTTTAAGGGAAGCGTTTCTGTCAATGAAATAGTGAATCAGACTAATTTGTATATTGATAGGGCTGATATTATTAAAACCTTGTGATTTTAAGAACTTAATAGTTTCTTCTATTCTTAAATCAATATTTTTATCGTTAGACAGCATTAGTAAGTGCGCTAAAGAGCGATAATACATTAGCTGAAATTTATTGTCTTTTGGATCTTGCTCTAAAGCCTTGTTTATAATTTTGTTAGCAAAAAGAGCTTTTTGATAGGCTATTCGTTTATCGGTTAAATAGCTAAGTAAGTAACTTTGTTGCATGTGTATATTTGCTGACATATAAAAAAGGCTTGCGTCATTGGGGTAGTGATTAGCCATTTTTTTGAACACGCTAACTGCATTTTCCAGCATATCTACTGCTGCATTAAAGTTACCCAATCTCTCTTCTGTTTTTGCAAGCCAGCTGATGGTGTCGGCTTTATCGCGCAATAAGTTTTTATTGTTTGGTTTAAGTTCAAGGGCCTTGTTTTTAAGGGTGAGTGACTTTGTAAAGCTTTGTTTTGCTGCGTTATAGTTAAATTGCTTTAAATACAATGACCCCAGTGAATTATGTGAGTACGATAGCTCCATAATGGAGTTAAAGTCATTCGGTGCTAACGAATACATGGTTTCACTATAAGCGTGGTATTTTTTAAATAATGGCTCAGTGGCGGCGTAGTCACTGTTGTCATAATTAAGTTGACCCAACCAAAAGGCATTAGCCCCTGCAAGCGTGAGTATCTCTATGTTGTTTGGTTGGGTTTTTAATAATGCCTCAAGACGAGTGCGGGCGTTTTCAAAGGCGGTAAAGGCTTCGTCTGTTTTACCGCGGGAATAGGCCACTTCTCCCATAGCCTCAAGGGTTTGTGCATATTGAAAGCGGTTGTTAAAGTCTGTTTTTTGGTCGGTAAAACGAAAGAGAGAACTGCGCTCTTCTGCTTGGTTGGTAAAATATTCCAGCGCTTTATTACTTATGCCATCAAGTAAGTCCATGCGTTTAACACTACGCAGTTTATCGGCAAATTCACCTACCATAAAGCCGAGTAAGCTCTCTGCTTCTAGTCGTTTTTGTTGGGCTACTTGCTCAGCGTGGTAGCTGCGCACACTCATTGTAATGGCAATGACACTGATAACAAAAAACACCGTAGTGGTTAATTGTAGTAAGCGTTTATTACGTTTAGTTTTTTTGTTTGAGGCTTTAAGCAGAGCAGATTCAGAATTTGATAACCTAAACAGTGAGCTATTGGCAATACTTTGCGCTTCTTGCAGTGGTTTACCTTGAGCTAATAAAAAGTCAGGGTGTTTTTGCTCGTTTAGCCAGCGCTCAGCAGCGTGTTGCAATCGGCTTTTTATCGCAAGGCTTTCTTGGTGCTCGCTTATCCAACTAATAGCACGTTGCCAATGACGCAGTAATGCTTCATGCGCTAAGCTAAAGCAGGCTTGCTCATTTTTAAGGTGTGACACAAATAAGCGGCTGTCCACCATCGCTTGTACTAATTGGTTTTGCGCTGGATTGCTTAGCTCATCCCAACGTGCTGCGCGGCTAGTGAGGGTTTCACCATCGGCGTTTAAGGTAATTAATCTAGACAGTATTAAACCCAGTTCAACTTGTTGTGGTTTGGGTAATTGCGTAAATACCTGTTCGGCTTTTTGGCCTATAGCGCCTTCAATACCGCCTAGTGCTTGGTAGTGTGAAACCAATAACTCATCGTTGTCACTGCGCTGTAAATACAGTTGTTGCAAGGTGTATTGCAACATTGGTAGGGCGTCTGGGTTATTAATGGTGTCGTTACAGAGTATTTCATCTAGTGGTGTTTGGTGCTCAGGATCAAGCTGCCATTTAAGGTCAGCAGCTAAAGCTGGAAGGCGTATCATCTGTTTGAGTTCAGCGCGTGTGGGCGCGAGTAAATCAAAATGAGCACCATTGGCTTTGCCTGCCATTAAGCTTGGCTCGTTGACAACATGGGGATAGAAGTCATTGCGACAGGCACTAAAAATTATTATGCAATCACTACTAGCAAACAACTCTATTAAAGCGAGAAATTGACTGCGCTCTTGCTCGCTAAATAACGCTGATGAGAGTAAGACTTCAAGGCGGTCAATAAACAAAAACAAGTAGGGTTTTACTTGATTTGCTTGCTGCTTTAGTGCTTTTTTACATAGTTCAATTACTTGCTCTGGCGATGTTAATAGCAACTCGCATAGCGCATCTGCACTAATATCGTTGAAAACAGGGGTATGGTTAATTTCTAAATCAAGTAAGGTCGAGGCTAAATCAAGAAACAGTCGCTCTTTGTTAATATCGGCAAAATCGAGCTGACAGTATGATTCAACCCGAAAACCATCGTAGCCGGCGCCACTCATTAATGCTGGTAAAACACCGGCGTTGACTAATGATGATTTACCAGAGCCACTTGAGCCAAGTAATAAACAAAACGCGCGTCCATAACTAATTTGTGTTGAAACACGTTGTAGCAAGGTGGCAATTTGTTTGGAGCGACCAAAAAATACATTGGCTTGCTCAGGCGAAAATGCACTTAAGCCAACAAAAGGCGAGTCACCTTGCCAGGTTGTATTATTTGCTTTTTGCTCGTCATCAAGGGGGAACCGAATAGGAGCAATAACACGATAACCACGTTTACGAATGGTTTCAATGTATTTAGGATCGCTCGCTTTATCATTAAAGGCTTTACGTAATTGAGTGATAACTTTGTGTAACGGGTTGTCACCTACGGCAATATTTTGCCAACAATGATTTATTATTTCGTCACTGCTGAGTAGTTCACCTTGCTTTTCACAAAGTAATAACAGCACATCCATTGCTTTGGGTTCTAGTTGCTTAATGCTATCGCCTAAGCGAAGGGTATTTGTTGCTGGCGTTACTTGCCAATCACCAACAAAAAAGATAGGTGTGCTCATGCTTTGCTCATTATTGTTATTTAAGCAGTAATACTCTATTAGCATCCTACTGCAAGAGTAATTTTAATACAATATTATGAGATTAAAGAGACATGAAAAGTGTTTTACTCTGTTGCTTAAGTCGAGAAGTGATTAAGCTGGGGCCGTTAAATCTTTATTTTTGCCCATCTGCATGGCACTTATAAGCCACATTATTAAACCACCAGCAAATAAAGCAGCTGCAACGTAGCCGGTTTGATTGGGTAGAGCACCATTTGCTATAACTAGCCCACCAACCCAAGGGCCAATCGCATTTGCAACATTAAATGCGCATTGCACTAATGCTCCTATCATGGCATGGCCGTTTGGTGACACATCCATTAGCATAGTTTGAATAACGGTACCTAGACCTACGCTACAGCCAATAAAGAAGATAACTACATACATGAGCCAAATATGCTCACTTGCACTGACGTACATAGCTGCAAAGGCAATAGCGCTTAATAGTGCTATGCCTGTTGTATATAACGGTGAGTGATCCGCCGCTTTACCGAGTATGTAGTTACCCAATGTGCAGCCAATACCAAACATAATCATAGCAATAGAAATAGTATAAGCTGGGGTGTGTGTAACTTGTAAAATTGTATCGGCTATATATGTGTATATGCAAAATACACCACCAAAGCCAATAATTATGATGCCTAAAATAGACCAGACTAATTTATTTTTAAGTACGCTTACTTCACCTTTTATATTTGATGCTTGTTGATTGTCTTTATTTGGCACTACTTTATAAACCAAAAAGAATGCGATAAAAGCCAGTATGGCTGCACCAGCAAGGCAATAACGCCAGCTAAAATTTTGCCCGATTAAGGTAACTACGGGTACACCCACAATGGTTGCGACGGTCAGGCCCATAAATACTTTAGACATAAAGCTTGCTCGTTTACCTGATGGGGCAATGTCTGCTGCCAGCAATATAGCAGCGCCAAAATAAGCGCCGTGGGGTAACCCACTTAAAAACCGAAACAGTACTAATTGCTGTAATGATGTTGCAATAGCACTTAGACCATTAGCTACACACATCATAGCTAAAAAAATTAACAAAGCTTTACGCTTACGCATATTAGCCGTACTGAGCATTAATATAGGTGCGCCAACCACCACACCTAATGCATAGGCGCTTATCGCAAAGCCGGATTGCGCAGGTGTTGATGCAAAGGTTTCGCTGATCAACGGGAGCATCGGCATCATAGAAAATTCAGAAAGACCTAAAATAAATGTGCCAAGTGCCAGCACCAATAAAATAGCAGAAGTACTTAGCGCATTTTTAACAGCGCTAGGTTGTAAAGACATAATTAACCCTTGTAGATAGAAGCATAAAGAATATGAGAGAAGAACAAACTATGTTAAAGCTCTGAATCAGTAATGCAGAATACGTAATATTGGTATACTTTAATTTTATTAGGAACGTTCCAATAAGTGTGATTTTACAGCTCGATATTTAATAATCAATGATTAATTTGATCTATTAGCAAGTAAATAAGGTATTGTGTGGGTCAAGTTTAAATAAATATTGCGGAGCAGTAAGATGAAAAAATTAAGTAGTATAGTATGCCTATTAGCTATTTTGCTTGTGGTACTTCCTGGGCCTTTGTATAAATGGCAATTAATTGAGCTTAGTACCGCTTTTACCGGCATTCGCTATGGTGTATTTGCTGCAATTGCAGGGCTTATTCTACTTGTTGTTCAAGCTGGTTTTTTTCGTAAAAGCACATATTGGCCATTATTTGCTATAAGTGCAGTACTTGCTATTGTTGCTGTGGCTATGCCTCTTAGTATTATGAGTAAAGCTAAAAGTGTACCGCCTATTCATGATATTTCGACCGATGTAGTTACCCCACCTGAATTTGTTGCTATAGCAAAATTACGAGCCGATGCTCCTAATCCGGTTGAGTACGCAGGACCAGAAACTGCCGCGCAGCAGCTTAAAGCCTACCCAGACCTAACTACATTAAGATTTAAAGAGAATACAAAACATGTGATCCGTGTTTCTATTGACTCGGTAAAAAGCTTAGGTTGGGAGCTAGTCAGTGCTGATATTGAAAACGGAATTATTGAAGCCACAGATACGACCATGTGGTTTGGCTTTAAGGATGACGTTGTTATCCGAGTGACTGCTAAAGGTGATGGTAGTGAGCTAGATATCCGCAGTAAGTCACGAGTAGGTAAAAGTGATTTAGGTAAAAATGCTGAGCGTATAAATCAATTTATTGCGCAATTAAACACAGAGCTTAGTCAACTTTAATCACCTCAGGCCTTTGGTAGGGCATGCTGCTAGGTAGCATGCTCACTATTTGTAATTATATAAAACAGGGGGTGCGACAATTTGTCGCGTTTTCAGGCTTGTTACCAAGTTATATACTTTGCTCATCTTAAACCTATTGTAAATAAACAATAAAATGAGCAGCAAATTATCACTATCTCATCCTCAGTATGTACTTTCTCCTTTAGCTATTAGTATTGCATGTTTACTTTCTCCCTATGCAGTTGCTGATAATTCAATTGAACATATTGAAGTTCAAGGCCAACATCTCAATTCACATGCAAATTTAGGTAATGCAGATCAGCTACTAAGTGAATTGGGCGTTGATTTTTCTGCCGCGGGCGGTGTGTCTAGCCTACCTATTCTAAATGGTATGATGGGCGATAGAGTAAAGGTTTTAGTTGATGGGGCAGATATTACAGCGGCATGCGGTAATCAAATGAATCCACCTTTGTCTTATATATCAGCAAACCAAATTACCTCATATCAAGTGGTGGCAGGTGTTTCACCTGTGAGTGCTGGTGGCGATAATATTGCAGGGGTGATCAGTGTTAATTCTATAGCTCCTCAGTACAGCAATAGTGATTCATTAAGCTGGCATTCGGGTTATGTTTCTGCACAATACCGCAGTATTAATAACGCGCAAGCTGTGGGCGTTGGCGCTCGTATTGCCAGCGACACATTCAGTTTAAGTTATCAAGGCGCATATGAAGACGCGGATAGTTACGAAGATGGTAACGGAGATCTTGTTTTAGATACCTTGTATCGCGCCCAAAGCCATGCACTAACAGCTGCATTAAGAGATGAAAAACAACAACTAGTTGTTAAATTAACGCATCAAAAAATACCGTTTCAAGGGTTCCCAAACCAATATATGGATATGACTGATAACACCAGTTACGGTTTGATCAGTCAATATAAACGCACTCTCGAAAGCGGTGAGTTTCAAGCCCAGATTAACTATAACGATGTAAAGCACGAAATGGGTTTTTTCACGGCTGAAAAAACTGGCATGATGCCGATGAATACCGATGCGCAAGATATGAGTTATCAACTTAACTGGCGTTTAGAACTCGATAAAGATACTACATTATTATTAGGACAAGAATACTTTGGTTATCGCATTGATGATTGGTGGCCTGCGATTGAAGGTTCAATGATGATGGGGCCAAATGATTATGTAAATATAAATGATGGTGAACGCGATCGCTACACTGCTTTTGCAGAGTTACAAAAGCAGCTAGATAAAAAGTGGTGGGTATCAGCGGGCGCACGAATTGAATATGTGCACACGGATGCTGGCGAAGTACAACCTTATAGTGATATGACCATGGATGGCGGCATGGACGATATGTCAGGTATGGATGCAATGGGTGATATGTCGGGTATGGGCGACATGTCATCGATGATGATGGATGACCCAAATCAAGATGCAGCAATGGCATTTAATGCTATGGATAGAGAACGCAGCGATACATTAGTAGATGCAAGCCTACTCGTGCGCTATCAAATAACAAATGAAGATGAGCTAGAACTTGGCTTAGCACGTAAAAACCGAGCCCCTAATTTATATGAACGTTACAGTTGGGGAGTGAGTACCATGTCAACCAGTATGATTGGCTGGTTTGGTGATGGTAACGGTTATATTGGTAACCCTGATTTAGAAGCAGAAACCGCACATACACTCAGCAGTAGTTATACTAAATCTGCGAAAGATGATACTTGGCAGATAAGCGCCAATGTTTGGTATACCCAAGTTAATGATTATATTGATGGCACAGTTGTGGGGAACACTAATCGAACTGAAATGGCCATTATGCAGCGAAATACGCTCCAGTTTACTAATTTAGACGCTACATTATATGGTGGAAAAATTGAAGCTGCTGTACGTGTGAGCGATAGCAAAAGCGCAGGTATATGGGACTTAACAGCGGCTATTACCAGTACTCATGGTGAACGTGATGACAGTAATGAACCACTTTATCAAATTATGCCATTACACAGTAAAATAGCATTAGCACAGCAAATGGGTAATTGGCAGAGTTCACTCAGTTGGGAGTGGATTGATAGTAAAACACGTATTGATCCTCGTCGTCTCGAAAATCAAACAGATAGCTATAGCTTATTAAATTTACAGACGAAAGGTACGTGGGATAAGCTAACCGTTAAACTAGCTATAACAAACTTACTTGATGAATACTACCAACAGCCATTAGGCGGCGTGAGTATCGCGCAGTTTAATGTAGATCAAAGCCAAGGCTTTACGCAACTTGCAGGACAAGGTCGCTCGATTAATTTGGGTATGAGTTATAGTTTTTAGAATTTTTAATTAAGAATAAAGCTATGACTATAAATAGCTTTATTCTTCTTCAGTTTCATCTACATGATCAAGTTGGCTTTGCTCTAACGCTAACTTTTCACGCTCAGCCTTTGAAACATAAGCAGGCTTATTACTTTTATGTAATTTTGCGTTAGCGCGTTTATCTTTTTTCTGAAATTTAGTGACGATCTTCTTTCTACGGTTCATGTTTGATTACGCTAACAGCTACTTAAAATTGGTGGCGTAGTATACAGCGTATAAGCCATGTTTAGCTATTTAAATATTCAATCTTTAATAACTGGTACAAAGCTGGCTAAGAGGGAGTTAACAGCGTTACAATTATAACTTCTTGCCTACCTTTCATTTATAGGAATTTGCTTTGAAAAAGTTTGTTATAGCTAGCCTCGCATTACTCACCGCCAGCGCTCATGCCAATTTACACCAAATCAGTGATGATGCGGCTGCATATGCAGTAGATACATACCAAAATGCACAAATTCATACTTTGACCAATTTAGTGTCATACCCAACAGTCAATCAAGAGGGGGTAGCTACGCCTACTAACCCGGACTTTATTGGCTTTAAAGCGTTGTTAAAAATGAAAGCAGCAGAACTTGGCTTTGACTACCAAGATTTAGGTTACACAGTACTCATTGGTATGGGTAAACAAACAGATAAAGTAACCATAGTAACCCATGGTGATGTGCAACCAGCCGATGCGAGTAAATGGCAACAAAGCCCGTTTAAAATTGATAGCACGTCAGAGCCCGGTAAACTCATTGCCCGCGGTACTGAAGATGACAAAGGCGCAATCGCTACAGCACTTTATGCGATGAAAGCCATTAAAGATCAAGGCATAAAGCTTGAAAACCGCATAGAACTGATGATTTATTTAGCTGAAGAGTCAGATTGGGGCCCGCTTGAAGAGTTTATGAAAACCTATCAACAGCCTAAATATGCGGTAACGATTGATGCATCGTACCCAGTTGTTGTAGCAGAAAAAGGCTGGAGCTTAATTGCACCTACGTTTTCAGGCAATTCAAACCAAACAAGTGCATATGTGAGCAATTTAGAAGGCGGTTCATTTGTAAGCCAAATCCCAGAAGACGCCAGCGCTATCTTACATAATGCGACAGAGGCAGATATTGAAACACTTAATACCAATATTGCCGCACTCAAGGATGTCAAAGTTGCCGTTACTGAAGTTAATCAAGGTATTAAGGCATCAGTTAAAGGCACGTCGGCGCATTCATCAGAGCCAGAAGCTGGCTTTAACGCCATTGCCCACCTAGCAGAAGTCTTTAAAGGTATTGAGCTTGAAAATAATAGCGACGGGCAGGCTATTGAGTTTATAAATCAGCTCATAGGCTTGGATTTATATGGCAAACAGTTTGGTGATATTGCGTATACACATGACTTTATGGGGCCGATGACAGTTTCACCTACGTTATTAAAACGAAATGATAGCGATATTACTTTATCTGTTAATATGCGCCGCCCAGTAGGTAAAGATGAAACTGTGCTAAAACAACAAATCGACTCGGCATTGGCTAATTGGCAGGCTATTAATCAGGTTACATTAAAAGATACACAGGTGATCATTGGCACACCGATGCTGCTTGATAGCGCCCCCCATGCCCAAGCATTACTTGATATATTTAAACACTTTACGGGTGATGAAGATGCAGGCTTTGTATCGATAGGAGGGGGCACCAACGCAAAATTATTTGATAATGCAGTGTCGTTTGGCCCATCCATGCCTGGCAAAAAATACACAGGTCATTCAGAGCATGAGTTTATAACCATTGAGCAGTTAAAGTTAAACCTTAAGATGTACACCGCAATGATGATAAAACTGGGTAATATGTGATGACTTTAATTTAGTCTATACAAAGCTACTTAAAGGCTGGTCACTCTATGACTAGTAGTATCCATGCTGAAAAAAGCATGGATACTATTTTGATTTAAAAATCGCAAGGTGGATTCTCAAGAATTGTTTGTGATGTTACTTGGCCGAATAATGCTTGAGTAGCAGCATCACCTGGGAACGTATCACTAAATGTTAATAAGTCTGCAGATTCACCGGTTATGGTCTCATAAAATACGAAAGCAGATAGTAACTTACCTAAGTTTGTTGCATGATTGCCATCAGAGTGATGAACGTCTAATCTAGGTGATAGCTCTAACGCTTTATTCCATGTTAATCCAACCGGCGCAACACAACTCGATTGTTTCTCAGCAATTCCTTCATGTATTCCATGCACGTAAGCGGCATCTGTTGGTCTATTAGCGAGTGGATGTTCAGGAAAGAGTATAGGTGTGGCGCCTATTGCTTTTGCCCGTTGTATCCATGTTCTTGTGGCATTAGTCGGATAGGATATGGTATGGCTTTGCGAGTATTTTTGACCTTGTAAAATAACATGGGTCCATTGTGAGTTTTGTAATGCTTTGATAATGTTTTCGTTGTTAACAATTGTATCGAGAAACAAACCTCCAAGGGTTTTAAAATTTACCGTTTTATTGACTTCTGCATGAGCGAATATTTCTGTTAATAAAGAATCAAGGCCTGCAACATGACTGTTACCCAATATTAAAATATTATATGTATCAAATTCCCTATTGTTGGGGATAGATAAATTATCCGTCGATTCGATAGGTTGAAATGGATCATCTGCAACCGGAACTTCATCCTCTGAAGTGTTTGTAGAGCCTCCGCCACATGCACTTAGCATAAGCATTACAGTATAGATAATAAAAAGTTTTTTCATCATTCCCTCGTATTTATTAGTTTCAAGCGCAGAATGCAACCCAGTTATAGTGAACATTGCGTACCTATATTTTATTTTGTGTAAAAAATATAGAGTCTTATGCTAGGTTAAAAATAACCCATTATGTTATGAGTACAAATTAAACTTGGTGCGCTATTAAGTACAAAAACACCTCTTTGTGTCAATAGGAAGTTAATTTTTTGTAATTTAATTTTAAGCATAACATAGGTACACGGGTTAAAAGCAAGTAAGCGAATGCAATTTGTTTGAAGATCTTTTAGTTGTAATTGTGCACATAATTAGATCTATCTTTTATAAAGTACCTAACAATTGTGCCTTAAAATGGTAAAAATTTTCTATAAGGATAATAAATATAAAAGCTGAGTAGCAGTTACAATGGATTTTTAAATTTAGCATTTACTTTCCCTACAGCCATTTTTACAGCGCTTCTTTTAGTTGTTGTACTTTTTTGGCTAATAACCCTTGTTGGTTTTGCCTATATAGGTATGTTCGAATCAGATCTCGATATTGATGCCGATGCAGCGCAAAGCCCAAGTATATCTTCATGGTTTAACATGGGGTTTGGGGGGCCAATTACGGTTTCATTGAGCCTCATTGTGTTGACAAGTTGGCTTATCTCTATATACGCTCATAAGTCCTTTCATTCTTGCTAGGTAATGGCATATTATTTTACATTTTTGGAATATTAATGGTGGCTACCAGTGTGTTAGTGGCTATGCCTATCGCCGCGATTATTTCAAAACCTCTACAGCGCTTTTTTAATAGCGCCGAAACTTCAAAAAACTCTGACTTATTAGGCTTAGAGTGCACAGTTGTCACGGGCAAAGTAACAAGTACATTTGGTCAAGCGCGCGTGCAGTTTCAAGGTACTGAGCAACTTATTCAAGTTCGCGCAGATACTGAACAGTCTACCTCAGGTGACACAGCCGTGTTGCTTGAACACCTCAAAGATCAACGCTGCTACACCATAACTCGTAAACCGTGGTAAGCAGATTGCCTGAAATGGTATGCGTAGAATATAAAAACCGATAATTACGTTAGAGGACATAACATGGAATTTTTATATAATCTCATCCCTATACTAACATTTGTAGGTATAGCAATAGCGATCATTTTTGCTATCTTGCTTATCGTTGGTAAGTTTTACCGCAAGGTTGAGCAAGGCCAAGCTTTAATCATCAACAAAATGAAAAACGAGCCTGATGTCACTACAACGGACGATATTGTTTATCCTGTGAACCATAAAATGGAAGTCATGGATATTTCGACTAAGCGCATGGTTCTGCAGCGCGTTTTAAACTGTTTTCGCAAAGCATTACCAATGCGCTGAATAATGCAAAAACCCCTGAAGCCTGTGATGACCAACTTTCACGGCTGCTTATCCAGCTAGAGGAACTTGAATCTCAATTTAGTGAGTTTGATGAATACCTCAGCGAAATTATCGCCAATCAAGCATTGTTTGATGTAGAATTTGAAAAAGCCGTTTTAGAGGTCGTGACACCACAAGCAGGCGTTATTCATAACTTTAAAGCAAAAGTAGGTGATATTGTAAGCTCAGAACAAGTCATTATGCACCTACGTGAAAAACGCCATGGCGAACACACTGCAGATAAAAAATTACCGCTGGAAGAGGAAGTTGCTTTATTAAGAGAAGAAAACGAGCGACTCAAAAAACTGCTAGCACAACAGCAACTAACAGCAGCTGGTTAATTTTCATTGGGTAAGCATCAGCGCTCATAACGCATAACCATCACTTGCCATTTTGTAATACGTGGAGAGTGTAGTAAGCTACTAAGTAGCGTATTTACCATAAACATTAAAAAGCCAAGCAAAATAGCTTGGCTTAAAAATAATTAATAGTTAACTAACGTGTTAATTTAACTGAGTTGACAGTGATATTTCAGCATTCATTAGTTTTGAGATAGGACAACCTTCTTTGGTTTGTACACACAGTTCGTCAAACTTTAATTGTGAAATACCCTCAATCTTAGCCTCTACATTAAGCGCAATGTGGCTTACTTCAAAGCCATCATCTACCTCATCTAGGCTAACGGTTGCGGTGGTTTTGATATCATCGGCTACATAATCCGCTTCAGTGAGCGCCAGTGACAACGCCATGCTGTAACAAGCACTGTGGGCTGCTGCAACTAGCTCTTCAGGATTAGTGCCTGCTTTGTCTTCAAAGCGAGTGTTGAACCCATATGGCTGGCTCTCAAGTGCACCACTTTCGCTACTTATTGATCCTTTACCTGATTTAATATCCCCTGACCAATTGGCTGATGCTGATTTTTTAATCGTCATAATGTCTCCTTGGGTTTGTTGTGTAAAGTTTGCAATAACATTGCAAGCTCTTCATGCTTTTACCGGCTAATCGGTATTTACACGATACTCAAGTAGGGTTTTGCAATATTGACACCAAGGTTTATTTTGCGTTTCGCCGACACCGCTCTGAACAGTAAATTACGTTGTCCCAGTCTCGTTGCCATTTTTTTCGCCAGGTAAAGTCACGCTTGCAAACGGGGCAGGTTTTTTGCGGTAAGTGTAATTTCTTATGCGCCATTGTTACGCTTCTTTTTAGTGTTTTTTGGTCGCGGTGTAATACTTACGTGGGCTTTGAGTATCGCAGGGATGGCCCGTTGTACATCAACCCGTTCGCGGTATTGCCACAGCCTATCTCGCGCTTCTTTTGAGGCTTTTGTTAAATCTACCATAGGTTCGGGGTAGTCTTCGCCTATTTTAAAGTCGTTAAATAACGCTTCCATGGGCGTTTGTTGCCATGGTTCATGTAAGTACTCTATGGGCAGCTTTTCAAGTTCTGGGCACCATTTTTTTATAAACTCGCCATTTGGGTCTTGATCTTCAGATTGCTTAATTGGGTTGTAATGGCGAATGGTGTTGATACCGGTCACTGAGGCTTGCATTTGTATTTGCGGATAGTGAATGCCTGGTTCAAAGTCTAAAAAGTAGTTAGCTAACGGGAAACTCGCTTGCTGCCAACTTATGTTTAAGTGGTGGGTCACAAAGCTGACCAACATGGCGCGCATTCTAAAATTAATGTAGCCGGTGTGCTTTAAGCAGCGCATGCAGGCGTCAATAATCGGCACGCCTGTTTGCCCCTGGGCCCAACGCTGTATATCCTCAGCGACCTGATCGTCATCGCGGTAGGGAAATTGATGATACCCCGCGTTAAGCGCTTTAAATTCCATTGAACATTCGCTTTCAAACTTTTGCATAAAATGGCAATGCCAATGCAAGCGCGAAACAAACGCCGCAAGCGGGCGCTTCCAGCCTCGTTTGTCAGGGTGTTTTGAGTCATATGCATGGATTGCTTTTTGGTACACTTGCCTAAGGCTAATATTACCCCATGCTAAATAAGGCGAGAGCCTAGAGCAATGGGTTTGGCTTAAACTGGGGCTTGAAATGCCTTTTTGATAGCCTTTGCCTCTACTTTCAAAAAAGCTTTGCATAACTTGCTGGGCTTCCAACGCACCGCCAATTTGAAAGTGCGGATGTTGCTCTGTGTAGCTATCGGGTAACGTAGGCATCTGGTAATCATTTAATGCCACCGCATTGACGTTTTTCCAGTTTGGAATAGCAATAGGGCTATGCATGTACTGATGCCAGTGTTCGTTCCAGCCTTTACGGCTTTTAGCCCCGCGTATAACCCCACCGGTAGGAAACTCAAGCCAGTTTATTGCATGGTGTTTACACCATTTTTTAACTGCTTTGTCGCGTTCAAACGTATTATTTAAGCCAATTTCTTGATGGCTCAATAAGCTAACAATTTCAAACTGCTTGTTTAATGAATCAAGTAGCTCATCCATTGGGCAATTGAACAGATAAACGCGGGCATTAAAGCGCGCGAGCTGTTTATTCATTTCAATCAACGATTGATAAACAAAACGCCAATGACGCTCGTTATAATGAGCATCATCAATGAGCAGTGGCTCAAAATTATAAATAAGCAGGGTCGGCAGTGCGCTGTCAAACGCGTACTTAAGTGGCTGATGATCAGATAAACGTAAATCTCGTTTAAACCAGACTATATTAACCTTTTCGCGCATTATTAACTGCTTAATGGCCAATCTGCAGCATCGGCAGAGTCTATGCTATAAACCTCATCACCTCGCCAGCGCTTAATAAAGGTATTTTCGGGGTCATAAGTGTGAGTTTGTTTAACTAAATTAAAATGCCTGCCAGAGCGAGGATCAGCACCCACCCCAGCAAGGTATTGCCAGTTGCCCCAGTTTGCTGCCACATCGTAATCAATGAGTTGTTGTTCAAAGTAAGCTGCACCAAAACGCCAATCTAATTTGAGCTCATTCACTAAACAGCTAGCAACAAGTTGGCGTCCGCGATTAGACATATAACCCGTTTGATTTAGTTGTTTCATACACGCATTGACAATGGGGTAGGGGGTGGTGCCCATGCACCATTGTTTAAAGCGTCCAGAATAAAAACTGGTCAGTGGTTTGTTTGCACTTATGCCACTAAATGCAAATAATTGATGGTCATAGCGCACACTATAAAGCTGAAAATATTCACGCCAAAGTAGCTCAAAGTAAATCCAGTAAGTTGAATCATTCGCGCCGTGTTGTTGCTCATATTCTTGCAATGCGTGCATGATTTGTCGCACCGACACATTACCGTTGGCAAGCCAAGGCGAGAACTTAGTTGAGTTTGCCATGCCATCAAGGGCATTGCGAGTCAGTTTATATTCGCTCGGAGCTGAACTTGAAAAATACTGTCCAACGTGGTGCTGAGCTGCTACTTCGCCTGCATCAAACTCACAGTGTAACTGCTCAACCTTAGGTAAAGATTTAGGCCAAGGTACTGGGGCAATTAACGGCGCAGGGAAATGGCTCGGTCTCTCAACGGGCGATTTTATAGAGAGGTTTGATGATTCTACCTTTTTACGAAATTTACTGAATGTTGACGGCAGATCACTTAGCTCAAAGGGCAGTTGATGCATGTCATACAAGGTAAATGTATTACTTTGTTTAAGTGTAATTTCGCTGTATTTATCAGTGATTGCACTGAGTGATTGCCGTTCGTATAAGCCAACTTGGTCGCTACAGTAAATTACTCGGGTATTATGATGAGAGTAATAATGATCAATCACTTCCAGCGGCGATTTAAAATAAACAACTAAGTGTTGCCCACGTGCATTAAGCTGGCTGTTTAATTGGTGCAGCGATTTAACCAAAAACGCCCATCGTTGTTCGCCCAGTATTTGGCAGTTAAACCGATTGCTTTTAAACCAATCAGGGTCAATGCAATAAATAAAGCTGATTGATGAGCTTTGCTCGCATGCATGGCGTAGTAGCGCGTTGTCAGATAACCGTAGGTCGTGAGTGAACCAATATACAGAGTGTGTCATATAATAAACTTGTCATTAGGGTTTTATTAATCCATTTTGTGTCAATACGTGACAAACACTGAACACGTTTAATACGTGTGACTTTTTATTTTATCAACATTAAAGCGAGCGATATGTGTTTTTAGATTTAACTCAATCCCTTGAAAAACCAAATGTCTATAGTCAATTAGTCGGCGGCATAACGCCAAGGCCGATTGCGTGGATAAGTACGCTTAGTAGTGATGGAGTGGCAAATATTGCGCCTTATTCATTTTTTACAGTGGCGAGCGTTAACCCGCCTGTATTGAGTGTTACCCAAGTTAACCCCGGTGAAAAGCGCAATAAAGACACGCTAAACAACCTGCTGGCGAGCAAAGAGTGTGTGGTTAATATTGTCAGTGAGCAGCAAGTTGAGCAAATGAACCAAAGCTGTGCAAACTACTCACCTGAGGTCAGTGAATTTGATGCGGCACATATTGAATCAACAGCAAGTCGGCTTGTTAAACCCATCAGCGTAAAAGCGTCAAAAGTCCGCTATGAATGCTCCCTCCGCGAGGTGATTACCATTAGTGAACAATCAGCTGGTGGGCAAATGATGTTACTTAATGTTGTGGGAGTTTATATTGACGATGCAGTACTTGTTGATGGTTATATCGACCCCGTTGCTTTAAAAAGCGTAGGTAAACTGGGCGGAGATGAGTTTACTAAAACAACGGACATGTTTAGTTTAAAGCGGCCAACTTTATAACGCTGCCATTAAGCTTATAGGGGAGTGCTTTTTTAAAGTGTTAAACGAATCAGTGTTAATGTTTAAAGGCAGATTGGATTAACAGACGCGATCTGACAGTCGCAAAAGTGTCTATCGCAGGTATTCAAATAACAAGTGTCAAAAGGCAAGGGGCGGCCTCATTTTGAGTAAAAGCTTAATTAACCATCAAATTAATCAGTTCGGGGGGGGGGGCTGTAGCTGATTAATCTTTCACCTGCGACAATTTGTCACATTCTCAATATTCCTAAAATCTTTATCATAAGCGCCTATTTTTAAAATAAAAATTTTAATAGGTCATATTTATGAATAACCTCATGGCACTTTCTGCCATTTCACTTGCACTGATAAACTTTAACGTATTTGCTAATAAACAAAACGATAATATTGAACGCATAAATGTTACTGGCTCACATATTAAACGTACTGATTTTGAAAGTGCCAGCCCAGTAACCGTAATAGATGCTGCGCAAATTGCTCAGACAGGCATAGTAAACGTGGAAGACTTATTACAGCGTATGTCTTTTTCTGCGGGGGTTGCAGGTAATGCTACTAATGCCTATTGGACCAGTGGTGGTTATGGCACGGCTCAAGTTAACCTTCGTGGCATGGGGATCAAACGTACTTTAGTTCTACTCAATGGGCGGCGTATAGTTAATGGCGGTACAGGGGCAAATAGTTCAGTTGATTTAAATATGATACCTACCTCAATTATTGAACGAGTCGAAGTACTTAAAGACGGTGCATCGGCTATTTACGGCGCTGATGCCGTTGCGGGGGTGGTTAACATCATTACCAAAACACAACTAGATGGCGCCGAGTTCACCGCTAAAGTAGGCGCTGCCGATGATGGTGAAGGGCAAAGTCAAGAGCTGAGTTTTAATGTCGGTGGAGAGTTTGACCGAGGACACTTTATTTTTAGCGCAAGCTATATAAATACCGAGGCAGTCAGGCAGTCAGATCGAATTGATTGCGCTAAAAGTGAAACAGTTAATGATGATGGCAGTAGTCAGTTAGAGTGTTTTGGTAGTGCGACAACCGCTGGTGGACGGGCATTATTAGCTGGTGGTAGCAGTGTGCAGTTTAATCAAGACCCAAACGGAGATGGCAATAGTTATGAAGCATATGACTCAGCTAAACACGGCTTTAATTACATCGGTTACTTAAATGCCGTTAACCCAAGCGAACGTATTAACTTATCGACCAATTTTACCTTTGAGCTGAGCGACAACATAAATTTATTTACCGAAGCGCAGTACAGCAATCGTCAATCTGAGCAGATTGTAACGCCGCGTAGTATCAGCGGTATTATGGTGTCAAAAGACTTTCTATATAACCCAACAGGGCAAGACTTAGAAATAACACGGCGTCGTAATGTTGAGCTAGGTGCGCCGTATTTTTTTCAAGAAACCAATACAGCACGCATTGTTGTAGGACTCGAGGGCACATTAAATAATGATTGGAATTGGCAGTTAGCTTACAACTATGGCCGCAATACTGGCACCGATGGCTGGACGTTTGATCAAGATATTAGCAAAGTGGCTAATACGTTAGATGAAAATATTTGTAGCTACGAAAGCGGCGCAGCAATTCCGTGTGGTGATTGGTTTGGTGTCGACGAATTAACGCCAGATGTTATCGAGTATGTAAAGTATCACCGTGAAGGCAATGGTGGCAATGAATTAAGGTCGCTTACTTTCAATTTATCAGGCGATATTATTGAATTACCAGCAGGGGCTTTAGCTTTTGCTGCGGGGGTTGAAAAGCGTGATGAAAAAGGCTGGCGTAACCCGGATTCAACAGTACTTGCCAATGGCGGTGAAGATGCCATTGATGGCAGTTACTCAGTAACAGAGGGTTTTATAGAGCTTGCAATTCCAGTACTTGAGAGTGTTGAGGCGCAAGTTGCTACGCGGTACTCAGATTACAGTACATTTGGCAGTAAGATGACTTATAAATTGGGTTTAACATGGCAAGTTGTTGATAGTTTAATGCTGCGAGGAGTTAAATCAACAGCCTTTAGAACACCGATGATCACGGAGCTATTTGGTGGTACAAATGCCGAAAACCTGCGTACAATAGACCCCTGTGAAGGGGCTACTGGTGATATTGCTACAAACTGCTTAGCAGCTGGTTTACCCGCTGATTTTGTTCAAGATGGTACAACAGTGCGTACCTCAGTTGGTGGCAACCCCGATGTAAATCCAGAATCAGCAGACACACTCACCCTAGGTATGGTGTGGCAGTCTAATACTATTGAAGGCTTATCGACTACCGTTGATTATTTTGATATCGAAGTTGAAGATGCTATTACCTCAGTCAATGGCTCTGATGCGCTCAAATTATGTTATACCGATCCTGATGTATATAGCGCTTACTGCGATACATTCACGCGTCATCCTGTGACAGGTCAAGTTAACTCCTTAAGTCAACGCCCGGTAAATGCAGCATTTGAAAAGGTCAGTGGGATAGATTTCAACACGCGCTACAATACCGAGTTATTTGGTTTAACTAGTCAGTTTGAATTAGATGCCACACGCTTGTTAAAGCACGAAACAACCCCGTTTGCAGGTCAAGATACGCAAAGTCTATTAGGGTATATCACCGAAGATCAGGGCAGTTATACCAAATGGCGCGCTAACTTAGGCGTGAGTGTCAAAGCTGATACGTGGTCGGCACATTATGCGATGCGTTATATTGGTACCGCAGACGATGTTAATGGTGGTGGTCCAATTGGCAGTGCAGTACCGAGTATTATTTATAACGACATTCAAGGGCGTTATTTTATTAGTCAAAACACTTTCTTATCGATCGGAATTGATAATATTTTTGATAAAAAAGCGCCGTTTTTAACATCATGGAATGATGCCAATACGGATGTAATGACCTACGATTTACTCGGTAGACGAGGTTATTTAAAGCTCAATATTAATTTTTAGTTGTTAAGCCAGATACACATTTATGTATCTGGCTATTTTTAGTTAACCAAAACTTAAGTTAATTAATAACGGTTTTAATGCTGCTAGTGCCGTCTTCTTCGGTGAATTTAAATACAAAGTCTTTCTTGTCGTCATTGTTAATATCGACTAAAAGTATATCGCTGTTGTTATCAGGGAGTTTATGTTTGATTTTTTTGCGCTTTGAGCTGAGTAAATTATCATTACCATAGTATACCGACAGTGTTTTACTGCCACTTTTATAAATGGCATCGAGTTTGCTATCACCGTTGATATCAGCTAAAAATAAGGGTTTTAATGATGAATCGTTAGACATAGAAAGTGGGGTTTCCACCTCAAAGTCTGCATTAGGTTCTTCGCTAAATGTACCATCTGCAAGCTGCTTATGAACAGAGAACTCAACATCAACATCAGTATCACCGCCCCCCATGGCCATGGACGCTAAGGTGCCAAAGCCAAAATCGATATTAAATCGTTGTAACTCCATTAAGCCATCGTTATTAAAGTCCTCATCAAACTTTAAGTTACCTATCATACTTGTTTGTGGCAGAACGATCGCTTGTGTTGAAAAACCGCCGCCTGCAAGGCCCATATAAAGGCTGCGGTGCACTGTCGCATTCATGGCATCCATGCCATCAGCATCAGGCATAACTTTGGTGATAAGATCGACAAAACCATCATTATTAATATCATGTATTAAATCTATATAGTGGAAATTGTCGTTTTCTATTTTTCCAAATTTTACAGGAAAGGTAATGTTAGTCACCTTATCGGCAAAAGTTGTATCTTTTGTTAGCAATACTTGGGCTTGTTTATCATTGCTAAACACCAAGTCAGTGCGGCCATCTTGGTTTACATCA
The DNA here is from genome assembly GCF_030408095.1 of Pseudoalteromonas sp. APC 3893. Lineage (NCBI taxonomy): Bacteria > Pseudomonadati > Pseudomonadota > Gammaproteobacteria > Alteromonadales > Pseudoalteromonadaceae > Pseudoalteromonas > Pseudoalteromonas sp. APC 3893. Next base: position 150,392 of record NZ_JASDCD010000001.1, read on the forward strand.
ATTACTTGTGGGGTAATACTTATATCAATATCTAATTTAAATCGTTTAGATCTAAAGTCGCCCTTAAATTGCGCTTGTTTGGCAAATACGTGAGGGTGGAACTTACCTTGTTGATCCTGAAGGTACAGTGTATTGGTTTCAATATCAGGCAATAAAATGTCACTTAGGCCATCATTGTTCGCGTCAATGACAAAGTTAACTTTAGTAAATTTGTTGACTTCTAATTGATTTAATACCGATTCAAATTTAAATAGCAGCGTACTCTTACTTTGTTCGCTCAGATAGACGCCATCAGTGGTTAAAACAAGCGCTTGAGGGTTTAAAGTATTTGCCAGCGTGGCAGTATCAAAGCCAATTAAATTTTTAGGTAAAGTAAGCATCTGGTTTTGGTTATTTGCTAAATCAACCTTCGCAAGCTGTTGCAGCTCGTCATTATAAGCAAACACAATTGGTGAGTCTGTTGTAATTAATCCTTTTGTGGTTTTTATAGTTAATTGCTGACTAGCAAAAGCAAGTGGCGCTAGAAGTAATACTGTAGTGGCTAATAAAGGCTTGAGCATTGTAAGTTCCATTTAAATTTAATCGTCGATAAATTTTGTAAATATATTATTAACAATTAAGTGGTTTTTACAATCTTAGTTTTGTAAGCAAGTGTAATAAACCTAAATTTGTAAAAATGAGGAAGGGAAATTGAGTTTGTATAATTATACTCGCAACATAATCAAACGCTGCGAGTAATTTCCTAGAAGCTAACTAAAGTCATTAGTGTTATGGCGTTCTGCTAATTGCTCTTCTTCAGGGCCCCAAACGCGATTAACTCTTTTGCCGCGTTTCACCGCAGGGCGTCGCTCAATTTGTTTAGCCCAGCGAACTACATGTGTATAAGACTCAACATCTAAAAATTCAGCAGCTTCATATGAATTGTTTATCACTAAATTGCCGTACCACGGCCAAATAGCAATATCGGCAATTGAATATTCGCTGCCAGCCATATAGTCATGGTCGCTTAAGTGGCGATTAAGTACATCTAGCTGGCGCTTAACCTCCATGGTAAAACGGTCAATAGGGTATTGCATTTTGACCGGCGCATAAGCGTAAAAGTGGCCAAATCCACCGCCTAAATAGGGTGCAGAACCCATTTGCCAAAACAGCCAATTGCGGCATTCGGTTTTACTGGTGTGATCGCTTGGGATTAAGGCATCAAATTTTTCGGCTAAGTATTGTAAAATCGCACCCGATTCAAACACACGTGTAACTGGATTGGTGGAGTGATCCATTAAAGCGGGTATTTTAGAATTCGGGTTAACACCGACAAAGCCAGAACCAAACTGATCACCATCACTAATTTTAATTAAAAATGCATCATACTCAGCTTCACTAATACCAAGCTCTAACAGCTCTTCGAGCATAATAGTGACTTTTTGGCCATTGGGAGTCGCTAAAGAGTACAGCTGAAGCGGATGCTCACCAACGGGTAAGTCTTGCTGGTGGGTTGCACCTGCTATTGGCCTATTTATTTTAGCCCATTCACCGCCACTTTCTGCATCCCATTGCCAAACTGCTGGGGGCGTATAGTCGTTGTTACTCATCAAAACTCCTCAAACGTTGGTTACTTAAATCAAGGTATAGATGCTATTACGAATACTCCATCCTAGTTGATCATTAAGACCAAGGGAAGTAAAGTTATGCTTCATCATAAAAAACCAATCCTTAATACTCAACTGAGCAAATTTTGATAAAAAACACGCAACTTAAAATTGCTACCTTTAATCTGTTTAATTACCTTGAGCCGCCTAATGCATTTTATGAATTTGAGCGTATTTATAGTGCGCAGCAGTGGACCAAAAAGCAGCGTTGGATAACGGATTATTTAACTGAATATCGACCAGATGTAATTGGCTTTCAAGAAGTATTTAGTATTGAGTCCCTCAAACTATTATTAAGTGGCCTTGGCTATGAATATTTCGCAGTAGTTGATGAGCCAGAGGTGATAGATGATTTTATATATAAGCGCCCTGTGGTGGCTATTGCCTCTCGATACCCAATTGTTGCTGTGGCTGCCATAGAACATGATGTTGAACTTGCGCAAGCTCTTGGCTTGGCTGATTCATTTACATTTAGCCGCCAAGTGCTTAGAGCGACAATTGAGCTGCCACATATAGGTTTAAGTGATTGTTATGTGGTCCATTTTAAATCTAAACGTTCGATGGTAGAAGTTGCAGAATGTAAAGTTACAACACCTGAAAAGAATATTATTGAACATTTGAAGGCGGATATCGCAGGTGGTTGGGCATCAACTGTCCAGCGAGGGAGTGAAGCCACCTTATTAATGCTTGAAATGATCAAGCGCCGCGAGGCCACTCAAAACCCAATGCTGCTAATGGGGGATTTTAATAATAATCTAACCGATGGCGTACTTAGTCATTTGCTCACCAGCTCACTACGTTTTGCTCCAGCATTTGATAGCAAAACCTACCTTGAAAAATATTGCTTAAATGATGCGTGGCAGCTATTCGTAAAGGCGCAAACCGATTGTACTGAACAAGCAAAACAAGAAGCTACAACTGTGCTTAAGCGCACTCCCACACATTATTTTGGTGCAAGCAGCTCAGTACTTGATTATATATTGTTATCTTGTGAGTTTGATGCAAGTTACGACGATAGCTTCTTTTCAGTAAGTGATTATTATACCTACGATAGGCATTTGGTTAACCCCGTGTTTGAGCGAGATGACCAAAGCACGGACCATGCAGTGATACTTATTACATTAACCTTGAGATCTTAAAATTGAGTAAATCGATACATTTATTGTTATCAATGGTGGTATGCCTAGCGTGTATGAAAGTAAATGCTGAAAACATTAAGCCTTTTACATCAGATGGCTGTAGTTCTTTTCCTGATGGTACATTTAAACAGAATGAGCTTTGGCTAGGGTGCTGTACTGATCATGACTATAGTTATTGGCAAGGCGGTACATATAATGAAAGACTTGAAGCAGATAAAGAGCTACGAGAATGTGTACATGCCGTCGGCGAACCGCAAATAGCTCAGCTTATGCTCGCAGGTGTTAGAGTAGGTGGCAGTCCTTATTTACCAACATCATTTAGATGGGGTTATGGTTGGTCTTACCCACGCTGGTATCAAGCGTTGACTGACAATGAAAAAGCACAGATAGAAAAACTTAAAGTTGACGATGCGAATTGATACTTGATTTTCAACTCGCCAACTCGCTAGAGCCTCGTTTTCTTATCTTTTTTTGCTAGATAATAACCAATCACTATACCGGCAATAGCCCCAAAAAAATGACTCTCAAAAGACACGTGGGGTCGCTGCGGTAATACGCCCCAGATTAAACCACTATATAAAAATACCACTACAACGCTTATTGCCATGGCTTTAAATGAGCGATGCATGAAGCCGTAACAAATTAAAAAGCCCCACAAACCATACAATACGCCACTAAGTCCAACATGAATATTGCTACGGCCAAATAACCAAACTAACAATCCACCAGCGAGGGCTGTGAAAATAAACACCAACCAAAACCGCTTAACACTGTATTGGCAAACCAACCAACCAAGCACAGCAAAGGGAATTAAATTACTTATTAAGTGAGCCCAACCGCCGTGTAAAAACGGTGCGAAAAAAATTCCAGTTAAACCACTAAGGCTGCGCGGGTATATACCTAAGCCATTTAAATTAACACCCGGTAAGCTATTAAAAACTTGTAATGCAGTACATAGTAAAATGATGCCAATAAGTGTAAAGCGCTTACTGGATAAAGGAGGGACGCTCAAAGAGCTTTTTTTGGTTGGCATACTTAGCTTAATTGAAAATGGGTTTGGGTGAGTATACCTATCTTGATGCTTAAATGAAAAGCCCTACCCAGTAGGCAAGGCTTTAAAATCAATAGTTAACCTAATTTGGTTAGTAGCTTTTTAGCGGCAAGCTCAGAACTTGCTGGGTTTTGACCTGTGATCACAAGCCCGTCTTCTAGTGCAAGTACGCCCCAGTCATCGGTTTTTTGGTAATCGCCGCCTTTTTTAATTAGCTCGTCTTCAACTAGAAATGGCACAATGTCAGTAAGTTGTACTGCGGCTTCCTCTGTATTACTAAAGCCTGTTACTTTTTTACCTGCAACTAATGCATTTCCGTCTGTGTCTTTAATATTTAAAAATGCAGCACTCGCATGGCAAACCGCGGCAACGGGTTTTTGTTGCTGAATAAAGTTTTCAATTAAGTTTATTGAGTCAGCATTATCAACTAAATCCCATAGTGGGCCATGGCCGCCTGGGTAAAATACGGCATCAAAATCGCTGGCGTCTACTTCGCTTAAAATTTTGGTATTAGCCATCAATGTCTTTGCTGCACTGTCGTTGTCATAACGTTTAGTGGCATCCGTTTCAAAGTCGGCTAGTGTACTTGTCGGATCAATCGGTGGCTGACCACCGTCAGGTGATGCCAAAGTTACTTCTGCACCCGCATTGATGAAAGCATAATAAGGGGCTGCGAATTCTTCTACCCAAAAACCTGTTTTTTCACCTGTGTTGCCTAAATCAGCATGTGAAGTAAGAACCATAAGTATTTTTTTAGCCATAACGATATTCCTTCTGATGAAATGAATTTTAATCTGTTAATTACTATATGCGCCAAGGTTAGTTTAAACAACGATGATAAATTTAACTTTATTGATTTATAAATTGATACAATAAGTGCGTTTAAAGTTGGAGAGACCATGAAAGTTTCATTTGAACAATTAAAAAGTATGGTAGTGTTTGCACAAATTGTTGAGCAAGGTAGCTTAACAGCAGCTGCAAAACAGTTAGGTTTAACCCGTGCAGTGGCGAGCTATCACTTAAAAAAATTAGAAACCCAGCTTGAAGTGAGTTTACTAAATCGCTCTACACGGACCATGGCGTTAACAGAGGCGGGTATTGCCTACTATGAACGTTGCAGGGTTATTACAGAGCAAGCAAATGCTGCAAACCAACAGATAGAAAACATTAAAAATGAGCCTCAGGGGTTATTAAAAATAAGCTGCCCTGTAAATGTTGGTATGCAATTGATAGTACCGGCCATTAACGACTTTAAACGCCAATACCCGAAAATCGATATCGACTTACAGTTAAGTGATGAAGTTGTTGATATTATAAAGCATGGGTTTGATTTTGCGATTCGTGGTGTAGCTCTTAATGATTCCAATTTACAAGCAACTAAGCTAACAGTGATGAGTACTTGTATTTGTGGCTCGCCAGATTACTTTGCTCACTTTGGTAAGCCTAAAACCCCTGAGCAACTCAAAGCGCATAAATGGGTGGTGTATCAGTTAGGGAGTAAATCACTGACATTGCAAAAAGAGGGCAAAAAATACAGTTTGATTATGCAAGGTGGGTTAAGCACGAATAACGCCGCAGCACGTACTGCGTTTGTTGAAGCTGGGCACGGTATCGGACGTGTTCCTCTTTATGATGCGTGGCCTAAAGTGCAAGCCGGTTTGCTAGAAATTGTATTGGATGATTACAAAAGTAAAGACATCGAGCTCTATGGCGTATTTCCACCTGGCGGTGCTGGGTCGAAGAAGTTGCGTCTATTTATTGATTACCTTAAAAATTACTTTGTAAAAAAGCACACCGCTTTGGGTATGCTTAAAAGTAACTAACGCAGCAGCCAGTTGCTTAAAATAAGCTTATAAAGTACGACTGAACAGTGCCACTGCTTGCTGATACATGGCAATCGCTAATGCAGGGTCGTAGCGTTCGCCTTCGTCTCGCATAAACGCATGCTGTGCATTTACCTCTTGCCATTGGTAGTTAATGCCTGTTGTTACAGCTTGCTGATAGATTTTAGCGCGGTCTTCTTGTGGTACATGCGGGTCTTGCTTCCCCCAAATAAAGTGAATTTCACCTTGGATATCTGCCATACGTTCGAACGAATTATTGCCAGTTTCTGCGGGCAGGGTATCGCTATGAATATCTGTAGCATATAAGCAAAATGCAGCTTTAATTGCTGGGTTTAGTGCCGCTCTGTAAGCTAAATGCCCACCAATACAGACACCCATCGCACCCACTGAGCCAGTACAATAGTGTTGTGTTTGTGCAAAATCTATTAATGCTTGAGTATCGCTGTCATGGGATTCAAGTGGTTTTGCCCATTTATCCGCATTGCCTTTGTCTTTACCTTCGTCGTCGTAAGCAAGTACAGTCCCAATAGGGTTTAACTCATGAAACACTTCTGGTACGAATACTACAAAACCGTGACCGGCTAAAATAGCTGCGCTGCGTGCAATGGGAGCGGTTTGTTGGAAAATCTCAGAGTAAAAAATTATAGCCGGGTACTGTCCATCCGCTTGAGGGCGATAAACACTGGTACGCATAGTACCCGTTGCCGTTTCGATATCATGGCTTTGGTGCTGAATAATCATAGTGAGCCTTATACTAAAGAATATGGCCTATCATAACAAAGCAAAAAGGATTACTCACTGTTTGCCATATTCATGCAACTGGCATAATAACTTACCGTTGCGGGCCAGTCTGAAAATATGGCCATTACGCCAACTTTTTGGGCGAGCACATCAACCACCTTCATCATGTCGCCATCGCGATCAATTGCTTGTTTAATTGATTGATAGTAATAACCTCCACCGCTATATAGCGGGCCAGAGCGTTCAAGGCTCCATGCTATAAGTTTAAGCCCTGCGGCTTTAGCGGAAGTAGCGTAAGAGGACGGCACAATCTGTTTGTTGTCATCAAGCGCTAACAGCATCCAAATAGGTGGTGCAAGAATACGTATGCCGTCATCATAAAGCTCTGCCATACTCGGTTGCCACGTCGCAGGGTTGTTTGGGTTAAAATTAGCTGTTTCGTCGCGACCATCTAAGTACACACTGTTGTTTGCAAACTCAGGGTTATTGTTTATCCAATATTTTACGTCATCAAGGTTAAATGATTGTGGAAAAACGTGGTCACTTGGCACGTTTTGCGCTGAGTATTCATTAAGCATCTTTTGTGCATAATGGGCTCGAGTAAAGCCATTAAATGGCATGGTTACTTGCGGCGACTTAAGCTCTGGCGTCATTTTTACATCCAGCTGCTTGAATAGGGTAATGCTTTGTTTATGGCTCATTAATGTGCCATTACTTGCGTATAAATCAGTGCGCCAACTCGGCGTACCATTTAAATATTCAGCGACTGTGGTGGCTTTGGGGTTCGCGCCGTCCATTTTACCTTTTAACGTTAAAAACTCAGCGAGAGTAATATCGCTGGTGCAGCATTTTGCTTGAGCCGGTTGGCCGTTTTGAGCTGGCTTAAATGGCACGGTACATTTGGCGGCAAGTTCAGGTACGGCTAAAATATTGGTGGTGGTATGTAAATCACATTGAGAGTGGCGACACACAAGCTCTTTATCTTTGGTAAAGGCTACATCACACTCCAAAACACCCGCGCCCATTCGCGCTGCTGCGATATAAGACTCTTTAGTATGCTCAGGATATTGCATTGGCGCACCACGGTGACCAATGGAAAAGTCTGTTTTGTAAAAAGGGCCTTCGCTACATGCCTGCAGTTGTGTTTTTAGCTCACTGGCTGGCAGATCGTTAATGAGATAATAAGGCCGAGAGCCCACTTGAATATTTTTACTTTGGGGTGTTTGGCTACAAGCACTCAGCAATATTATCAATGATGTACAAATCAGTAATTTCATAAAACCCTCACTACTCATTAATGACAGTCTAGGCTTTATTTGTGGCATTTCTATTAAGGTATTGATTCAATAATAGAGCTGAGATAATAATCGCACCGCCAACACTGAGTTTTACAAGGTCAGCTTCGCGATTCCAAATAATAACGTTAACCAAAATACCGGCGGGAATGAGTAAATTATTCATCACTGCTAGGCCACCGACGTTAACCTGAGTTGCGCCCTTATTCCATGCAAAATAACCAAAGCCAGAGGCAATTGTCCCTAAGTAAATAAGAATTCCCCATTGAGTGCTGGTGGTGGGAAGCTTACTGGTATCACCAAATAAAGCAAAACATACACATGCAACAATCAGTGCGCCAACGAAAAACCAGCCAAACACGGTACGTTGTGGTAGCTCACTACCAGCCATTAAGCGTTTGTAGGTGACTTGCCCGGTGGCAAAACATAAGTTTGCAGCTTGAACCAATAATAAGCCCAAAATAAAGTTTTCATCAACACCTTCATAACGAATCGCAATTGCTCCTGCTATAGCAATTAATGCAACCAGCAAATATTGGGGATTAAACCGGCGTTCAATTACATCGTTCAACAGTGCGATGTATAAAGGTGTCATTACAGTAAAGAGTAATACTTCGGGTACGCTAAGGTATAAAAACGAATGGTAATAAAAGCTATACATGGCACCCAGTTGTATTGCACCAATAAGCATAAGCTTAGCAATGACAACTTTGGGGACGGTTTTAAATTTTAAAAATGGTAGAAATACCAATGTCGCTAGAGCTACACGCATTAGCACGCTAAACCATGCATCAACTTGGGCTGCCAAGTACACGCCGATTAAACTAAATGAAAAAGCCCAAAGTAGGGTGGTTGCAAATAAGTAGGTCATGGTTGAGTTGCCTTTGCAAAAACACGATTCTATACCAGTGGACGATAAAATAATAATCGCATAATAGAAAAGCTCCGCGTAGCTGGCTTATAAAGCTAGCTGAGTCCGTTGTTTTTATTGTTGTGCCACAAACTGTTTTGCATCCGCTTTAAGTTTCTCAAGTGCGGTTTTGTTGTAATAACGACTATGTGAAATAACCCCCGTTAGCTTTTGCGTGTTGCGCACGTCAATTAATGGATTAGCGGTTAAAAAAATGATATCGGCAGTTTTGCCTTCAGTTAGTTCACCAAATTGTTCACTCTTACCTAAAAATTCAGGCCCTGCAAGAGTTGCTGATTGCAGTGTTTGTAAAGGTGTTAAACCATAGTCACTAAAAATAGCCAGTTCTTGGTGCAGTGATAAACCCGGATAAATATATGAGTTTAAAAAGCCGGCATCGGTTCCTGCAATAATTGGTACGCCGGCTTGTTGTGCCAGTGGCAGTAATTGTGCGGTTTTTATAAAGCGTTCTTTTCGTTGTGCTATTTGTGCCGGCGTGTCTTTATTTGCTCTATCTACACGCCATTGGTAAGTGGCCTTGAGGCCCTTGCCAAGGTAGTTTAAAAACGCATCATCTCGGTGATTATCTTCATCAATATAGGCGGTAATTTGTCCGCCAATTAAAGTTGGCACAACTGCGGTATTATTCTCAGCCAGTACGGCGTATTTATTTAAGGCGGTTTGGGTATCAATATTGGCGGTGATAATAGGTAAAGCACTGTGATAACTCAGTTCCCCAGAGGCCACTTTTGCTGATATTTCAGGCTCGTTGTTTGCAGCTGCTTTTAATAAGTAAGTCATGTGCTCGATAGCATCTAACCCTGCATTAGATACGTCCGTTACAGATAGTGAAAATGGAATATGTCCTGATATCTGATAACCCCGTTTTTTTACTTCTTTGACTGCTTTTAAATACAGTTCTGGCGTTAAAGCGCTATCGGTGATTTTAACAAAATCCACATGCATAGCATCAAGACTGTCTATCGCAGCGTTCATTTCTGCGACCGTTTCAACTTCTAAATCGCCAGGCCAAATTGAATCTTTACCTTCAAGTTTTGGTCCTGATGTATAAATAGTAGGGCCAACTAATTGGTTACTATTTATTTGCGCACGCCAGCTCAATACTGATCCACTTAAATCGGCGGCAGCATCGCGCACCGTTGTAATACCGTATGCTAAATATAACGGTAGCAGTTGTTTGTTCTCTTCTATCAACTCTTCACCGCCGCCAAAATGTACATGCATATCCCAAAGACCAGGCATCAGGTATTGATCATTTGCATCAATGTAGTTTTCAACAATATAGTTACTTTTAAGTGATTGGTTACTACGTTTTATGATCACACCATCGCGTATAGCGAGAGATTGATTTTGAGTTAATAACCCTGTTTTCATATCTATAATGGTTGCATTAGCGATAACAATATCAGCATGTTCAGTTGGTTGAGTTGTACATGCAGCTAATACTAAGCAAGTTGGAAATAGCAGTGTATGTTTCATTTTTTAGCCTTGAATTTTTTATTCAGACTAGCACAGGGAAAATGAAAGGGAGTTAATTTGAGTTAGAAGGTCAATAATACGGGATGATCGTTATATAAAAATGAGAGCCTGTTGTAGGCTCTCATTAAAATTCGCTCTTGTTACTCAACTAAACCACGGCGCTTAAGTAATGCGTCTGTAGTTGGCTTTTGACCACGGAACTCAATGTAGCTTTGCATTAAGTCGCGGCTGTTACCTTTTGATAAAATTTCTTTACGGAAGTTATCACCGTTTTCACGAGTAAGGCCACCTTGCTCTGTCATGTGAGCAAATGCATCGGCTGCAAATACTTCAGTCCAAAGGTAAGCGTAGTACCCCGCTGAGTAACCACCGGCAAAAGTATGACTAAAGTAGCAAGACTTATAGCGTGGCGGTACTGGGTAATAGGCAATACCGTGTTTTTCTAGTGCTTCGTGTTCAAACTTTTGAACGTCGCTGATATTCATATCAGAACCAAATGAGTGCCATTCCATATCAAGTAATGCAGCAGCTAAGTATTCAGTTGTGCCAAAACCTTGATTGAAGTTTTGTGACTCAAGTACTTTATCCAGTAGCTCTTTTGGAATTGGCTCACCCGTTTTGTAGTGTTTAGCGTAGTTAGCAAGGACTGTTGGTTCAATATTCCAATCTTCATGTGCTTGAGAAGGAAACTCAACAAAGTCACGTGCTGTTGCAGTACCGGCAAGGCTTGGGTATTTAACATCTGAGAATAAACCGTGTGCTGCATGACCAAACTCATGGAACATAGTGGTTACTTCAGAGAAGGTCATTAAGGTTGGCTGACCTTCTGCAGGCTTAGGAATATTTTGCGCATTATAAATAACAGGTTTGGTGCCTTTTAAGCCACTTTGACCAACGTATGAGCTCATCCATGCTCCGCCACGCTTACCTTCACGTGCATATGGGTCCATATAGAACAAGCCAATTGCGCTGCCATCGGCATTAAATACTTCAAACGCCATTACATCTTCGTGGTAAAGCGGTAGGTCTTTACGTTCTTTAAACGTAATACCGTAAAGTTTTTCCATTGCGAAGAATAAACCGTTATGGATCACTGATTGCATTTCAAAATAAGGTTTTACTAATGCAGGATCTAGGTCGTACTTTGCTTGACGTACTTTTTCAGAATAAAATGCCCAATCCCATGGTTGCACTGCAAATGTTTCGCCTGATGCATCAATTACCTTTTGAATCTCAGCAGCTTCAGCTTTTGCTTTATTTACGGCTTTTGGTGCTAGATCATCTAAAATACCGTAAACGTTCTCGGTAGTTTTAGCCATACGCGTGGTCATTACATATGACGCCCAATCTTTATAACCGAGTAACTCCGCTTTTTGTGCACGTAAGTTGGTCTCTTTAATGATAATAGGGCCGTTAGTGTTTTGTGCACGTGTTGCAGAAGCTTTAAAAATACGCTCACGAAGTTTGCGGTTTTCAAGGCTGCTTAAGATAGGCTGTTGTGTCGTGTTCACAAGCGTGATCATGTAGCCTTCTTTACCTGCTTTTTTCGCAGCAGCGGCTAGGTTTTCAATTTCGCCTTCAGACAAACCAGCTAACTCGCTTTTATCTGTCACTAGTACAACGTCTTCTTTGAACGACTTTAATACGTTTTGCGAAAATGCGGTTGAGAGCTTAGCAAGCTCAGCGTTAATTTCACGCATTTTTGTTTTTTGTGTTTCGTTTAGCTTTGCACCGGCATTAATAAACTTAGTGTAGTAAAACTCAACTAAACGTTGATCTTCAGCGTTTAAGCTGTCTTTATCGTTGTACACACTTTCAACACGTGAAAATAATGCTTTATTTAGGAAGATATCATCAGAATGGGCTGACAATACAGGTGCCATTTTAGCGGCAATGCGTTGGTATTCTGAATCAGAAATTAAACCTGACAAGTTATAAAATGCAGTTGAGACACGATCAAGAAGCTCACCAGAGTATTCCATTTCAACTAACGTATTTTCGAATGTTGCAGGTGCTGGATTATTAGCGATAGCAGCGATTTCGGCTTTTTGCTGTGCAATACCGGCATCGAAAACAGGTTCATAATCTTTTGTGCCAAACTTATCAAACTCTGGCGCCATATATTGCAGTGGGCTTGGCTTCATTAAAACGTTATCAACATTCATTGTTTGTACTTGCGTTGCTTGTTCAGTTGAATCTTCAACGTGTTGTGAACTACAAGCTGAGAGTAATAAAGCGCTGGCGATAGTGCTAGCGATGAGAGATTTGCGCATAAGAGCTCCAATAAAAAAATTAGCCTTTAAAAACAAATAAGGCATTAGCATCTTAACTTAGCAAATTTTGGATTATATACAACAAAGTTTATCGGTTTAATGGGGGGATTGAGCGCAAAAAATGAAAAAAGCAGATAAGTTATCGGTAAAAATTAAAAAAGTAGCTTAATTATAAATTATATAAAAAAGCTACTGTTGGGTTGTTGTCATATTACTTAATGGGTAATTTAGAAAAAAGTTAATCATGCTAAGCAAAATTAGTTGTAGCCAAGTACAAACTTCTTTTCGCTACCAAAACCTTCCGGTTGTGCATGACCAAACTCTTTATTAATTGAATTAAGCGTTTGCTCTTGCTCGGCAAGTACACATAAAATTTTGTTACGGTAAGCTAAGCTAGATTCGAATAGCGCTAGATCAACCAATGGCTGTAAGCTGGCTAATTTTTGATTTAAGGTTAGTTGTGACATCGCGTTCTCCTCGTGCTGTATTGACCTTACAATATAGGTATAGCAGCGGTTGTAAAGAATTGTTAATATTTTGTTCATAAAGAGCATAATGAACTTAGACGTTCTGCACTTAAAAGGTATTATGGCGTGTCAAACTTACTAACCCCTGAATAGCTAAACTTTTTTTTGCAGATGCTTATGAACTTAGAACAGATCGTTCATTTTGTTTGTCATGTAGTTTAATGCACAGCGATATTCACTTAGGTGGTGAGATTGTGATATCGCGTAAGGACTATTAAAGCTAAATTGATTTAATCGCTGTGGATTATTGAATAGGTATAAATGTCTTGAAACAGTAATGCTCCAAGGCTTTCTCATTATTGTAAAGTACCAAGCTTTTTAAGCTTCAAAGAAAAACCAACAATTAAGGTACCAAAAATAACGGCGTATGTTGCAACTAACCACAGTAGGGTATGAATACCCGCACTTGGATTAAACACAAGGTATAAACCAAATATTACCGATAATGCACCAGTAATAATCAATAGCCACTCACCTGATATCTCAACCCTTAACTTGACCGCTACGAGTATCTCAACAGCGCCGATAGCGATTGCCCAAGCAGCTACATAATAAAGTAATAAAATAGTTGTTATGTTTGGCGCTAGTAGGGTAACTAATCCAGCAATAATAGATAACACACCGCCTATCAATAACCAACGCCAATAGGGGTTATTTTGCCGGGAGTTCCATGCAATCCAACTACGCAGTAAACCGTCAAATAAAAAGTAACCAGCAAAAAACAATAACATAATACTCAACGATGCTTGTGGGGCTAGCCAGGTTAGTACGCCTAATACGATTGCTATTAGTCCACGTATAAAAAGCACAGACCAGTTTTTTGCAAGTGTTGTTGTTAGATTCATCTTGTTCCTTAATGATAAGCATAAGTTTACGAATTTCGAATACACTATTTTACTCTGTTTAAGAATTCAAACTCCACGAGACATATTAGCCTTTTTAGCATAGCAGTTCGCAAGTAGCTATTAGATGGCCATGAAAAAATAGCGGATGATCCTTGCCGTGTTAAATTCAAAGGAGTCACACCTAGGGCAGTACAAAGTGATGTACTAAGCTATGTTAATACTATCGATTTTGCCAAAGTGAGTGGTTAAATACGAATTAAGCAGTTTAACCTTGTAAGTGATAGTTATTGTCATTTATAAGATTTGGCTATAGCTTTGCAAATGCTTGATCAAGGACATATGTCCGCTAAGTTCAAAAATATATGCATAAAACTGCCTAAGTTCGCTGATTGTGTCGTTAATTGTTGTAAAAAGTTTATTTAAATGTACATATTTATGCAGTAATAATGTCATGAAGTGTTATAATCTTCATCGTTCGTTCAGCCTCACTACTTCGTTTTGCACTCTCGACAGTGAGGTCCGCGCAGCTTAATATAAGGCGCGAAAAATTGGCCGAGCCCGCTAAGTGAACTAGCGCAACACATACACCGTTGAACAAGAGTGCACACAAAAGGCTAAACCCCAACATGAAAGCAATGAAAAGATCTACGTTAGCAACCCTTATTAATGCAACGTTGTTCTCTGCAGTAGCAGGTACTTCATTTTCAAGCGCAGCAGAAGACGCCCCCGCTGCAGAAAAAAGCAATCAATTAGAAGTTATTCAAATCACCGCACGCAAACGTGTAGAAAACGCACAGGAAGTTCCTGTAGCGGCATCTGCTTTACAAGGTGATGGGTTAGAAGCAGCAAGCTCTGCTGGTATGGACATTCGCTTTTTAAATGCGAAAATCCCAAGTTTAACTGTTGAATCTTCATTTGGTCGTTCATTCCCACGCTTTTATGTTCGTGGTCTTGGTAACTCAGATTTCGATTTGAACTCATCGCAACCAGTATCTTTAGTGGTAGATGAAATTGTTCAAGAAAGCCCTATTTTAAAAGGCTTCCCTGTATTTGATACGGGCCGAGTTGAAGTTCTTCGTGGACCTCAAGGAACGCTGTTTGGTCGTAATACACCGGCTGGCTTAGTTAAAATTGATTCAGCGCGTCCAACGCAAGACTTTGAAGGTTATGCTGCTTTATCTTATGGTTCATTCAATTCAATTGATTTTGAAGGTGCTGTAAGTGGTGGTTTAACTGATAACTTATCTGCACGTGTGTCTTTATTACGCCAAGAGCGTGATGACTATATTGATAATCGTTTAGCAGGTAACGAGATTGATGATGCAACGGGTGGCTATCAAGAAACAGCTGCTCGTGTGCAGTTTTTATATGAAAAAGATGACTTAAGTGCACTATTTAACTACCACACACGTGATTTAAATGGTAAGCCAATTGTATTCCATGCAAATGCAATTGAAGCGGGCACTAATAAGCCTCGTGCTGATTTTGACCCAGAAGTTATTTATCAAGATTCAGTGCAGTTTGCGACGCAAAATGTTGAATCGCAAGGTGCAAGCTTAAAAGTTGAATATGATTTTAATGATTATACGTTAACCTCAATCACCGGTTGGGAAAGTGCTGAAATCTTCTCTCGTGCGGATGTTGATGGTGGTTACGGGTGTGATAACCCATTTCAACCAGGTTGCCCTACAGCTGAGATGGGGCCGGGGTTCATCTTTTTGACATCCGAAACGGCAGATGCATTACCTGATCATAATCAATACACGCAAGAGTTACGCTTATCAAGTGACTTTGCTGGCGATTTCAACTATCAAGTAGGTGCTTTTTATTATAATGAAGAGCAGGTAATCGAAACTTACGGTTATGACGGTTTAGGCGCCAATATCTTAACGGGTTATGTACGTCAAGATCAGGAAACGACTGCATGGGCTGTATTCGCCTCAAGTGAATATCAGTTAACCGATAAGCTAGAAATCACAGCTGGTTTACGTTATTCAGATGACAAGCGTGACTTTACTGCGTCACGTTATGCATCACCTGAGTCAACTACTGCTAACTTAACTAAATCAGTGGCACCAGAAGATAGCCATGTGTCATGGGATTTAGCTGCTGCTTATAAATACTCTGATGACGTAAACTTATTTGTTCGTGCTGCAAACGGTTTCCGTGCACCAAGTGTTCAAGGACGTATTTTATTTAGCAACGACGTGACAGTTGCAGACTCAGAAACCATTAACTCTATTGAAGCCGGTATTAAGTCAGACGTACTTGATGGCAGTGGTCGTGTTAATGCAACCGTTTTTTACTATCAAATGGATGACCAGCAGCTAACGGCTGTAGGTGGTAGCTCAGGTAATGAGGCACGCTTGCTTAACGCTGATAAAACAGTGGGTTATGGTTTTGAAGTGGATACGCAGTGGGTATTATCAGATAACTTTGATGCAACCTTTAACTTCAGTTATAACAATACAGAGTTACAAGATGATGGTTTATATTCAGCTGGTTGTTTTGCTTGTACTATAACTGACCCGCTGACAGAACAAGGTTATAGCTTAGACGGTAATAGCTTACCACATGCGCCAGAATGGATTGCTAACTTTATTTTACGATATACAAAAGAAGTGGGCGATGGAGAGTTTTACGCATACACTGACTGGTCTTACCGTAGCGAAATTGACTTCTTTTTATATGAATCGGTTGAATTTACTGGTGAAGCCCTACTTGAAGGTGGCGTGCGCACTGGTTATAAATGGTTCTCAGGTGACTATGAATACGAAGTTGCTGCATTTGCGCGTAATATAACAGATGAGCAAGTGTTTATTGGCGGTGTTGATTTTAGTAATAATGCAGGCATCGTAAATGAACCTCGCTTTATTGGCGCAGAGTTTAAAGTTAACTTCTTTTAAGGTTAACTAAATATATATAAAACCCGCTTTTACAGCGGGTTTTTTCGTTTATATTACCCGCTGTTACTGCTAAAGTAGCACTAATTATATTTTAAAGAGAATGACCATGGCTGGATTTTGGAACTACCGCGTAATTTTTTGTGAAGCAACCAAAGATGAAGCGGCGCAATATCAAATTCATGAAGTTGAATATAACTTAAATGGTAAAGTAACGAACTGGTCTGAAACCGGTGCTGCACCATTTGGTAACACTGTCGAAGAACTACAAGCTGACAGTGATCGCCTAAAAACGGCATTTGATAAGCCGGTGTTAAAAGTGGTTCGTAAAGAACGAGGTTATGAACTTGTTGACGTTGAAACAGGTGAAGAGGCCTTTGCCGAGCCTCCTGCAGGCTTAACGCAATAATGTAAAATGAAAAGGTGCCAAGTGCGCCTTTTTTTAGCACTTTAAATAAGGAGTGGTGATGACTTTACAGGCAATACTATTTGATATGGACGGCACGCTGGTTGACTCCGAAAGTGTGCACTTTAATTGCTGGAATGACATTTTAGCCGAGTATGGAATTCGTTATGAAGAAGATGAATTTTGTCAGCGTTTTTCAGGTAAAGCAACTGTAGAAGCGGCAAAAGAAGTTGTTAGTTATTACAATTTAGCAATTTCACCGCAAGCACTAGCGCAACGTAAGTATGACTACTTTAGTGAATTTGTCACAACTCACTTGCCACCACTTATGCCATTTGCAAAAGAAACCTTACTCGCGGTTAAACAAAGTGGTCTAAAGATGGCGTTAGTAACAGGCAGTGCACGAGATGAAGCCTTACCTATCCTTAAAGGATATGGCTTTTATGAGCTGTTTGACTGTGTAGTAACGAAGGATGATGTGGTAAACCCAAAACCTGCTGGCGATCCGTATTTATTAGCACTGCAAACACTCGCAATTAATCCTGCAAATGCCGTCGCGGTTGAAGATACCAATACCGGCGTAACTGCTGCTTTTAATGCAGCGCTTGCTGTAATTGCAGTGCCTAATAAACATACTTTAAGCCATGACTTAAGCAAAGCAACGGCACAGCTTGTTAATTTGCATGAGTTTTTGCAATGGGTACAAAATAAACTATAGTTTAAGTATCTTACTTGTAAGGATACAACAATGAAAAAAGGACTCTATACTTTATTATATTTATGGCTAGTTTTACTAAGCTTACCTTTTTTAGCCCAAAGTGCTGATAAGGCAGATACCACACCCCACGTACAACTTGCAAAAGTGTATGATAAAAATAACACAGCTGAAGTATCTGAATATTTAGTAAGTGAAAAGTTTGACGGAGTCAGGGCCATTTGGACTGGGGCTGAGTTTGTCACTCGAAATGGCAACTCCATTAATCCACCGCGTTGGTTTAGCAGTGTTTTGCCTAATGTGTGGCTCGATGGGGAGCTTTGGACAAAGCATAATGACTTTGCAGCTTTAAGTGGCATTGTGCGCACAGCCAAGCCGATAGACAGTGATTGGCAGAAAGTGTCTTTTCGTATATTTGATATGCCCGATCAGACAAATCCATTCAGTATTCGCTATAAAAATTACCAGCAGTTAGTGAAAGCAATTAACAAGCCACACATCATTGCTGTAGAACAACATCAGTTTTTATCAAACCAAGCCTTAACCGCCTTTTTTGAACGAATAATTAAACGCGGTGGTGAAGGGGTTATGTTACATCTTGCGAGTGCAAAGCATCAAAATGGCCGTACATCAGCACTATTAAAACTCAAACCTTACTTTGATGATGAAGCCATTATACTTGACTATTTACCAGGTAAAGGTAAATACTTAGGTATGCTTGGTGCAATACGCGTTAAAAATGAAGCCGGCATTGAATTTACAATCGGCACAGGCTTTAGTGACCTCCAAAGACAAAATCCACCCGCTATTGGCGCAAAGATAACGTACCGTTACCATGGCTATACAAAAAATGGATTACCTCGCTTTGCCAGCTTTTTACGTGAGCATGTGCAGGAATAACGTTTTAAAGCTGGATTAAATGTGCTAAATTGCGCGGCCTTTTTGTCGTCAACGTGGTGAAGCAATGGTAGTAGGTTTTGATTATGGTAGCTCTAATTGTGCAATGGGTGTCATGGGTGAAAACAACCTTGTTGAACTTGTGCCATTAGAGCAAGGTAAGCATTACTTGCCATCGACTCTATACACTCATCATAGTGCATTAGTCGTTGATTTTGTTGCTAAGCACCTAACTGGCACTCCATTCGAACACGATTATAAAAGCCAACGCCAAGCCTTGCTAAATACATTGCCACGTATAAAGTCTGACCTTGATTTAGCGGTTGATGAACAAAGCTTATTTATTGGCCGTGAAGCAATTAACGAGTATGTGCAATTTCCTGAAGAAGGTTACTTTGTTAAATCGCCGAAATCATTTTTTGGCGCAACGGGCTTAAAACAAGGACAAATCAATTTTTTTGAAGATATTGCTACGGCAATGATTTTAAAAATAAAACAACGCGCTGAAGCGTCTTTACAACAATCCTTAACACATACAGTAATTGGTCGCCCAGTTAACTTTCAGGCTGTGGGTGGGGACGAGTCAAACCAGCAAGCCATTGGTATTTTGGAGCGCGCAGCTAAACGTGCAGGTTTTAAAGACGTTGCCTTTTTATATGAGCCTTTAGCCGCAGGGGTTGATTACGAAAGTAATTTAACTCAAAACCAGAAAGTACTCGTGGTCGATATTGGTGGTGGTACGAGTGATTGCTCATTTGTGCAAATGGGCCCTGATTTTCGTGGTAACAGTGAGCGCGATCATGACTTTTTAGCCCACAGCGGTAAACGTATCGGTGGAAATGACTTGGATATTGCGCTGAGCTATCACGGTTTAATGCCGCTATTAGGCCTTGGCAGTTCGTTCAAATCGGGCTTACCTTTACCCAATCAGCCTTTTTGGCAGGCATGTAAAATTAACGATGTGAATTTGCAAAGCCAATTTTACGCGCAAGCACATGCTCGTGAGCTCATTGCTGCGCTTCGTGAAGTAAGTGAACCTGCGCTTTTCCAACGCTTAATTAATTTACAGCAAAATAAACAAGGGCATCAGCTAGTACAACAAGGCGAAGCCGCTAAAATTGCCTTATCATCCCAGCAAAGCTTTAATTGTAATTTAGACTTTCTAGCGAAGGATTTATCTAAAATATTGAATTTAAGTGACCTAGCGTTAGCCGTTGATGATTCTATAAGTCAAATAGTGACGCTGGCTAAAGAAGCAATTAAAGAGGCAGGTGTCACGCCTGATGTTATTTATTTAACGGGAGGCAGTGCACAGTCGCCGTTAATAAAAGCGGCACTCAAACAGCACTTAGGTGATATTAATATGGTGAACGGCGACCACTTTGGTAGTGTTACCGCCGGCCTAACCAAATGGGCAAATATGATTTATAAGTAAGCCGATGTTTACTTATAAATCTACTTGCCGAGTTGCGAGGTATTTTTCGTAATCCGGCAAGGTACGCTCAAGCTCACTATTCATTAACGTTGAGCTTAATAACATATCTGCACTGACTTCATTACAGGCCACAGGAATATTCCATACTGCAGCCAATCTTAGCAATGCCTTTACATCTGGATCATGGGGTTGTGATGCAAGAGGATCCCAAAAGAATATAAGCATATGTACTTCGTGCTCGGCAATCTTTGCTCCGAGCTGTTGATCGCCACCCATAGGGCCGCTCAATAGTTTTACAACGTTTAATCCTGTCGTGCGTTCGATTAAATGTCCTGTGGTGCCTGTACCATACAATGTGTGTTGGCTAAGGCTTGCGTGGTGTTTTTTACACCAAGCTTGAAGGGCTGCTTTTTTACCATCATGGGCAACCAAAGCGATATTTTTATGTGCTGGGAGTGACTGTAATTTTTGTTCCATATTGACTCTTATTGTTATTACATCAGTAAATTAATGGCCAGTGCTATAAATACTACGCCTGTTATACGATCTATCCAAATCTGGCTTTGTGGATGTGCTCTAAAATAGTTTGCAATTTTATCGCCAAAGTAAATATAAGTGCAGTCGATAGGAAAAGCAAAAAGAGGGTAGAGTAAACCAAAAAATGCCAGCTGAAATGTGGTTGAACTCGACAACGTCGGATCAACAAATTGTGGTATAAAAGCAATAAAAAACAGCGCCACTTTTGGATTAAGCACTTCTGTCATCATAGCTTGAAACATAACATTGGACTTCTTTTTGGTGCTTACATGAGGCTTCTCGTCACTACTGCATTGTGGTTGCATAAACGTGCTTTTAAGCATAATAACGCCTAAGTAGCAAAGGTAGGCAGCGCCAGCGTACTGAACTGTCGCATATGCTGTTTCAGAGGCTTTTAAGATAGCTGTTAAACCAACTACGGCTAATAAAGTGTGTACTACGCCGCCAAGGGCAAAACCAAACGCACTTTGTAAGCCGGCAGCACGGCCATTAGCAAACGTTTGCGCCATTAAAAATGCATTAGAAGGCCCTGGTGCCACTGCTATTAAAAAACTCGCGGCTAAAAATGATAATACAAACTCAGGATTGACGAGCATTACTTTACCACTTCAGTTGTTGGATGATAAATATCTGCTTTGCGCGTGATTAAAATTATCCATAGTGGTAACAATAGCAATAAATGAAAGGCAATAAATTGCGGTGCATTAAAGGGCAGCACTTGGGTTAGTATGACTAATACACCTGCACCACTCATTTGCATTAAGCCAATCAGTGCAGATGCGGTGCCTGCTTGTTTTGGGAAATGTGACAAGGCCATGCCCGCGGCGGAACCTAAACTCAGTGCAAAGCCAAGTGCAGCAATCAAAATGGGCAACATAAAAGTAAATGCTGTTTTAAAATGACTCAGTAACAATATGAGCACACCAGAAAAAATGAGTAAGCTAACTCCTAGCTTCAATGCTTTTTGACTGTGACGCTTGATATACATAGGCGCAATAAAGCTGGCGACGATACTAATAATCGCATTCAAGGTAAACCAAAAAGTAAAGTCACTCACAGTGCCACCCAACTCGGTCATGATCCAACCCGGCGCAAGAGTGACAAAAGCTAAAATTGCCGACATGGCTATCATGCATAAAAGGCTGTTAAAAAAGAATACGTTTGTGGTAATAATTGGCACAAACCGACGTAAGTCTAAAATATGCCCTTGATAGTGACTATCACTTGGCCGAGTTTCTTTAAAAAACAACAAGGTGATTATAAGGCCTAGGCAGGCGAAGCCGACTAAAAATAAAAAGTTCATTCGCCAGCCAAATTGCACGGTTAACCAAGCGCCTAAAATAGGTGCGAGCGCTGGCACAAAACATACAATTCCATTTAAGTAAGTAATCATTTGGCCACTCTTAGCGCTACCGTATATGTCTCGTACAATTGCAAATGCCACTACAAAAGTTGCACAAGCGCCAAATCCTTGTAGTGCTCTAGCAATCATTAAAACACTAAAGCTTGGTGCTAGGTAGGCCAGTAAGCCCGCGATGCCATAAAGGCTTATTCCTGTAATTGCAATGGGTTTACGGCCAAACTTATCAGCTAAGGGCCCTGCAATAAGCTGACCCAAACCAACAGTGAGCATAAAAATAGCAACAGTGAGCTGCACTTTTTGCTCACCTACAGAGAGTGCTTGCGCTATTTCAGGAAAAGCAGGCAGGTAAATATCAATAGCCAACGGGCAGAAAATAATTAATAAAGCGAGAATTAATACGGTATGCAATGAGTGTTCAGTTTTTGGCATGGATGCTCCTTATACTCGTATTTTATTGTGCCTGTTATGAAATTGAAAGCGATAATAGAGAGACATATACCCAAATCACCTCAAGATGCAGAATTCAGCGTTTAACAGGCGCTTAATATCAAGATGCACCATAATAATTAAACTTTTGTTAACTGGTCTGATGTGTTAGTTTTATTGATAATAAAAAATTTGCTTGAGAAAAATAATGAGTGATAAATCTGCCGTTTTAAAAACCTGGCTAAAATTAAAAAAGCTACCATTTGGGAATTGGCTATTTACTAAAGCCGTCTGTGTTAAAGCCCCTTATTTTGCTTCAATGAAGCCCTATATTTTAGATGTTAGAGATGGCTATTGCAGTGCCGTGGTTAAAAACCGTCGTAGCGTTCATAATCACATTGGGACTATTCATGCCATTGCACAATGTAATTTGGCTGAACTATGTGCTGGGGTTATGGTTGACGCAACAGTTCCCTATAAAACCCATCGCTGGATCCCAAAAGGAATGACTGTTAATTATTTAGCAAAAGTGGATACAGATGTCACAGCTATTGCAGAGATTCAGTTGCCAAGGCCATGGATTGATAAAGAAGATTTAGTGGTTCCGGTCAAACTGTACAATACCCGCAATGAGCTTGTATTCACCGCAGATATTACAATGTACATTACTAAGAAAAAATAACCTTATTCCTTTTCTGCGGCTTGCTTGTTGAAAAACGACAAGTCGTTATCACCTTCGTTTAAAACCGATGTTAGCTCAGGTTTTGACTCAATTGATTGACTGATCAACTCAACAGTTTCGGCCTCATGCCGCTGTTTTAAGTTACCCTCAATAACAGCTCCAGCTTCAATGCTTAACGTATCTTGATAAACATCGCCGTGTACTTCGGCAGTCTGTTCAATCGTGACTTTACTCGCGTTGAGTGAGCCAATAATTTTGCCTTTGACAATAACACTATCTGCGACAACGCTGCCTTCAACAGTACCTGTGGTACCAATGACAAGATGACTAACTTTTACATCACCATCAATTCTGCCATCAAGTTGAACTTCGCCCTGACTGATTAACGAGCCAGTAAGACGAACATCTTCAGATATAATTGAAGGTGCGTGATTAGTTCTTTTAAGTTGGTTACCAGCTGAGTGAGTATTAGTTTGCTTTTTTTTACCGAACACGAGAGAGCGCCTTTGTAATTTTAACTGGATTAACATGTTTGTCGTTAAGTAACACTTCATAGTGTAGGTGAGTGCTCGTACTTCTGCCAGTACTGCCCATCAAGCCAATGACATCATTTTTAGTAACTGACTGTCCTTTTTTAACTTTAATTTTATTAAGGTGGCCAAAGCGTGTTACAAAACCATTTTTATGCTCAAGCTCAATAAAGTTACCATAGCCGCCATTGCGTCCGGCTCGTAGTACGGTGCCATCGGCAGGGGCAAAAATTTCAGTCTTATGCCACCCAGCTAAATCAACACCTTTATGAAAAGCACGACGACCATTCATTGGATCTTTACGTAAACCATAGCTGCTCGAAATATAATAGTCAGCAGCGGGTAGCGACTGTGGAAGTTCGCTGAGTAAACTCTCAAGGTTATTTAAGGATAATAGTTTATCGGCAGTGGTTAAAAATTCGCTGGGGATCCTTGATTCATCAAATAAATTTAAAGGACCACCTTGGGCCGAATCATTAACTGGATAATTTAATTGATTAGCAAACGCTGTATCAAGGCCTGCACCTTTGAGCATTGTTAAAATGTTTTTTTGGCGCTGATCAATATGAGTTTCTAGCTTATTAAAGCTTTGCTTATATTGTGTACTGAGTGCAGCTAAGCGTTGCTCAAGCGAACTGCTTTGCTGTAGTGGTATATGACTTCCTTTGCTTTCATCTATTAACGGCTCATGTAAGTCGCTTTGCTGTTGTTTTTCTTCAATTTCAAGTGTCGTACTATCTTCAGCTTTACTTAGAGAGTCAGGTAGTGATTCAATCATGCTTTGTAGTAGTGCATGTTTTTGTTCGAGTGTGGCTAATTGTTCTAACTGTTGTTCATGCAGACGCTGTTGCGCTTGTTGCTGCTGTTGCCATTTTTGTTGTTTTGTTATTTGGCTTTGCTCAATATCAGAAATTATATTGGTTTGGCTATAAACCTGCAAAGTAGAAACTGTTAACCAAGTTATTGCTGTTAAAATACAAAACACGGCAAAAACTTGCAGCCAAGGGGCTAAGATCACATGCTTCACTTCACCATTTTGACGGATCAAAAGCTGTCTAACTGGGAATAATTTGTGATAAAAAGACTTAATAAATACTGACATGGCTTATAAATACTGGCTATTAACCAGATTAAGATAGCAATTTGATATAAAAAAGCCAGAAAAAAATTGTAACCTTTACAATTTAGTGTGTAAAAAGCGCCCAACTGGGCGCTTTCATTTTTTTAACATGTAGTTAAAAAGTTAGGTGGTTTAATCACTTAGCAGGTAGAACTGTGCCTTCAACAGAGCCAAAGCCAATTCGAGCAAACCCGTCTTTTTCACACCAGCCACGCATAATAACATTATCTCCATCTTCTAAAAAGCTACGTTGCTCTCCATTGCTTAGCGTGATCTTCTCTTTGCCACCACGCGATAGCTCAAGTAAAGAGCCCGCTTCTTCATGCGTTGGGCCTGATTGAGTACCTGAGCCTAACATGTCACCTGGCATAAAGTTACAACCATTGACGGTGTGGTGAGTAACCATTTGCGCTACCGTCCAGTATGAATGCTTAAAGCTTGATTTAGACACTTGCGCTGGTGCATGGCCTTCGTCACGCATTTTCTGCGTTTCAATCTGTACATCCATTTTAATATCAAAAGCACCGTGCTCACGGTTATGAGCTGACTCTAAATAATCTAATGGTTGTGGATCATTTTCATCACGGGTCCATGATGTTTTGTAAGGTGCTAATGCTTCAGTGGTGACAATCCACGGTGATACTGTTGAAGCAAAGTTTTTCGCAAGAAATGGCCCTAACGGTTGGTATTCCCATGCTTGTAAATCACGTGCTGACCAGTCATTGAATACACAGAAACCAAATACGTGATTTTCTGCATTTTCAATAGCAATGGCATCCCCTAACTCGTTACCTTTACCTAAGTAAATACCAAGCTCTAATTCATAATCTAAGCGTTTACATGGGCCAAGCGATGGAACATCGGCATCTGGCGCTTTAGTTTGTCCGTTAGGGCGATGGAACGTTTGTCCTGATACATCAATTGATGATGAACGGCCGTGGTAACCAATTGGCACCCACTTGTAGTTAGGCAGTAATGGGTTATCAGGGCGGAATAAACTGCCTACGGCTGTTGCATGATAAATTGAGGTATAAAAGTCAGTGTAATCACCGATGCGACATGGCAAGGCAAATTCAATGTCAGCTTGAGCGATTAATGCATCAGTTAGTTGTGTTTGCTCAGCTGCACCTTCACGTAGTGCTTTAGATAAAGCTAAACGCAATGCTGACCAGTATTGTTGGCCAAGGCCCATAAATTCGTTCAAGGTTGCTTGGCTTGCAGCAGCAGCCGCTGTTTGGGCATCACCAGAAAAAATAGCGAGCTCGTTTACTTTTGCAAGGTCAATTACTTGGTCGCCAATAGCAACCGCACCGCGAAAAGCTTCGTTAGAGTGCTTACGACGAACTTCAGCAAAAGGTAAGTTTTGAATTGGGAAGTCACAATTTTCGGCGTTGGCGGATTCAACCCAGCTAGTTAAATTAATATCATGGGTTTCGTTAATGAGGCTCATATTCTTTCCTTATGGTTTGCGCTGATTGAATACACTAGTATATGGAGGCAATCAGCACAAATTTAAACGACAAAAAGCAGCGAGTTCGCTGCTTTTTAATTTTATATTCTAAAGCTTAAAGGACGCCGCGACGCTCTTGGTCACGCTCAATCGATTCAAACAGTGCTTGGAAGTTACCTTCACCAAAACCACCGTCATCAACACGTTGGATCATTTCGATAAAGATTGGGCCAAATAAGTTTTTAGAGAAAATCTGTAATAGGTAGCAGTTTTCGCTTTGGCTATCGACTAATATTTGGTGCTCACGGATTTTTTCTTTGTCTTCTGCAACCCAAGGTACACGGTCAAAAATAGTGTCGTAATACTCAGGAATAATATCAAGCGTGGCAATCGTTGACTTATCTAGCTTATCGAGCGAGCTTACTAAGTCATCTGTTAAGAATGCTAGATGCTGAACACCTGGACCATTATACTCACCTAGGTATTCATCAATTTGGTTATTATCGTTGCCTTTACCTTCGTTAATTGGAATAGAGAAGGTACCGCACGGTGATTTAAGTGCATACGAAAGTAGCGCAGTTTTTTGACCTTTAATGTCAAAGTAACGCACTTCGGTAAAACCAAACACGTCTTTATAGAAGTTAGCCCATGTTTCCATCGTGCCTTTATAAACGTTGTTTGTTAAGTGGTCGATGCGCAAGAAGCCTTTGTCAGCAACAATATTTTGTTCGCTTAAATCTTCAAAATCATTTTCGTAGATAGAACCATTATCACCAAATTGTTCAATGAAATAGATTAAGCTGTCGCCAATACCGTAAATTGCTGGGTATGGTAGGTCTTTATGGGTTGAGTCAGTCGCTGGTTTTGCCCCACGTTCTACAGCTGTTTCGAATGCTTTTTGTGCATTCTCAACACGCCAACCCATCGAACAAATAGCAGGGCCATGGCTTTTTGCAAATTCAGCAGAAAAACCGCCGCGCTCGTTATTCAGTAAAAAGTGAATATCGTTTTGATTATAGTAAACGATATCTTTACCTTTAAATGTTTTTAATTTAGAAAAACCAAAATCGGTAAATACTTTGTCCATGTAGTCAGCGTCTGGCGTTGCGTACTCAGTAAATTCGATACCAACTAAACCTAAAGGGTTTTTTACTTCACTCATTTTAATTCTCCCGCAATATTTAAGCACTGCGTTTTGTTGTATTTAATAGCGCAGATGATTAACCATAAATTGCATGAGGGGAAGAGGGGGCAATTATTTAGCTCAGAGGAGGTTTGTAAATTAAATGGGACGGTGAGTCAAAACTGAATTGCAGGTTTTAGAATACCGTTATATAAGCTTGAGATTTTTCACTTTAAAAATAATGCTAATATATTTTTTGATATTGATTTATATAGTATTTATGAGACTTTCAGTGAAGTCGCAGGGTAAATAATAGGAGCGTTTCTCTCTATATCTCACCCTGCGATTGTAATTATTTGTTTACGTTTTTAGCGCGATTGTTAAAAAACTTGCTACGTTGTTCAAGCCAGAGGTTAGGCATGATGGTGGGGGCGTTTTGATAATGGCGTTCTACAGTTTGATTTAGTTCACGAGTGCTCGGTATAAATTGCAGTTGTTGCTGCGCACCACCCATTGCCTTTATTTCATCTCGAGTCATACTTCGCCCAGCGTATAACAGCGCATTTAAATAACCGGGTTCTGTTTCATAATCATCGTCAGTTAAAAGTAGTACTGCTTTATTCAGTGCCCAGCGACTGTTTATTTCACCTTCAGTTTTCACTCCTGCTAACTCACCATCTACATATACTTCAAAGACACCATTGCTTGGTGCGGTATAAAAGACAAATGCGATGCGATGCCAAGTATCAGGTTGAGTTGCACCAAAATACCCACTCTTACTTGTAGACTTGCCCAAACCGCCCTCAGGATTAATAAAAATATCAGCATCGTCTTCGGGAGTATTTTCGATGTTTGTTTGCATCAGTGCCCGGTAGATATCCTTAGCGGCAAATGGCCAATATATATCCATGACTATTGTGTAATCTGATACTAACCCTTGCTCTGCAAAATCGCCATTAGCTGGAGTATTTAAATTAATAATTAAGCCTTCATTTGGTGCATGATCGCTAAAAGCCATAACGCCAGATGGGCCATCAATTAAATCATCTATTTCTAGAGAGGTGGTAGTATCGAATGTACTTTCTCTTGGTCCCCAATTTGTAGTATTTGGATCATAGTAGTTTAGTGTTGACGGTCCATAGTCTGCTTTGAATGGATTACTTGCGTCGTTAAAGTTCCAAACAGTTATATTATCAATACTTTGGCACGCATTTAGAGGTTTATCTGTATCTATATGTAAACACTGACTGGTGCGATAGCGGGCATATTTATCAAGTAGTTCCCAGGTTTCAGCTAATAAAGCAGGGTCAGTGAAACCTATATCGTTAAAGAATAGTTCACCATTAAATGCGGGCCCTTTTTGTAAAGCTAAAGTGTAATTACTGTCATCATTAATAGACTCAGGAAGAAGCGATACCCAGTCAGGTTGACTAGAAACAATGTCTTTTAATTGCGATCCTGACACTGTTACCTGATAGATAGCGCTAAAACCTGGCGTGTTAGAAGGCTGTCTTTCGACTTTAAAGGCATTATGAAAATCTTCTTGTGTTAGTGTGCCCGGTGTCCAGCGAGTTTGTACTTGAGCGGAGTCAAACAATACAGCATCGACTTGATACTGATGCTGTGCGCTTAGCGCGGTAATTTCCATGACTTGTTCTGCTGTAGGGTAGTTTTCTGAAATTGCTATTTCAGTATTTGCATCTGGTGCATATTTACCCATTATTGAATCTATTTCACTCTGCAGCTGTTCATCAGTCGTTGAGATGGTAGATGTTGCTATAGTTTCGTAATCAATATTCGTAAGCTCTTTCGTATTTGAATCGAAAGTAAGTGTTAAATCCGTCAGCCCTTGGGCAAAGAAGTTAGGTTGTATAACAATACTGCCATTTTCTAATAGTTGATAATTTTCGCCACCATGGGTATGTCCGCCAAGTACTAAATCTATTCCCGGAACATTTTGTGCTATACGGGTATCAGTGCCTTCACCTAGGTGGCTTAGCATCACCATGAAGTCTACATCTTGGCTATATTTACCGACTATTTCTTCAGCTATTTCTTGCCATTCCCAGTTCATTTTAAAGTTCGCGATGAAGTCTGGGATCGGTGCGGTTTCTATTGGTTGATCTAATTCATTCCAAGGCACAGATGTCATGCCAAAAAAGCCTACTTTTAGGCAGCCGACTTGTACGATAGAAAACTCCACCCCATCAAAGGTTTGTTCACTATTTCCAGCGTAACGGGTATTACTTGCTAGTACAATTGCATGATCATCATTGGCATACTCTAATAACTGTTGCGGTCCCCAGGCATAGTCATGATTGCCCACAACACGTACATCAAATTTCATTGCTTTTATAGCTTCAACAGTTGCTACGCCTAATGAGGTTTGTTCAGCGACCGTGCCTTTTTCATAATCATCACCGCCATTGGTAAATAAGGTATATGGCTGCTCAGTTAATGCGTTGTTATAGTAACTTTTAATACGGCTAAAATACTGCTCTTTAAAGCCAAAACGGGCGTGCAAGTCAGCAACGTGGATAAAACGCAGAGTTTGCTCTGTTTGGTTATCTGTACAGGTAGGGCCTATATTTTTTGTTATTGTAGGAATTGTTCTTGCCTGAACGGCAAAAGTACCAAAGCTAGTCATTAATGCACTAACACTGTTTGAGCTACTGGTTATAGTTGTTAAAGGCTGCCAGAGACCATCGACCAATTGCACGATAGTCAACATTTGCTGTGGTTCAGTACTTGTAACATCAATTTTTATGGTAATAGACTTTTTGAATTCTAAGTTTTGGGGTCTAAATGTATAAAGAGGAGAAACAATATCGAGTTCTTTATTAGAGGTATCTAACTCGGCTTTACTAAAAATAAAGCTTGTGTCAACTGTAACTGAATTAGCGGGGGCGCTTAGCTGAACTAAATTGTTATCAAAACTTTTAACTAACCCATTATTTGCTGAAATCACTAAGCCTGTTTCTTCAACTTCAAAGTTAGTGTCTTTGTTCGTATCGTCACCGCCACAACCGTTTAGTAAAACTAAAGTAGCTATAAAAATAGGGAGTTTAATTAATGAAGAGAAAGACATATACCTGTGCTACCAATTAATTGAATAGCTTAATTATATCAGTTATAGAAACAAGCTTGTAGGAAAATCAATCATCAACGATTCGAAATACACTAAATTAGTTTGTTGATTAATACTCCATAATGCTTAATTGCTTCTATTAAACATTATTTTTAGTGACTAAAAATGAGTAAATTTAAATTGCGATGGGTTTGAAGGTAATAAGGCAAGATATTGCTATCTTGCCTTTTAGGAAAAGTACATTGCTGTTAATGCATCAAGTTTATGAACTACTGAGCACCTGTCTCAGATAAACCTTGCTTTTCCCATATTCTGGCTTTAAAGCTCATCAGTACTAATACAATACCTACACCTATACTAAATAATGCGATTTGTAGATATAGGTAAGGAATTTCTTCCATATTATTAGGATCAAAACCACCAGCAAGTATACCCGCAATAATGTTACCAATAGAGTAAGTAAGTACGAATATCCCCATCATTTGACCAGAGAAGCGTTGTGGAGATAAACGGCTAACAGCACTTAATGCTACAGGGCTTAAACAAAGTTCACCCACTGTATGTAAGAAGTAGGTTGTTACTAACCAATAAGGCGCAACCTTTAAGCCTTCAGCGGCGTAATGAGCTGCCATAAACATAACTAAAAAACCACTCGCCATAATGATAAGACCAAATGCACATTTGACACTGTATGACGGTGAAATCATTTTTTTAGATAGGTTAATCCAAAGGGCAGCAAAAAATGGAGATAATACAATAATAAAGATAGCATTTAATGACTGAAACCAAGCGGTAGGTATTTCAAAGCTACCGACAAGGCGATCGGTGTAGTCACGAGCAAATAAATTCAGTGAAGAGCCCGCTTGTTCAAAACCAGACCAGAAACACGCTGAAGCAACACACACTAAAAATAAGGCCCACATGCGGCGCTTCTCAGCTTCGGTTAACTTGCCTTTAAAATAGAT
The DNA here is from genome assembly GCF_030408095.1 of Pseudoalteromonas sp. APC 3893. Lineage (NCBI taxonomy): Bacteria > Pseudomonadati > Pseudomonadota > Gammaproteobacteria > Alteromonadales > Pseudoalteromonadaceae > Pseudoalteromonas > Pseudoalteromonas sp. APC 3893. The sequence goes on from NZ_JASDCD010000001.1 coordinate 181,803, forward strand.
AATGCCAAAGTATGCGAAGAAAATTAGTGAAAACACGATCGCTACATAACCGGCAATAATCACAGGGTCAATAACTAAATGACCTGTCATTGTTGCAGTCATTACTGATGCTACAATAATAACAAACGCTGCAATTGCAAACCAAGTGCGAGTGATACCGCGAGGGCTTAATGGATTAGCTGGAGCTGAACTATGACTAGGTAAGTGCTTAGTGGTTAAATGATATTGAATTAGACCAATACCCATACCAACAGCTGCTGCACCAAATGCCCAGTGCCAACCGACATTTTCCATAAAGTAACCACAAACGTAGTAACCAATAATTGAACCTAAGTTGATACCCATGTAGTAGATGGCATATCCACTATCACGGCGCTCATCTTCACTCGAATAAAGTTGACCAACCATCGCGCTGATATTTGGCTTTAATAAACCAGTACCCGAGGCGACGAAAACTAAACCGATAAAAAACGAATACTCATGCGGTACAGCCAAAATAATATGACCAATCATGATGATGATACCACCGTACCAGACCGCTTTTTGGCCACCAAATAAACGGTCAGCGAGCCAACCACCTGGTAAGCCTAAAAAGTAAACCGCACCTGTGTATAAACCATAGATAGCCGCTGCTGAGGCGACAGTGAAACCAAGACCTTCTTCTTGCAAACTAGCAGTCATGAAGAGTACTAGTAAGGCACGCATGCCATAATAGCTCATTCGCTCCCACATCTCAGTGAAGAACAGTGTTGAAAGTCCTTTTGGGTGGCCGAAAAAACCCCCAGTTGAAGATGAACTCATATTTACTTCCTAACTTATATTATTATTGCGGCCTTATATTTTTGCTTTTATTGCTCGTGTAAGTAATACACTAACTGAACGGGCGGCCATGAATGTTTTTTAATGCAGCTAAGGTAATGGTTTGCTTACTAAGATGTTACTTAGTGGAAAGAGTCACACCCTTATCCTAGCTACAATTGCGGCTAAGTATACATAGACCTTATGGTTAGGGGAAGTGCTTGCGACAGTTGGTATAAATAGTGGGTATTGCCAAACAATCTCATTTTGAGAGTCTTATTGAGATTGTTTGGCATATTTTAATAGTCTGCGTAAGGTACTACAGGTGTTCCTGGGAATATCATTTCGCTGTACACCGGATTGAAATAATACCTAAAGTATAACTGTGCGTAGTTTGGCTCGTAAAAATCAGCACGGTCTAAATTAAAGAAACCACCGAAAAACCAATGCGGAGTAAAGCGGTACTCAAAACTGCCTCCGAGGTTGTAAGATATCCCTGAGCTTGAATCCCCTTCAAAGTAAGGGTTAACACCCGTTATAGACCTCCATCCTTCAGCTTGTTGTTGGAGTTGTGAGTCATTGGGGAAAAAATCGCTCCCGTCATTGGTGGTCGTTGACCATGATAGCCCAGCCCGCAATTGATATATAAAGTCGTTATTTACCCGTTGGTCAAAGGTAACTGGTAGAGAAACGCCTATATAGCTTTGTGGGCTATAATAACCCCCATGGCCAAAGGTTTCTTCACTTAAATTGTACTGATAAGCCCAATGCAATAAGTTAGCCCCCAGAGTTAACTCGGTATTTTTTTCGCGAATGTAGCGATTATATACTCCACCCATGATGCTATAGCGTTGGTTGTCTTTAACGTTTTTACCTTGTAATAGTTGAAAACCAGTCGAGCCCCAAAAACCCCAGTCGAGACCTAGGTCATGAGATAGGTTAAAGCGTAAACTGGTTGCTCTTACACCGCCCCATATTTGATTGGTACGTACATCTTCTAGGCCTGCATACGATAATACGGAGCTAGTTACGGGGCGTTTATTCAATGTTACGCTATAGCCGAAGTCACCAAAACTGTCATTATAGTCAACACCCCAAACAATATCTTCAACTAAAAAACCAAGTGGAGTCGTCCCTAAGTCAAACCGCCAAGTTTCATTTTCCCACGCTAAACCAATATCAAGACCTTGCTGTTTTGGTGTAATACTATTCAATGGGCAATCTAAAATACATAATAGGCCTTGGCCATAACGACTGCCTGAGAATGTTTCGTCAAAACGGGTTTCTTGACTCGATACCGACATTGGATCGAGTTTAATAATAGCCATCCCGTCCCATAACGAAAAACCAGCTTCTATAGGAAAAGAATTTGCACCTAAGGTCGCATCGCTTTGCGTACTTGTTTGACTACTTAAATTAATACCTGCGGTGATATAGGCTTGGTTTTGTTGCTGCATTCTTGCAAGTTCTCGTTTAGCATTATTGACATACCACGGGGCATTTTCATCTATGCTATAAAGTTGGTAATTTAGAGAAGGGTTGTTTTTCGACCTAATACTACTGTGCGGCTCAATCGCTTCTTTATACCAGTTTTTAGCAAAATTTGCTTGTTCATGACTTTGTGCAACTTGCGCTGCTTGATAATACATCTCTTGACTATAGTTTGATTTTACAAGCAAGTCATTTGCAAGGCGTATCACATTCGCTTCGTCTTTGAAGTCTGTAAGAGCGGTCATTAGTAATTGTTGTTGATAAGTCTGTTCTTTATCAACGTCATTTATTAACCCAGCGATGATTCGGTCAGATAAAGCATCTTCACCTAATTCACGGCTAACTCTTGCCACAGCAAGCTCTGTTTCTTGAGCTAAGGCGACACCCTGCTGATATTGCTTTTTGTATAATTCAATGGCTTCATTAGAGTAGCCCAACTGGATATTTGCGTTAATCAAAGCATCGTATACAGCAGAATTATTGGGGTAGGACTGCATAAGTTGATTTAACAAACCAAGGCGATCTTCGCCTTGGTTAAATTTGTTTATATAATCAGCCTGTAAAATAACCCAATTAGTTTGCTGTTCTTCAGTTGCAGGTTGGGGCAATTGATAGTTAGCAAACCATTGCTTCGTTTCTTGTTCGTTATCACCTTCTAAAAGCCACTGCCCATAGGTCATATGCCAGTATGCATTTAAACTAGAGTCTCGCTCTAAAGCTGTTTTTAACTGTCTAATTGCGTAATTATATTCATTGATTTGCATCCACTGTGTAGCGAGCTCCGCTTGCATTAGCGGGGTTAATGGTTGCGCCCCAAGTTCAGTTAAATTATAAATTATAGTCGCTCTATTATCCGTTATATTACTGGCAAGTTTATTCATTTTTGCATTGATATTGAGCTGTTGCATTAGCTGAACAACATTTTCATCACGCGCATTGTTTGGAACATAAGAAAGGGTTTCTAAAGCACCTTGATAGTCATTAAGAGAGCGAAGAAAAACTGCATGGCTATATCTTAGCTCCGCATCAAGAGGGAATTGCCATAATGTTTTTTTATAAAGAGCTTTAGCATGATCTAATAAACCTTGCTGTTGATATAAATTAGCCAAATCGTAATATAACCAACTTTGTCTTGGAGTTTGCTTAATCGCCAATAGTAATAAATTTACAGCTTCATCAAGCCGACCCTGTTCGGCTAAATTTGTTGCCCGTAGCCGCAGTTGTTGACTTTGTAATTGAGAGTATTGCTGTGCAATCGCGATTTGTTGTGCTTGAGTTAATTGATAATAAAATTGGTTTGTGCGCTCAAAGTTATTATCTATACTTAAAACCTCTAATATCGCACTTAGTGCTGATGCGTTAGTTGGGTCGCTTTGGAGTACTTTATTATAATAATCTATTGCTTGCTTGAATTTCCCTTGCGTACGCAAAAGTTCACCGCGGTAATAGTTTACGGTTTCAGGGTTTTCAGAGAGGGTATCAGCAAGATCTATTTTTAGTTTCGCTTTTTTGAAATGCTTAGAGGCTATAGCTTTTTTTGTTTCATCAATATACTGCCAAAATTTAGCTGTATTAGCCAAACCGCGATAGACCGCAACTAAATCTATATTATCAGTACTGCGTTGAGCCTTTTTAAAATAAGTATATGCTTTTGAATTTATACCTTGCCTTAAATATAACAAGCCCAAACTATTAAGCACATCATGATCAGAGGGGCGTCCTTTATAGGCTTGTAATAACAGTCTTTCAGCTTTACTGTATTGTTGTTTTTCAAGTGCAACAGCGCCTCTTTTCCATAACTTATAAGCAGGATCCGATTGCTTTATTAGCTCTTGCTTTAATGCTTTTTGAAAGTCTGTATATTGTAACTGGCCTTTACTGCTATTAGGGTAACTATTTAAATACTCACGATATGCTTTATCGGTTTTTTGAGTAATGGGCATATTATTGAGCGCCGCTAACCAAGCAAATTCAGTTTCTACACTGTATTGATTACTTTGTGCATAATGGCGATAAATTGCTAAAGCGCCTTTATCATGAGGTTTCTGTTTTAAAACATGTCTGGCGTAGGCTATATCAAAACGACCTACGTTAGGGTAGCGGGCACGTAAGGATTGATAGCCTCTATACGCTTGTTGCCAATTACTTGAATCACTGGCAATCCAGTTGATATGTTCAAATTCATACTCAATGCTAGGGTAAGCACTAGAAAATAATTTACTGTAAATTTTTATCGCTGCAGGGTACTGACCTGCACGAGCAAGCAATTTAGCCTGTTGAATTTGTTGTTTATCAGAAGTATTTACCCGTACGAGCAACTTTAATTGCTTCACACATGCTTGTTTATTATCTAAAGCATTAAATTGGTTGATAATAGCTTTTGCTTGATCCAATTTATTTTGTGTCAGAAATACTCGAGCTCGGGCACATTTAGCGAGAATATTATTAGGTGCTATGCTTAACAGCTTATCAAGGCTATCAGTCATCAGTAATTGATTCTGCTGAATTTCACCAAGCTCAATTTGGCTAACTAACCATTCTATGGAGTCTGTATCAAGATCAGCAGATGTTTGAGATGTTACATCGGAGATATAACAGCAAGCACTTAAAATAGTCGCGCCAATTAGCCATTTTAGTGGCATTTATTGCTCCATTTAGGTTCTAGCTTGCCTAACGTGTCGATTTCATACAATTTATTAATTGTACTTAGGCCAAATAAATATAATACGCTGTCATAATAGCGGTTTTTGGTAAATGTAGTATCAACCATTAATTGTTGCTGTAATGCCGTCTTTGCTTGTATTTCATTATGGATTTCAAGTAGAGGAAGCATAGCTGCATCAAAGCCAAGAGGTCCATTCTTTTGTGCTTTGCCTGTTTTTGAAAAAACATTCAATGGAGTCTTTACTCTGTTAGCAACGTGATTGCTCATGGGCTTAAAATGTGTAATTAACTCATCTCTAAAAGGTGCGTCGTCGGCCATCATACTTGCCCACAAATAAACCCTAATTGCATTATAACTGCCGATATCGGTAGTCGTTTTATCATGATAAAAACCTTTATCTGCTTGGTACATTACCCAGTCAGGGCTAAGACCTTTGGGGCTTGATTCTATGATCATTTTAGCCGATGCATCATGAAGTTGTTGCCATGGAGAATTTGGATATAGTTGACTAAATTGCTTTAAAATAAACAGCGGAACATAGCTTGGGTTTAGCTTCCAACGTGTCTTATCAAATTCAAAGCCATGTGGTCCCGGTAATAATGATAAACCTAAGTTAGGCAGGTAAGCTGTTTCTTCACGAATGATACGTTTTGCCATAACAGCTGCAAGTACACTGTAACGTCTATCTTGCCATAGTTGCGCTGCTTGCGATAATGCATATGCTATCCATAAATCTGAGTCAGAAGCAGGGTTAGAATCCAAAATAGTTTCTTGGCCTTGCTTGTTTATGCCCCATTGCCAGGCTGGTAAACGTGTACTTAAATCACCTTCGGCAAGATTGATTTGTGTCCAGTCCAATACTTTGTCGAATGTAGCTTGATCATTTGCAATGAGTGCAAAAAATAAGGCGTAAGATTGACCTTCTGAGGTGGTAATTGATTGGCGACTACCTATATCGATTACTCGACCCTCTGGGCTGATAAAGTTCGTTTTAAATGTATCCCATTGTGGCCAAGGTGTGCACATAGTTTGTGAGAAACTAGGTGTTGAAAATACAAATATAATGAGTATTAAACACGCTTTAAAATAAATATTCATAGTTACGCATCCCCTTCAGACAAACGTTTTTGAGTTAACACACCTAGTAACCGCCATAATAAAAAGGAGATAAGCAATAAGACTAAAATCGAAAGTAGCGCTAATATAAACGGATGATCAGAAAAGTGGAACCATATTAATGTGTGAATAGGTACGTAGCCGACAAAATATTGATCATCAGTATTAATTGTCTTTATGCCAGCACTATTAATTATTGCAGCGCTGCCTTTGATTAAAGCTGTTGATTCATCTTTTATCATAGCGTCACTTAGTAATGTAAATGCATTATCGGTCGTTGCTGTCATTGATACTACAGAACGCTCAGAATTAAATGGTGACTGGAAACCAGCAATAATCCCTAGTTTACCTTGGCTTTCAATACTCACTTTTACTTTTTGAGCATTGTTATTATCGTAAGCACCATTATAAATTGCTTGTTCAACGATCCGTTGATTAGTTTCTAACAAGACACTGATTGCAGCATCTTGAGGTAACTCTGTCGTTAAAGCATCCGGTTTTGCAATGACGATCAAATCTTTATCATCAAGAACTAGAGTGGGATCTGGAAACTCAATATCAAGTCTATGAGTTGGATACCCCGTAATCTCTCCTAAATGCCCCGTAAAATTTAACAGTAATTGTATCGCCTGCGCAGAACTTTCTTTTTGCATAATAAGTGTCGTCTGATCTAAATCAGCAAATTTCGTAAATGGGAATCCACTGTTTGCAAATACATTTAAATCAGGTAATGCGATGTAATGTTCAAAACCACTTACATCAATGGTAGAGCTGCCGTCTATCACTCCATATTCACCGCCGGCTGGTACCGCACTGCATTCGCCCACTTTAATTACGCCAAATTTAAAGTCATAGGTAAGCTTGTTCTTTTTACTTAAATCCAACCCTGTAATATCAAAGTCTTGTTCGTTGTGCGCTGTACCTTGGCGTGAAACTAAAGGGGCAAAACTTTCGTTTTCAACTGTTTTTTCATCATGACTCTTAAGTTCAAAACCATTGATAAACTTACCATTAATGAGCATATTCAAGCGAGAAAGTAGAGCATCTTCGGCTGGTGCATTACGATAATGTAAGTCGATAGGTATACCTTCTTTACGCCAAGTAAATAGGTCAGGGGCAAAACGAAGATTAAGATCAACTGGTTGTCCTTTTAATCCTTGTGTTTGTAATTGGGTTGGATACTCAATAAACTCATCAAATGTAACGGCTCTATCAGATCTTACCCAACGAGGCGCATCATAAGCATCTCTTAAGGGTAAATGATTAATTTCATTAATACTTGCAGTTCGCCCAGTCATTACTTTGTGACCAAATGCTAGACCTACGACGGCATCTTTTAGCTGCTTCGTATCCTTACCTAGTATCAGTAGTACTTTTGCATAACGTTGAGTTGGGCTTGAAATGATTTCAACGGTTGGTTTTGATACATCTGGATAATCGAGCAAAAAGTCAGGTTTATTGGTATTGGTCGCCAATACTACACTATGTGTAGTAGGTGTTTGATTAAACTGCACTGGGAACGTTGCTTTACGCCAATCGGCTTGCGCCCCAAACCAGCTTGATAGAGTCGCAGCGGCTTCAAGTGTATTTTCATCAGGGTTGTTCGCAAAGATAAAAGGTAAACTTAGTTGTGTATAATCTCGCTCATCAAAAAATGGTGCAGGAAAATACTCAAGCAAGCTTTCCAAGGCTAATGATTGCTGTTCTAGAGTAATAGAGCTATTTTGGCTTAACTCAGTCCAAATTGTTTTACTAAAATCATCTTGACAGATCAAGTCGTAATAACCAACGAGTTCAAAACGTATTTGGTTAAAGTCTTTAATTAACTTTGGATTGAGATCAAGGCTATGGCTTTTTAACTGACTAATTTGTGTCTCTTGATCTTTGATTGGCATAACAGTAATCAAGTTATCATTAAAATAGACTTTTAAGTGTGATACGCGGCTGATTAGCGCTGGCGAATGACTATAGGAGAAGTTTAACTTAAGTTGTTTACCTATTTTATCTAGCCTATTGGTAAAATCGACATAGGTTGTGGTGTCAACTCCGTCTAGTTTAAATTTATTAACCCCCAGACGTTTAAAGCTGAGTGTTAGACTTTCTGTAGGTGCTTGCTCAGGGTAGCCATCGTCAAATATAGACTTATCTATAAGAGGGGTTGCTGCTTTTGTAAATTGACTATTGGCTAAAGCTAGCATTATTAGGGCAGAGGTAGCTAATTGTTTAATCATATAATTTAGAATACTTTTTTGGTTTTTTTGGTAATAGCGAAATCATGACTTCAATTACGTTAGTCATAAAAATAATGAATGGCCTAAATGGTTTAGGCGCATGGAAAATCAAGTTACTATAGCCACGAAGACTTGTATAAAATACCCGCTTGAAACTGTACGATGGTTTATCATGTTTAAAATTATCTTGCCAATCGAGCCAAGCATCTGCGCGAGAAAATGTGCATTGAATGAATGCTTTTTGTTTGTCTAAGCTAAGGTCTCTTAACGTTAAGCCAATTTGCCTTTTTCTTGTATTACAAATAAAGGTCGGAAAGGAAAACTGTTTTTTCCCTCGGCTCATGAGTAGTTCAACTTTATCATTTTCTCGACAAGAATGTTCATGTACGGTTTCAATACCAACACCACTGTCAGAATAATCTGTAATTTTTACTTTTATTGTGCGTCCGTTTGCAAGTCTAATGGCCGCAGGAAAGTTAGCTTTTATTCTATGAGAACTTCTCACTTGCTTAGCTTCAGCTGCTACGGCAACAGCGGCACCTAAGATCATCATATTATAGCTAACCCACAACATGCTGATTAATAGCACACCAATTTGTGACACATCACCAAAGATTAACCTAAAGATGGCGTAACACATACCAAGTACGTTTAATAGTAACAGTACTATATATGGCTTCGAGATAAGCCAATCATATCGAGCAACATCATTTAAACCGCCTTTTTCTGTTACGTTAAATTTCCCTTTGTTAGGATTGAATAGGGCGACAGTGGTGGGTTTTAAAATATACCAAGCAAGTACAGATTCATAGACCTCCCCCCAAAATGAGTAACGGTACTTACCTTGAATACGTGAATTTGTAATTTTCACTTGCATCAAGGTCGGCACTATATATAAAAATATAGCGATAAAAGGGGCGTAGATTATGTAAGCATCTAGGTAAATTAATGCCAGCGGGGCAGTTAAAAATACAATTCGAGGAATACCAGATAAAAAGTGCAGCATGGCATTTATATAACATAAACGTTGTACCAAACTGAGTCCCTTTCCTAGTAGTGGGTTGTCGAGTCTGAATATTTGCGCCATGCCTCGAGCCCAACGAATACGTTGGCCAACATGGGCTGATAGACTATCTGTAGCAAGACCTGCAGCTTGAGGAATGTTGATATATGCTGTTTTATAGCCCGCGCGTTGCATTCGCAGTGCAGTGTGTGCATCTTCTGTGACAGTTTCGACTGCAAAACCGCCAATATCATCCAGCGCTTTGCGCTTTAAAACTGCACAAGAGCCGCAAAAGAAGGTCGCGTCCCACATATCATTACCATCTTGAATAAGCCCGTAAAACAACATGTTTTCATTGGGTATTTGGCGATGATTATCAAGGTTACGTTCAAATGGATCAGCTGAGAAAAAGTGATGTGGAGTTTGAACTAAGCATACAGTTTTGTCTTTAATAAATTGGCCCATGGTCATTTGTAAAAATGAACGGGCAGGTATATGGTCGCAATCAAAAATAGCAATGTACTCGCCATCGGTATATTTCATCGCGTGATTCATATTACCTGCTTTGGCATGGCTATTATCTGGTCTATCAAGGTAACCCACGCCAATTTCTTTTGCCATTTCTGCAAACTCAGGTCGCTTACCATCATCTAAAATGTAGATGTTTAGTTTATCTGCTGGCCAATCTATGCTTTGTGCTGCAATTGCAGTAGGTTTAACAACATTTAGTGGCTCGTTATAGGTAGGAATATATATATCGACAGTTGGCCATTTTGATGTATCACCATCCATTGGGATCGGTTTTCTATGTAATGGGTTAATCGTTTGAAAAAAGCCTAAAATCAGTACTAGCCATGCATAGGTTTCTGCGAGTAATAAACCAATACCTAAAGTTAATGCCAGCGGATCACCCCAATTTAAGGTGTCAGTATAACGCCACCATAAATAACGTGTTGAAGTCGTCACAGCAAGAGTTATCATGGTAATTGTGGCCATTTGACCATCAACGCGTCTCAATGAGTAGGCAACAATTAGAATCAAACTAATAAATATTGCTTGTGCTTCAAGGCTGAAAGGGACTGTAACAAAAAGTAGTACAGTAAACGCGAGCATAAAATATAATACAAATTTTAATATACGGTTTTGCCATAAGTTGAAATTATTAACACGCTGTAATGGTTTTACATTTGTTCTGATTTGTAATTGTAACCATAATTTTTTGCATCGTCGCGTCAGTTTACTATCTATGTAACGAATAATTCTAAAGACTCTGTTTATTAATCGTGTTGTTGTTTTTGTATATTTATTTCGCGCGGGTACATTTTTTGTTGTAACGTTAAAAAGAATCAAATAAATACTTTGTAATAATATCCGTATAAAGTTTGCTAATGTGCCAAATGGCGATGTGATATGAGGGTAGAGCAGTGATAACTTAGTTTCTAAATGTCTCTTTTTCTTATTATTAAGCTTGACGAATATAGCTGCAAACAGCAAAAAGAATGGCATTATAAATGCTGCTAAGGCACTCATCTTATGTTGATTAAAATAACAATGAAACTTATAAAATATGAAGCGAACGAGCTTTTCAGTAAATAAAATACTGAGTATGAGAGCAAAGAACTGCTGAAGAACGCCTGAGGCATAATGATGCTTAGTCATTCTTACTCGCCTTGCTCACTAGCCACCCTGCAAGTGTTTCAAAATCATCATAAGCAACACTGTAAGGTGCGCAATTTACAGCGACATTTTTAAATGCAGTAGATTCTTTTATCACTTCATCTTTATTTATATGGATAGGGGCTAATAGCGGGGTTTCAGATTGCCATACCTGTAACAGGTCAGACTCAAGTTCACTGGCTGAATTATATTTATTTACTAAAAAATAATGTTGCCAATCTTTTGTCGCTTGGTTTAATGAAACTAATCGCTTATAGACTAAACTGTGGCAAATCGCATCACAATTAATGACCTCTAAAACGATATCTTGTTCAGTGAAAGAAAAATCATTGAGATCGATATAATTAGGACAGTCAAAAATAACCCACGCACTTTGACTTGTTTTTAAATTGCTTACACCCGCTATAGTTTCTTGCAAGCGCTTAATTCCCACCGAATTACTGCCATAAGGAAGAAATATTACGCCATCATTATCAGTAAAAAACTCTTCTATTGCACTTTCGAAGTTGGGGAAATTACTCCAACCTGAATTATGCTGCCAAGGAAGACCAAGATGCAGTCCGACATCACTTTTAGGATCAAGATCAATGAGTAAAATATCTTCATTAGATTTTCGCAATGCACATGCAAGATTAGCCGCAACAGATGTTGAACCAGTACCCCCTTTAATACCTTTAAGAAAAACTCTCTTCATTGCTTCCTACTTATTCTTGAAAGTACTTATCGATTTTGCATGCGATATTTCTTTTAATAGCGGGTATTTTGCAAAGATTTGTTGATTTTTTTGCACATCAACAATTTCAATATAACTCTGATCTTTACCACCGAAACGGTTTAACAAACATTCAATATCATATTGAGTTAAAATATTTGACTGATCTTTGTAAATATTATGCATGTACTTACTCATGTTAAATAATAAGCTTTGAAATTGTGGACTTAATTTACATTATATATAGAATAAGAAACAAAACTAGTGAAAAAGTACTTTTTTTATAGGATGTTCATGTGCCTAGCTTGAAAATAGAGGGGTTACCCACTGCACTTGCAGAACTGAAAAGTGATGCCATATATATACTGCTCTCTCCGTTGGATAACCAAGGAGTCGAGTTTGCTTTACAGGCAATTTCAGAAGAATCAAAGCAAGATGTGTTTATTTTATCTTCGCAAATAGAGATTTTCTTCGAGACTCCATATTCTGACGGTGTAAGCGATTTATTTAACAAAGGCAAAGTACATCCATTTACATTTAATAGCGATATTGCCTTGAAAAAGAAATTACATTTCATCCGTAGCTTACTGGCAGAATTAAAAATTTATGATGGACTATTTGGCTCTACCGTTATTTTGCATATCAATACAGATTTGATAACACACTATAAGCATAGTGAATTGATTGAACAGTTTAAATTGTTCGAAAGTTTTACAAAAAAATATCAACTGACTCTTATATTTATAACTACCGGCCTTGAAATTGCGCGCGCGCGGATGCTGATTCGCGGCGCAAATAAATCCTTTGATGGCATAGTGTATGTAAATGAGTCAACGGTTAAGGCCTTAGAGTATGATTACTGGAGCCATTCAGAGGGGATCATAGCTGGAGAAACTGTGCTATTAGAAGCGAGCACTAATAAATTTAAAGTTATCGAGGGAAATAATACTGAAACTAAAACGTTCAAACGTAATCACGATTTTGATGAAAATGATGTTTGGCTCGTAAAAAGCGCAGTACCAGAAGGCACCAAACTACCCGAATCTTATAAACTGCTTGAAGATAACAAAGCTCTTTACCAGCATGCGAGTGAAATGAAAGCAGCCACTTTAGTGTTTGCAGTAACACGTTATACAGATTTGGCAGATTTAGCAAAACAATGCTTTTCTTTACGAAAGTTATGTGGCAAAAAACTGAAACTCGTTATTCAAAATGTAGATGGTATTATACGCCATCAAGATGAATGTTTATTTTTAACACTTGGGGTTAACCTTATTTTATATAGTTTCTCTGAGCCATCCCGATTATTATCTCAGATTCAATCTATTCAGGGATTTGAGTTTTCAAGGCCGTTACCCAGCTCGATTGATGAGGTATTACAACACTCACAAAGCCCGCTGAGCAAAGGTTTTTTACCTTTATCTGAGTTTGTGGAGCAGGTTATAGACTATAGCGATTCAGCGGCTAATTTGGGCGTTAGTGGCGTAATGGTTACATTGAGGTTATTACCAAGAATAGATGCAATTCATCCGCTACAGCTATTTCATGTTAAGCGTGAAGGAGACGTTTTTAGCACCGTTGATGAGTACGTGTATCTATATCTTCATGCATGTCGAGAGCATGACGTAGATAATGCCATTGGACATTTATTTAAACTTGAAATTGCTGATTTTTTTGATTCAAAGACAGTCATTGCCGATCACTTTTTTATTCAACAAGAATGTAGACGATTGAAAAAAGATTATAAAGATAGAGACGTTCCAGATTATACAGATAAATTGAAAGGGAATTCTAGTTATACATATAGTCAAGAGTCTATAGACTTATCTTCATTAGATATTGAATCACCAGAGTTTAATCGCGTTAAAAGACCGGATGCTCAACGTTTTCCAATGACATTGAATGAATCAAAATTATGAGTTTAGATCAATTTTTTATCACATTTTCAATTGCGTTAATTATCGGTGTTATTCTGAGTAACGTGAGTAAAACAGTTTTTACAAAATTACTAAAATATTACCGTAAACTGACATTTCGCCATGTATTGTTGACGCCTTATACACCCGCTAAAAGAAAGAAGGATGAAGAGTGAAAATATCAGGTTTAGGGGTTTGGAATCTATACTTTTTAATTAAATTTGCATTATTTGCTTATGGTGAAATTTCATTTCACTTTTTAGAAAATTTAGCGTTTTTTGCTTTCCTCACGCTATCGTTTAGTGAAGCTTGGCAACAAAGGTTGAAAAACGTATCTGCAGCTATTTTTGCTAGTGCTTTGTTATATTATGATTCATGGCTGCCTCCAATATCCCGTTTAACAAAACAGGTTGGTAATGTACAAGACTTTAGCCTGGACTACTTTTTTGAAATTAGCGCTCGCGTAGTGAGTATCGATTTACTATTAAGTATTTTTATTGTTTGTGTATTGTATCGTTTTTCGCATAAATGGCTTCGCTATACTAGTATCTCATTATTAGGCTTTGCTTATGCGTATTGGTTATCTACTGCACCGGTAATTAATTCTTCTCAAACAGCACAATTAACCGAACAAAGAAATCAGCCAATTACATCAACTCAACCCACTGTAAATGTTGGGGCAGGTAAACGAGAGCAAACCCCAGATGAACAATTAGAAGATTTTTATCAGCAACAAAGTTTGTTAAAAAGCGTTTTTCCTGATCGGCCCACTGGTGAGCCTTTTGATGTTTTAATTTTGAACATCTGCTCACTTGCTACCGCTGATCTTGAGGCTATTGGTGTTGATGAAACTCAGCTATTTAGTAATTTTGATATTTTATTTAGCGATTTCAATTCTGCGACCTCATACAGTGGCCCCGCGGCTATTAGGCTTTTAAGAGCTAGTTGTGGGCAAACAAGTCAAACAGATTTATTTAAATCTGTGCCAGAGCAATGCTATTTATTTAATAACCTGCAAGAGCTTGGTTATGATACTTCTGTGGCGATGAATCATGATGGCCACTTTGATGACTTTAAAGGGTTAATAAATAAGTACGGTGGGATGAATACGACCGAGTTGGATTTTTCAGGTTACTCTCCTGCCCAATATGGCTTTGATGGTAAGCCGATATATTCAGATAAAGACGTACTCACAAATTGGTTGGATGCTCAGAGTCAAAATAGTGGCCCACGTTCTCTTTATTACAATACTATAAGTCTTCATGATGGCAATCAGATCGCAGGTTATGATCGAATGAGTAGCACCAAAAGTTACCCCATTAGGCAGCAGCAGCTATTTTCAGATATAAACCAGTTTATAGAAAAGTTAGAGCAACAACAGCGTAATACCCTACTCGTGATAGTGCCAGAGCACGGTGCTGCACTTGAAGGAGATAAAGTTCAGTTTTCAGGCCTAAGAGAAATACCAAGCCCTAAAATTGTATCAGTACCTAGCGCCATTAAGTTTATTGGTCCGAATGTAAGGCACTCAGGATTAATTGAAGTAAAAGACTCGACTAGTTATTTTGGGTTGTCAGAGATAATAAGCCGAGCATTACGTAATGATATTTTTTCAGGTGAAAGCTCGATACAATCATTGTTAGATAACTTACCTCGTGCCCCTAAAGTGGCTGAAAATGAAGATACCATAATGATGTATATTGGTAATAAGCCCTATATTCAACTTGATGGTGGTGAGTGGACAGCTTACCCGCAAAGCAATTAAGTAAATAGGCATAAAAAAGCCGGGAAGTGTGCTCCCGGCTTAATAGGTTTAGCTTTATGTAGCTATGTACTGATTGAATTAGTTGCTATCAACAAAGGTTAAATCATTAATATGTGAAGGGTCTTCCATTACAAAAGTTACTTTAGTTGTATTTAGGTCTAGGAGTTAATTTTGTTGCATTTTCACCCGCGTTATTTAACGTTTATGGTTAGTGCGATAATCACTAAGCTACAGGAAGTTTAAAAGAAAGGGAGCTAACTTAAAAATTAAAGTGTAATTGTCCAAAAATCTTTACAATCTACTATCCACAACCTTTTAGTTCGCGTATTATTCGCCCCATATTGATTTTCTCTTTTTTGAGGGTGAAATGCGTTTAGATATACACTGTGCAGACCGCATCGGTATTGCTCAAGAAATACTTAATATTTTAGTTAATTACCAAGTTGATTTAAAAGGGATTGAAGTCGACTCAGTTAACTGTCGTATGTATGTAAGTTTTCCGCCTATTGAATTTGAACAATTTCAAAAAATAATGCCATCCATTCGCTTGATTGATGGCGTGATGGATGTTCGTACCACGGCTTTCTTACCTTCTGAACGTGAGCATAATGAGCTTAATACACTATTAAGAGCATTACCTGATGGCATCATTTCTATAGATGCCAAAGGGTGGGTTCGGCTTTGTAACGATGCAGCATGTAAAGACCTTCAACTCACTGAGCAGGAAGTTATTGGCTCAAATATTAATAATTTACTGAAAGGCTTTAACTTTACGCGCTGGCTAGAAAGTAAAGAAGTGCTCGGTCAAACAACTCGAGTTGAAGTGGCTGGCGAGGATTATATTGCGGATATTTTGCCAATTGCTGTACCGCAAGGAGCCGAAGGCGATGTACTTGCGGGCGCGGTAATAAATATTAAATCGCAAAGCCGCTTAGGTCAGCAGGTAAGTGCGTTTAGACGATATGGTCAAGAAAGTTTTGCAACTATTCATAATTTTAGCACTGCTATGCGTCGAGTGGTTCGTGAAGCGCGTAAAATGGCACAACTTGAAGCGCCTATTTTGATCACCGGTGAAACTGGCACAGGAAAAGAATTATTAGCACGTGCCTGTCATTACGCTTCTAACCGCTCAGTAAAACCATTTATTGCCTTGTCTTGTGCTTCGCTGCCAGATGATGTGGCAGAGTCTGAATTATTTGGTTACGCCGGTTACGAGGAAAATGCAGCGCCGAAACGTGGTGTGCTTGAACAAGCCGATGGTGGGACTGTATTTTTAGATGAAGTTGGAGAAATGTCGACTCAGCTACAAACTAAATTACTTCGTTTTTTACAAGATGGTACCTTTAGAAAGGTTGGCGACGAGAATGAAGTTAAAGTAAACGTGCGTATTATTGCTGCTACACAAAAAGATTTACCTGCAATGGTACAAGAAGGGGCGTTCAGAGAAGATTTATATTACCGCATCAATGTATTAACGCTTGAGATCGCTCCTCTACGCGACCGAAAAGCAGATGTAGGGCCACTAGCTGAGCACTTTATTCAAAAATATGCGCAGCAAAATGGCCACGCAATACCTGAGTTATCGGCTGAGTGTTTAGCATTTTTACAAGATTATCCTTGGCCTGGTAATGTTCGTCAGTTAGAAAACGCTATCTATAGAGCGGTGTCATTACTTGATGATAATGAGTTAAGAGTAGAGCACTTACAGCTGCCTACATTCACACATGATTTAGGTTATTTAGAGTCAGATTTTGAAGGTTCATTGGATCAAGCCGTTAAACGTTTTGAGGCGACCCTGTTACGTAAACTGTATCCGGCGTATCCAAGCTCAAGGCAGTTAGCGAAACGCTTAGGTTTAAGCCACACTGCGGTGGCTAATAAGCTTCGCGATTATGGTATTAATCGCAAAACAGTTAAGGTATAAATTTATATTGGGCGCTACTGTTTAGTGCCCATGTTTTTTGTTACTCCATCAATAGCGACACTATCAATACCTTCATCTTTAAATTCAACCATAATGCTAATATTATTACGGGCAAAGAAGTAGTCTTTGTTGTCTAAGCTTATAACGTAATCGCCTTTTACTGGGTCTTTAAATTTTTGTTTTTTAAGTTGCAGCGTATGTTCGCCAATTTGCCAGTTAAAGCTCTCGATAAATCCATTGTTGAATTCTTGCACCCAAATTTGTTGCTCATCCTTAGATAAAGTGATGGCAATAGAGTAAGACTCAGGTAATTGCATGTCATAACTTTTTTCGCCGATGGTGAATTTTTTACTATCTGCGTGCCAACCAAAACCAAATTTAAAAGGTTTTTCAACCCCAGTTGGATAGCGTACTTTACCTTCTCCTGGGTAATCAAAATCGGCCCAAGTAGGGCAGGAGCAAAGCGCGAGTAAAATACTCATAGAAGATATTAGTTTAATCATCATTTAAAATACTATTTTTTATCGTATGCAAGAGATTAGAGTAGAATATTCTCCATTGCAACTAGCTGTGCTACACTCAGGCTATTGTTAACTGGTAAGACCTTTATTGTGAACCTTTATTTTCGTCTCCTACTATTATTTTTTAAAATTAAACGTAACCGCAGCTATCAGTCATTATTAGACACGGTTGATATTGACTATAAAGCACTACCATCTGATTGCGATATTAATTTACACCTGACAAATTCTCGCTACCTCGCGATGATGGATTTAGCGCGCACATGGATGACTGAGCGGGTGGGCTTACTAGGCGTAATAATGAAGAAACGTTGGTTCCCGATTGTTAATGCCACAGCGATTACTTACATACGAGATATAAAACCAATGCAGCGCTATACTATTAGTACGCGTTTGGTTGGCTGGGATCATAAATACTTTTATATCGAGCAAAAATTTCACTCTGAGCGCGGCTTACATGCAATTGCTTATGTGCGTGGTGTTTTTAAGCGTAAAAAAGGCGTGGTAAGCGTTGAAGAAATGCTTACTGAAGCAGGATTTGAGGGGGTTGCACCTATTTTACCTGCCGAAGTGATGCATTGGAAAGAAATGCTTGAGCAGAAAAAAGTCACTAATCTGGCTCCATAAAAAAAGGCCTTGCGGCCTTTTTACTTAAGTGCGTATTATTAAAACTTATATTTAATACCTAGCATTGCCACAACGGGGTCAATCTTTACAGTTGAGGTAAGTGCTTGAGCACCATCTGCATAGACGGTTGCATCAGTTTCGATATCCATTACAGATACCATAGCGTGCAGGCCCCAGTTTTGGTCGAACATATAATTGAAACCGGCTTGTGCAACAAAGCCAAATGAATCATCGAGTTTTACTTCAACGTCATTTGTGCCAAGTACTGACTTAAGTGCAGCAGACGGCTCTTCATCAAAAAACACGGTATAGTTAACCCCAACACCAACGAATGGGCGAAATGCTGATGTGCCCTCTAAAAAGTGATACTGGGCAATAAGCGATGGTGGTAAATGCTTGATGTTAGCAATGTTATTACCTGCTAAACCGCCCGCACCGTTTACATCGTGAGAGAAGGGTGTTGCAGCAACTAACTCTAATACCCATTGATCATTAAATGCATAATCTACAGTAATACCTAATTGCGTATCAGAATCTGGTTTTAAACCCAAAGCTGAGTTTTCGTTGATTGCTGAGCTACTGTTATCAGGGTTTACATTAATAGCACCCAGATTAACGCTCAAGTTTGCACTAGCAAATGGAGACGCGATTAATAAAGAGGTAAATAAAGCTGCGCTAAGTTGTTTTTTCATGCTGTTCTCCGAGAACTACTTTTTTTGAATTAGGTCTATTATCAAGTGAATTCGGAATAAAAAACTGTTCTAGATCAAGGTTTATCAAGGCGTATTCCATCTTTATTAAATTGTTTGATTTAGATTAAAGTTTTGCTCGGTTGCGCTTAAAAAGTATTGACTCGTCTCAAGTCCTATTTGTTCATCAATAGGTCATTGTTTTAAGCTATAATATTAGCCATAGACAAGGGGTACTATGAATCAAAGCAACTTTCTTTTTCTCAATGGCTCAATCAGTAAAGCATTACTGACACTCGCAGTTCCTATAATACTTATTAATATTTTACAGTCAGCGTATCAGCTGACTGATGCCTTTTGGGTGGGTCGTTTAGGTGCGGCTCAAGTTGCAGCAGTTTCAGTGAGTATGCCTGTTACATTTTTAGTTATCGCTATTGGTTCAGGACTTGCTATGGCTGGGGCTATTTTATCGGCGCAATATATGGGAGCAGGACAACAAGATAAGGTTAACCATGTTGCTGCGCAAACCATGCTGATGGTGACAATTACAGCCTGTGTGTTAGGTTGCCTAGGGTATATGCTCTCACCCTATTTTTTGGCTTTGCTAGGTGTTGATAAAGCGGTATATAACGATGCGCTAAAATTTATGCATGTGTCATTTATTGGAGTTATTTTTGTTTTTATTTATGCCATGTTTCAAGCACTCATGCGGGGGATCGGGCAAACAAAAGTACCGTTAATTATTGTTAGCTCAACTGTACTGCTAAACTTTATACTTGATCCACTATTTATCTTTGGCTATGGCAGCTTTTCTGGTTATGGTGTGATGGGGGCCGCTTTAGCAACCCTTGTTACGCAAAGTTTGGCAGCGATAACTGGGGTCGTTATTTTTATGCGTGGCCGCCATGGTATCCAATTAAAGCTTTCAAGTTTCATTCCCGACTACTCTTATATTAAACAAGCTTTCTTTTTAGGAGCCCCAGGCTCTGTGGAGCTCTCTACACGCGCATTTGGTTTAATTCTCATGTCTTTTCTAGTGGCAAGCTTTGGTACGCAAACGATAGCGGCATATGGGGTTGGCTCTAATATATTGCAAATGGTAATGATCCCAGCGATGGGCTTATCGATGGCTGTGTCTACTTTAGTTGGGCAAAATATGGGCGCTGGAAATATTAAACGTGCAGAACAAATAACAAAATTAGCCGTTGTTTGGGGGTTAATAGGCTTAACTGTGATTGGTGTTCTGGCGTATGTATTTGCACCTGTGCTGGTGGCGTTTTTTATTCCCGATGATATCAATGTAATTAATAAAGGTGCGCAATTTATTCGTGTGATGTGCTTAACCTGGGGGGGTATTGGCGTGCAATTATGTGTTGTTGCTGCCTTTAGGGCATCAGGTAATATGCTAAATGCGATGATATTGGCTTTATTTTCGCAATGTGTAGTGCAATTTCCAGCGGCTTATATTTTATCTAAACATACTAATTTAGGTGATTACGGTATTTGGTGTTCATTTGCTGTCACCAATGTTTTAGTTGCACTGGTGTCTTATGCATGGTTTTGTCGCGGTCGCTGGCAGCAAACACAATTAACAAAAGATGATAAAAACATTGCAAAAGTTACCCAAGAAGCGTTTATCGAAGAGGGCAGTCATTAAGCGGTCATAAACTCGCGTTGTAATGAACTTACTTAGTTTTTATTAGGTAGGCTTATTATGACGTTAGCAATTCAAACACACTCTCTAAGTGATACAAGCCATGCAGAATCTGTGGTTGCTTGTTTACAACATCTCATTCAATTTAAGTCAGTTACGCCACAGCAAGCGGGTGCAATTGACTGGTTAGCGCATCAGTTAAAAGAGCTAGGTTTTGAGTGTGAGCAATTCTCTTTTAATAACGTGACGAATTTAATTGCCAAAATAAGTTTTGGCAGTGGGCCTGTTTATGCATTTTCGGGGCATATAGATGTGGTACCTGCAGCGGCAGAGCAATGGTGTGTCCCGCCTTTTTCTGGGCTGATAAAAGACAATGCCGTTTATGGGCGCGGAGCTGCCGATATGAAAGGAGGAGTGGCTGCAATGTTGAGCGCAACCCGTAAACTGATAGCCGATATTTCGCAAAAAGAAGGCTGCTTTTATTGGCTAATTACTTCAGATGAAGAAGGTGAAGCTGAGTACGGCTCTTTGCTGATTGCAGAACGCTTGGCGCAGCAGGGAATAGAGCTAGATGGTTGTATTGTGGGTGAGCCAACGAGCCACTTATATGTTGGCGACACTATTAAAAACGGTCGTCGTGGCGCGCTTTCAGCACGCTTACAGATAAAAGGTAAAGCAGGTCATGTTGCATACCCTGATAATTCCATTAATGCAGCTCATTTAAGTGCTGATATTGTCAAACGCTTGACTAATATTGATTGGCAACACGATGAAATGGGTTCAACAACCAGCTTACAAATTACAGGGATCAATATTGCAAACGTGGTCGATAATATGGTGCCAGCACAATGTGAGATGACATTTAATATTCGCTATAGTCATGGTTATAAAAGTGCCGATATAAAAAATGAAATTCGATTTGCTTTAGAGGATTTAGCACAATACCTCAATATCGAATGGGAGCGCCCATGTGAATCATTTTATACCGCTCACCAAGGTAGTCATTGCTTATTGGCACAAGTAGAGCAAGCAATATTTAACGTGACGGGGAGTTACCCTTTATTGAGCACGAGTGGGGGAACGTCCGATGGCCGTTTTTTTGCTAATAGCCACACCCAAGTGATTGAGTGCGGTGTTCGCAATAACACTATTCATCAAGTTAATGAGCACGTACCTATTGGTGATTTAATAAAAATAGAGCAGATATACACACAGGTAGTAAGCAATTTATTTAAGGGCTAATAAAATGCTCGCGTTGTATGGCGAGCATTTTTAGCTTAATTAAAGTAAGCTAAACAAAATAGGCCATTACTCTTTGCTTAGATAGCGCTTTGCCTTTCCTGCTTTTACTTTTTCAAGATCAACCAGCACGAGCCCATCAATACAATTATTAAACTCAGGATCTACACTAAAACTTAAAAACTGCACACCACCAGGCTCACACAATTCAGTGTATTGCTTAAATAAAGTGGGTACTTGGGCTCCCATATTGGCGAGAACATGTTTTAATTCAACAAAATCTTCTTTTATATCATCACCTGTAAATAAGCTTTGGCATTGTTTTATTTGTTGCTCAGTGGCTTTAAATTCATTGTTTGGAGTCGCAATGATTTGTTTAGCACCGTAATAATGCTGGTAGTAGTGCACCAGCATTGCTTTGGCTTGATCAGGTAGTGCGTTCGATACACTTACTGCGCCGTATAAATAGCGATATTGCGGATAGTTTTTGACAAATGCGCCTATGCCATACCATAAATAATCAAGACTTTTACGACCCCAATATTTAGGTTGTACAAAGCTGCGGCCAAGTTCGATACCCGCTTTAAAATAGGGAGTCATTTCATCGCTGTAGGAAAATAAACTATCAGTGTATAAACCTTCACGACCATGTTTATCAATGATCTCTTGTGCACATGCGAGGCGATAGGCGCCCACTAACTCTAATTGGCTAGGATCCCACAATACTAAATGCTGATAATCCATATCATATTTATCGATATCGCGACGTTTACCGCTACCTTCGCCCACTGTACGAAATGAAATCTCTCGTAGCCTTCCAAGCTCTCTAAAAATAGCTGAGCTACCTTGGTATTGATATAAGTAGATTTGCATGCCATCTTGTGTAGTGCCTAATAATTGACACTTTTCAATGGCTTTTTTCAGTTCCTTACGACATTCTGATGTAGCAATAGGGGTCTGCGTTTTTAGTGGTAATGTTTTCTTAGATGTTAACGCATAGAGTTGTTTGCGAATTAAATTGACGACTTCTTTATCTTTTAGATTTTCAATTAAATATGATTCGGGAGGGATCGATGCGCCAATTTCAAACTCTAACGATTTTTGCCGCTGTTTAAACATTTCTTTTACTAATAGTAAACTAGCCAGAGGTTTATAAATCATTGAAGTACCATAAAACAGAGGACTATTTTTGGCTTTAATATAAATAGGTAATATTGGACAGTTCGCTTTTTTAGCAATGCGCAAAAATCCACTATTCCATTTACAATCTTTAATACCTGTTGGGCCAAGGCGAGAGACCTCCCCAGCCGGAAATATTAAAATAACGCCTTCATCTTTTAGATGCTGGTGGATGTTGCTGAGTTCTTGTTTTTTACTTGTACCAGATAAATTATCTACCGGTAATAAGAGCGAATGCATGGGAGTGACCGACATTAGCATACGATTGGCAACCACTTTTAAATCTTGTCGAACGCCAAAAAGTACCTTGATCAGCGCTAATGCATCTAATGAACCTATGGGGTGGTTTGCCACAATTACTAACTTCCCTTCGCTCGGGATATGCTCAATCTGCTTTGGTTTGTATCGGGTGTCAAAGTCAAGTTCATCAAGCACTTGCTCAACAAACTCGATGCCTTGTAAATGAGGATAAGCGTCACCAAATGCGACAAACTCTTGCTCATGAAGCAAATAACCCAATCCTTTTTTTACTAATCCTTTTACCTTCGGAGAGTTTTCTAATTGTGGAAGGTTGGCCGCAATGACTTTATCAACACTGATCATAATTACCTCATTGTCTCTGGTGATCAATATACGAACAGATTAAAAGTTTGCTATGACAGTTAGGTTGCAGTTGTATGACTTTTTAAAGAGGGTATCTTTAATCATCGTTTTTTAATAGCTTAAGGATATAATGATTAAAAACACATAAACTTTAGGAATGCCATGCATCTACTTATCGCGATTAGTAACCGAGACTGCACAAAGCTTATTGAAACGTTAAAAATGTACTTACCTGAGGTAGAGATATCGCAGTGGCCTGATTGCCATAATTTGGCCAATGTTGAATTTGTTATTGCGTGGCAAGCACCTGAACAAATGTGGCAACAATTGCCCAATCTTAAAGCTGTCTCATCATTCGGCGCTGGAGTTGATAGTATAAAATTAGACTTGTTAGCTGATGATGTTGTGGTGACACGAATTGTTGATGAAGTCTTAGCGGATGATATGGCTGAATATGTTTTAACTCATATTTTAGCGCAAAAGCTAAAATTAAAAGAGTATTTTAGTAAACAACGAGCTCAGCTTTGGCAACCAAAACGAGCACATAAATTTGATCATGTAGTATTTTTAGGTTTTGGCCAATTAGGGCAGCACTGCGCTAAACGTTTACTTGTTAATAATTTTGTTGTAAGTGCTTTTTCACAAAGCCCTAAACAATTTACTAATGTAACCTGTGTTCATACTCAAGAAGGATTGACAAATATTCTGTCTAAAGCAGATTACCTCGTGTGCTTATTGCCTTTAACGTCACAGACTAAAAATATTATTGATAAAGCGCTATTAACTCAGCTTCCTGAGCATGCTGTTGTGATCAATGTTGCGCGTGGTCAGCATGTTGTTGAAGAGGATTTAATTTGGGCACTCGACAATAAAGTAATACGCGCCGCGACCTTAGATGTATTCAGGCAAGAACCTTTAGCAAAAGAGCACCCATTTTGGTCTCATGATGCCATTACTATGACTCCGCACTGCGCTGCATTATCCAGTATAACGAGTGTTGCACAGCAAATTGCAGAGAATGTTCAGCGGCTAGGAAAAAGGTTAGAACTAAATCATCAGGTTGATAGAACAAAAGGTTATTAAAATTTGAACAATTAATGCTTTATACATCTTGTTAACATATATGATTTTAGCTAGTCTAGTGATGTCACAAAAATAATTATAAAAACAAGGTTAGTTATGAAAAACCAACAAGGCGGCGTTAAATTCAGTCTCATTGTATTATCGGTCATTCTTATGGGAGTGTCTGCTTGGTTTAATCAGGCGAATGCCGATGAGCCAAACCAAGCTGAAATTACCCAACAAGATTAACCATACACTTGTGAGAGCTCAGTGCTTAGCATGACGCTCTCTATTTTCGTGTTTCTTCTCATCACTTTTTTTCAGTAAAACATACGTTGCACCTATACCTCCGTGGTGTTTTAAAGCGGTATGAAACGCTAATACAGCGCTGAGTTCTTGCAGCCATTTATTGGTGTAACTTTTTAATATACCCGGTGTCTTCCTATTTTTTATCCCAATACCATGGCGAATTAATACCACACGTATATTTTTATTATGGCAATCATGTATAAAATCAAATAACGCTTGGCGAGCAGATTTAAGTGGTTGTCCGTGTAAATCGAGTGTGGCATCAATTTGGTATTTTGCTAGGCGCAAGTTTTTAAACACCCCTTCTTGCACTCCGGTGTTTTTATAACTCAGTAACGCATCAGGGGCCAACAGTTCAACGAGTTCGCTTCTAAGATAGTTTTCATCAATCATTCGGTCTGTTTCGGCGGCTTTACGTTTTTCTTGTTGTGCAAACGAGGGCGATTTTTTCAAATGCTGTGGTGTTACAGTATCATGGCTAAGTGGCTCTACATCTTCCATAGAAGATAAAAATAAATCAAAATCAGATAACGACATAAGATAGGCCACCTCAAAATAAATTAATACGCAGCGAATTTTAACTTAGTTCATAATGTTAGTCATTCGATAGACAAAAAAATACCCCAGTGAGTAAACTCAATGGGGTATCAAATTATCTTGGGAGAGATATTAATTGGGTGTTACATTCAATTGGCCAAAGGTATAAACCTTGAACAAGTAAAATGTGTTGATCAACACTAAACTCATATTCGAGATAACACTCGATGACATTACATCTAAGCTAAACGATAAAAACAGTAATACGCAGGCGCTAAGTGCGGCAACACGTAATAAAGTCAATTGATTGATAAATAACGCCCCTAATCCTAGGGCTAACAGAGTAAAGTTTAAAAGCCAATCTAGCTCGTTTAACATGATCGTTTCAGTGTACTTGTGTTGAAAAAGGAGCGCCATTATGGTGATCTTTTGCACACCTTTCAACCAAGTAATTTTATATTTTTCAGATTAGTTTTATTAATCCAAAATTAGTTTACTCATCGCTGCAAAAAAGCCTTTTTTCTCAGTGACTCGGTATTTTTGACAGCTAGCAGGTTGATTTAGGTTTTGGCATAGATATAAGGTATTACGCTCTAAGTCTGCTCTTGGCTCTAAGCTAGAATCAAACAAGTTAGCGCCGTAACCAAACAAACCAGGCCAATACACGCTTTGTGTTACTAGACCTAACTTTTGATAGGTAATTAACTGCGGTTTAGGGGTAATTAAAAAGACTAATAGTAGAATAACTAAAGTAATGGTTAATACTCTACTTTTGGGCTTACTATGCGTAGTGGTATTTGTCGAATTACTATTTTCAACCTTTGTGCTTGTTGTATTTGCTGTGGCTTTTCTTTTATTTGTTGTTGGTTGCGTCTTTTTTCTTTGCGGGGCTTTACCAAGCAACGCTTGTTTTTTTATTTTATTAGACATGAAGCAAATCTGGCCTTTTAAGCAGGTGTCTCTATAATGAGATCAATGAATTAAATAAGTTTATATGTTTAGTATAATAACTTAAACCTAGCTTATAGCCTATGGGGATCAAGTATGAATGCGCAGCTTTCAATTTTAATCGTGGATGATGTAGGGACGGTACGTAGCTTTCTTAACCAAACGCTTATGCATTTGGGTATCGAAAATGTCAAAGAGGCTTCTACAGCGGCCCAGTGTATTAGTGCCTGCCAAGCAGCAGACTACAATATTATCTTTTTAGATATCGAGTTGCCTGATGGTGACGGCAAAGAAATTATTGCCAAAATAAATGAAATCAACCCTGCAACAAATGTTGTTATGGTATCCGCTCATTCTACGGTTGAAAACGTTAAAGACGCAATAGATAAAGGAGCGAAAGGATTTGTTGTAAAGCCGTTTACCCCTAAGAAGATAGCTGCAATGTTGAAAAAGTTTTATCCAGAATTAGAAATAGCTTAATAAATAGTGTTGAAAACAAATTTTAGATACAAAAAAACCGGCCTAGGCCGGTTTTTTATAATCTACAAAAACAAATTATAGTGCTTTAATTTTAGCAGCTAAACGGCTCTTATGACGAGCAGCTTTGTTTTTGTGAATTAGACCTTTAGTTGCGTAACGGTCTAAAATTGGTGTAGCAACTGCGAAAGCTTGCTGTGCAGCTTCCTTGTCGCCCGCTTCAATAGCAACAACTACTTTTTTGAAGTATGTACGCATCATTGAACGACGGCTTGCGTTATGCTGACGGTTTTTTTCGCTAGTGATAGCGCGTTTTTTTGCAGACTTGATGTTAGCCAAGGTTTGCTCCTAACAATCTTAAAATAAGCTTAATTTAAAGGCCGTGGAATATGCCTTTTTTAATCATGAATGTCAATAAAAAATTGACATAACAAGAAAAACTGCTCCTTTGTAACGAACATCAATTTGCCGCTTTAGCAGTTAATATCGCTATTGTAACAAAGCCCATGCACTGAGCCTAGTGCTTTAGAGCGATTTATAAAAAAGTCTGTGGCATAATTAACTTTCTCATTGGTTTTAAAGCAGGTTTTAGTGTGGCAAAAGGATTATTTCGTTCTGGTATGATTGTGAGTGCAATGACCATGATATCGCGTATCTTGGGCTTAGTACGAGATGCCGTGGTGGCAAATTTACTGGGTGCCAATGCCGCTGCTGATGTTTTTTTGTTTGCCAATCGTATTCCAAACTTTTTACGCCGATTATTTGCTGAAGGGGCTTTTGCACAAGCGTTTGTGCCGGTTTTGTCTGAAATCAAAGAGCAACAGGGCGACGATAAAGTACGATTTTTTGTTGCTCAAGCTGCGGGCACACTAGGCACTATATTATTGATTGTTACCTTAGCTGGCGTGGTTGCATCGCCAGTGATAGCGGCATTATTTGGTACAGGCTGGTTTATTGAGTGGTATCAAGGAAACCCTGAAGGTGAGAAGTTTGTGCTTGCTAGTGAATTACTTAAATGGACATTTCCTTATTTATTTTTCGTGAGTCTCGTAGCGCTAAGTGGCGCGGTTATGAATGTTTATAACCGCTTTGCGGTGGCAGCCTTTACACCAGTATTACTGAATATTTCAATTATCAGCTGCGCAATTTTATTACACGATCAATTTTCAGTCGGGGCATACTCACTTGCCATAGGGGTATTTGTAGGTGGTGTTGTGCAGTTATTGTTTCAATTGCCGTTTCTATACCGAGCAAAGATGCTCAGTAAGCCGCGTTGGGCTTGGCAGGACGATAATGTAAAAAAAGTCCGCACCTTGATGATCCCTGCGCTGTTTGGTGTATCTATTAGTCAAATTAATTTGCTGCTTGATACCATGATTGCCTCATTGTTGATGACAGGATCAATCGCCTGGCTTTATTACTCAGATAGACTAATTGAATTTCCATTAGGTTTATTTGGCATTGGCATTGCCACCGTTATTTTACCTGCACTATCTAAATTACATAACAGCGATAAAAGTACTGACTTCCAACACACATTAGATTGGGGCGTAAGATTTGTAATATTTTTAGGGCTCCCTGCCATGGTTGGCTTGATGCTGATTAGCCCGTTAATTATTTCAGTCTTGTTCGATCATGGCGCATTTAAAGAAGGCGATATTGACCATGTTCAAGCGGTGAGCCTGGGTGTAATGGCTTACTCCGTTGGTTTAGTGAGTTTTATGTTAATTAAGGTGCTGGCGCCAGGTTTTTATGCACGCCAAGATACTAAAACACCAGTGCGTATAGGTATTATTACTTTGGTTTTAAATATGGTGTTTAATATTATGCTAGCGCCGTTTATTGGCTACTTAGGGTTAGCTTTGGCCACGTCAATGTCGGCAAGTTGCAATGCTTATTTATTATACCGACAATTAAATAAAGAGCAGGTATATCATTTTTCAAGTTTTAGTGGACGATTTACATTTAAGTGTATTGTTGCAAGTGCTGTAATGGGTTTATCTGTTTGGTATACCTCAAATCAATTCTTATGGCGTGATTGGCATTTTATGCAGCAAGTTATTTTACTCAGTGGGTTATTGATTTTGGCTGGGTTTGTTTATTTCTTGTCCATGTTCATGCTCGGTGTGCGACTAAATACGATAAAAAACGTAGCAACTACTGAATCAAATTAAAAAAAAGATTATAATCGGCGTTTCTATAGCTGGAATATATATTCAGGCTGGCTCGAAAAGGCAATTAGGTGGTATGGAGTTAATCAGAGGTATTCATAATATTCGCACGCAACATTATGGTTGTGTGTTGACCATTGGCAATTTCGATGGTGTTCATTTAGGCCATGGCGAAGTGCTTAAAGGCTTACTCAATGATGCTAAAAAATACCAGCTGCCAAGCACGGTGATGTTATTCGAACCTCAGCCACAAGAATTTTTTGCCAAAGATAACGCACCAGCTCGCTTAACGCGATTACGTGATAAGCTCAAGTTTTTAGCTAACTTGGGCATTGAGCGAGTTATTTGCATTAGCTTCAATCAACAGTTTGCAAATATGCAGGCTGAGCAGTTTGTTAGTGAAATACTGATTGATAAACTTGGTGTAAAAGCATTAACGGTTGGCGATGATTTTCGATTTGGTAAGCAGCGTCGAGGTGATTTTAAGTTGCTATCCCAAATGGGGCAAGCGGCAAAAATGGATGTTAAAAGCACCGCGAGTTTTCGTCAATTAAATGCTAGAGTAAGCAGCACGTTAATCCGTGAAGCACTTGCTCACGGACAATTAACGCAAGCGAAGGCGATGCTTGGTCATGACTATGCTATTTCAGGGCGTGTAATACATGGTTGGAAGCGTGGTCGTGAACTTGGCTTTAGAACAGCTAACATAGCTTTAAAGCGTCAAGTATGCCCTGTAAATGGGGTGTTCGCGGTGCAGGTAACGCTAAAAGATAAAACAATATATGGGGTTGCAAATATAGGCAACAAACCCACATTTAATGGAACACGCGCATTATTAGAAGTGCACTTATTTGATTTTGCGCAAGAAATATACGGACAGTTTATGCATGTGGAGTTGATTGAAAAACTTCGCGATGAGCAAAAATTCGAGACATTAACACAATTGACGGCACAAATAGCAACTGATGTTGCTGCCGCTAAGCAGTGTTTTGGTTTAAATTAGGTAGCCGATACGGAAAGTAGGATTAATGAGCGACTACAAACATACTTTGAATTTACCGGAAACAATGTTTCCAATGCGCGGCAATTTGGCACAACGTGAACCAAAAATGCTTAAAACATGGTATGAAGACGACCTGTACGGTCAAATTCGCAACGCTAAAAAAGGTAAAAAAACCTTTATTTTGCATGACGGCCCTCCGTATGCAAACGGCGATATCCATTTAGGCCATTCAGTAAATAAAATTTTAAAAGATATTATCGTAAAGTCTAAGACTTTATCTGATTTTGATGCCCCTTATGTGCCGGGTTGGGACTGTCATGGTCTACCAATCGAGTTAATGGTTGAAAAAAAGGTTGGCAAACCGGGTGTTAAAGTCACTGCGGCAGAATTTCGTGAGAAATGCCGTGCTTATGCTAAAAAGCAAGTTGAAGGTCAAAAAGTTGACTTTAAACGCTTAGGTGTTTTTGCTGATTGGGATAAGCCTTATTTAACGATGAACTTTGATTTTGAAGCCAACGCCATTCGCGTATTGGGTCGCATTATCGAAAAAGGGCACTTGCATAAAGGCGCTAAGCCAGTTCACTGGTGTACAGATTGTGGTTCAG
Source organism: Pseudoalteromonas sp. APC 3893 (assembly GCF_030408095.1). NCBI lineage: Bacteria > Pseudomonadati > Pseudomonadota > Gammaproteobacteria > Alteromonadales > Pseudoalteromonadaceae > Pseudoalteromonas > Pseudoalteromonas sp. APC 3893. The sequence continues at coordinate 212,725 of NZ_JASDCD010000001.1, forward strand.
CATTGGCTGAAGCAGAAGTTGAGTATCAAGATAAGCAATCGCCAGCAATTGATGTACGCTTTGAGTTCACTGATCAAGCGGCTGTTGTTAACGCATTTGATTTAAAGGCAGATCATGAAGGCACAGGCACTGTAAGCACCGTGATTTGGACAACGACACCGTGGACGCTACCAGCTAACCGTGCAGTTGCCGTTCACGCTGATTTAGAATATGCCCTTGTTCAAGTTGACGATGAAGGTGCACAACAGCGTTTAATTTTAGGTTCAGAGCTTGTTAAAGATGCTATGGACCGTTACGGCTTTAACCATTACCACGTTTTAGGTTATGTAAAAGGGGCGGTACTTGAAAACCTTCAAGTTGCTCACCCATTTTATGACTTTAATGTGCCTGTAATTGTGGCTGAACACGTTACGACTGACTCTGGTACGGGGATTGTTCATACAGCACCGGGTCACGGCCAAGAAGATTTCGTGGCAGGCTTACAATACGGTTTAGAAGTTGCTAACCCAGTTGGCGCTAATGGTGTTTACTTACCAGACACCGAACTGTTTGCAGGGCAACACGTATTTAAAGCAAACGCTAATGTGGTTGATGTATTAACTGAGCGTAACGCGTTAATGCACCATCATGCGTTAACGCATAGCTACCCGCATTGCTGGCGTCATAAAACGCCGATTATTTTCCGTGCAACACCGCAGTGGTTTATTAGCATGGACCAAGCTAATTTACGTCAAGATTCATTATCAGAAATTAAAAACACTCAGTGGTTACCAGAGTGGGGCGAAAGCCGCATTGCAAATATGGTAGAAGGGCGCCCTGATTGGTGTATCTCACGTCAACGTACGTGGGGCGTACCAATTGCTTTATTTGTTGATAAAGACACCGGTGCATTACATCCGAATACGCAATCATTAATTGAAGACGCGGCTAAACTGGTAGAAAAATCAGGTATTCAAGCTTGGTATGATTTAGAGCCTGCAACGTTATTAGGTGAAAAAGACGCTCAGCAATACATGAAAGTGCAAGATACACTTGATGTATGGTTTGACTCAGGTGTAACGCATGCGTGTGTGGTTGACGCTCGTGAAGAGTTAACAGGCCCAGCTGATTTATATCTAGAAGGGTCAGATCAGCACCGCGGTTGGTTTATGTCATCAATGATGACCTCAGTTGCGATTAATGGTCATGCACCTTATCGCCAAGTACTTACTCATGGTTTCACCGTGGATGAGAATGGCCGTAAAATGTCGAAATCATTAGGCAATGTAATCTCACCACAAAATGTGATGAACAAACTAGGCGCTGATATTTTACGCCTTTGGGTTGCTTCAACAGATTACACTGCTGAAATGACGGTTTCTGATGAGATCTTCAAACGTTCAGCGGATCGCTACCGTCGTATCCGTAATACCAGCCGTTACTTACTGGCTAACTTAAGTGGCTTTGATCCAAAAACTGATCAAGTGGCTATTGAAGACATGGTTGAGCTTGATCGTTGGATTGTAGGCCGTGCAGCGCAATTACAAGATGAAATTGTGGCAGCCTATGACAGTTACCAAATGTTGCAAGTTACGCAAAAATTAATGAACTTCTGTACGGGTGAGCTAGGCTCGTTCTACTTAGACGTAATTAAAGACCGTCAGTACACAGCTAAAAGTGATAGCCATGCACGTCGTTCATGCCAAACAGCCTTATACCATATTGCTGAAGCAATGACGCGTTGGATGGCGCCTATCATGAGCTTTACAGCGCAAGAAATCTGGGAAGCATTACCAGGTGAGCGTGACCAGTATGTATTTACCTCAGTTTGGTATGATGGCTTAAAAGCAGTGACTGAAGGCCAATTTAGCAATGATGATTGGTTAACTATTTTAACCGTGCGTGATGAAGTAAACCGTGTACTTGAAGGTGCTCGTAAAGAAGAAATCATTGGCGCAACGTTACAGGCTAATGTAAGTATTTTTGCAAATGCAGAAATCGCGGATAAATTAGCGGCATTAGGTGATGAGTTACGCTTTGTACTACTGACTTCTCAAGTAACGGTTACTGCTGTTAATGAGCAACCAGAAGGCACTCAAACAACTGAAATTGATGGTTTGTACATTAGTGTAGCAGCAACAGATGCAGAAAAATGTGAGCGTTGTTGGCACTATTGTGATGATGTAGGCGCGAACCCTGCACATCCTGAAATCTGTGGTCGTTGTGTTAGCAACGTAGATGGCGAAGGCGAAACGCGCCAATTCGCATAGGAGTAGTCAGTGAGCAAGCTAGCCCAAAAAAGTGGTTTAGTGTGGCTTTGGTTGAGTCTGCTACTTTTAGTAGCAGACTTTGCCAGTAAAACGCTAGTGGTGAATACAATGAATCTGCGTGATTCGATTGATATATTACCGTTTTTTAACCTTACTTATGTACACAATTACGGCGCAGCTTTTAGCTTTTTAAGTGATGAAAGCGGTTGGCAACGTTGGTTTTTAAGTTTAATAGCAATCACCATTAGTGGTTTGCTGATTTGGTGGTTAAAGCGCTTACCAGCGTCTAATAAAATTTTATGTGGTGCCTATTCACTTGTTTTAGCTGGCGCGATAGGTAATTTATACGACCGTATGTACTATGGTTATGTAATCGACTTTTTGCACTTTTATTATGAAAACTGGCACTTTCCTGCGTTTAATATCGCTGATAGTGCAATTTGTATAGGTGCAGCATTGTTATTATTTGATGCCTTTACTGGCGAAAGTCCAAAGGAGCATAAAGCATGAGCCAAACAGTTATCACCGAAAACTCAGAAGTGATTTTTCATTTTTCAATAAAACTCTCTGATGGCTCTGCAGCTGATTCGACCAAAGTACATAATAAACCAGCTAAGCTGGTAATGGGTGATGGCAGCTTAACCGCAAACTTTGAAAAGTGTTTATTTGGTTTAGCGCCAGGCGACAGCAAATCGTTTGAGCTGGAGCCAGAAGATGCCTTTGGTCAACCAAACCCCGATAACATCTATTATGTTGAGCGTAGTAAATTTGGCCCAGATACGCCAGCTACTGTAGGTTCTATCATCGCGTTCACGCAACCTGATGGTACTGAATTACCAGGACTTGTACGCGAAGTGCAAGGCGAGTCGGTAACAATTGATTTTAATCATCCTTTATCTGGTCAGAATTTAACCTTTGAAGTTGAAATTTTAGAAGTTGATAATACACCTAAGGTAAATGATTAATGGATATTTTATTAGCCAATCCTCGCGGTTTTTGTGCGGGCGTTGACCGTGCGATTAGTATTGTTGAGCGTGCGTTAGATATATTCGAAAAACCAATTTATGTGCGTCATGAAGTTGTACATAACCGTTATGTGGTTGATGGCTTAAAACGCCGTGGTGCGGTATTTGTTGAAGAGCTTGATCAAGTACCTGATGAAAGCATTGTAATTTTTAGTGCTCATGGCGTATCACAAGCTGTTCGTAGTGAAGCAAAACGCAGAGAGCTTAAAGTGTTTGATGCAACCTGCCCACTGGTTACTAAAGTGCATATGGAAGTGACCCGTGCTAGCCGTAAGGGAACTGAGTGTATTTTAATTGGTCACCACGGTCATCCTGAAGTTGAAGGCACCATGGGGCAGTACGATAATAGTAATGGCGGTATCTATTTAGTTGAAACTGCAGAAGATGTCGCTAAACTCAACGTAAAAAATCAAAATAACCTTTTTTACTGTAGCCAAACGACTTTGTCGGTTGATGATACGGCTGATGTGATTGATGCTTTACGCGCTAAATACCCGGTTATTGATGGTCCTCGTAAAGATGATATTTGCTACGCCACGCAAAATCGCCAAGATGCAGTTCGTGACTTAGCTGATAAAGTTGATGTGTTATTAGTGGTTGGCGCTAAAAACAGCTCAAACTCTAATCGTTTACGAGAGCTTGCTGATAAAATGGGCACCGTAGCGTACTTGATTGATGATGCCAGCAATGTTGAAGATGCTTGGTTTACTAATGCAAAAGCTGTTGGTGTAACCGCCGGTGCATCTGCACCTGAAGTACTTGTTCAACAAGTTATTAGTCGTCTTAAAGAATTGGGTGGTAAACAGGTTGTTGAAAATCCAGGCGAAGAAGAAAACATAGTATTTGCTGTACCCGTTGAGTTACGCTAGCCTTAATCTATTTATGGGGCATTTTTAAGGAGAGTGCAATGAGCAAGTCGGTGCAAACCAATACTTTGCTTTTTGCGGCTCTTTTTACTGAGCGAGGTGTGCTAGCTACATTAGTTGTGGTGCAAGTTATTGCTACTATATTGGCTTTTGCACCTACTGCAGCCCAAGACATCTGGATCCGTTTAGGTGTCATTAGTTTATTTTTACAGCTTATCTTTTTATTAAGCCTGTCCTGGCTTTTTCTGCTACGGTTTATTCTACAGAGATATTCGCGCTTCATTCAAAGTGTTAGTTTATTCATCTCTCTTTTATCAACTACATTGTTAATGAGTATCGCGGTCCTTTTTTTTGCTGGCAGTGTGATTGAAGTTGCTGATCCTATTGCGTTTATATTACGAAATTTACTTATTGTAGTTTTAGTTGCGTGTTTATTTGTGCAGTTTCTCACAATTTACGTTGAAAAACAGCTGCAAACTAATGCATTAGCAAGAGCTGAGCTGGATGCACTACAGGCGCGTATTCGGCCACACTTTTTATATAATAGCCTTAATACAGCCGCCGAATTGACTCATTACGATCCAGATGCTGCGGAGCAAGCGATCTTAGCATTAGCTGCATTATCGCAAGCTGCAATGCAAGTCGGAAAAGAAACCGCATTGTCTGATGAAATTACATTGACCCGGCAGTATTTAAGGTTAGAAAGCTGGCGGTTTGCAGAGCGGCTACAAGTTGACTGGCAATTACCAGAACAACTCCCAAACATAACAATTCCTTGTTTAACATTACAACCACTATTAGAAAATGCCGTGTGTCATGGTGTTGAGCCTTCATTGACAGGGGCTGTTATTTATGTCGAATTACATGTAAGTCAACGCTCGTTGGTGATTATCGTCGAAAACCCCGTGTCTTCATCATCGCAACAAACACGGCCAGGAAATGGCATGGCATTAGATAATATTCGCCAACGGTTAGATCTCTATTATCAGGGGCGTGCTAAGTTGACAATGACAGTAAGAGAAGGGGTGTATCGGGTTAAATTGGTACTGCCTTTGGATGTTGATTATACACAGGAGCAACAATGAAAGTTCTTATTGTCGATGATGAGCCATTAGCTCGAGCTCGCTTGCAGCGCTTACTTGCGAAAAATCCAGACTACAGTGATATAGCACATGCAAGTAATGGCACCGAAGCTATACAGCAAGTAAAATGTTTGGCGCCAGATATTGTATTTTTAGATGTCAATATGCCCGCCATGAACGGTTTAGAAATTGCTGCGCAATTAAATACACTTAGTGTGCCACCCGCGATAATATTTGTGACCGCTTACCCTGAACATGCTTTGGATGCTTTACAACTTAGTGCAGCAGGTTACTTAGTTAAACCAGTTACAGAGCAAAATTTGGCCAATACTATAGAGCAACTTGGTCGTCTCACTCGTGCTCATGTGCAAAAACAACGCCCAGCGATGATTAACTATCAACTGGCAGGAGTTACGCGAAGTGTTGCACTAGAAGATGTCTATTATGTGATCGCTGAAGACAAATACACACGTTTAGTTTTTACTGGTGGCGAAGCATTACTTGACCACAGTTTAAAGCAGTTAGAGGAAGAGTTTTCCACGCACTTATTACGAATTCATCGCAAAATATTAATTAATCAATCACGTCTAATTGAGCTGAAAAAAGGCGCTAACGGAACGCATGCTGTTGCATTGAAAGGTTGTGATTGTTTATTACCTGTTAGTCGACGTGCGTATAAGAACGTAAAAGAGCACCTTTAATTCCCCCTCCTCATTTTAGATACACAGGTTATTAAAGCTGTCCGAGTAACCATTTATCAACAAATATAACCGTTTATCCTGAGCAGAGTTGAATCTACCTACTGATAGCATATGCTTATAATGAGATAGTTTTATATTAGGTGCGTTATGAAATTAGTCAATCATACACCACAGCAAGGTTTTACATTAGTAGAGGTATTAATTGCGTTTGTGATTCTAAGCTTCGGTTTATTGGGTGCCGTTGCATTACAAGCAAAAGCGAAACAAGCAAGCTTTGATTCAATGCAGCGAGCGGCTGCGGTTGCTCTAGGCAATGATATTATTCAACGGATACGGGCTAATGATCGTGTGGCAGCAATTACTCAATATAATGGCACATTTACGAGTGATACCGAGCTTGAACAGTCACGTACTTGCTACAGTGACGCATGTAGCTCAGCGCAAATAGCGGCACTTGATCGGCAGCAATGGATCCGTGCAATACAGGCTAAAGAAAATACAGGCGCTTTAGATGATGCAACGGTATGTATAGAGAATACTGCCGTACCAAATAGCGATGATAAAGCATTTAATATTCAAGTAGTGGTGAGTTGGCAAGGCCGCCAAAAGTTTACCGGCACGACAGAAACCCAGCAATTAACGTGTGGTGAGAGTAATAGCAATCGCCGTATTATGGTTTTGAAAAGTTATATTTACCTAAGGAGCTAATATGAAGCAGCAAGGTTTCACTTTAGTCGAAATGATGGTAGCGCTATTTATTGGTGGTTTAGTGCTTGGTGGAGTGATGTTCACGTATGTCAGTATGAAAGTAACCACGAGAGATACAATGACAATAGGTGACTTGCAAGAAACAGGTCGCTTAGCGCTTAATATTATGCAGCGTGATATAGAGCAAGTTGGTTTTTGGGGCACCTTTTATGAAGATTCTTTTTCAGCAGAAAATACACAAGTGTCACTTACACCTGGACAAAAACCAGCCCCAGATTGTTTTGCGGGGGCGAATAATGGTAGCTTTCCTGTTTTTAACGTGAACACTAATTTTCGTTCAGTGTATTCCATTGAAACAATGGGGGGAGAAGCACTAAATTGCCTTAATAAGACAAAAGAAAACACTGATATCTTGCAGGTAAAATTTTTAGAAGGGTTACAAATTGATCCAACTGATAGCACTGCGAATAACTATTATTTTATTGCAGAGCAAGAGCGAGGCGAGTTTCGTAAAGGCCCCATTGCTGCAAATACCATAGGCGGTAATGCAACGCTTTGGCGCTATCGTCATCATGTTTATTATATTGATGAGCAAACTTTTAAAATAAACGATCGTGATAGAGAAGTACCCGTATTGATGCGACGTCGGCTGGCACCGAGTGGAAAAATGGTCACTGAAACGATTATGGAAGGCGTTGAAAATATGCGGTTTTTATTCGGTTTAGATACGAACAATGATAGTCGAGTAGATACTTACCGCAGTGTTAATAAAATGACCGCAGCTGATTGGGAAAACCGCCGAGGCATTTTAACGGTGCAAGTATTTATTTTAGTACGAGCATTACAAGAAGATGCTAACTTAAAACAGCTCAATCAAACATATACCTTAGGCGAAGATGTCGACCAAAGAATACTTGAGTTTGATGATAAGTTTCGTCGAGCTCTATTTACAACAACGATTCGCTTAAATAATGTAGGAGCAAACCTATGGAGAATTTAAGGTTAGCTGCAAAACAGCAAGGTGTTGTTCTTATTGTGGCGCTGATCATGGTTGTTGCTGTCACAGGTATAGCTGTGACGCTTATGAGTAGCAGTAGTGTGGATATGAAAATTACCAATGCCGCATTTGAGCGAGAAGAAGCTGAAAACGCTTTGATGGGTAATGTACAACAAGTGATAGCTGATGAAGCGACTAAAGGAGGAACCAGTTACTTTTTATATACGCGAGCGCAAATACCGAATGGTTCAATCGCATTAGATAAAGTGGGCGATACAGTAAACTCAATGAGTAATTTAAATAATGGTGCGCTAGATCTGCCCTGTCCCCGCAAGTTTAGCTTTACAGCGGGTATTTCATGCAACATGGTACAAGTTGATAGCACCATAACCTATGGCTCAAAAAGTAAACACACTATTACAATAACGACTGGAATCGCCCAAGAAATGGCTAGTTTAAATACTGGCGGTTAAGTGAGTAAATATGATGAAGTTTGAAAAGTTAGTTATAAGTATTTCGCTCAGTATTGCACTGCTTTTGAGTATGCACAGCTACGCTGAAGATATTGAATTATATGTTAATCATAATGTTGAGCTTGATGAAAAGCCGCGTGTTTTATTAATTTTTGATACCTCTGGAAGTATGGCTTTTTCCTCAAGAACAGGGGATGACTGTGGACAATATAGTAATGGAGATTGGCGGTTGTGCAGTGATAGCCGGTTGGGGGTGGCTAAAGATGCAATGACACAATTAGTTGAAGGACATCCAGATATTGATTTTGGTCTTATGCGTTACCATAGCACCGATGGTGGATATATTGTCAATGGTATTGGTAGCTCTCATGACACAATTACTCGTTCAATAAATAACTTGCCAGCAGACGGAGGAACGCCTTTAGCCGAAACACTTTGGGAAGCCTATTTATATATAACAGGGAAAAGTTTGCACTATGCATTAAATCTCAATGAGAGTAGTAGGGATACAGGTGTTGAGAATAAAGTTTATACAGGAAGAGTGAGAGTTCGCAAGTGTAGTTCGTGGTGGAATTGTTGGAATGAATGGCAAAATACCTACGATTACACATATATTTCTCCTTTTGCTGATAGCGAAGCTGAAGCTATACGCTGCGATAACTCAGTGAATATAATTTATATGACTGATGGTGATCCGTCTTCAGGGAGTGATAACGGCAGCGATGCTGATATAAGTAGCGAATATAGAAAATATTTTGGCCGTTCACTTACCAACGATGATTATGTTTACAGTAATTATTTACATCAACTTGCGAAAGTAATTCATGGTGTAGACGCAAATAAAAAAGCCGGTATCGAAGAAGTTATTGTTGATCTATACCCACAAACTCCTGATATCCACGAAACGGGACGGGTATATACCGTTGGGTTTGGTTCTGGGATGAGTGCCTCAGGCAAGTATTTATTAGAAGAGACTGCGAGATTGGGTGGTGGTCAATATGAACATGCTAATACGGCAGATGAGTTATCAGATGCATTTAAAAAGTTCATTACAAATATTCGAGAAGTAAATGACACGTTTACATCTCCTTCAATTGCAAGTAACAATGTGGATCAGACTCGAAGCCGGGAATCGATTTACTATGCTATGTTTTACCCCGAAACAGGTGCCCGTTGGCGAGGGAATTTAAAAAAATTAAAAGTGTCTGGCACCGAAATTGTTGATGCGCGAAGTACCCCTGCACTTAATGATGATGGGTTAATTAAATCAACAGCACATACCTTTTGGTTACCTGAAAACTCAGCTGCAGATGGTAATTCAGTGGAAAATGGTGGTGTTAATTTACATCTTACAAATTTAGCAGAGCGAACCGTTTACACCGATTCTGCCGCAGGAGGACTGATCGAGTTTAAAAGTAATCTTTTACAAACAGCCTTCGGTGGGCTTGCAAATTTAGCGAATAGTTTTGGGACTGATCTACTCAATGTCGCTTCAACTATTGATTGGGCTAGAGGTGTTGACGTTGATGATGAGGATAAGGATGGCTCTCGTCGGGATCAGCGTCAGGACATATTTGGTGATCCATTACACTCAAAGCCCGTCACTATTGATTATGGTAATGATGATATACGTATCCTGATTGGTACTAATGCTGGTTTTTTACATATGTTTCAGGATAAAGGGGACGAAGTGGGTGAAACATGGTCATTTATTCCTAATAGCTTATATAGAATTTTAGCACCGTTGCGGGAGAACCAAGCTGATACTAAAGTGTATGGCGTTGATGGACCTATTACTGTATTTTTTGATGACGCTGATCGTGATGGTGTTGTTGAAACTGGCGATCGTGTATGGGCGTTTTTTGGTATGCGTAGAGGCGGTAATTATTATTATGGTTTAGATATTACGAACCCTGATGTTCCTCGATTAATGTGGACAATTCAAGGAGGCACAGGTGTTTTCTCTGAGCTAGCACAAACTTGGTCAGCGCCAATCGCAACATACATTAAAGGGAAAACAGATCCCGTGTTAATTTTTGGGGCGGGCTTTGATACTAATAAAGACAATATACAGCTTAGTAATGATAGTAAAGGACGGGGGTTATATATTGTTAATGCATCAGATGGTAGTTTGGTGTGGGAGCTCACCCCTAGAACAGGCTTTAAAGGAGAGCATAGTATAGCCGCAACTGTATCGATACTTGATTCTGATTATGATGGCTTTATAGACCGTCTGTATGCAGCTGATACAGCGGGTAGTATCTGGCGTGTTGATATGCCTGGTGCAAACCCGAAAGATAGCATAAACCCATGGACTCACTTTGAACTAGCACAATTAGGAGGAGCATTATCTAGCCAAGATCGACGTTTTTTCTATAAGCCGGTTGTAGCGCGTACAATGTTTAGCAAGGTAACTAACACTACTGAAAATGATAAAACAACGATTACTCGCCAAGATACACCTTTTGATGCGGTATTAATTGGCAGTGGTAATAGGCCCAAGCCCACGTTAACGAACGTGCAAGATCAGTTATTTATGATCCGTGATATAAATACTGTGACTAAGTCATTTTTGGATGATGACATTCCAGTTCCCATTACAATCAGTGATTTAATGAATGTGAATAATGACCCTTTTGCGAATGCGCTCAGTGATATCGATAAATTTACTGATGAGGAGTTAAAGCTTAGTCAAAAAAGTGGCTGGTATTATGATCTTCCTCGAAGTGGTGAAAAATCACTTGCAGCTGCAACTGTAGTTGGTGGCGTTGCTTACTTTACGAGTTTTACACCGGCTTCAGAAGATTCGGTTATTAATCAATGTTCTTTAAGCGGCGGAAGCGGCGGTTTATATGCATTTCACTTACATTATGGCACCAAAGTGTATGAGCAGTTACGCTATGTGACGAGTAATGATGTGCCTGATACACCACAACTGTATTTTGGTTCAACAAATACATGTGAGACTGATGATTGTGATGAACAGAGCCAGTTTTTATTGCTAGGGCCTGGGGTTAAGCAAACACAAGAAACGCAAGGGGACTCAAGCGCGAAAAACCCATTTGTGCCAAAGGAAATTATAGGGCCTGGTATTTCATTTGATGAAGATGGCAAAATTAAACTAGTAAGCGATGCTGTACCAATTGGTTTTGGTTTTAAAACCCAACAAACATTTATTTATAAACGCGAGTTGAATGATAACTATAAATAAAGATTAAAGTTATTTTTATACGGTTTTACTATCGTTAATGTAGTAAAACCGTGTAACTCCCTTTACAGTCAGATTGTTTAAATACTTTACTTAAAACCAACCTTCACATACGAAGCACAAGGCGTATTACAGCTTTTTGTACTGAATAAGCTCTATACCTACAAAGTATTCTATCTTTTTACCCCAATTCCAACCCTATTTTGTAATTTTCTGTTCTGAGAAAATTAACGAAAAACATGATTTCACAGATGTAGTCATTATATTAGTCTAATCAATTAGATGTAGTTAAAAAGGATTGCTTGGTGTGTTTTTTATACAGAAAAGTGACTGTTTTATGTTGTGAAATCTAAATTCTGTGCTGTACTAAAGTAGTACTCATACTAAATGGAGAGAAGTCTTCTGTATGAGTTTTAAACGAAAAGATTTTCACATGGATAGGGTTGTCGCTATGTTTCAATTTACGCATGGAATTACAAAACTGTTTGGCTTTTTAGTTGTTTTTACCAGTCAAGTGACTCTGGCTGATGATATTGAATTATATCATTCACAAAATGATGATAAGTCAAAGGTATTATTAGTATTTGATAACTCGCTAAGTATGGCTTTATCAATAAATAGTAATAAACAGTGTAAAGGGTTGCTTGGTGTAATTAAGCTATGCCCTGAGACTCGACTATCAGCTGCAAAAACTGCGATGAAAAAATTGATCAATGATAATCCCAATGTTGATTTTGCGCTTATAAAATCGAATGGCCCTTTAAATTTAAAATTAAATAATTTACTTGATTTAGGTAGCTTATTAGGCTCAACAGGTGGTTATGTCACTCATGGGTTTGGAGCTGAACACAGCGATATTATCGAAACAATTGATGATTGGGGGCTACTATCATTAGTAAACATAAGTCCTGCAACTGAAATGTTACATGAAGCGATGCTTTATTTACATGGCCAACAAGTTGGTTATGATCACCTTAACTTACTTGATCTCATTGATATTCGTATTCAACAACAGGGGCAATATATTTCCCCCTTTAGTTTGAATGATGACTCTGAAATCCCCTGTGAAAGTAAAGTGAATGTTGTATTGATCACCGATGGTATATCCTTAACAGAAAGCTTGCCATTATTAGAAAATAGCCGTGAAAACGATATAAAGCAGTTGCATCAAAACCTATATGGTTATCCTGCCGATAAATTTAAAAATACTTATTTACCAACCGTGGCCAGACTCTTACATGGGCAAGGAATTAGTAATTTTGATGCCTATCCAGACACTGCAATTATCGATAATGTTAATGTATATACAGTCGGGTTTGGTCATGGCATGCCTCTTTATGCTGAGCAGGTATTGGTAGAAACGGCAAAGCAAGGTGGCGGGCAGTATTTTTTAGCTGAGTCACTAGAGGAGCTAAATGAAGCGTTTGCGACGACAATGAAAACAGTACGCACTGTTGATGCTAGCTTTTCTTCCCCTGCGATTGTCGCAAGTAGTGCCGATAGAACGCGCCACTTAGATAGTATTTATTTAACTATGTTTCAACCAGCTTTAGGTGCTCGTTGGTTGGGGAATTTAAAAAAATTAAAGGTTTCAGGTACGCAAATTACTGATGCGACAGGTAATTTTGCACTGGATGGAAGTGGGGCAATAAGCCAAGATAGTCGTACTTTTTGGCTTCCTGATGCGGAACCTAATGATGGCGCCAAGTTGCAAAGTGGAGGGGTTAATTATTGGTTGTCGGAATTTGCTGAACGTAATATTTATACGGATACAGCCGCGGGGTTGATGCCTTTTACTTATTCTAATTTAGAAAATCAGTTAGATGACCTTGATGAATTGTTTAATGAACCATTATCGGAGATTGAAGCGACTATAAATTGGGCGCGAGGAGTTGATGTTGATGACGAAAATAACAATGACAACCGGACTGAAACTCGCAGTAATATTTTTGGTGATCCACTGCACTCTAAACCCGTAGCTATTGATTATGGGAATGGCGATATAAGGATTCTTGTTGGCACAAATGCTGGTTTTTTACATATGTTTCAAGATAAAAACGATACCTTGTCTGAAAGCTGGGCATTTATTCCACGCAGCCTTTATAGCATTCTCAAACCATTAAGAGCTAACCAATCAAATAGTAAAGTATATGGTGTTGACGGTCCTATCAGTTTATTTATTGATGATAAAAATAGCAATGGAATAATTAACGATGATGATCGTGTCTGGGCATTTTTTGGTTTGCGTCGGGGAGGACGTAATTATTACGGACTTGATATTTCAGAGCCTGATTCACCAAAATTACTTTGGAGCACTCCAATTCAAGGGGGGGTATCATCATTTAAAGAGCTTGGGCAAACGTGGTCAAAACCAATTGTAACTTATATTAAATTGGCAGGTTTTGAAAATAAACCGGTACTGATCTTTGCTGCCGGTTATGATGCGAATAAAGATAATGAGCAGCCAAGCAGTGATGATAAAGGGCGAGGCATATATATTGTTGATGCAAGCAGTGGCGAAAAAGTATGGTCATTGACCCCTGAAAATGGATTTGCAGGTGTAGATAGTATTGCGGGCGATGTTGCGGTATTTGATGCTAATTATGATGGTTATATAGACCGTCTTTATGCTGCTGACACCGGAGGGAATGTATGGCGGGTAGATATGCCAGAAGGCAAGTCGTGGACACATTTTAAATTAGCCGAACTCAGTGCTAGTGGGATAGCTAATAGGCGTCGTTTTTTAAATCAACCTATGATTGCAAGAACATTATTTAGCCGTGTTAGTAGTGTTTTTTATAATGGGGAAATGCATCAAGTACGCGAAGATATTCCGTTTGATGCGGTGTTAATCGGTAGCGGAGATCGTGCAGATCCGATGACCACAAATACTCAAGATCAACTTTATATGGTGCGTGATATAAATACTGTTACTGGCCAATTTCCTAATGGCTTACCTGAGCCGATTCGTATTGACGAGTTAATGGATGTTAGTTTAGATCCATTTTCCACCAAGCTTGATGATAACGAGGCGTTTGTTCAACTTGAGGTCGAACTGGGAAACTTTAAAGGGTGGTACTACAACTTACCTAAACTAGGTGAAAAGTCTCTCGCTGTTGCAACAGTGGTTGGCGGTATTGCTTACTTTACAAGCTATACTCCTGCAGCCTCGACTGCGCCTGAGGCAAGTCAACAGTGTATAAATAGTCGTGGGCAAGGTGCTATGTATGCGTTTCATTTGCATTATGGCACTAAAGCCTATGAGCAATTGGCTTATTTAACGCGTGATGAGTTACCAGATACACCGCAATTGTATTTTGGAGCTCAAGAGCAATGCGACGATAAAGATGATGATAATCTTTGCGATGATACTATGGAGCCGGTTGCCAAAAAAAGTCAGTTTTTACTACTTGGTCCTTGGTTAAATACACAGCAAGTGGCAGGTATTTTAAAACCTAGTGAATCGTTTGTGCCACAAGAATTATTAGGACCAGACATTACATTTGATGAAAATGGCCATATAAAATTAGTAACGAGTTCATCAACACAAGGTCTGGGTTTTCGGGTTCAGCAGACGTATGTATATAAGCAAGACATTATTTCTCAATAATTAAAAAAGGTGCTTAATGCGGTAAATTCAGGCAATAATTGCATTCGATGCAGTAGGCACTTATGATGGGGTGATTTAGTTTACACCCCACACATAATAATTTTCGGCGTATAATGCAAAATAGATGGTGCGAAGAATGAAAATACAAAAAAATGGTTTTACTTTAATTGAGTTAATGATTACGGTGGCTATATTGGGCATTATCGCATCTGTCGCTCTGCCTAGTTACTTTGAACATGTTAAACGTACAGCTCGCACAGAAGCTATTACTTCATTACTTGATGCTGCAAATAAGCAACAACAGTTTTTTGTTGATAATCGAGTGTATACACAAAGCTTAGAAAACTTGGGTGTGGTATCTCCGACAGAGCATGGATTTTATACCATAAAAGTAAGCGTTGATAATTCTGCGGGCACGTTCAAGATCACTGCTACCCCCGCTGCTGGACCACCACTAAAAGACGACGATTGTAAATCTTTTACTATTGATGACGCCGGACTTAAAACGTCCAAAGGAAGTGCGGATAAAAGTGAGTGCTGGGGGTAATTTCATTTTGGTTTAACGACTTCGCTTGCGCTTGGCATTGCAAATAAACTAAAAAAGGCTAACAAATAAGTAAGCTAGATTTTGCTCAAATACTATTTTGACATTCTTTGGTGTCCTTTAGTGTTATTCTACCTGTAGTACTCACCGAAATAGCAATCCCCGGTAAATTTGCTGATTTATAGTCAGCACAATATATAAATGTACCATTATTAAACCCCCTGGGTGTACCATCAGGGCGGTAAGTGATGGCGTTTCGGGGGTAAGTAAGTTTATCTGACTTATTAATGGCTTCAGTGACAAACATAACAGTGTCATCAGAACCAAAGACTCCAACATCTCCTTTATCAACAAAAACGGTAATACCTTCATGCCAACGACTGCTGTCACATACAGACGACTTCAATGCACAAACAGTAATTTGGCTATTTAAAGATACCGCATTGTTACGCGCTAAATTCAAGGTTCTTTTTATCAGGTGGCTATAATTTTCAAGGCGAGTTTGTGCAAGAAAAGGCTGCAAGTGAAACAGAGCAAGGTTAGCCATGATAGCGACAATACTCAATACCACCATTGTTTCGAGCAATGTTGTCCCTAATTTTGCTTGGAATTGGGGTGGCTTTCTCATCCTTGAGCTCTTTTGATTACTATTATTCTAATATTAGTTGAGCTTGCTGGAGTTGCAAGCTCAATTAAAGTGCTTTAGCAACACAAGAGTTATTAGTATCTCCATTATATAAAGCGGTACCCGATTGGCTGATTGTTAATGCTTTATTGTTTTCATTGTCTTTATTTGGGCAGTATGTAAATGTACCTGGGTTTGAGGTGATCCGGCCACTTGCATCAAATGTTAATGAAGTATCTCCCGAAAATGTTAATTTACTATTTTCAGATATCTCAGCCATGGCTCTAAGAATTTTGTCTCCTTCTTGTGGATCATAGCCACCATTACTGTTGTCATCGAAAAATACAATGATGGTGCCGTCACTCCAATCTTTAGAGCAGGTCAATTGTGTATTATTTTCTATATTGGTTGTGTCTGCGCTACACACTACGATAAGTGAATCTGTACTGGTGGCTTTTGCGCGGGCAAAATTGATATTGCGTTTTAACTCGAGCAAAAAGTTTTCGGCTCGATTTTCTTCAAGCATATCACTGCTATTCCAAAAAGCGATTGCAGCAACAATGCCAACGATAGCAATAGTGACCATCAATTCTAAGAGCGTAAAGCCGTGTTGTATTTGTTTCATATCTACCTCTAAATACTAGGTGACTCATTAACAAGCCATACTAACAACGTATTTTATCACTATGGTTGCTAGATTTTTAATTATCATATCATTGTTGATGATTAAATCACCGTAATTCAATTGCTTTGTTTGCTATGAACTGCAGGATTGTCTAAAATCGACTCAAACAGAATTTAAAAGTAGCAACGAACAATGAAAAAAATAGAAGCAATCATCAAACCTTTTAAACTAGACGACGTACGTGAGGCATTATCAGAAGTCGGTATTACAGGTATGACCGTCAGCGAAGTAAAAGGCTTTGGTCGTCAAAAAGGGCATACCGAGCTTTATCGTGGCGCTGAATACATGGTGGATTTTTTACCGAAAGTAAAACTAGACATTGTGTTAGGTGATGAAAATGTTGACCGTGCCATCGAAGTGATCGTTAAAACTGCGCAAACAGGTAAAATCGGCGATGGTAAAATTTTCGTTACTGATGTTGAGCGTGTTGTGCGTATTCGTACGGCAGAAGAAGACGAAGAAGCTATTTAATTAATTCGGTTTAAGTTAATAAGTCTTCACTTGATATAAAAAAGGCGCTAATCAAATTAGCGCCTTTTTTATATATAATTAAATCTATTTGTTTTTATTCAACTCACGAGTCAATTTAGCGTGCTCACTTAGTTCAGGCAATCCCAGCTTGGAATAGCTTTTTTCCATCATTTCTAATGCTTCATCTAAATAACTACTTTGTGAATAATGCTCTACAACATATTTACCGCGATTTGCCGCTGCAAGGTATGCTTCTCGCTCATAGTAGTAATCAGCCACTTTTAGCTCATAACGTGCCATTTTATTTAGCAACCAAACCAAACGACGTTTTGCCTCTGGCGCATAACCACTTTGTGGGAAGCGGTTGACTAAGGTTGATAAGTCAGTAAAGGCAACACGAGTACGGTTTGCATCACGGTCGGCTCTATCAACACCAAAGTATTCTTGGAATGCATTCTCATCCGCTTTAATGTTCACTAACCCACGCATGTAATACATGTAATCTAGATCTTTGTGATTAGGGTTTAAGCGAATAAAGCGGTCAATGGTCGCTAATGCTTGCTCTGTATTACCTGCTTGGTAATGGGCATAGACTAAATCCATTTGTACTTGTTTTGACATTGGGCCAAACGGGTAGCGTGAATCAATTGCACTTAATAGCTCAATTGCACGTGCATAAAGGCCTGAGTCTAGTGTTTGTTTAGCGTCTTCATAAAGCGCTTGTGCTGATTTATTAGGAACGCGTTGGATATCTTCTTCATCTGGAGCAGACGAACATGCGCCTAAACCAAGTAATGAAACTGTAAAAACAATGGCGAATGCACGTTTCCCTATTCTATTTATCATTTTATTTGTTACCTTCGATGTCTTCGGCTAGGCCAACTGGGTAAAACCGAGTAAACTATGCTTATTATATAAATGCTTTTATTAAAAGCGATTCTAACCCAGTCGAGCACAGCTTGCACTGGTAAATTGGGTAAAGTTACTAATGTCAGAACAAATTTCTCTTCAAGCCGAGGTGCCAACTGAGTTAGGCGGTAAACGTCTAGACCAAGTATTGGCGCAATTGTTCCCTGATTATTCACGTTCACGTATAAAAACGTGGATTTTGGATGATAAAATCACCGTGGATGGTGAAATTTTCAACACACCAAGAGAAAAACTCTTAGGTGGCGAAGTGGTCAATGTTGAAACCAGCATTGAAGCGCCACGTGAATATGAAGCGCAAGATATCAAATTAAACATCGTTTATGAAGACGATGATATTTTAGTTATCAATAAACCAATGGGTTTAGTGGTCCATCCTGGGGCGGGTAACCCAGATGGCACAGTATTAAATGCGTTACTTCACCATTATCCTGAGATTATAAACGTCCCGCGTGCTGGTATTGTTCACCGTCTTGATAAAGACACCACAGGATTAATGGTTGTTGCCAAAACAATTCCTGCACAAACCCACTTAGTGACTGCATTACAAAAGCGTGAAAACTTCACTCGTGAATATGAAGCAATTTGTAATGGGACGATGACCGCAGGTGGAATGGTTGAAAAACCAATCGGCCGTCATCCAACTCAACGTACGCATATGGCGGTACATGAGCAGGGAAAACCTGCTATTACGCACTTTCGTGTTGCAGAAAAGTTCCGTGCCCATACACGCTTACGTTTACGCCTAGAGACTGGCCGTACTCACCAAATTCGTGTGCATATGGCGTTTATTAATCATCCATTGATTGGTGATAAAGCTTATGGTGGCCGTCCGCGCCCACCAAAAGGTGCCACACCTGAGTTGTTTGAAATGCTCAGAGCGTTTAACCGTCAAGCATTACATGCGGTTAAGCTGAGTATTGCTCACCCAATCACAGGTGAAATGATGACGTGGCAAGCACCTATTCCTGACGACATGGTGGCAATGACACACGCATTACGCGAAGACACCAAAGCTAACCCTAATATAGACTTTTAATCGCGATGATCACACCTACATGGCCCGCACCAATAAATATTGGTGCCCTGAGCACCACTCGAAAAGGGGGCTACTCTGATGCTCCATTTAGTAGTTTTAACTTGGGTTTACATGTAGGTGATGATGAACAAAAAGTACTGGCTAACCGTGAGTTATTAGCGAGCCACTTACCGACTAAGCCGGTTTGGTTAAATCAAGTTCATAGCAGCGATGTTGTTGTTGTTGATGAGCAGTTTGATCATTCCAAACTAGTGGATGCCGATGCGCTTTTTACTCGTTTGCCAGAGCAACCTTTAGCGATAATGACGGCAGATTGCTTACCCATTCTACTCACCACTGAATGTGGGAGTGAGGTAGCTGCAATTCATGGTGGCTGGCGAGGTTTATATGCTGGCATCATCGCTAACACAACTGCTCTCTTTACGACTCCTTCAGAAAAAATAGTAGCTTGGCTTGGACCTGCTATTGGGGCGCAAAACTTCGAAGTGGGTGCTGAGGTCAAGGCTGCTTTTTGTCAGTTTAGTGCACAGTATCAACATGCTTTTCAAGCAAAAGATAATGGCAAATATTTAGCTGATATTTACGCCATTGCACACATTCAACTAAACCATTTAGGTATTTTAAAAATTTCAGGTGGTGAGCATTGTACTGTTAATCAGCAAGCGCAGTTTTTTTCATATCGACGAGATGGTAAAACAGGGCGAATGGCTACTTTGATCTGGCGCAAATAATTGTTCATCATTGCGAATATATTACCTTCAAAACCTTGAACAAATCATCGAACATACCCATTAATAAAGTAATTAGTTTTTTTAATAGGTACCCCTCATGCGTTTAGATAGATTTACCAGTAAATTTCAATCTGCGCTTTCTGATGCGCAATCATTGGCACTTGGTCGTGACCATCAATTTATTGAGCCTGTTCACTTGATGTACTCACTGTTACAACAAAGTGGCTCTAGTGTGCGTGCTTTATTAGCACAAGCAGGTGTTAGTGCAGACGAGCTTAATACTAAACTGTCAAAAGAAATTGAAAAGTTATTCAAAGTAGAAGGTGTAGGCGGTGATGTTCAACTGTCTAACAACATGGTTTCGCTGATTAACTTATGTGATAAATATGCGCAAAAGCGTAAAGATAAGTTTATCTCTAGCGAATTATTTGTACTTGCCGCCTGTGAAGACAAAGGTCCTCTTGGTGATATTTTCCGTGCTTTAAATGTAACAGCGACGAAAATAGAGACTGCGATTGAAGCGATTCGCGGTGGGCAAAAGGTGGATGACCCCAATGCCGAAGAAACCCGTCAAGCCCTGAAAAAGTTTACTATAGACCTTACCGAGCGTGCAGAGCAAGGTAAGCTAGACCCTGTGATCGGCCGCGATGATGAAATTCGCCGAACCATTCAGGTATTACAACGTCGTACCAAAAATAACCCGGTATTAATCGGTGAGCCCGGTGTAGGGAAAACAGCTATTGCCGAAGGGTTAGCGCAGCGTATTATTAATGGCGAAGTGCCAGAAGGACTAAAAAACAAGCGCGTATTGTCACTTGATTTAGGTGCGCTGGTGGCAGGAGCCAAATACCGCGGTGAGTTTGAAGAGCGATTAAAATCAGTATTGAACGAGTTAGCTAAAGAAGAAGGCCAAGTTATTCTCTTTATTGATGAAATACATACTATGGTCGGCGCTGGTAAAACCGATGGTGCAATGGATGCGGGTAATATGTTAAAGCCTGCGCTAGCTCGTGGTGAATTACACTGCGTGGGTGCAACAACCCTTGATGAATATCGCCAATACATTGAAAAAGATGCCGCACTCGAACGTCGCTTTCAAAAAGTGCTTGTTGAAGAGCCATCAGTTGAAGACACTATCGCTATTTTACGTGGCTTAAAAGAGCGCTATGAATTACATCACAGTGTTGATATTACCGATCCTGCAATAGTAGCTGCGGCGCATTTATCACATCGCTATATTAGCGACAGGCAACTTCCTGATAAAGCGATTGATTTAATTGACGAAGCGGGTTCTTCAATTCGTTTGCAAATAGATTCAAAGCCCGAATCTTTAGATAAATTAGAGCGTCGTATTATTCAGTTAAAACTGGAAGATAACGCCCTTGCCAAAGAAAAAGATGAAGCCAGTCAAAAACGTCGTACAGAGATGCAAGAGCTTATCGGTGAACTTGAATCACAATATCGTGAACTTGATGAAGTGTGGAACGCAGAAAAAGCCTCGTTACAAGGCACTCAAGTAATCAAAGCGGAGCTTGAACAAGCGCGTTTAGATTTAGAAGTTGCAAGACGTGCAACCGATTTACAACGTATGTCGGAGTTACAATATGGGCGTATTCCCGATTTAGAGCGCAAACTTGATTTAGCCTCACAAGCTGAAATGCAAGATATGAGCTTGCTAAAAAACCAAGTTGGCGAAGATGAAATAGCGGAGATCTTATCGCGTTGGACAGGTATTCCTGTATCTAAAATGCTTCAAGGTGAGCGTGAAAAGCTATTACAAATGGAAGATCAACTCCATGCTAAAGTAATAGGGCAAGATGAAGCGGTTGTTGCAGTTTCAAACGCAATTCGTCGTTCCCGTGCAGGGCTTGCGGATCCAAATCGTCCAATTGGCTCTTTTTTATTCTTAGGCCCAACAGGGGTGGGTAAAACAGAGTTGACCAAAGCGCTTGCCACGTACATGTTTGACACTGAAAGTGCCATGGTGCGCATTGATATGTCAGAGTTTATGGAAAAACATTCAGTCGCGCGCTTAGTGGGAGCACCTCCGGGCTATGTAGGTTATGAAGAGGGCGGTTATTTAACTGAAGCTGTGCGACGTCGCCCATATTCTGTCATCTTGCTTGATGAAATAGAAAAAGCGCACCCTGATGTATTTAATATTTTACTGCAAGTATTAGATGATGGCCGCTTAACCGATGGTCAAGGGCGCACGGTAGACTTTAAAAACACCGTGATCATTATGACCTCAAATCTTGGCTCAGATATCATTCAAGAGCAAGCGGGTAATAACGACTACGATACCCTAAAAGAAAAAGTGATGGGTGTGTTGGTGAGCCAATTTAGACCAGAGTTCATTAACCGAATTGATGAAACCGTGGTGTTCCATTCACTTGCTAATGAGCATATTAAAGAAATTGCGGATATTCAGTTAACGAAATTGCGAGAGCGCTTAACTGAAATGGGGTATTTATTAGATATTAGCGATGCAGCTTTAGAGCGGATTGCAGCCAGCGGCTTTGATCCAGTTTATGGGGCACGACCACTTAAACGCGCTATTCAACATACCATTGAGAATCCACTGGCGCAAAAACTGCTAGCAGGTGAGTATCAAAGTGGCAGTATGATAGTGATAGATGCTGATGAAAATGGGTTGATATTCAGCGCACGCTAGTGGTATGAATTATCAAATATTAAGGCCAGCAATTTGCTGGCCTTAAATCATTTAAATGTACTAAATTTAAGCCTCAACACTCACCGCTTGTAATGACTCACTTTGATAGCAGCCAAGCACACGTACGTATTGCGTATGCTCTTTTAGCTGCTCTAAAGCGTGCTGCACGTGGTTATCTACTAAGTTGGCTTCTAAATCAACATAGAATACTTCTTCCCATGGGTTTCCAGGCACTGGACGAGATTCAAGCTTCACTAAGTTGATATTGTGCTCTTTGAAAATCATTAATGCATCTGCCAATGAACCGGCTTGTTGCTTAGTGGCCATAATTAAACTGGTTTTTGTTGGAATTTGCTTTGACACTTGAAGTGGTTGGCGAGCAACCACAATAAAGCGGCTATGGTTTTCGCGTTGGTTAGCAAGGCCTGATTTTAATACTTCTAACCCGACATGTTTGCCTGCTTGGGCTGAGCCTATCGCTGCACTATTAGGTGTGTCAATTGCTGATTGTAATGCACTTGCAGTAGAGTCAGAGGTTTCATGTTGAATATCGCCTAAGCCTTGTAAAAATCGGCTACATTGCGCAAAAGGTTGTGGATGAGCAAAAATTTTAGTTAATTTGCTGAGCTCTGTATCAGGTGAGGCTAATAAACAATGTTCAACACTGTGAGTTACTTCGCCCACGATGGATACTTGTGCATGTTGCAGTAAGTCAAAGACTTCATTAATACTACCTGAGCTGGTGTTTTCGATAGGCAATAAACCAAAATCGGCTTGGCCGCTTTCTACATTACCAGTAATTTGTTCGAAACTTGCACAGCCAAGTTCAACCAGTTTGCCAGGGCGACGACTAAAGTACTTATGACAGGCTAATTGGCTGTACGTACCTTGACCTCCTAAATAAGCAACACGGTGAGTTTCGCTCATTGCGTCAGGGTTTAAATTCTTCTGTAGCATGGCCTGCTGATTGAGTACTGAATCTTCTAAAATTGTTTGAAATACGTTATTGACATAATAAGCATCTAATCCCAAGGATTTACCGTAACCAATTAGCTTTTCGAGTAAAGCTTGCTCACGCGCTTCATCACGAATCGGTTTGTTATTAGCTATTTTATACTCTACTACGCCATGACTAATACGGCGGCGCTTGGCAAGTAGCACAAGCAGGTCTGAATCAATCTCGTTGATATCATGTCTGAGCGAATTTAGTACATCATTTGTCATTTGGGTTCCTCATTCCAAAAGTTACCTTAAAAAGGCAAAAACAAAAAAGCCTCCCAGTTGGGAGGCTTTGCTATTCGGTTGATTTAATCTCGCAAACAGGTAAGCCTCTTCTATTTGATAAAGAAGCTAAAAAAAGAAAATGTGAAAAGCGAGAATTTTATGTTCATGCTTTAAATGTATGGAGACTAGGCTATAAAGTCAACACTCTATTGTCTTTAATCGGGCAATTGAACTCGTTTATTCGTAGAATTGAGTTTTTTTATGAATATTTACAAAAAATTTATAAATCTAAATAGGGATCTGGTATATTTCTGAGTGTCGATTCAAATAATAACAATTATTAATAAATAAGGTTGGCTTGTGGTGTATAGACGCCCACCATCACGTTTTGGTGTTAATTCATTAAGTATGAAACTGTCGCTGTTAATTTCAGCGATTTGTTTGATCGCTGGCATTTGTGCGGCTGCACTAATGCTTAAATCTGAAGAAAAACAACTCGTGTTTGAAGAACACGAAGTGCTGAAGCTATCTAGCGAACGTTTGAACCAGCAATTTAATAACCTAGTGAAAACAAAGGTTAATATTGCAGAGCAAGCGAATACAGTTGTATCGAGTCAACTTTTCTATAATTCTTCTCAATTGGCAAGTAGCCAAAATGCTAAATTGAGTTTTGATGCAGATGGCAGTATTCGTAGCGCGTCAGAAGACGGGTTGTCAGCAGCTTTTTTACCGCAGCAAGAGTTCACTCCGTTTTATAAAAAACTAATTAATGATTCTGAGTCATTATGGAAAATAGTTTCCCCCACTTTGATCCAAGATTTTTTTAACTTTTATCTGATCTCAAAAGATAATTTTATCCGTATTGCGCCACCTAATTGGGCACTTAATGTTGCCAGTGAGCACCAGTTTACTGATGGCAGCAGTTTTAACTACGCTAAAGAAGCACTAAACCCAACGCGCGAAGCTGTATGGTCACAAGTTTATTATGATCAAATTTGGCATAAATGGGTTATTAGTGTATTGGTGCCAATTTATATTAATAATGAGTTTTTTGGTGTTACAGGCAGTGATCTGGCTCTTGAAACATTAATATCGCAACTCCCCGTAGGTGATAACGATCAGCACTTGTTTGTATTTGACAGTAAAGGCCAACTACTTGCGCATCCAAAGTTGACCAAAAATCAGTACGAACAATATGGCCAAGCTGGTAAACCCCTACGCACCAGTGATTTTGTTAATACAGATTTACAACAGCTTATAAATCAAACGATTAAAATGAAACTGCCAAAAAATGCTGATTCATTTATTCAAGATGGTGAAACTCACATTATTAATATCCGTAAAGTTGAGCACTTAGATTGGTATATCGGTATTTATAAAAAGCGTTCTTCGGCGTTATCTGCGTTGCAAGAACTTAAAGTAAAGTTTTTTGGCTTATTTATTTTATATGCCATTTTAGTCGCTTTGTTATTGCACCAAGCTTTGTATCAACTTGTCTTACGCCGAATCCACTCTTTAGTGCATGCAGTCACGAGTTTTGGTAAAGGACACTTACAAATTGAATTTCCAAAAGAAAATAAAGACGAAATAGGTACTTTAAATGGTTCCTTTCGTGATATGGCAGTGGAGATACGTAAACTTATTGATGGTTTAAATCAACGGATCACTGAAAAAGAAATCGCAGAAAAAGCCGCAAATAGACTTTCAAAAGCCGTGGCGTTCTCTGGCACTGGGGTAGTGATAACCGATCATAATTTTGTGATTGAGTACGTTAATCCAAAAATGCTAGAAATGACCAAATTTAGCGAAAAGCACTTTATGCAGTCGCCACTGTTAAGCATTATTGCTGATGAAATGGCTATTTTGGTGGATGACATAGATATAGATCTACGCAGCCGAAATTATTGGCGCGGTGATACCTTAATACAAGGGTTAGATAAAGCGCCTATCTGGGTTTCATTGAGTATTTCACCTATTCGTGAAGAGGGCGGGGAGATCACCAGTTATGTGGCATCTGCTCAAGATATTTCGTTCGTAAAAGAAAGCCAGCGCAAAATGGAGCAATTGGCATACTTTGATACTTTGACCGGACTGGCAAATCGTACCTTCTTTAGAATGCAGTTGCGCAAATCAATGGCACTTGCTGAGCGCGGACATTATGCATTTGCATTATTTTATTTTGATTTAGACGAGTTTAAACGGATAAACGATACACTAGGCCACGATGCTGGTGATCAATTGCTCGTTGAAGTGGCAAACCGGTTGAAAAAACGCTTGCGTGCTGAAGATACAATAGCCCGTTTGGGCGGCGACGAATTTGCCGTGCTACTCAGTGGCATTGAACAACAAGAGCATGCCACAGAGGTGGCCAATACAATACAAAGAACACTAAATGAGCCTATTATGCTAGGCAATAATGAAGTGATTATAAGTGCCAGTATCGGAATTACAATGGCACCATACGATAGTCAAGAAGAAGATCAGCTATTAAAACATGCTGATTTAGCAATGTATGAGGCGAAAGCAAAAGGGCGGAATACTTTTCACTTCTATAGCCAAGAGCTTAACGCTGCTGCTAATGAACGTTTATTTATTGAAAATGAACTACGTTTAGCGATTAAAGAGCGTCAGTTTGTGCTTTACTATCAACCACAGGTAGATTGTAGAACGCAACAAGTTACGGGCTACGAAGCACTAATTCGTTGGTTTCACCCAACCGAAGGTATGATCCCGCCGACTAAGTTTATCCCTATTGCTGAAGCAACAGGCTTAATTGTTGGGCTTGGTGCATGGGTGCTACAGGAAGCCTGTGAATTTGCTGCAAGGTTAGCCAGACAAGAACGTGAAAATAATATTTCTATCAACCTCTCTGCGCGCCAATTTAAAGACGCTAACCTAGTACCACTACTTGCCTCTATTATTGAGAAAACACAAGTCCCAGCTAAACGCCTGCACTTAGAACTAACCGAAAGCATGCTAATGGGCAATGTTGAAGCTGCGATATTACAACTTCATCAACTTAAAGACTTGGGTATTTCTATATCTATTGATGATTTTGGTACGGGTTATTCGTCATTGAGTTACTTGAAACGTTTCCCTGTTGATATATTAAAAGTTGACCGTTCATTTGTAAAAGATATTCCAGATGACTCCAATGATATGGAAATTACCGCAGCAATCATTGCGATGGCGCAAAAGCTTAAATTAGATGTTGTTGCCGAAGGAGTAGAAACGGTTGAGCAGGTTGAGTTTTTACAGAACAATAACTGCTTCATTGTGCAAGGTTACTATTATAGCCCCCCTATTGCAGAAAGAGAGCTACCAGCGTTATTTGAAAGGCTTAGTACTAAACTTAAATAAGCGAGACTTGTATTTTATTGACAAAAAAGGCACTCAATGTGCCTTTTTTGTTGTTATAGGAAAGTATAAATATTTGCAGTTAGCCAGTTAGCCAGTTAACCAATAGCAGGAATTAAACCAGCCATTTGCAGGCCTTGTGCGCTTATTATTAACACACCGCATAGCCCTGCAATCGCAAGTCCTATGTTACCTCCTTTAACATTGTAGCCAGCATATTCGCTTTTGCGTTGTTGGTATACCATGGCGACGGGTAAAAATACGGCCAAAATGACGAGTGCTATCGCTGCGTAGCCAAGCGCCATGATAAAGCCCTGCGGGTAGAAAAGGGCAAAGCCTAACGGCGGAATAAAAGTGATTAAGGCGGTTTTAATACGGTCTTTACTTCCATCGCCTTTTTTAAATGCATCAGCAAAAAAATCGAACAAGCCTAAACTTACCCCTAAAAACGAAGTGGCTAAGGCTAAATCGGCAAATAAATTAACGGCCGTTGAAACCGCTGAATTATTGGCAATATTGGCCATGCTCGTTACAAAACCGGGTAAACCCGTGCTGGTTAAAAGCTCAGCTTGACTCATCATACCTTGGCTAATTAGTTGCCAAAAAATATAAATAACGAGTGGTAGTGCAGCACCTGCGATCATAACGCGGCGCAGTGTTTTAATATCCAATCCAACGTATTTAACAATAGAAGGAATGGAGCCATGAAAACCAAAAGAGGTAAATACAACCGGAATGGCTGATAAAATAAGCCCTTGTTCGATGGGCATTTCAAGTAAATGCTGGCCATGAACATAAGGCGTCAGCATGTAAAACAAGCTCGCAAGTACAATTATTTTAATACTAAATAACACCCGATTAAGTTTATCGACCTTACTTGTGCCAAGGGTGACCACGGTGCCAATAACAACAGCAATAATAATAGAGCCAATTTGTGGTGCTAGATCTAAGTTTAGCCCAGAATTTATCTTTTCTTGTAATTGAGCACCACCCCCTGCGATATATGCAGCGCATAATGCGTAGAATAAAAACATCACAGAAAAATTAGCCACGTATTGGCCACGCTTCCCCAGCCATGATTTTGCTAACGTATTTAATGTTGCATCGCGCTCGGCATGCTGATGTAACTCGAGCATAAGTAATGCGGTGTATGTCATTAATAACCATGTAGCGACTATCAATGTAAGGGCGGTAGTAAACCCAAGTCCTGCACTTGCAATAGGTAGCGCCAACATCCCTGCGCCTATGGTGGTACCTGCAACAATTAACATGCTGCCTATTGTTTTATTTTTAAGCACTCTTTTACCCTTGAAACTTCGTGAGAGGCAAGCAAGATATAACTAGTTGGCACAAACTTAAATAGTTTTGTTATAAATCAAAGAAATTAAATGTAACTTATGATTTACATGCGTAATACAGTGCTTAATTTATTCACTGAAACCTAATTTATGTTGACTTATAAACCAAGTCTGCTATTTCTATAGGTATATCCTTATTTTTCAGATTTTTAGTAGATAATTAAATGCAACTAACTAACCGAGTACCTTCAATTTTGTGCCCATGGCTGACTCTATCAGTGATGCGCTCATGTATGGGTCGCGGTAAAATATAGTTTTTATTTTAACCGCGGTATAACGCGGTTAGAATCCTCTTTTTCTCTTCTGTGTTGTACCGCTTCCATAAAGGAATAGCCGGGTGAACGTCAAAGTATCTTATTTGTTTATGGTGTTGATATGGTCAACAACACCGCTAGGCATCGTATTTAGCAGTGAAACAGTTGCTCCAACCCTTGCTGTGCTGATGCGCATGCTTATTGGCTTGGTGTTAGCGGCGTTTGTCGTATCGATTGCAAATGTGCGTATTCCCTGGCATCGTCGGGCTTGTTTTTTATATGGTTACTCTAGTATTGGTATTTATGGTGGCATGCTACTTAGTTATATGGCAGCTAAAACGGTGCCGTCAGGGTTAATCTCATTAACTTTTGGCTTAGCACCTATTTTATCTGGTTTGCTGGCTCAGCGGTTATTAAACGAACCTAAGTTCAGCGCGATAAAACTTATTGCATTGGCTTTTGCATTAATAGGTTTGTACTTGGTCAGCCAAAGGCATATTCAAGGTTCACTAATGCAAATGCAAGGGCTGCTATATGTACTATTGGCCGTCTGCTTTTTTAGTTTAAGTGGTGTCATGATCAAGCGCGTTAAAATTGCGATACATCCAATGGCCACAACATTTGGTGCCCTGATATTTGTAACCCCCTTATTCTTTATTACTTGGTGGTTGCTTGATGGTGAACTCAATAGTGCGCTTTGGTCGGCTAAGTCACTATGGTCAATAGTCTATTTAGGGGTGTTTGGCTCGTTAATCGGCGCACTTGCTTATTTTCATGTTCTACAAAAGTTAGCAGCAAGCACGGTTGCTTTAACCACGCTCATCACACCTAGCTTCGCTATTGCTCTAGGGGCATGGTTAAACAACGAACCTGTAGATCTGCAACTCATTATGGGAGCTGTAATAATATTATTAAGTTTAGCGGTATTTCAATTTGGCGAAGGGTGGTTTAGCAAAAGAGGTAAGTTAAAAAACAAACCTCTTAAAAGTTAACATTACATTTTTGCTATTTGGATCACTAAACGGCGGTTTTTATCTCGGCCTAAAATATTGTCATTTGTTGCAACATGGCGCTTTTCACCAAAGCCTTGTGTTTCAACTTTTGACTCATCAATACCTAAACTGACCATATAATCTTTAATGGCTTTGGCGCGCTTTTTAGATAATTCTAAATTGTTCCAGCGCCCACCATAGCTATCAGTGTATGAATCGATAGAAATTGAAGCGATACTGGTATCGTGTTTTAAATACTCCGCTATTTTATCTAAGCGCTGTTGTGATGATTTAGTTAGTGTGCTGGTATTAGGTTGATAATTCATCACCGTAAATGAAATATCTTCAAAGCTGTATGGGAGTAACTCATCACGACATTGCAAAAAAGCCCAGTAAGCTTGTTTAAAATTAATACTTGATAGACCGACGGCAATTTTGTCGGCACTATTTTGCCAGTCTTGATAATAAAAAGTAGGGTAGTAACCTTTCTCTAGCTCCGTGAGCATTTCCCATGCTGTTTTATTGCCAAGTTCACCGTCAAATTTTCGCAATAACTTCATGTTTGCTATATCACGCGCAGCAAGACCAGCCCGCCAAGAGGGTGGCACCGCTTTTAGTCCTGCGATGCTGTAATTATCTGGCCTAACCACCATATCTAAGTTAAATAAAACATCTTTGTTCTTACTCGCCGTGGTGCTAAATATGGCTTCGCCGTAGTAAGGAACTTCATGATTTAACTGACATTGTAAGCGAGTGGTTTTTACTACTTCCCATTGTGAGGTATCGGCATCTGCACTGTATTGGCGCATCGCAGCATCTGCCAAGCTACTCGATAGTAGGGCAATTGTTGTGATACCAAAAGATAAGGATGATAACTTCACAGTAGAGTTCTCCAACAATATTAACTTTCTATTTGCTTTAACGTGCCAAAATTTTGGCTCAATGCACCAGCTTAAGAGCTTATTTAATTCAAATAAGTAGGTTTTCAAGGCTACGGGCTTAATTAATGTATAAACCTAATTCATACATAAGCAATATACATGCCTATAATTTATCGTGTAATAAATCCCTTAACCCCTAGCCTAGAGGGCATCAACTTTGTCATAATAGAAGGCTTACATCCATAAACCAAGAAGACTATGGCAAATACTGAACAAACACTTTTCGCAAAACGCTTTCGTGGCTTTTTTCCTGTTGTTATTGACGTTGAAACTGCGGGCTTTAATAAAGAAACTGATGCGCTATTAGAAATTGCGGTCTCTATTTTAAAAATGGATGACGAAGGCTTGTTAAGTATTGATCACACGGTTCATTTTCATGTGCAGCCATTCGAAGGTGCCAATATTGAACAAGCTGCTATTGAATTTAACGGTATTGATCCTTTTTCGCCACTTCGTGGCGCAGTACCTGAAGACGAAGCAATAAAAGAAGTCTGCAAAGCTGTACGTAAAGCGCAAAAAGCAGCAGGCTGTCAGCGCTCTGTCGTGGTGGCACATAATGCGGCATTTGATCATGGTTTTTTAAATGCAGCCATTGAGCGTAATAAAATTAAGCGCACACCCTTTCATCCGTTTGTCAGTTTTGACACAACCTCTTTAGCTGGACTTGCTCTTGGTCAAACAGTACTCGCTAAAGCGTGCCGTGCTGCGGGGATTGAGTTTGATAACAAACAAGCTCACTCAGCACTTTACGATACAGAGCGTACAGCTGAGTTATATTGTTTAATTGTGAATCGTTGGCAGCAATTAGGTGGTTGGCCGCTAGCTGAAAGTGAAGGCGAATTAGATACTGAAGTATCAACGCAAGACTCAGCCGCTAAAACGACTGAGTAATTTTTCCTTCACTCATTTTTACTAAATGAGGCGGGTAAATACGGGAAAAGTTTTTTGAGTCTTTTGCTATTTTTAATTCCACACCTGGATGCATTAGCTCATTAACTTTTACTCGGCTGATTGCTAAAAGCTGCGCTATTTTGGTTTTAATTAAATGCTTCTTACGCTTAATATGCGCAATTCTTATATTTATTTGTTCTTCACTGGCCGCTATTTTAGTTAAAAATAGCTGTCGCTTATCGGCTGCGGGAATTTTAACTGCTTTTTTTACGCGCTTGTTTAAGTGATGCGGCTTTTGTAGCCAGTAGCTTTTCAAAGTCAGAGACTTGAATCTGTTTTTGTCGTAAGTCATGCCAATATTGGGCGAGGTGTACCTTAGTTTTAGTACCAGAAGGCGCACCTAGTTCACCCGTTTCAATACGCATTGCATTTAAAATACTACCCCCAATAATTTTACCCTTGGGGTTATTCGCTTTACCGACTCTAATTAACCGCCGCGCACTTAAATCGCAGTGGAGAGCTTGGCGCTCTATAAATAAATCTTGTTGCCCCTCAATAAAACAATATTGGGCGTATCCTAATGAGATTGTTCTTGCGGCTTTTATCTTACATGTAAACTCATCACCATCTTCACGTTTTCGGCCAATTGCCCCTAGCAGCACGGTGACTGCACTGGCACTTTCTATGTTGCCTGACTCTACAAAGCCTAACACAGTAACGTCGCCGCTGGCGCGTACACGCATACCGTCTTTTATATCGCCACTGATAATGACACTGCCATCAAAATCAACATGACCAGTACCAATATCAACGTTATCAAAACATAATACGTCATCAACACGCATGCCACGTGGTAATGCAACGGGTACACCTTTACTATCAGCAATAAGCATATTAGGGTTATCAGGGTCGAGTTTAGTTCCTTCGAAGGGCTGTAGAGGAAGGTCTTTACCTGGGCAAGCAGCAATGGTGTCACCAAACACAGTGTAGCCGTCTTCACCCTGTGTTGCCGCTATGCGCTGCATTAATGGGGTACCAGGGTTTACAGTGATTATGGCGCCTAAGTCGCGCATATCCACTTTTCCGCCTTCTGTTGCTTGTGGACTTAAAACACGGTCTTGTGCTGTTGAACATAAGCGAACAAATTTAGCATCGCTACCTTCTTTAGGTCTGCGGCCATGAGCTACAATCGCGCTATACGAAGCCCCTGCGGGTTTTTCAAATTGCTGTCCTAAAAAGCTATCTAATGCACGTTGGCTGATCCCTTGAATAACTCCCGCTTCGAGTAGGGCGTCACGGGCACCATCAACAGACATCAATTGACCACCTCGGGCTGTGGTTAAGGTGGCTTCAGCAACCATATTTTTTTCATCAATTTGAATGAGTAACGAGGCATCCACCGCACGCGCAATAATCAATGAATCAGCTTGATAATTACTACTTGGAGCAAACAGTTTGCCAATATTAGCACTGACTACTTCAAAGTCGGCGTACTGAGATTGTTCTAATAATTCTATTAACTGTGAGCTAGTAACAGGGAAACCGCTGTTTTTTGGGTGCTCAGCAAGCGCAACAAAACCAGTTTGAGGGTCATGATTAAACAGCGACATTTATAACATCCTTTAGAATATGCCTGTTCTTATTATTTATTTTTACCACTCTATGTATTTTATACATGTGTAATACAAAATGGTGGTTTAGTACGCTATTTGAGCACAGTCATGCTAATTTGTTAAGTAATTGTTTGTTTTATTTTATGGAACTTTGCATAATTCTCATTTTGTGTTTAATTATTCACCACTTAGTGGGAGCTAATAAAATAAAGCACTGAAGAGTCTTGAGTATCAGCACCTTAGTCAGTTATACTGCTTGCACACTCTGAATGAGTTTACTAATTCAGGGGCTGATTAGGATTCGACGGAATTCAAGAAGCCCGAGGTGCATGTCGAGGTGCGGTTTGCCTCGTAAAAAAGCCGCAATTTAAAGTAATCGCAAACGACGATAACTACTCTCTAGCAGCTTAGGCTGGCTAGCGCTCCTTCCATGTATTCTTGTGGACTGGATTCTGGAGTGTCACCCTAACACCTGATCGCGACGGAAACCCTGGCCGGGGTTGAAGCGTTAAAACTAAGCGGCCTCGCCTTTATTTACCGTGTTTGTCCGGGACTTAAAGGTTAATTAAATGACAATACTAAACATGTAGTACCGACGGTCGAGGCTTTTCGGACGGGGGTTCAAATCCCCCCAGCTCCACCAATATCGGTTTTTAAATTCGTTGATTTAAAAACCCTAAAAAACCCGCAAATTTGAGTAATCAAGTTTGCGGGTTTTTTTATGCAATTCATTTATATAAACAACGGGCTGGCTGTACAAATAAAGTTTGAAAGTGTTACTTTATTAACCGCTGCTCAATTTAATAACCTAATTGATGACGTGTTTATTAATATTCCTGTTGAAAGTATGGTGCATCAACATCAAGACGACTACTACCTCGCTATTCGCCAAAGTACCCAGTAAACCGATAGCGCTCCATTTATTTAGTTCATGTTACAAATGATTTTTGCTGCAATAACTGAGGCGAAAACGTCAGAAAATGAAGGTTTAAATGCGGGTTTAAGTGAGGGTTTAAAACTATCTGACGTTGATAAAACCATTTTGGCGTTTATTGAGCAAGACCGCTATATCACTAATGTCCAGCTTGCTGCAAAATGTGGCAAGTCGCAAAGTACTATTGAAAGGCGCATAACAGTTTTAAAAGACGTAGGATTAATAACCCGCATAGGCGCAAAGAAAACAGGGTATTGGCAGGTTAAACGCTAACAGCCTGCACAAAAACAGCGCAGTAAAACAGAAGCGTTTTTTATAAAACGAGTAATGCTTCTCTACGATGTATCAGCTTTGATATTGTAAGCCGCGGGGCTATTTTAATAGTAACTCTACACGCTACACGCTACACGCTCTTCCTGTCTAAAACAAAGCTTTCCCCAAACATGATATTTAAGTATACAAATATGACACTATAATATGTGTTTTTTGTAGACTTGTTAAAGTGAACGGTTAAGTCTACAATTATGACATCTTTATGTGTTATTAATGATAACTTGAGGTTTATATTGAAGAAATCTGAGGCCATTAAAAAACTTGCAGAATACGATAAGCGTGGTCGTTATATCTTTACTAATTCAGATCTTTCGAAAATTTTCCATCAAGATAACGAGCGAACTTTGCGGGCGGGAATCAAGCGTTTACTAGATGACGGCTTACTTGTGCGCATCATTAATGGCGTGTATTTATATACTCTAGCGCAATCTAAGGGAAGTGATACGTTAGAGCAGATTGCCAAAACGATTAGACGTGGTGAATACAATTACGTTAGTTTGGAATCTGCACTGTCTGAATTTGGAGCTATCTCGCAAATCCCAGTTGATCGTTTAACGGTAATGACAACAGGGCGTTCGGCTGAATATAAAACCCCGTTTGGAACCATTGAATTTACCCATACAAAACGAGCACCGATGGACATTCTAGAAGGTACAAATCTAATTGATAGGCCGCTTAGATTAGCCACCAAACAAATCGCTTATAGAGATTTAAAACGTGTTGG
This sequence comes from Pseudoalteromonas sp. APC 3893, assembly GCF_030408095.1. NCBI lineage: Bacteria > Pseudomonadati > Pseudomonadota > Gammaproteobacteria > Alteromonadales > Pseudoalteromonadaceae > Pseudoalteromonas > Pseudoalteromonas sp. APC 3893. The sequence continues at coordinate 247,961 of NZ_JASDCD010000001.1, forward strand.
CCGCAATACCCATTTGGTTAATATAGATGAATTGGAGGAGCGTACGTTATGAAAATTGATCAACAGAACTTCGCAAGGTTAGTAAACCAAGCAATGCAAAGTGACAATGTTTCGCACATGCGCGCAGTTATAGAAAAAGAGCTCCTACATTACGATATTTTATTTGCGTTAGAAAAAGCGAGGTTTCTGGACAAGTTAACTTTTCAAGGAGGTACATGTTTACGGCTATGTTATGGCGGCAATCGTTTCAGCGAAGATTTAGATTTTGCTGGTGGCAAAGATTTTAGCTCGACGATGCTGGCTGACATGAAATCTTGTATTGAAAAATATATCGGCGAAAGGGACGGACTTGAAGTAAGCGTTAAAGAACCAAAAGAGTTAAAAACAGACCCAAAATATGCAGAATTAAACATTGATAAGTGGCAAATTGCAGTTGTTACCTTTCCTGAAAGAAAAGATATACCTAAACAAAAAATTAAACTTGAAATAGCAAATATCCCAGCTTATACAAAGGAGCCGTTACCTCTGCAGGCAAATTATGACTTTTTACCGGATGGCTATAGCGATACTCTGATCTTAACAGAGACGCTAGATGAAGTGATGGCAGATAAAATTATTTCGCTACCTGCTACAACAAAATATGTTCGGCATCGAGATATTTGGGACCTCGCTTGGTTACAGCAGCAAGGCGCTACATTGAAAATGGATTTAGTCAAAAGCAAGATCGTAGACTATAAACTTGATCACTATGATGTGTTGCTTGCTAATTTAATTGAGCGCCTAGCTGAGCTTGTTAAGAGTGAAGCATTTATAGCTGAGATGAAACGCTTCTTACCCACTGATGTATTTGACCGCACTTTAGCATTGGAAAAATTTCAGGTGTATTTAACTTCAACACTAATTAAATTGTTTCAATCAGTACAAGATGAGTTATCGGGTAAGGTAAGTGCTGTTGAGTTTAAAATGTAGGGATCTACATTGTATCTTTGTTACAAAGTTAATAGCAGATTGTCGAAAGGCGTTTGAAAGTGCAGTAAATAAAACCGATATTAATTTACCGAAAGGGCAGTGTAGCCATGTTTTAAGGCATACTTTTGCGAGTCACTTTATGATGAACGGAGGTAATATATTGGTGCTACAACAGATTCTTGGTCATACAAAGATTGAACAAACCATGGTTTACGCACACTTTGCACCAAGTCACCTAGAAGATGCTATAAAATTTGGACCAAAATTGATGGTTAGTTAGCGTTCTTTATTCGATTGCGATAGCACACTTGCAGCCAAGGCTTTTGTGTCATCACTATATTTTTCGCTATTAAGAACTTTTGAAGCAACTTTTCCATTTCCGCACCAGTTTGGTTAGATGAACTAGATTGTGATAAAGCAGAAGCTGCTAATTTTTTGCAATTTTCGAAGCGTCTTTATCCTTCAAAGTTTGCGAAGCTAGTGTGGAAACTTTTTTTGATGTTTTTTGTATTCTTACTCATTTAGATCCTTTCCTTGAAAAGAGTATTCATTTATCTACAATGTTATCAAAAGCTGAGAGCAACTTATGAAGGCGTTTAATAATCATAAGCGTTGTTAGAATAATAGTACAAATACAAAAAATTATTAACGGATTAATCAAATATAAATTTAGTACAGTAATTTTTAAATCAATTAATATAATCTGAACCATCGAGAAAACAACAAGCATTAGTGACGTTAAAATAGCAAAGCAAATATTGCTGTAAAGTTCATGTAATGTAGTAGAAAGTGCATTAAGGTTTGGTAGATTATCCTGACAAGATTCTTTATCTTTAGATTTGTTTTCTAGTTTCGTTGCAAGTTTATTTTTTTGGTCATAAACAAGTACTAATACGCTTATTAAAAGGGCAGAAAAAATAGCACCGAAATTTATTAGGGCAGCTCTGAGTTCTTTGCCTATGGACATACCAAAAACCATGTTTGCAATGGCTATTAGAAGTGGAATAACTATGAATACAAAAACATCCGACTTACAAATTTTCCCTGTATGATAATTTTTAAGGGTTGAAAAATGTCCTTTTATTATTTCAGAAACATTAATTTTGTCACTCATAATACCTCCTAAGGCACAATAACCTGGAAAGCCTGTCGTCCATGAACTCCTTTGAGTATATCATTCGTTAGAGAAAGTGACCAATTTTGAATTGAAAGAAAATCTGGTTGATTACCTATCATTTCAACGTCTTTTGCACCATCTTCATTAATTAAAATATCACAATAAGTCCCCTTACTGTTAGTGCCAACATTAAATGAACGGGTAACGCCATTTAATTTTGCAGTTGTAGTAACTTCAGCTCCTTGCGTGTTTAAAACTGCTACAATTTGTTGAAGCTTGGGGTCCGGATTTGAACCCATTAAATCCTTAAGTTTACCAAAAGTTGCTTCAAATCCTTTCTTTTTATTTTTTGGCCTTACTGAGAATTCAATATTACATTCAGCAACGGAGTTTACCGCATTAGTGACATCAGAGTTGCCTTTATAGCCTTTGACATTAAACGATTTAATTTTTGCATTTTCAACCCATTCAGTAATAGCTGTAGTGTGTGAGTAGGGCTTAAATTGTAATGTGGCTTCTGTTTCTTCCTTAAAGTAGCCTAAAAATATTGCACAAAATAGTGATTTTATACCTACACCCATGCTTTTGTGAAATAGTGCAATACCATCAGTTGAGTTACTTGGTATTGTGAATTGAATATAGTGCTTTAAAACTTCAGCATCAGATTCAGTCTTGGGGAAACGAATCTGACCTGTTGTTTTATCTAAAATATCACTTTTTACACCATACTGCCCAGTAACAAAAAAAGCGGAAACAGTGCGATTTTTTTTATCAAACTTTATATTTTTGAAAGAGTAGACTTTTTTATCTGCTGCATAATCGTATACATGAGCTGAAAACTTTTTCATGAATGTATATATTATTTCTAAAGTGTCTTTTGAGTGAACACTCGATAATTTATGATAAATGGATTCTTTATTTTCTCGTTTATGAAACGATTGAAGAAGATATGGTGTGATTGCGTGCATCTAACTTCCCTTTAATTTTTGTCCACATTGTGCCCAAGTTCATTTGATAACACAAGATACAACTAGATAACATAAGTAACTAATTCCTTGATTATAAAGTAAGTACTTGTTTTTATTATTTACCTATAACAATCGAGGTTTTTCGGTCGAGAAGTTCCCCTAAGCTCCACCAATATCGGTTTTTAAATTCGTTGATTTAAAAACCCTAAAAAACCCGCAAATTTGAGTAATCAAGTTTGCGGGTTTTTTATGCCTGTTTTAAAGCGGTTATGTATTCAAAGGGGGGATAACTGTTAGCTCTTTTGGCTCTCGTAACTTGTTTTGTCTCATGGTAACTTTGCTAGCATGTTGTTGTATTGCTAAGTTGTGTTAAATGGAATTTTTAGCCGGTGATTTATTAACGCCGTTCAGCGTTATTGGGCTGATTGTTTTATCGGCCATTACATCGATGGTGTCGGCGGCTTTTGGGGCTGGTGGCGGGTTGTTGTTATTGGTGGTGATGGCGTCGTTATTGCCGATGAGTATTGTGATTCCGGTGCATGGGTTAGTGCAATTGGGGTCTAATGCCAATAGGTTTATGCTGACTTTTAAGCACCTTGATAAAAGTATGTTTGTGTATTTTTCATTGGGTGGGGTATTGGGAGTATTTGCGGCGTCGTCGATTGTGGCGCATATCCCACTTGAGTTGATGAAAATTGTGGTGGCGGGGTTTGTACTTTATTTACTATGGGGCGTGACACCAAAGCTACGTGAAACCTCAAAATTATGGCGTTATATGGCGGGTGCTGTCACCACATTTTTATCGATGTTTGTTGGTGCGAGTGGCCCGTTGGTAGGCAGTTGTTTGTACGTTAACAATTACGATAAATTAAGGTATACCGCTACTTTTTCAGCTTGTATGAGTGTGCAGCATACTTTTAAAGCTATTTTGTATGGCTTTGTAGGGTTTTCTTTTTGGCAGTGGTTGCCGCTGGTGACGGCCATGATAATAAGTGGTGTGCTCGGTACTTGGCTTGGTTTAAAGCTATTACAGCGGATATCTGCGGCTAAATTTAAAGCTGTTTTTCGTGCGGTTTTAACGTTACTGGCGCTGCAATTAGCATGGCAAGGTTTTCAAGGGCTTTAGTTTAAACCAGTTAAAGCGCTATAAGCCTAGGTTTTATAGCGCTTTATACTAGCAACAAGGGAAAGTCGGTCGTTTCGCAAATTTGATATCTTTCACAAGGTTAAAAAACCATAATAAAGCCAGTCTATGGTTTAACCTTGAGGTTGAACTCATTCCTTTTCACAATATTCGACCATTCACTCTACCTGTTTGATTTAGCTTTTTACTGACTAAAAGTTATATTGGATTTCAATAACACTCATTACGCCTTCTACGATAGTTTTCCACTCGCCGGTAAATTCTGCGCCGTATGATGCAGCGATTGTTTTACCTATTTTTTGAGCTTCGTCATTGCTCCAAAGTGGGCCGGCTAATACATTGGTTTTGAATGAGTTGCTACCAGTGTTTGTTACTTCAAGTTCAACTTCAACAACACTCATTTGGCTCTGTACTACTGTGTTCCATTGACCCGTCCATTTACCTTGGTGTGCAGCGGCAACGGCGGGGGCTTTTTCTTCTGCATCTTTTTGATCCCAGATTGGGCCTGCTGGGATATTCACTTTAAATGTACTCATAAATTTCTCCTTAAATTGTTTATTGAATAGGTTTTTGAGCAAAGCTCATTGCTGTACTCAATATGGAGTATATGAATAACGTCAGGCTTTTCTATTACAGGGTATTACATTGTGTGGGCTTAGATTAGAGTGATTTTGGCAAGCTTGAATACGCAATTACTGCACCATCGCGCTGTGCAATATCTGGGTGGCGTAAGCTTTGTTGGTACTGACGGCAATAATTAATTGGGTTGCCATGATTAACTAAAAATGGGTTGTTATTTAATGTGGCTAATAGGTTCGCCCACCGTGTTTTTATATGCTCAGGAGGGCTTGGTAATGTATTGAGAATTGCTATGGATGCTTCAAATTGACTCGCTATTGCGAGCGATAGCATATCGTCATTGGCGGCTGCCAACCAACTTACGCCATTTATACCAACACATAGTAGTGGCATGTATGGCGCTAATGCAGGGCAAACGTCATTTTTATAGATGTCTACTTGCCAATACGAACGGGCAATTTTTGTAAATTGTGTAAAGCTGGTTATTGCTGAAAATTGCGATGTGGCGAGTGGCAAAATCTCTACTCGAGGTTTATTGGCATTGACGGTGTCGTTGGCAACATCGATATACCAGGGGCCAAAAATCAGGGCATTTTGAAAATATTCATCTCGCAGTGATCCCCATGCTTTTTTTATAACATGACCTTGCGAGACGCCGTCTCTTAGCAAACTTAAGCCCGGATTTTGGCTTTGCTGTAATGCTATTTGTAACAGGTTAAACATTTCGTCACGAATTTCTCTACAGCGGCCAATCGGGTATGGCTTATTTGCAAAGTGCGGCATTTTCGGTGCAAGGGTGAGGTCGGCCTGTAACCGCAGTGTTGCTAGGTCATTGCAAATTAAAGCCAGATGTTGAGTGGTGAGATCTTTAAGCTGCAAGTTTGCCTCAACCTTAATTAATGTTTTCATCAGTTTAGACTACAAAGCCATGATTTTCGATTTATTACAGCGTTGCTGTAATACGCTGTAATATTTTAAAACAAAGAATTTGTCTATCCTCAGTAAACATAGTTCAGGGACTGCTTAGATATGTTTACTCAGCCGATTACATTTACTCAATTACCTATCCCACTTAGTGAGTTTAACCTTGCTGATGACTTGTTAATTGCTGAGCAGTTAACTTGGCTGGAGCATGTTAATACTGATGAATATCAGGGTAAGTGGGATGTGCTTGAGCTTAAAGTGCCAAAAGAGCACCTTTATAGTCATCGTATTTTGCAGGCATTCGCTATTGAAGCTGCATGTGAATGGATTGACGGACCAAATTTAGATTTACTGAGTGCATTTGAGGGTCTGCTTGCTAGTTTTGAGTGCGAGATTTTGTCGGCTCGTTTAATGCGTTTGCATCCAAATTCTTTTATCAAACCCCATCGGGATCACGGCTTGAGTGTTGAAAAGTCACAACAGGCCCGTATACACATTTGTTTAGGTTACTCTGCCAATATTGAATTTTATGTTGATGGCCACCGTGTGCCCATGAGCAATAATAGTGCATGGTATGTAAATGCAGATGCTGTTCATAGTGTAAAAAATGCAGGCTCAACACCCCGTATAAATTTGGTTGTAGATTGTAAAGTAAATGACTGGCTCAAAGGGTTGATCTGGGCATTACATGATTCAACACAATTCAATGTTAATGCAGGAGGTTGTGATGTCAAACCCGCATTTGCCTAAATCAGCTACTGCTTATATTACAGAAGATCCGATGGTTACGGGGCTACTAAACCAAGCATTACGTAACCAAATTCGTTCGCTTACTCAACAACCTACAACTGCAATAACCTTGCAGCAATCGTTTATAGCAATTGCCAGCCAAGCTCTGAATCAGATTCATGATGAAGCATTAACTAAGCAGTTATTCTCAGACGCTTATGAGCAAGCAATGCATTGCCTTAATCAAGCTCAGTTGCAAGAGTCAGAAATAACCGAGCAATTTATTAATCAGCATGGTTTGGTTATGTCGGTTTTAAATTGCACCACCACAATTAAAGATGTGCACCGCAATAGCTGTTTTTATAAGGCAATATTTGAGTTGGTAACAGATTTATTAAAGCGCAGTGCTCAGATCAATATTGCCTATCCGGCATGTGGGCCTTTTGCGCCGTTATTGCTACCCATTTTGTTGTACATGGATAAACAAAACCTGATCTCGCCAAAAACAGTGCGAGTTTCACTTATCGATATTCAACCCGGTGCTATTAAGTCTCTTAATGCGTTAATAAATGAGTTAGAACTCAGTGATTATTTTGATGGCGTATTTTTAAGTGATGCAGTGTTATATCAAGGGGAAAAACCATACGATATTTTTATCGCAGAAGCATTTCAACATGGTTTATCAAAAGAGGCGCATTTAAGTATTTGTAAAAACTTTGCGGCTCAATTAAGTAGTCACGGTGTGATGCTGCCTTGTAAAACCACTATTAATGCAGCATTAGTTAAGTGCCAACGTGAGTATATTGAACAGTGGCAGGCTTCAGCACAAGGGGAGGTGAGTGCTAAACCTAATCCAGAGATTTTAAATGAAAGAATTGAATTAGGAAATGTACTGACCCTTGACCGCTATAGTTTATTAAACCTTGATATTATTAATTTAGGGCAGCAGCAGGTTGTGTGTTGTAACACATTGGCGATCCCTGAAAATACGCAAGATGCAAGTAAGCATGTAGTGGTGCTTTATGCCCAAGTGATGACTTATAACGATCACTGGCTGACTCAATATCAATCAGGCATTACCCATCCATTACCTTTACTCAATGTATGTATCGACTTTGTGCCGCAAAGTTCAACCGTGGATGACTTACTACTGAGTTCGACAGACAAAATTACTTTTTATTACAAGCTGACTGGATTAACAGGGTTTTTGCCAACTAAAGCCGAGCAGCAGGTGAGTTATGCAGCAAGTTAATCGTGTAGTACTTTTTACTTCAAGTTGTTTGGCTATGCCTACAATCAATTTGCTGTTGCAAGCAGAACTGCTGGTTTCGGTGGTTTTTGTTGATGACGAAGCACAACATATTCAACATGAGCAGCAACAGTTACGCGCCCAATGTGAGGCATTAAATATAAACCTCACCAGGTGGAACAATAATGATCAATTGGTAGCTCAACTTGATCAGTGGCATGCATCAATCGCAGTTTCGTGTTTTACAGCAAGAGCATTGGATGATGAAATTATTAAATTTTTTCATGGCCAAGCTTATGGACTGTGCTGTGGTATAGCTAAGAGTCATCAATGGACCAATAGTTTATATTGGCATATCAGAACGCAGCAAAATGAACTGCCTACCACTTTGCAAAGACTCAACAGTAATGAAAATACAGCGCTGCAATCTGTTGTGATTCATCCGTTTGATACCTACCAAAGTTTGTCGTTACGAGTGGCTTCAGCGTTAGCGTCTGCTTTAGTAAATGTAATGGCGAAGCTAAATATGATTACTTGGCAATCATTAAATGAAAAACAAGTCTTGCCAAATACTGCAAAACCAATCACCCGCGAAGCCATAACTTTATCTTTTAAAACTCATAGTGCTAATGATTTCGTTGCTGCAGCAAAAGCAGGTAATCCACTATATGGGGGGTTTATTTTGATAACTCAGTTGGGTGAAATTAACGTGCTGCAAGCTTCAACTATTGAGCAAAATGAGTTTTTTGAGCCTGCGGGTACGATTTTAACAATCAATAAATCAGCAGGGTTAATTGTACAAACTAAACAGGGAGCGGTGGTACTAGATATTATTTCTAGCCAGTTTGGCTGCATCTCTGGTTATCGGTTTGCATCTTTAGCGAATGTTAGCGCTGGAATGCAATTATAACTATATAAAATTTAGAGGAAATAAATTATGAGTGCAGATCCATATATTGGCGATGTAGAAATATTTGCGGGTAACTTTGCCCCAAGAAGTTGGGCTATGTGCGACGGGCAGTTATTGCCGATTAGTAGCAATACTGCGCTTTTTTCTATTATTGGGACGATATACGGTGGTGACGGCCGTACCACTATGGCGTTACCAGATATACGTGGGCGAGCACCTATTGGCTATGGCCATGGCCCCGGCTTGAGCGGTTATAAGCTTGGTCAAAAAGGAGGCGTTGAATCTGTATATATTTCACAACCCTATTTACCTTCAATGCATAGCACAGTGTCATTGCCAAGCTCTGCGCAGTCAGTCTCAGTCAGTATTCCAGGGCAAACCATAACCGATGTGACCGGTACTGCAAATATTGCAACGGCACAAAATGCCGATACAGGTGAGCCTACAGCAGGTGCGGCATTGGCTACGGTTGTTGCTGGTGGCGGCCCTGATAAACAAGAATTGATCTATCAAACCGCGCCATCATCCTTGCTTAGCCTTGGTAATGTGAGTGTTGATTCGTTTGATATCCCAGCACAAACAAATGTGCCACTGACGCTGCCAGCTAATAGTTTACATGGGACGGTGTCTCTATCTGGTGGTAATCAAGCTATGGATATTCGCACACCTTCCATTGCAATGAACTACGTTATTGCTTTGCAGGGGTTATTCCCGAGTCGGAATTAATTATTTATGCAGCATCGTTATCATTTTATCGCAGGTTTGCCCAGAGCAGGCTCAACATTATTGGCGAGTATATTAAGACAAAACCCTGATTTTCACGCTGATATGTCAACGCCTGTTGCTGGCTTCGTCACTAACCTATTGGAGCAAATGGGGTCTGGGAGTGAGTTCGCTTCGAGTATTACTTCGGTCCAGCGACTGAATATATGTCGAGCTATTTGCTCTGGCTATTATCAGGAAGTTGAAAAGCCAGTCGTGTTTGACACTAACCGATTATGGACCGCAAAACTTAACGTACTAAATACTTTATTTGGCAATGATTTTAAGGTGATTTGCTTAGTAAGAAACCCGGCATGGGTGATGGATAGTTTTGAGCGTATTTACAGAAAAAACAGCCTTGAATTTAGTCGTATATATTCCGCTGCAACGCGGCAAAACGTGTATACCCGCTGTGAGCATATTGCGTCTAATCTTGGGCCATTTGGTAGTGCGTGGGCTGCATTAAAAGAAGGTTTTTATGGTGAGTTTTCAGAGCAATTGTTGTTGCTCGATTATGACTTGTTGGTGACTAAACCAGAAAATAGCCTAGCGCTGATTTATCAGTTTTTAGGTTTGTCTGGTTATCAGCATGATTTTGAAAATGTCAGCTATAACGCTAGTGAATTTGATAAAAACTTGGGAGCAGAGGGGTTACATGCGGTGAAGCAAAAGGTGGAATTTACCGGCCGCAAAACGGTGCTTCCTCCTGAATTGTTTAAAAAATACAGCGATATGGCTTTTTGGCTGGAACCACAAGGTAGTAACGCAAGCTTAATCACACAAAAAACACCTTAACATTTTAAATAAGTAGTACTAAAGCAACGCTTTATACAATATGGTTAGAGGACTAAACTAATGCTGCATTTCTCTTTATCTCCAATTTCTATCTTTGTCGGTTCAGCCCTAGGGCTTACTCAAGTGGCTGGTGTTACTGTTAGTGAATACGCTCAATTACCAGCGCAGCCTGAGCACAGCGTAAGCGTATTTAGGTCTGGTCAGGTTAGCAAAGATAAGGTGAAAAGAGAGCAATCGGTTGCGCCGGGTGAAAATGATTTGGTGATCGAAAGTGCCAATGTTATTAAGCATTTGATCATTATTGATGCGGCTGTCCCTGATAAAAGCTTACTTTACGGGCAACGCAAAATAGGTACTGAAATAGTTGAATTGCAAGCTAATGAGTCTGGCATTAAGCAACTTGAAGCACTACTAGTTGATTATCATAACCTACAGAGCGTGAGTATTTTTGCTCATGGGCGCAGTGGCGAAGTATTACTTGGAAACAGCTCAATAAATACCGCGGTGGTTGAAAAAAACACACAATTTATGCAGGCGTTTAAAGGGGCAGTTGCATCAGGTGGTGACATATTTTTTTATGGTTGTGATGTTGGCAAAGATACGCAGGGTGAGCAGTTTTTAACAGTATTTAATCAAGCAACGGATTTAGATGTTGCTGCTTCTGATGATTTAACGGGTAATGCTAGCAAAGGAGGGGATTGGGATTTAGAAATCGTTAAAGGCGACGTGGATTTTGCTAACCGACCTTTTTCAGAGCATGCACTACAGGACTTTTCAGATGTATTGGCTTTTGACAGTACATTAACGTTTGATAATTTACCTACTGGCTATGCGAACAGTAAAAGTTATCAAATTTCTGGGACTAGCTATACCATAAAAGTTAAGTCTGGAGCGGGGGGAGGGCTAGATTTATATAATTTCACAACAGGTTATGTCTATGTCGCTACCAACAGCTCAGCTCAAACTTACAGTAAAATATATTTTACGAATGATGAGGAGTTTAATGTATCAAGCCTTTACGTATATAACTCAAGTGGTACTAATCGAGCTGTCCGTCTAACTACAGACAAAGGAGGAGTTGCGGACTCTAGTAGTTTAGTTAACCGTCAGGGAGAGAATATAAATACTTCGGGCTCATTATTCACAGGAATAAAGTGGTTAAAAGTTTCTTATACAGATAGCTCAACATTAGGCTGGTTGAGAATTGATAACCTTGCCATAAATAACTTATCGGCAGCTCCAGTAAACTCAGCCCCAGTAGTTGATTTAAATGGAGGAGGAGCTGGAGCCGATAGTTCTGCTTCGTTTACTGAAGGCAATGGTGCGATAAATATAGCATCTAGCGCTAATGTAGCTGATAGCGATGCAGATACAATAACAACAGTAACGGTTGCATTAACCAACGACCAAGATGGCGTCTTAGAAGGGCTGAGTGTTTCAGCGGCGGCACAAAATGCACTTGGTGGTATATCAGGTGCCTCAGACATTACTCTGCAAGATATGATTTCGATAACGGGTGCTTCTGCAACTGTTGCAGAAGTTGCTAGTTTTTTAAGGGCAATAACTTATAACAACACCAGCTCTACCCCCAATACCACAGCCAGAAATATCACAGTTGTCATTAACGATGGTACAGAAAATAGTGTAACCCGAAGTGCAAGTATCAGCATTGCGAACGTGACTGCAGCAAGCTCAATAGCCGCTGGTTTCAATACTTCAAATGGCACAAATTTAAGTCCTGCAATAACGTTTAGTAATGATAATGAAACTCTAACTATTAGTAATGCATTACATATTGCGGGATCAACCGCCGATGGTGGCGGTGGAACAGATACTATCAATGTAATTGATGGTGCTGACCTTACCGGTTTTGCATCGTTGACCGGTTTTGAAACCCTCACCCCCTATAACGATGGTTCATTGACTTTAAGTGAAACGCAGCACGAGAGTTTCACCACCATAAATGGCACAGGTACGAATCAGTTCACTATCTCTAGTGCGAACGGCGATCAAACACTCACTGGCGATGCAGATATTGAAACTTATGTGCTTGGCGCAGCAATGACCTTTACTCTTGGTAGCGCAGCGCAAAATGTAACTGGTAGCAGCGCAGCTGATACGGTTAATATTAATGCCTTTGCAGTTACTGGAACACTAAACGGTGCTGCAGGCACCGATGTATTACAGGTCGGCGCTGGGGCTGATCTTAGCGGTGCAACAATTTCTGCTTTTGAATCGTTAACGCTTGCCAGCGGTGCAAGTGTAACGATGACCGAATTGCAGCACGATAATTTTTCAACGTTTACGGCACCGGGTAGTGAAACAATAACCATTAGTTCAGCAACGGATGGGCTAGTAGGTAACAGTGCGATTGAAACGTATGTACTTGCTGCGGCAAATGCATTCACACTTGGCGCTGTGGGGCAAAATTTTACGGGTAGTACAGGGGATGACTCTCTTAATGTGGGGTCGTTTGCTGCAACGGGTATTTTAGCGGGCAATACGGGTACTGATACGTTATCTATTGGTAGTGGTGGCAGTATTGTTGGCGCCACGATTAGCGGCTTTGAAAACTTGGCTGTAGCCAGTGGCGGTTCAGCAAGTATTGCTGCATCACAATTAGCATTGTTCTCCGGTACGGTAACAGGTAGTGGCACAGAGACATTGACTATTTTAGGTGACGGTAATTTCGCAACAGTCTCTGCAATTGAAAACTATACAATAGCGGATGACAGCAGCAATGCACGAACGGTTGCTATTAGTAGTGCAGGGCACTCAGTAACAGCGAGCTCAGCAAGTGATGCTATTACGTTTGATATTGGCACACTAGCTTATACGGGAATAATTACCGGCGAAAATAGTGTTGCTGATACGTTATCGATGAATAATGCCGCAAATATTACTAATGCGACCATCAGTAATGTGGCTAATTTAACACTTGCGTCGGGCGCATCAGTGTCGATGACGGCCAGTCAGCATGGCAACTTTACAGGCACCATAACCGCACCAGGCTCAGAAACGATTACTATCACCGGTGATGGTGATTTTACAACGTTAACTGGTATTGAAAGCTACGATGTAGCTGATGACAGTACAAATACCAGAACCATCACCGTATCAACGGGGACTACTAATGTAACCGCCGGTTCATCTACAGATGCAATCACTTTTGCAATTGGTAGCAGCGCATACACAGGCACCTTAATTGGCGAGGGTAGTGTTGCCGACCAAGTACAAGTCACTGATGGTGCAGACATTAGCGGCGGTGGATTTTTAAATATAGGCACTCTTTCGTTAGCTAGCGGCGCAACAGTGGTTATTGATGCGGCTAATATTGGTAATTTTAGCACTGCGATAACGGGGAGCGCGGGTTCTGAAACACTGAAACTGATGGATGGTGGGGCGTTTGATTTCACCAGTACTTCAGTGTCTGCGGTTGAAGCAATCGCAATAGGGACTGACAATAATACGACGATAATTTTAACTGATAATTTTAATGCAAATGGTCAAGCCGTATCAGTAGCAAATGCGAGTGGCGGCGAAATTACAGCAGATTTAACAATAAATGCTTCAGCTTTTAGCAGTGACGCATTAACGATTTCGGCCAGTAATTTTAACGGCGATGATACTATTACTGGTGGTAGCGGTGCAGATACCATTCGCCCTGGCGGTGGTACTGATTCGATGACAGGCAATGCCGGTAGCGATAACTTTGTTGGTAGTGTGGCACAATTATCAGGGGATACAATCACTGATCTAGCCGTAGGTGATAGCTTAACTATTACAGGTGTGACAGGGCTTTCAAGTGCCAATGTGCGATTTAATGGTACTAGTACATTAGAAGTTGATACAGATGCCACTGATTTTAATATTTCAGAGCTTACGCTGGCGCTAAGTAACTCCCCAGCGGCAAATTTAGCTTTTAGTGTGGCTGACAGTGGGAGCGATACTGTTATCACTTTTGTTGAGCCAAATAGCGCTCCTGTATTTAGTAGCTTGAATGGCGGTACGACCTTTACTGAAAATGGCTCGGCAATTGTTATCGACTCTGATGTGACGATTGCTGATACTGAGCTCGATGCTCTTAATGGCGCGATAGGTAATTATAATAATGCCAGCTTAACCATTAGTCGAAACGGTGGAGCAAGTACGCAAGATGCCTTTGCGAACAATAGCTTATTGGGGGTGCTAATTGAGGGTAATACATTTACTTATAATTCGACCACGGTCGGCACGGTAACCACCAACTCAGTAGGTACGTTAGTACTGACCTTTAATGCGAATGCGACCTCTGCCATTGTTGACTCAGTGCTGCAAAGCATTACCTATCAAAATAGTTCAGAATCACCATCATCCGCAGTGACTTTGGATTATGTTTTTAATGATGGGGTAGCAAACAGTACGGGTACAAATCAAGCTGTAGTGAACATTACTGGGCTAAATGATAGCCCAACTGATATTTCGCTATCATCGGCAAGTATCAATCAATCATCAACTGGGGTGGCTGCTAATATAGGATCGCTTTCTACCTCAGATGTAGATACTAGCGACAGCCACAGTTATTCGTTTGTAAGCTCAGGTGCAAGTGTAAGCGGCACATGTAGCGCTGATACAAACAATAGTAGTTTTCAGATCAGTGGCAGCTTAATTCAAACGCAAGCTGCACTTAGTGCAGGAAGTTACATTATCTGTGTACAAAGTAGTGATGCTACGACCACGTTTCAAAAAGCGTTTACTATTACAGTCACGGATGATGTAGCGCCTAATGCACCTTCAACCCCAGATTTAGACGTGGCTTCAGATTCAGGGGTATCTAATACAGACAACATTACCAGTGATACCACGCCAACATTTAGTGGTACTGCTGAGAGTGGCTCAACGGTTGCTTTGTATAGTGATCAAGTTGGTGGCGGAGCAACGGTAATAGGAACTGCTACGGCGACTGGTGGTAATTGGCAGATCACAACCAGTGCTTTAACTAGCGGTTTAGATCATGCTATTTCAGCAAAAGCAACTGACGCTGCAAGTAATGTGAGTAGTAGCTCAAGTGCGTTGACTATTACAATAGACACTGCTGCGCCGATCGCTCCGAGTTCGCCAGACTTGTCAGCAGCAAGTGATAGCGGTGCTTCTAACACAGATAATATTACAAACGATACCACACCGACCTTTACGGGAACCGGTACTACAGGTGACAGCATTACTCTTATTTCAAGTATTGATGGCTCAATAGGGAGCGCAGTTGTTATTGGTGGGGTATGGAGTATCACAGCAAGTTCAGCTATGTCCAGTGGCTCGCATGCCATTATGGCACGTGCGACGGACTCTGCTGGTAATATCACCAATGGTACGAGTACTACAATAACGATTGACACTAATGTGAGTACTCCGAGTATTACCACGCCCATTGAAGTAGATGGTCGGATCAATGCTGTAGAAGATGCGCATGTGCTTATTCAAGGAAGCGGTGCTGATTCTGGTGCTACGGTTAATGTAACTATCAGCGATGGCGCAAATAGCCAATCGCGAAGTGTGACGGCTGATGGCTCTGGTGCATGGACTATCAGTGGTAACGAGTTTGATGTGAGCAGTTTTAATAACGGCACGCTCACCGTCAGCGCCACACAATCTGATACCGCGGGTAATACTTCCAGCGTAGCCAGCACCTCTGTGATTTTAGATAACGCTGCACCAAGTGCTGTAACTATCACTACGCCGATTGAGGGTGATGGCCGAGTCAATGCTGTAGAAGATGACAGTGTGTTGATCAGCGGCTCTGGGGCTGAAGCCAATGCTAGCGTGAGTGTGACTATAAGCGATGGCGCAAATAGCCAATCGCGTAGTGTGACGGCTGATGGCTCTGGTGCATGGACTATCAGTGGTAATGAGTTTGATGTGAGCAGCTTTAACAATGGCACGCTCACCGTCAGCGCTACTCAAAGTGACGCGGCGGGTAACACGTCAAGTGCAGCCAGTACCTCGGTGGTTTTAGATAACTCAGCGCCAAGTGCAGTGATCATCACTACGCCGATTGAGGGCGATGGCATAGTCAATGCGGCAGAAGATGACAGTGTGTTGATCAGCGGCTCTGGCGCAGAAGCCCATGCCAGCGTGAATGTGATTATCAGCGATGGCGTAAATAACCAATCGCGCAGTGTGACGGCTGATGGCTCTGGTGCATGGACTATCAGTGGTAACGAGTTTGATGTGAGCAGCTTTAACAATGGCACGCTCACCGTCAGCGCCACACAATCTGATACCGCGGGTAATACTTCCAGCGTAGCCAGCACCTCCGTGATTTTAGATAACGCTGCACCAAGTGCTTTAACGATTGCCACCCCGATTGAGGGTGATGACATAGTTAATGCCAATGAAGATGGCAGTGTATTGATCGCCGGCTCAGGGGCAGAAGCAGGTGCGACTGTGAATGTAAATGTTGCAGGGGTCAGTCGTACAATAACTGCAGATGGCAGTGGTAATTGGTCTCTTAACGGCAGTGAATTAGACATTAGCGCGTTAAATAACGGTATTTTAACGGTATCTGCAACACAAACGGACAGCGCTGGTAATACTTCACCGGCTGCAACTACTAGTATTACATTAGACAATATAGCGCCTACAGGGCATGCTGCGAGTGTTGATCAGAGTGTAATAAATGCCAGTAATGAATCTGCAATGAGTGCTTCTTTGTCTGGTTTGGAAGGAGCCGGCACACTTAGTTATCAAGTAAGTGACGGCAGTAATTCAGTCAGTGGTACGGCAACTATCAGCGCAGCAACGCTGCAAATCACAGGTATTAATGTGACCTCATTGGCTGAGGGAACGTTAACCTTCTCAGCAATAGCTACAGACACCGCAGGTAATGCAAGCTCAGCGGTGACTGCAACAGTAACCAAGCAATATAATGTAGCGCCAGTATTAAGTGGAACTCCCAATACAATAACAGCAGAAGATGCAGCTTATAGCTTTATACCGACACTGACCGATAGTGATGAAGGCGATACTCACACCTTTACTATCATTAACAAACCAAGCTGGGCGAGTTTTAATACCAGCACGGGTGAGTTATCGGGCACGCCAGATAACAGTGATGTAGGCAGCTACGCTAATATCACCATTGGTGTGAGTGATGGTACGGCCAGTGCCAGTTTAGCCCCGTTCACGTTAGAGGTAACCAACACTAACGATGCGCCTGTTGGGCAGAACTTTGCCTTTAACCTTGATGAAGGCGCCACGCTCACGGTGGCGCTCGCTAATGGTTTATTGAGTAATGCGAGCGATGATGATGTAGGTGATACACTAACAGCGGTCGGGGTGAGCCAACCGCAATTTGGTAGCTTAATGCTTAATAATGACGGTAGCTTTAGTTACCAACATGATGGCAGTGAAAACCATAGCGACAGCTTTACCTTCCAAGTGCGCGACAGCGATGGGGCACTCTCGGCGGTGCAGACAGTGACACTGACGATAGCCCCCGTGGCGGATGCGCCAATAGCCATGGATGACAATGCAACGACGGATGAAGACACCGCCATTAACTTTAGTTTAGTGGCCAATGACACCGATGCTGAAGGTGATTTAGTGGCCGCCTCAGCGGCGATTGTATCACCTGCAAGCAAAGGCTCGGTGAGTATTACTAATGGCATTGCCACGTACACACCGAACGCCAATGAAACCGGCACCGACACTTTTACCTACACCGTTAAAGATGCGGCGCTGAATACCTCAGCCGCGGCCACAGTGACAGTGACCATTACCCCAGTGAATGATATCCCTGAGGTACAGGCGCTCAATATCAACGTGGATGAAGACACGCCATCAGTGGCAACGGCACTACGCAGTTTAGCGACGGATGTGGAAGACACGACACCCACAGGGGATATCACCATTGTAAGAGACCCAACGTCAGGGCAAGTGGTATTAGACCAAGCAGCGGGCACCTTTGTGTATACGCCTGATGCGAATGTGACAGGGCAAGACAGTTTTACCTATACGATTACCGATAGCGAGGGGGGGGTATCATTGCCAGGCACTGTTACGGTAAATATCGGGGCTGTGAATGACCGTCCTGTAGTCGTGAATGATGCAGTCACAACCGATGAAGACACCGCAGTGAGCTTGGCTATTTTAGCTAACGATTCAGATGTTGAAGACAGCGGCTTTAATGCGGCGAACGTTAGCTTAGAGAACAAAGGCTCAGGCGCTGGCATGTACGACTTTGCTAATGTGAGTGTGAATCTTGATGGCAGTTTAGCGATAACGCCTCAGCAAGATGTCAACGGTGTGTTTAGCTTTACTTACACACTCACTGATAGTGAAGGGCTCAGCTCAACACCAGCGACAGTAACATTAACCATCAATGCCGTGAATGACGCCCCCGTTGCCATGGATAACACCGCGCAACTACAAGAAGAAGGCTCATTTGAGGTTAACGTACTGGGTAACGACAGCGATGTGGATACCGGCGACAGCTTAGATGTCAGCAGTGTGACGGTTGTCAGTGCACCAAGCAACGGGCAAACTCAAGTAACAGCGACCGGGGCAATTATTTACACCGCGAACACGAATTACTTTGGTACTGACAGCTTCACATACACTGTTAAAGACAGTAACGGCGCAACCTCCAACGAGGCGAGCGTAACCATGACAGTGACCCCAGTGAATGATGCACCGGTGGCTGTTGCACAAACGCTGAGCCTTGATGAGGATAGCAGTTTACTTATCACCTTAGTGGCAAATGATATTGAAAATGACGACTTAACGTATCGTATTGACAATGATGTAGCACAAGGAACTTTAGTACAGCAAAGCAACGACAGCTGGTTATATACACCAAACGCGAATTTTAATGGCAGCGACAGCTTTAGCTTTATTGCTAATGATGGCGAGTTAGACTCAACACCAGTGAGCGTAAACTTGAGTGTCAATGCCATCAATGATGCACCGGTTGCCATCAATGATACCGTGTCCGTTAGTGAAGACAGCGCAATAACTATCAACTTGGCAGGCAGCGACATCGAAGGAGATACTTTAAGCTATCAAATAAGCCGTCAGCCTCAAAACGGCAGCGTGACTTTGACGGGCTCACAAGTCGTGTATCAAGGAAACATTGATTTCTTTGGTACAGACTCCTTTAACTTTATTGTTAACGACGGCACGGTGGATTCAGCACCGGCAGACATTACAGTAAATGTCACTAGCGTGAATGACGTGCCAGTGATCAGCGGCACGCCGACTTTATCGGTCAGTGAGAAAACCGCCTACAGTTTTACCCCAACTGCCGTTGATACAGAAGGCGACAGCCTCACCTTTAGTATTACCAATAAGCCAAGTTGGTTGAGCTTTGACAGCACCAGTGGAACACTCAGTGGCACGGCCACGAACGCCGATGTGGGCGTACACAATAATATTGTGATCAGTGTCAGCGATGGTATGGATACCGTAAGCCTACCAGCCTTTAACTTAACCGTGATCAACGTTAATGACGCACCAACGATTGGTGGTGTTCCTGCATTAAATGTTGATCAAGATGCACTGTATAGCTTTACCCCAACAGCGAATGATATTGACGGTGACAGCTTAACCTTTAGCATCAGCAACAAGCCGAGCTGGGCAAACTTTGATAGCAGCACTGGGCAGTTGTCAGGTACGCCAAGTAATGATGATGTAGGCATGACTAGCAATATCGTTATTTCAGTATCAGACGGCGCGATCACGGCAGCATTGAGTAGTTTTAACCTCACGGTAAATAATATCAATGATGCACCCACAATCAGTGGGACACCCAGCACTACGGTGAGCGAAGACAGCCCGTATCAATTTACGCCATCAGCGCATGATATTGATGGTGACAGTTTAAGCTTTACTATTATCAATAAACCTAGCTGGGCTGATTTTAATACCAATACAGGTGAGCTATCTGGCACGCCAGATAACAGTAATGTAGGCAGCTACGCCAATATCACCATTGGTGTGAGTGATGGTACGGCCAGTGCCAGTTTAGCCCCGTTTACGTTAGAGGTAACCAACACTAACGATGCGCCTGTTGGGCAGAACTTTAGCTTTAACCTTGATGAAGGCGCCACGCTCACGGTGGCACTGGCCAATGGTTTATTGAGTAATGCGAGCGATGATGATGTAGGTGATACACTAACAGCGGTCGGGGTGAGCCAACCGCAATTTGGTAGCTTAACGCTTAATAATGACGGTAGCTTTAGTTACCAACATGATGGCAGTGAAAACCATAGCGACAGCTTTACCTTCCAAGTCCGTGACAGTGATGGGGCACTCTCGGCGGTGCAGACAGTGACACTGACGATAGCCCCCGTGGCGGATGCGCCAATAGCCATGGATGACAGTGCAACGACGAATGAAGATACCGCCGTTAACTTTAGTTTAGTGGCCAATGACACCGATGCTGAAGGTGATTTAGTGGCCGCCTCAGCGGCGATTGTATCACCTGCAAGCAAAGGCTCGGTGAGTATTACTAATGGCATTGCCACGTACACACCGAACGCCAATGAAACCGGCACCGACACTTTTACCTACACCGTTAAAGATGCGGCGCTGAATACCTCAGCCGCGGCCACAGTGACAGTGACCATTACACCAGTGAATGATATCCCTGAGGTACAGGCGCTCAATATCAACGTGGATGAAGACACGCCATCAGTGGCAACGGCACTACGCAGTGTAGCGACGGATGTGGAAGACACGACACCCACAGGGGATATCACCATTGTAAGAGGCCCAACGTCAGGGCAAGTGGTATTAGACCAAGCAGCGGGCACCTTTGTGTATACGCCTGATGCGAATGTGACAGGGCAAGACAGTTTTACCTATACGATTACCGATAGCGAGGGGGGGGTATCATTGCCAGGCATTGTTACGGTAAATATCGGTGCTGTGAATGACCGTCCTGTAGTCGTGAATGATGCAGTCACAACCGATGAAGACACCGCAGTGAGCTTGGCTATTTTAGCCAACGACTCAGATGTTGAAGACAGCGGCTTTAATGCGGCGAACGTCAGCTTAGAGAACAAAGGCTCAGGCGCTGGCATGTACGACTTTGCTAATGTGAGTGTGAATCTTGATGGCAGTTTAGCGATAACGCCTCAGCAAGATGTCAACGGTGTGTTTAGCTTTACTTACACACTCACTGATAGTGAAGGGCTCAGCTCAACACCAGCGACAGTAACATTAACCATCAATGCCGTGAATGACGCCCCCGTTGCCATGGATAACACCGCGCAACTACAAGAAGAAGGCTCATTTGAGGTTAACGTACTGGGTAACGACAGCGATGTGGATACCGGCGACAGCTTAGATGTCAGCAGTGTGACGGTTGTCAGTGCACCAAGCAACGGGCAAACTCAAGTAACAGCGACTGGGGCAATTATTTACACCGCCAATGCTGATTACTTCGGCAGCGACAGCTTCACATACACTGTTAAAGACAGTAACGGCGCAACCTCCAACGAGGCGAGCGTAACCATGACTGTGACTCCAGTGAATGATGCACCTCTAGGTCTTCCACAAAGCTTAATACTTGCAGAAGATAATAGTGTCTTGATCACCTTGGCAGGCTCTGATATTGAGAACGATGAGCTAAGTTATCGTATTGATGAAGGTGCATTACATGGCTCGCTCGTGCAGCAAAGTAATGACAGTTGGTTGTATACGCCAAACGCTAATTATAACGGCAGTGATGGCTTTAATTTTGTTGTTAATGATGGTCAATTAGATTCTGCAAGCACAGCTATTTCATTAGTTATTACTGCAGTTAATGATGCCCCAACGGTCAGCGCACAACGTGCCAATGTTGACGAAGATACAGCGGTTGTTATTAACTTACTTGGTAATGATATTGAAGGAGATACTTTAACGTATTTAGTTGTTGAACAGCCAGCTCACGGTACTGCGACTATCTCTGGCGAGCAAGTAACTTATCAAGGTAATGCAAATTACTTTGGCGAAGATCAGTTTACTTACATCGCGAATGATGGCTTGCTTGATTCAGCACCGAACACAGTGTCAGTAACTATTAATAGTATTAACGATTTGCCGGTGATTAGTGGAATACCAAGCTTAGCGGTTAATGAAAATGACTTGTATAGCTTTATACCAACAGCAACAGACAACGATGGCGATAGCTTAAGTTTCAGTATTGTAAATAAACCAAGTTGGCTTGAGTTTGATACCATTACAGGGGAGCTATCAGGCAGACCAAATAACGCTGATGTAGGAAGTTACGCTGGTATTACGGTGCGTGTATCTGATGGGATTGCAAGCCAAAGTTTAACCCCATTTACACTAACAGTAGTGAATGTTAACGATGCACCAACAATCAGCGGATCACCTGCAACATCAATAGCGCAAGATACAGGCTACTCATTTACCCCAATTGTGTCGGATATTGATAATACTAGTCTATCATTCACGATTGCGAACAAGCCGAGTTGGGCAACGTTTGATAGCATAAGTGGTACATTAAGTGGTGTACCAACACGAGACGACGTTGGTTTATATAGTAATATTTTGATCACCGTAAGCGATGGGCAGTTAAGCAGTACGCTTAACCCATTCAACATTGATGTAACGTATGTGAACGCGCCGCCTATTGCTAATGATATGCAGCTGAATATTGAAGAAGATACCACTATTAGTGTTAGCGCGCTAATTAGTGATAATGATGAAGATAGTTTAGCTGTACAGCTAGTCACTGAGCCAAAATTTGGTAGTTTAGCAGTACAAGGCCGGGTATTTAGTTATCAACCTGAGGCGAATTATCATGGCCGTGACAGCTTTAGTTACTCAGTATTCGACGGTAAAGATAACTCGCAAATCGCGACTGTAGCAATAAACGTTTCACCAGTGAATGATGAGCCAGTGGCCTTGGCCGATACATTTAATCTAACGCCTACACAAAGTGGTCAATATACCTTAGATGTTCTTGCTAATGACACCGATGTTGACGGTGATCCGCTCAGTATTATTGGTGCTAAAGCGAGTGTGGGTACAGTCTTAATTGTTGATAATCAATTACTATTTGAGTTGGCTGCAAGCACACAGAGCAGTATTAATATTGAATATATGGTTGCTGATCCGCACAATGCTAGTAGCAGTGCAATTGCTACGCTTAGCTTTAATGAAAATATGGACGGAGCACCAACAATAACTGCACCAGCAGATGTTAGCATAAATGCAACTGGCTTATTTACACGGGTTAAATTGGGTACTGCAACGGCCTTTGATGATCAAGGAAATCCACTAGCGGTTAGCACAGTAGAGCCAAGTATGTTGTTTGCTCCAGGCGCACATCAAGTATATTGGCAAACAACAGATAGCGCTGGCAACATGGCCTTGGCTGAACAGCAAGTACTCGTTCACCCACAAGTATCCCTTGAGCAGGGTATGGAGGTAGCTGAACAACAAAGTTATACCACCTACGTTTACTTAAATGGTGAGGCACCGAGCTATCCAATAACTATACCATATAGTATCTCAGGAACAGCAACTGAGGATGACCATGATTTAACTTCTGGTGAAGTTGTGATAGAGCAAGGTTTGGTTGGCGAAATTAACTTTAACGTGTTTGCTGATAGTGACGTTGAAGCGGATGAGGTTGTGACGATTACGCTAGATGAAAGCCTTAACACAGGCGTAAATGCTTCGAGTATCATAACAATTACTGAGCAAAATATTGCACCAACGTTATCAACGACTATTGAGCAAAATAACCAAACTCGGCCATTTGTATTAGCCAATGACGATTTGGTTACAGTTCGGGCGTTCGCTACAGATAACAATCCAGCGGATACTATCTCAATAAGTTGGCAAGTAGACGATGAACGAATTATCAACCTAGCAGATCACCCTGATACATTCGTGTTTTCAACAGCTGATCTGAAAGAAGGTATTTATGGTATTGCGGTCACTGCTACTGATAATGCGCAACAGAGTTTATCTAGTACAGTAACTCGTTATGTTGAGGTGGTTGCACAATTACCAGAGTTAACAAATACCGATACAGATGAGGATTTACTCCCAGATGATTTAGAAGGTTATCAAGATGGTGACAATGATGGCATCGCCGATTACTTAGACCCGATCAATGTCTGCAATGTCATGCCAGAGCAAGTCACGCAGACAACACAATTTTTAGTCGAGGGTGATATTGGCGGTTGCTTAAGAAAAGCTTATTCAGGCTTAGCGAGTAGTAGTGGTGCGTTACAGTTTATGTCATCAGAATTGCCAGCGGATGAAGGAATGAGCAACATGGGCGGTTATTTTGGCTTTATTGTTACAGATATTGAACCTGTAGGTTCGCGCTATAACATTGTATTACCACAACGCATGCCAATTCCTGCTAACGCTGTTTACCGTAAACTCATGAACAATGAATGGAGAGACTTTGACACGACTGAAGGAGACCAAGTTTATTCTACTCAAGGCGAGCAAGGTTATTGTCCATCGCCATCAAATGAGCTGTGGCAAGAGGGCCTCCAAGAGGGAGACTGGTGTGTGCGACTGCGCATAGCTGATGGTGGTCTCAACGATGCAGATGCGTTAGTAAACGGCCAAATTGTAGATCCAGGCGGTGTTGCTGTTATGAAAACAGGTAATAACAACCCCGTTACTCAGTCTGACCAAGCGATCACCGCGGTAGATAGTACAATAATACTTGATGTACTCAAGAATGACAGTGATGAAGATGCAAACGCATTGACATTAACTGGTGCAAATGTTGATTTTGGCGAAGTCACTATTATTGATAATCAACTGAGTTATAAGCCGTTCACTAACTTTATCGGTACGGCTACTATTAGTTACAGTGTGTCAGATGGACAAGGTGGAACTGCATATGATGTTGCAACAGTTGATATTGTTGTTAATAATGCGCCAACTACAGCAACTGACAGTGCATCGACCAATGATCGCACCCAAATTGTGATTGATGTGCTTAGTAATGATAGCGATGCCGATGGCGATGCACTAACCATAACCAGTGCCATAGCTACTCAAGGGGGGGTAACTATTAATTCTGACAGTACATTGAGTTATCAACCAAAACAGGGATTTGAAGGTGTAGACTTGATTGAATACATCGTAACAGATAGCAAAGGCGCAAGTAGTCAGGGCGAGGTAAAAGTGACTGTAAAAGCTTATACAACCACAGCAGTGAGTAATAGTTCATCAGGAAGCATGGGGGGAATGTTAGTGATAATGCTGGTTGGTGTGGTGCTAATTCGTCGTACAACCAGAGTAACACCTTGGGCTTTACTTGCAACCGTATCTATTGCGAGTCAGCCCGCGGCGGCAGGTACATGGTCACTTGATGGGCAGATTGGTTATGCTGCAGTGACCGGGACTCCATCAGTAATGAGTGAATCGGTTTTCGCGAATACAGCTTATGACGACACAGATGTTAGTTGGTCTATCGCAGGTAATTACACATTGTCCACTAATTGGCAATTTGGCTTGCGTTATATTAACTTAGGTGAAGGAAATACGACCTTTGCCGGCGATACACTTGATCCAACCAATACTCACCAGCGTTTATCTAACAAGGTGCCAGTTTTGGGCCAAGGGCCTGCACTTCAAACCGCCTATGTTTTTCCTTTATTTGGCCAAGTAAAAAGCAAGCTGTTTATAGGCGCTTTTTACTATCATTATTCAATTGAGAGTCTTAATAATTCGGGGCAAAAAATTGAGTATAATGAGTCAAATACGCGCGCTTATTTTGGTGGGCAATTGGCTTATCCTATATTAAAAAATACAGATGTTTCGCTTAACTTTAGC
Source organism: Pseudoalteromonas sp. APC 3893 (assembly GCF_030408095.1). Taxonomy (NCBI): domain Bacteria; kingdom Pseudomonadati; phylum Pseudomonadota; class Gammaproteobacteria; order Alteromonadales; family Pseudoalteromonadaceae; genus Pseudoalteromonas; species Pseudoalteromonas sp. APC 3893. Next base: position 273,908 of record NZ_JASDCD010000001.1, read on the forward strand.
CATTACACATTAAACGAAAACGATGTTAATGAGTGGGCTTTGGGATTTGAATATCAATTTTAAAATCTTGTTGGCCAGCCTAACAAGCTGGCCGCTAACGTTTAATATTTAAATAACCCTAATTTTTGTACAATGCCTTTTTCAAGATCATTTAGTTGCTTTATCGTCTCGTCAAGGTGTTCGGCTTCTTGTGCTAATGATTTTGCACCGTGGTTAATTTGTTCCATCGTGGTTAAAATTCCTTGGGTGGTCAAGGTTTGTTGTTCTGAGCTTGCGGCAATGCGCTCATTCATGAGGTTTATTTCGTCGATTTGCTCGGCAATATTATGAAACACGTGCTGGCTTTGTTCATTAGCATTGATCACTTGGCTACTAACGTGTTTGCTTTTTTGTGAGGCGGCTACGCATTCACTGGCGTTTGTTTGCAGTGCACCAATAATACTCTCAATTTCAGAGGTTGAATGATAAGTTTTACTCGCCAGTGCACGAACTTCATCAGCAACCACGGCAAAACCTCGGCCTGACTCCCCAGCTCTTGCTGCCTCTATAGCGGCGTTAAGGGCAAGTAAATTGGTCTGCTCGGCGATACTTTTTATTACATCGAGTACTTGGCTTATTTCACTGCTGCGACTGTTCAGTTGATCCACCACCCTTGAAGTATGATCAAGTTGGTTTTCAAGTTCATGGATTAAGGTACTGTTATTACTCATACTTAATTGGCCATATTGACACAAGTTTTGCACTTTTGTTGTTTGATCTGCCGTTTGAGTTGCGCCAAATGCAATTTCTTTTGTGGCTTCACTGAGTTGACTCAAGGATGATGTTGCAGCATCAGTAAGTGCATACTCTTGCTCTGCTTCGTATTTAGATCTCATAGTGGCTTCGTTCACAGAGCCTGCGATGATTTCTAATTCAGTGGCCGTTGTACCAAGACTGGCAATAATTTGTTGAACTTCGTTAATAAAGCGATTAAACCCTGCTACTAAATAACCAATTTCATCACTCGATTGATAGTTAATACGTTGAGTTAAATCGCCACCGCCGCGTACCAGCTCATCAACAAGTTGATTCACACCAACAATAGGTTTAATTATGATAAAGCGACACACGTAAATGATTGTTACACCGAGCAGTAAAAACGAAATTGCCAAAGTGATCACCATAGTTTTAACCGCTTTGAATATACCTTGATTGAGTGCATCTTGGCTGTATTTTATATTTATAGTGCCAATAGCTTGATCTGAAACAGACAAGGGTAACTGATGAGCGATTACGTTTGTTCTATTACTTTGTTGGTCTACATTGCCTAAACGTTTATTACGATGATCAACTACTTCAATATGCTGAATATTTTGGTTTTTAGCAAAAGCATTAATGATTTGTGCGATCAGAGGTTTATCGTATGAAAAAACAGGCTCAGCCAAAATGACAGTTAATTGTTGATCCAGTGCTGTGATATTTTCTTGCCACTGCTGCGTTTCACTATTTTTTAATAAGTAATAGTTAACACTAACAACAAAGCCAAATATGATAACGAGACAAATACTTAGTGCGATAGTTATTTTGTATTGTAGTGATTTCATTGTGTTGTTGTGCTCTCATTAAGTGGATTGAACCAAAGCTCTGTGCGCGATAGAGGGGTTATTGAACTTAAATTAGGGTTACTAAGAGGGATAATAATACGTTGTTTCAAATTTGCTTTTTGCAATACCATTTGTACTTGGCTGTCACTAAAAAACATGCTGTTAAAGCTGCCATCTTTGATCATATCATTCAGCGATTGCGTTAATTTTTGTGCAAGTTGCGTATTTTCTTTGGCAACAAAGAAATACAATGGCGCGGTGTATTTTAATAGTACATATGGATCTACAGTTAGATTTAGATCTCGGTAATTGACTATTTCATCCCAAGGCTCATTTACACCACGAGGAAAATAATCAAAACGTCCACCTTCAAGCATTGGGAACAGGTTTGGGTATTTTAATGTAGTGACTACATTGAGGCCGTTTTCTTTTAAAATGGTTGTATCAGGCCACGTTTTGCCTTGGCCAGCGCGAAACTTTTTTAAATCAGCTATGTTGCTTACATGCATAAACATTTCGACATTTTGTTGAGTTACGATCGCTAAACGCATCCCTAGCAGCCCTCTAAAAAGCGGGATGTATATTGCTTGATAATCATGCTCAAGGGATTGTGATGTCATGCTCCACATTACATCGAGTTGGCCTATCTTCACATCGTTTAAAATGCGCGCATTTGAAATGTCTTTATCACTTTCATATGGATGACTGTAATCTAAGTTGGCATTGTTTAAAGCTGCAATTAGTAGCTTGTGGGGGAGGGATGTGTCCTTTGAGTAACTTTGTAATTTAATAGGCTCGCCATAGCTAAAAAAGCTAATCAAGAACACTAGGGTTAAAGGTAAATAGCGCATAAAAACCGCATTGTTATAATTGTGTTAATTACAAACTACGGTTGTTTTAAAGTCAGCTCAACCTTTTGTTATATGCATACGTATTCACAGTGATTTAGGGACAGGTTAAGATTACTTTGTAAGCATTATTGCAATCTCGGTTTTATAGTCATTTGTGTATAGACTGATGCGGATATTTTCATTTCCTACCGCGTAAAATAGTGTCATACGTGAGTTATCACCGCGGGTTAATTGTGGTTTACCTAGCTCTGAAATATAAAATGCAGCAATATCAACAACAGATTGCGCAGAATAACCGGTTTGTACAAGCGGGTACTCATCAGTAACTTGTAGCGTAGGTTTAAAGTCATCGGGCAGAGGTACTGCGTCTAAATCAGCTACGCTGTTAAATGCCGTAAGCGCAAATGCGACGAGCACGGTCGTTATTATTTTGTTCACACTCTTTCCTTTAAATGAATGTTATTAAATTTTATTACGGATTAAATCACGCACTATAAAGCGTGCGGGATGAATAGCTTGGCTAACCCGCTCACTGAGCGGGCTTGGCTCGTTATTCAAATTTGCAATTAAATGCTCAGCAGCCAAGGGGGCGCTGCAAAACCCTCGTGCGCCAAAGCCTGTTAATAGGTGTAAGCCTTGCTGCGACTTTTGTAATGGTTGATATTGATACCTCTTGCCTAAACGTAAGTTAGCAAACGCATTAATATAATCGCTTTGCTCAGCCCACTGACCTGCCATAGGTAAGTGATCAATAAAGCTACACCTTACAGCCGCTTTGGCTGATTTTATTTCACCTAAGCTGGTTGCAAAATCACATTGCCCATAAAAATTAAGCAGCTGCTCGCGATTTGTGACATTGTCTTGTTCAGTGACTTCGCGACTCTTTGAGTTTTTTTCAAATGTCGCTCCCATGCAATGCTTACCTAAATAGGCAGGGGTAAAATACCCTTTATGGCATAGTACCGTTTTAAGTTTTTTAGATGCCTCACTTGCTGTTACATGGGACACTTGGCCTCGCACTCCTACGATGGGCAGCGCTTTGGTTTGTGTAAAGCGGTCACTGTGCTCACCAGCGCAAATAATAACATCAGTAAATGGGCCGAATTGTTTATGCTCACTTTTGAGTATCCAACCATTGGCTGTTTTTTCAAGTGTATCAATGTCACAGTTAAAGTGACTTTGTATGTCTGACAGCGTACGTGCTTGCTCAAAAAGAGCGTTAACTAGTTGCGGCGGATTAACCCAACCAGCTAAGGGAAAGTACACCCCAGCGTAACCAGACTCAACCCCTGCTATTTCATCTGCCTGCTCTGGAGTAACGCTATGCATTAACTCATTTGGCCACAGTTGTTTGGTTTCAATATTTTGATGCCGCTCAGCCAGAGGTTGCTTTACGGCGTGTTGTAATACACCACACCATTGATGGTCATAGCTAAAGCCATTATTTGTAAGTTGTTGATACACACGTTTTGCATATAAAAAGCTATGGGCAAAAAATTCGCTGTGAGGTGAGTTTTTTGCCTGAAGATGAGGGTAAACAGCACCTTGCACATTATGAGAGGCGCCCATCGCAAGTTGACTGTCTTGGCAAAATAGCTGGCTATGAATACCGCGTTTGGCCAAGCTATAAAGCACTGCACTGCTGGCAATGCCACCGCCTATCACCGCAACATTGTTTAATTCACTTGCTTGGTTAGCAAAGTAGGGGGGAGCGGAATACGCGGCATTTGCTTGTGTTAACTTGCCCGTTAGCATTTCTCGTTTGCGGCCAAAGCCTTTGGCTTTTTGGATCTCAAAGCCTGCTTCTATTAATCCTCTTCGTACAAAACCTGCTGCCGTGAAGGTGGCTAATGTTGCACTGTTACGAGAGATATCAACCATCAAATTAAATAAACTTTGCTGCCACATTGCTGGGTTTTTACTCGGTGCAAAGCCATCTAAATACCATGCGTCAATTAAACCCGATTGGTTGTAGGCCATATTATTAATTGATTCTTGTACATCCCCAAAATGTAAGTCGAGCACTACTTGGCCGTTTTCAAACTCAAGTCGATGACAACCGGCTAAATTAATAGGGTAGTGTGCAACGAGTTGCTCACTTAACAGTGCTAATTCTGGCCAGGCCGCTAATGCAATAGCTAAGTCGCTGTGTTTGATAGGGTATTTTTCAAAAGAAATAAAGTGTAAGCGGTTAACGTTTTGTTGCTTTTGAACTTTATTCTCGTCATGCTGCCTATTAGCTAAGTGATTTTTAAATTGCAGCCACGAATTAAGAAAGTTAAGCCCAGTACCAAAGCCAGTTTCTCCAATAACAAAATGTGCTTGGTCATGATTTTGTAATCGTCTGGGAATATCATTTTGTTGATAGAATACGTAATTGGACTCTGCCAGACCGTCGTCGTTAGAGAAATACACATCGTCGAAGTTATCAGCAACGGGAGTGCCTAGGTGATTAAAGTGAATATCAGCGTTTTTGATCATGGCATGCAATTAATTAAAGAGTACTTTTTTTCATTATTTTACGTGTTTTCTTTGAAATAGTCTGGCGTTATTTATAAGCTATACGTTCAGAGTACATGTGTACGCTAGAAAGCTGACCACTTAGTTATAAAATTCAGCGTAAAATAGATCACAATTTAGTATCAAGCTAAGGTAATTACCCATGAGAAGAGCCGTTATTACGGGCATCGGTGTTGTTTCAAGCATCGGCAACAACAAAGAAGAAGTTTTAGAATCGTTAAAAACAGGTAAAAGCGGCATCGCTTTTAACCAGGAATTTGCAGATTATAAGTTACGCAGTAACGTATCTGGTAAAATCGACCTTGACGTAAAAGAGTTTGTTGACCGTAAAGCTATGCGCTTTATGGGCGATGCAGCTGCTTATTCTTACATTTCAATGCAACAAGCGATTGAAGATGCTGGCTTAAATGAAGAGCAAGTTTCAAATGAACGCACAGGACTATTAGTAGGCTCAGGTGGCGGTTCATCAAAATGGCAAGTTGAAGCTGCAGACATTTTACGTGAAAAAGGCGTAAAACGTGTTGGACCTTACATGGTACCACGTACTATGGCGAGCACCACATCAGCGTGTTTGGCGACACCATTTAAAATCAAAGGTGTGAACTATTCAATTAGTTCTGCGTGTGCAACATCAGCGCATTGTATTGGTCATGCTGTTGAGCAAATCCAACTTGGCAAACAAGATGTAATTTTTGCCGGTGGTGGTGAAGAGTTGCACTGGACCCTTGCGATGGAATTTGACGCAATGGGCGCGCTTTCTACAAAATACAACGAAACACCAGAGCAAGCATCACGTACATATGATGCAAACCGCGATGGTTTTGTTATTTCTGGCGGCGGCGGTATCGTTGTTGTTGAAGAACTTGAGCATGCCCTTGCTCGTGGTGCGCACATTTATGCTGAAATTACTGGCTATGGCGCAACATCTGACGGCTACGACATGGTCGCACCATCAGGTGAAGGTGCAGTACGTTGTATGCGCCAAGCGATGCAAGATCTTGATGGTGGCATTGACTACTTAAACACGCATGGCACATCTACGCCTGTAGGTGATGTAAAAGAGCTAGGTGCTATTCAAGAAGTATTTGGTGGTAATTCACCGATGATAAGCGCAACGAAAGCAATGACAGGGCACGCTCTTGGGGCGGCTGGTGTGCATGAAGCTATTTTCTCACTGCTTATGCTTGAGCATGGCTTTGTTGCTCCATCAATTAATATTGATGAATTAGATGAGCAAGCTGCAGGCTTAAACATTGTTACTGAGCGTAAAGATGTAGAGCTTAACACTGTTATGTCTAATAGCTTTGGCTTTGGTGGCACAAATGCCACACTTGTTATGAGCAAATATAAAGGCTAGATAAAAGCTTTAATATATAAAAGCCGAGCAAAAATGCTCGGCTTTTTCGTTTGTGCTAGTAGGGGGTTGTTCGTTACAATACTGCTCCTTTGAGTAAACGAGTCCGTTAATGAAGATACTTGCAGATCAAAATATGCCCTTAGTTGAACAATACTTCGCAGATTTAGGGCGAGTTGAGCGTTTTGATGGTCGTTCATTGCAAAGCGATCAATTAGTGGATGTCGATGTGTTACTTACCCGCTCAGTTACGCAAGTAAACGAGGCGCTTTTAAGCAAAGCAAGTAAGCTTAAATTTGTTGGGACTGCTACCATCGGAGTGGATCATATTGACACTGATTTACTCACCCAACGAGGAGTAGCCTTCACCAGTGCGCCGGGTTGTAATGCCGTTGCGGTTGCAGAGTATGTGATAAGCAGCCTATTTGCGCTAGCACAAGAAAATGCCAGCAGTATTGAAGGCAAAACTATTGGTATTGTGGGAGTTGGCAGTATTGGTAGTTGCCTACGGAAGAAGCTTGCAGCTTTAGATGTAAATATACTTGTTTGCGACCCGCCTAAGCATGAAGCAGGTTTGCTGGCAGAGCACTGCGATCTTGACACACTCCTTGCACAATCTGATATTGTGACTTTTCATGTGCCCTTAGTAAAAACAGGCAAACACAGTACCTTACATTTAATGAACAAAGCACGATTAGCTGCTTTAAAAAGTGGTGTGACTTTGATCAATGCCAGTCGTGGAGATGTTATTGACAACCACGCGTTACTTGAACTAATGCAAGGTGGCGCTGCACTCGATTTAGTGTTAGATGTGTGGGAAAACGAACCCACTATTTTAACCGAGCTACTTGATTACGTGCGCTTTGCCAGTGTTCACATAGCAGGGCACACGTTAGAAGGTAAAGCGCGCGGTACACAAATGTTGTATCAAGCACTGTGTAATATCGAAGGGCTAAAAGCTGATAAGTCTTTGGCTGATTTTTTACCTAAGCCAAGTGTTACAGATGTTTCATTGCAAGACACATTTACTCTTGCTGATCTTGGCCAACTGATACACCTAGTTTATGACGTGCGCCGTGATGATGGTATTTTACGTCGCCATCTAGCATTGCAAGGGTTTGATAGTTTAAGAAAAAACTACCCCATTAGACGAGAATTCAGCACCGTAAATATAACCGGTGCTGGGGACTACGCACCCACACTGCGCGCGCTTGGTTTTAATATTTTAAATAATGGCCACATTGGCGATTGTTAATAGAGGAATAAACATGTCACAAAAATACAATGTTGCTGTACTCGGTGCTACTGGCCTAGTTGGTCGTCAAATCATCGAAACTTTAGAAGATCGTAAGTTTCCTGTTGATCAATTATTTTTATTAGCAAGTAGCCGCAGCGCTGGAGAAGATATTAAGTTTCGTGGCGAAAACATTGAAGTACAAGATGTTGAAGGGTTTGACTTTAGCCAAGCCCACATAGGTTTGTTTTCTGCTGGTGGCAGCGTATCTGAAAAGTATGCACCAATTGCAGCAGATGCAGGTTGTGTTGTTATCGACAACACCTCTCACTTTAGAAATGACTTTGAAGTACCTTTAGTAGTGCCGGAAGTAAATGCAGCAAGTTTAGCTGATTTTAGAAACCGCAATATCATCGCGAATCCTAATTGTTCAACCATTCAAATGATGGTTGCTTTGAAGCCAATTTATGATGCGTATGGTATCGATCGTATCAATGTGTCAACTTATCAAGCTGTATCTGGTGCAGGTAAAGAAGCCGTTGATGAACTCGCTAAACAAACTGCTAACTTAATGAACGCTCGCCCAATGGAGAATGAAATATTCCCTAAGCAAATTGCGTTTAATGTTATTCCACAGATTGATACCTTCGAAGAAAACGGTTACACCCGCGAAGAGATGAAAATGGTAAATGAAACCCATAAGATTTTGGGTGATACCACAGTGGCTGTAAATCCAACGTGTGTAAGAGTGCCAGTATTTTTTGGTCACTCAGAAGCAATTAGTATTGAAACGCGTATGCCTTATGATTTTGAGCATGTTAAGCAATTATTAAATGACGCACCAGGGCTTGAGCTTATTGAAGATGAAGGGGATTATCCAACGGCTGTTTCAGATGCAAGTGGAAACGATACCGTCTATGTCGGGCGCTTGCGCCAAGATATCTCTCACCCACATGGACTTAATATGTGGGTTGTTAGTGACAATACTCGTAAGGGTGCAGCAACTAACAGCGTACAAATTGCTGAAGAGTTGATAGAAAACTACCTTTAACTACACCTTTTTAAGCGGCATATTTGCCGCTTTTTACTTTTAAACTGCCAAATAATTGCCGCAACGTAACTAAAAGCGTATAAACTTAACCATAACAATAACAAATTCTTTCTGCTGATTAAGTTTAAGCGATTATGTTTCAATACGTTGCAATAGATATTACAACCTAACTGGTTTATAGTTTGTAACTGGAATAAAGCTTGCAGGAAATTTTAATTAACTATTAGTTTATGTAATTTAGTTTATGTAAGTTATTTTAATTTATATAAGTTATTTCTGTATGAAATAACCAATGTTTAAGCGCTCATACTCGCTATATAGCAGCGCTGCGTTAACATTTAAACATTAAAGGATCAGCATGCGCGGTTTAGCAACACTTCTTTTATTAGCGTCTGCATTGGTGGTTACACCAGTTTTCGGCCAAGATGGTGCCCAGCTTAAGGGACCAAAAGGGGTTGATTATGGCGTCCAAGGGCGCTCAATCGGGCCAATCAAACCAACCGATACACTTTGGCGTATCGCAGCGAAGGTGCGCCAAGATAACTCTGTTAGCATTTACCAAGTCATGCAAGCCTTGTATGAGAAAAACCCCAATTCATTTTTAGATCAAAACTTAAATCATATGCGTGATGGCGCATACTTAAAAATCCCCACACTTGCTGAAATTCGCAGCGTAAACCCACAGCTTGCTAAACAACGTTCAGAGCAAGATGACGAACTTTGGGAAAAGAAGAAAAATGGCACGCTAACAAAAAGTGAAATTTCAGCCTCACAAAAAAAAGTCACACAGGCTCGTAAAGTTGACGTAGACGAAGCCAAACAAGAACTAAAGCAAGAAATAAACACCATTAAAACAGAGCAAGGTACTCAGCTTGTTGAACTGCAAAACCAATTCAAGTCATCTGTAGAAAATGTTGAAGAAATATTAGTTGAAAATAATAAGCTTAAAGAGCAATTAACTGGAATTTCAAAAGAATTAGAAAATGTTCGCAACCAATTAGGACAAGACAGCGAAATTCAACAGCAATTAAAAGAGCTCATTGCAAAACAAAATGAAATAATCGAGCAGCAAAAAGCAAAAAAGATTGAAGAGGACAGTGAGTTTGACTTTGGCGCACTGTTAAATAATCCAATTGTCCTCATATTGCTTATGACAATTCCAGCTCTGTTAGTTATTTTCGCTGTGGTTATGTTTTTACGTAAGCGTAATAACAAAGAAGAGCCAAGTGACGATGATGATGAATTTTTACCGCAAAGCGCAACTTATCCAGAAGAAGATGACCTTGACTTAGATCCTATCATTCCTGATCCCGTTGATGACGAACTGAGTGACATAGGTGTTCAACTCGATGATGATTTAGAAAGTGACATGTTGCCAGATGATGACGACATTATTTTTGATGATAACATTGACGATACATTTGAAGAGGGCGACAGCCTTCTCGATCAAGATGAGCTTGATGGGCTGCTTGGTGATGACATTGTTTTTGATGATGAAAAATCTGAAGGCCAAGATGATGACCTTGATATTTTCTTGCAGCAAGACTTTGATCAAAATGATGACGATAGTTTAGGGGATGATATTGACCTAGATGCGGATAAAAATGATGGTGATATTTTAAGTGCCAGCGACTTAGACGATTTATTTGCAAATGAAGAAGATGAGTCTGCTCAAACGAGTGAAAAGTCAGTACAAGAAAGCTCTGATGATGAACTAGCCGCGCTCAGCGAAGAGCTTGCAGATGAAGATGGCGACTTTGATATCGACAGTCTTATTGATGAAGCTGCCGAGCCAGATTCAGAGCCAGCACCAGAGCAGCCAGCTGAATTAGTTGAAGAAGACGATGAGTTCGATTTAGATGATATCGACAGCCTTATCGACGAAGCTGCCGAGCCAGAACCAGAGCAGCCAGCTGAGTTAGTTGAAGAAGACGATGAATTTGATTTAGATGATATCGACAGCCTTATTGATGAAGCTGCCGAGCCAGAGCCAGAGCCAGAGCCAGAGCAGCCAGCTGAATTAGTTGAAGAAGACGGTGAATTCGATTTAGATGATATCGACAGCCTTATTGATGAAGCGGCTGAGCCAGCACCAGAGCAGCCAGCTGAATTAGTTGAAGAAGACGATGAATTCGATTTAGATGATATCGACAGCCTTATTGATGAAGCATCCGAGTCAGAGCCAGAACCAGAGCCAGCACTAGAGCAGCCAGCTGAATTAGTTGAAGAAGACGATGAATTTGATTTAGATGATATCGACAGCCTTATCGATGAAGCAGCCGAGCCAGAGCCAGCACCAGAGCAGCCAGTTGAGTTAGTTGAAGAAGACGATGAATTTGATTTAGATGATATCGATAGCCTTATTGATGAAGCATCCGAGTCAGAGCCAGAACCAGAGCCAGCACTAGAGCAGCCAGCTGAATTAGTTGAAGAAGATGATGAATTTGATTTAGATGATATAGAAGAGCTTGCCGATGATCGTAACTCTGAGTTAGATGAAGCTCTTGCCGATTCGATTGAAGAGTTATCAGGTGCAGAAGACGATCTCAATATTGATGAAGTAGAAAACATTGCATCTTCACTTACAGACGAGCCAGAGCTAGAAGACGAGCCAGCGCTAGAAGCTGAACCAGAACTTGAAGCTGAGCTAGAACTTGAAGATGAGCCTGAACTAGAAGATGAGCCTGAACTAGAAGATGAACCGGAACTAGAAGATGAACCGGAACTAGAAGACGAGCCAGAGTTTGAAGCTGAGCTGGAGCTTGAAGACGAGCCAGAGTTTGAAGCTGAACCAGAACTAGAAGCTGAGCCTGAATTAGATGAAGCGCCATCAGAAGTGGAGATGGATGAGGACGATTTATTAGATGAATATAACGATCCATCACTAAAAAGTGTTGATGAACTCCTAAATGAGCTTCAGCAAGAAGATGACTACGTACCAACGCCAGAGTGGTCTAATGTTGATGATCTCAATAAAGAGTTAAACGAAGCACTCGATGATGAAATCGAAGAAGTCGAAATTGATTTAGGTGATGACCCTCTTGCTGATGAAGAGGCCACCCCAGATCTTGAGCAAGAAAGTGAAGAGCTTGACAGTGAACTTGTTACACCCAGCGAAGAACTTGAAGAGTATCCAGAGCTGGAGTTAGATAGCGAAGAGCTAGTTGAAGAAGTAACCCAAGATACTGGCGAGTTACAAGTAAGCCAAGCCGAGCAAGATCTTGCCAGTGCGATGGCAGGTGGACAAGACTTAGATAGCTTAGAACACGATTTTGATGACGAGCAGCTAATTGAGGATGAGTTACTTGACGATGTATTGTTAGATAACCCAACAGATATAGCTGAAACAACAGAGCCTGAGCCAGCGCAAGCAGATACCTCTATTTCTGAAGATGCAATAAGTGAATCACAGCAAACAGAGCAGGATTCATCTGATCAGTTACAACAGGATGAGCAAGCAGATGTACAGCTAAGCCAAGCTGAACAAGACCTCGCTGATGCTATGTCAAACAATCAAGATTTTGACTCATTAGAGCAAGACTTTGATGACGAGCCATTAATGGGTGATGAGCTGCTTGCTGATGATCAAGACAATGTTGAAAATGAAGAGCAGATCCAGCATGAGCCAACATTTGATAGTCACGATGTTGACAATGATGAACTCAATGAAGAGTTACTAAGTGGCTCAAATAGCGGCGATGTAGCTAATGAGTTAGAAAGCACAATTGATGAAAGTAACTTATCTGATGATCAGCTCGATGATGATTTTATGGCTGATCTTACGCAAACAGATTTTGATGCATTACTCAGTGAACTTGCCGAGCCTGAGCCACTTAATTTAGATGATAGTGCAGAGTTTGACGTTGATTTTAATGCGCTGCTAAATGAAGACTTAGCAGAGCTTGATGAATTAACGGAAGATGTTGATGTGCCAGCTGCCCCACAGGCAGACCAAGTTACTGATGATGATTTTGTTGATATTGATGCTTTAATTGAACAAAGTGACGATGCAACAGCAGAGCATGAACCTTATGATGACGTGGATATGGATGTTGGCTTAGGTGAGTTTGATGCTTTATTAGCAGGCGATAACCCGACTGATGTTGATTTAGAAAGTGGTGGTTACTCAGCAAAACTCGACTTAGCCAGGGCATATATTGAAATTGACGATATGGACTCCGCACTTGATGCGATTGAGGATGTCATTGCCAATGGCCCTGAAGAAGTACAGCAAGAAGCGCAGAGCTTAAAAGCCAAATTGGTGTAAAAAATAACAGTTAGCAGCAAAGGGCATGAACGCGAGTTTATGCCCTTTTTGCTTTTATTAGCTTGCTATATAGCATAAAATGCCCCGTTCATTAGTACAGTAGGTAAAGCAGTAATTATGCGAGTAGCACTTGGAGTTGAATACAATGGCGCCCGATACAGTGGTTGGCAGCGTCAGTCACATGTTAATAGTGTACAACAAGAAGTAGAGACAGCGCTTTCGCGTATTTGTAATCATCCGGTTGAAATCGTGTGCGCGGGGCGTACTGATGCTGGCGTACATGGTACTGGTCAAGTGGTACACTTTGAAACAGACGCTGAGCGTGAAATGGTGGCCTTTACTATGGGTATGAACACCTTATTACCTAAAGATATTGCGATTCGCTTTGCCAAACCTGTCAGTGAAGATTTTCACGCCCGCTTTAGTGCGACCGCAAGACGTTACCGCTACGTAATCTACAATTATTCATACCGCGGTGCCATTATGAATGAGGGAGTTACGCACTTTCATCACCCTTTAGATGAAGTGAAAATGCAACAAGCTTGTCAGTATCTAATCGGTGAGCATGACTTTACTTCGTTCCGAGCATTACACTGCCAAGCTAATACAGCTAATCGTACTATTCATCATTTATCAGTGGAACGCCAGGGTGATTATGTGATCATTGATATTAAAGCCAATGCTTTTTTACATCATATGGTGCGTAATATTACTGGCTGTTTGATGGATATTGGCTTGCATAAGCATCAGCCTGTTTGGTTGAAAGAATTATTGGATTTAAAAGAGCGCGCAAAAGCCAGTGCCACGGCTAAAGCAGCGGGTTTGTATTTAGTTGACGTGGATTACCCTGCACAATTTGAAATACCATCAACCCCTTTAGGGCCGTTGTTTTTGGCAGATTCAGATAAATAAGTGTTTTAAGACGGTAAAAACTCGCAGTCATCTCACTACTAAGACCAGTTTTTTATACCGTCTGCGCGTAATTCATGTTTTAATTGAAAAAATTGTCTGCCTGTATATATGGGCAGGAAGCGACACAGAACAGCATTAAGAGAGTTGCAAATGAGTTGGTTAGAAAAAATCTTACCTAAAACGACAAAATCTTCAGGCCGTAAAGAGATCCCTGAAGGTGTTTGGGCTAAATGTACAGATTGTGATTCGATTTTATATAAAGCAGAATTAGAAAAATCATTAAATGTCTGCCCTAAGTGCGATCACCATATGCGTGTGAGTGGGCGTAAACGCCTAGAGCATTTCCTTGATGATGCAGATCGTCAAGAGCTTGGCATTGAACACGAGCCAAAAGATGTTTTAAAATTTAAAGATTCTAAAAAATATTCAGACCGTATTAGTGCAGCGCAAAAAGCCAGTGGTGAAAAAGACGCACTAGTTGCAATGAAAGGTCGCCTTAAGGGTATTCCAGTTGCCGCTGTTGCATTTGAGTTCTCATTTATGGGTGGCTCAATGGCGTCGGTTGTTGGCGCGCGTTTTGTTGATGCCGTTGACCAATGCTTAGAGCATAACATGCCGCTTATTTGTTTTTCTGCCTCAGGCGGTGCACGTATGCAAGAAGCGCTGATGTCGCTAATGCAAATGGCTAAAACCAGTGCTGCACTTGCTAAAATGAGCGAAAAAGGCTTGCCGTTTATCTCTGTTATGACCGACCCTACAATGGGTGGTGTATCAGCGTCATTAGCAATGTTAGGTGATATCAATGTTGCAGAGCCAAAAGCGTTAATTGGTTTTGCTGGGCCTCGCGTCATCGAACAAACAGTACGTGAAACCTTACCTGAAGGTTTCCAGCGCAGTGAATTCTTATTAGAGCACGGTGCAATCGACATGATTGTAGATCGTCGTGAGATGCGCGATACGCTAGCACGTGTACTGGCTAAATTTATGAACTTGCCTTCTACCGAACAAGAGCATAGAGTAGCGTAAATTTCAGCTTAACTGATTACACGCTATGACAAAAAGTATTCCTAGCCAATCATCAAGCCTTGATGATTGGCTTTGTTATTTAGAAAGTGTTCACCCTGCAAATATTGCTATGGGCCTCGAACGCGTAGCCGATGTTGCCAACAATATTGGTTTATTAGACACCCCAAGTAAAATTATTTTGATTGCTGGAACGAACGGTAAAGGCACCACTGCGCGTTGTTTAGAGTCATTATTATTGGCTCAAGGTTACAGCGTGGGCACGTATGCTTCTCCGCATTTAATTCATTACAATGAACGGGTGCGTATAAATGGTGCTGAGCTAGATGATCAATTCCATGTTGATGCTTTTGATTTGTTAGAGCTGGGCCGTGGTGAAACTCCATTAACATATTTTGAATTTGGTACTTTGGGTGCGCTGGCTATATTTAAACGCCATAGCGTGGATTACGTGCTGCTTGAAGTGGGTTTGGGAGGTCGGTTTGATGCAACCAACATTGTTACCCCGTATGCTAGTGTTATTACTACGATTGATTTAGACCATAAAGAATACCTCGGTGATACCCGCGAATTAGTTGGCTATGATAAAGCCGGTATTTTTAGAACGGCGACCCCAGCAATTATTGGTGATTTAAATATACCTCATACAGTAACCGACTACGGTACTGACATTGCGGCTAATATGTACCTATCTGGCCAAGATTTCATGTTTAATGAGCAAGCAGAAAGCTTCAGCTGGCAATTTAATGAGCTGAGCTATCAGTTCGAAAAACCGGGTATACCGTGTCAAAATGCAGCGACTGCATTGACAACTTTGGCGGTTCTTGATTTATTACCAACACAAGAGGTAATAAAAGATTGCCTCACAAACCTTGTGGTAGAAGGGCGTTTTCAACAGCTCAGTACTGCGCCTTTGGTGTATACGGATGTAGCCCATAACCCTGAATCGGCCCGTTACTTAACGCAAAAGTTAAAGCACTTGCGAGATCAAGGCTTTAAAGTTCATGCGTTAGTCGCTATGCTTGCAGATAAAGACAAAGTTGCTGTTTTGAGCGAAGTAAACGCTGTGGTTGATCAGTGGCACCTTGCTGGGCTTGGCTGTTACCGTGGTGATACAGTAAAAAATCTAGCAAAAGCAATGGACAATGTGTGCACTGATGCACCGCAAACTCAGCATCAAAGTGTTGAGCAGGCGTTAAATAGTGTGTTGCCAAGTATTGATGAGCAATCAGTGTTAATTATTTTTGGCTCATTCTTTACGGTTGCAGCAGCAATTCAATATTGGAAAAAATAGAGAGAAATACGGTGAACTCAGGCTTTATAAATCGTTTAGTCGGCACAAGCATTGTAGTGATTGCAGCTATTATATTTATTCCAAATATTTTGGATGGCGAGAAAGTACATTATAAAGAAGGCTTCAAAGCCATCCCTGAACGTCCTGAGTTCAAAACTATTGATTTACAAGAAGCCATCGATGACAGTGTAGCGCATGTTGAACAACCCGATACACAAGCCATTGAAGATATTTCCAGTGATGACGCACTACTAGAAGAGAAAACTGAAACGGGTGACGCAGTAGCTGAATTTGCCGATGAGCAAAAAGTGGTTACAGTGTCAGCACCAAGCAATGAACCAACAGCACAAGTTGTTCCTAAAGTTGTTAAACCTCAGCCTGAACCTACTCGTAAGCCAGAAGAGAACCTCACTAAAATGGCTTATGTGATTCAATTAGGCAGTTTTTCTCACGCGGCTAATGTTAAATCTCTACAAGCTAAACTCACGGCAAAAGGTTTTAAAACCTTTACTCGACCGGTTAAAACACCAAACGGTACTTTAACCAAAGTTTTTGTAGGTCCATCGCTGGATAAAGCGCAACTTCAAAGCAAACTACCTGAATTAAAACAACTTACAAAATTAAACGGTAAAGTTACGCAATTCGAAGTAACAAAATGATCTGGCATTTAGCGTCATCCTCTTATAGAATGCGCCCCAAATTAACGACTAGTTGGTTATTATGATCTGGGTTGATTACGCCATACTTGGCATTATTGCACTGTCTACTATCATAGGTTTAATTCGTGGCTTTATAAAAGAAGCAATGTCTTTAGCTGTATGGGCTGGTGCATTCATCATCTCTAGTTTGTTTTATCAATATTTAGCCTCCTTCCTAACCAGTATTTCTGAACCCCTTTTAAGAAATGCAGCGGCCATAGCCATATTATTCTTTGCGACGCTATTGTTAGGCGGAATGTTAAACTACCTCTTAGGTGAACTTGTACAACGTACAGGCTTATCTGGCACCGACCGTGTTTTTGGCATTGTCTTTGGTGCACTGCGTGGCGTGTTGGTCGTGAGCGCGTTACTCTTCTTTCTTGATGCTTTTACTGGTGCGCCAAATACGCATTGGTGGGGTAATTCTATTTTGATCCCAGAATTTGGCTTTGTTGTTGAGTGGTTTTTTTCATACCTCGAAAACAATTCAAGCTTTTTAAATTCGGTCAACCGTTAATCACCGAGGAAAAATTGCATGTGCGGTATCGTTGGAATAGTCGGAACATCTCCTGTAAATCAGGCGATATATGATGGCTTAACTGTTTTGCAACACCGTGGTCAAGATGCTGCGGGCATCATTACCATTGAAAACAACACCTTTAGTTTACGTAAAGCAAATGGCTTAGTGAAAGATGTTTTTCACACTCGCCATATGAAACGCTTACAAGGTACTATTGGTATTGGCCACGTACGCTACCCGACTGCTGGTTCGTCTAGCTCGTCAGAAGCACAACCTTTTTATGTTAACTCACCGTTTGGTATTGCGCTTGCGCATAATGGTAACTTAACTAATGCAGAGCAGCTTAAAGAGCAGCTATTCTCTGAAGCTCGCCGTCACGTTAATACCACTTCAGATTCTGAAATCTTACTTAACATCATGGCTCATGAGCTAAGTAAAGCAGACAAGTTAAAACTTGATCCTGAAGATATTTTTACTGCGGTTACTGAAGTTATCAACAAAGTGCAGGGCGGCTATGCTGCTATTGCGATGGTTATTGGCCATGGTGTACTGGCATTTCGTGACCCTAATGGCATTCGTCCATTGGTATTTGGTAAGCGTGAATCTGCAAGCGGCACAGAATACATGTTCGCTTCAGAAAGTGTGGCACTAAAAACTGATGGTTTTGAGTTTGTACGAGATGTAGCACCAGGTGAAGCAATTTACGTGACTGAAGCTGGAGAGTTTTATTCTCAAGCTTGTGCTGAAAAAGCGTCTTATTCACCGTGTATCTTTGAGTTTGTTTATTTTGCGCGTCCAGATTCAAACATAGACCGTATGTCGGTATATGCAACACGCGTAAACATGGGCACTAAGTTAGGTGAAAAAATAGCGCGTGACTGGGCTGATAAAGACATTGACGTGGTTATCCCTATCCCTGAAACATCATGTGATGTTGCTCTTGAGATTGCCCGTGTTCTTGACTTACCTTATCGCCAGGGCTTTGTTAAAAACCGCTACATTGGCCGTACGTTTATCATGCCTGGCCAAGAAATGCGTAAAAAGTCAGTGCGTCAAAAACTTAATGCTATTGATCGCGAGTTCAAAGGTAAGAATGTGTTGTTGGTCGATGACTCAATTGTACGTGGGACTACTTCAGCACAAATCGTAGAAATGGCCCGTGAGTCAGGCGCTAAGAATGTTTACTTTGCGTCAGCTGCGCCAGAAATTCGCTTCCCGAATGTGTATGGTATTGATATGCCATCAGCTGCTGAGCTAATTGCTCATGGCCGTGAAGTTGAAGACATCAACGCAAGTATTGGCGCTGATGGCTTAATTTTCCAATCTTTAGATGATTTGATAGCTGCAGTTCGCCAAGAAAATCCAGAGATAAGCCGTTTTGAAACCTCTGTATTTGATGGTCAATACATTACTGGTGGCATCGATCAAGATTACCTAAATCGTATTGATAGATTACGTAATGACTCAGCTAAGACTACCCGTGAAAGCGCGATGTCTTCTGGTTTAGAGTTACATAATCAAGAAGAAAACGGCTCAGACTAATACGTTTGGTTAGCCTGTTTAGAAATAAAAAAAGGAGCTAAGTTTAGCTCCTTTTTTGTAAAGGAAAGGAAATAACGAACACTCTATATACTATTATATTTATACCGCTTTTTACTTCTTACTACTGCCGAACATCACTCTATCAACATCTACACTATGTAAAGGTTGGATCAACAATTCCATTAGTCCAAAGCATTGCTGTAACAGCCAAAATAATGACCAGCAATATAAGCCCGCATGTCACCACTGAGCTTGCATAAATAAAGCCACGCTCTTGGGGGATATGCATTAAAATTGGTACGCCGGTGTAAAGTAAATACACCGAATAAGCCAATGCAACCATGCCAATACATACAACAAACCAAAGCTCGGGTAAAAACGCTGCCAACGCTGACATAAACACAGGTGTAGATGTATAGGCTGCAAGCTCTAAGGTTTGCGTAAAGGTAGGCTCTGCACCAAATGTTACCGCCATCCAGTGTGCCAAATAAGCCAGTGCGAACACACCCACAATTAAGGCTGCATACATGGCAACTGCAATTAACATAGCACTATCGTGAGTTAAGAATACTGGGTTACCTGTGCCAATGCTCCAACCTAAATAGACTGAAGAATAATAACCCATAGCTGATGGAAATAACGCAATCAGTAATATATGCGATAAGCTATAGGTTAAGCTCTCATGACGGTTGTCTATGGTTTGCCACTCTTCGAGTGGGTGGGCATAGATGCCCCATAAGTGGTTTAATATCATTGTGTGCCCCTTAAAAAAGTTGTCTGCTGTTTTATTTTTATACAGCTTGTATTAAGTTATGGTTCAGTTGTTGGGGCTTGTCAAGGAACAGCGATTCAGCGAGTGCTATTAGACCTTAGTTGAAAGGTGGCTTTATCTTATTCTCTGGTTATTTTCGTGGTAAAATACTTGCAATAAAACTATTTATATAAGCAGTTCAAACCGTGCCTTACAGCGAACTTTTACAACCAATCAATAATTTTCTTCAGTGCGAAACCCCACAAGCTTGGATAGATGAAGCAGTAAAACCAGAGAACTTAAATGTTTTACTGATTGATCACCTGATATGTGAGCTTAAGGCTGCGCAGTCTGCCATGTTCTTAATTCGCAAGTACGCGGTTGATAAACAAAGTAGCGATGCACTGCTAGAGTGGCTCAAGCCATTTGAAACACTCATCTATAAGCGTGAAGGTAATTGGCAAGATTTAGCGGCTAAGAATAAGTTGAATAAATCGGTGATCCCAAAATCGGATTCACCCTATGGGCAAGACTTGGTTGATAAGATGGTGATGTTGATAAAAGAAGAGCTGCACCATTTTTATCAAGTGCTCGAGATTATGGATGAATACGGTGTTGAATACCAAAGTATTACGCCATGTCGTTATGCAAAGGGCATGCTCCGGCATGTTAAAACCTATGAGCCTGATGCATTAGTCGATAAGCTTATAGTGGGCGCTTACATTGAGGCGCGCTCGTGTGAACGCTTTGCCAAACTGGCCCCGTATTTAGATAAGCGTTTAGGTGATTTTTATATTTCATTACTACGCTCTGAAGCCCGTCATTATCAAGACTACTTAACACTCGCACAAGAAATCGCGGATTTTGATATCACAGAGCGCGTTGAATTTTTTGCTGAAAAAGAGCGAGAGTTGATTATAACTTCTGATACTGACTTTAAGTTCCACTCAGGTGTGCCGAATTTATAAGTGCGCTATGCTCGACTCTAATATAATAAAAATTATAAGGATATTTAATGAAGAAGTTAATTGGGTTTTTATCACTCTTTAGTGTATCTGTTTGGGCTAATGAAGGAGGGGTTCCTGCCTTTTTTAATTCAGAATCAAATAAAGAATACCTTGCGCTCATAGAGCATTTTGTTGATGTGTTGCCAAAAAATGGCAATCCTGAATTTTTAAGTGTATTAGCGTCCCCTTATGGTTTATTAGATGTACAGGCAACGAAGTTTAGTGATGATTTAGATAAGAATAGTTTCTCTAATTTTAATATGGGTGTTATGGGCTCTGCTATTTTTGATGCAAAGCAAAGCTATACGACAGATTTACCGAACCGTGTTTTGTGTCATCAAAACAGCTGCAGAAAACCGAGGTTAGCATATGCGCGAGAACTTATTACTCATATCAATACCATAGAAGCGTTTTTTACTGAAAATCCAACGATAAATTTAGTGAGCGTTTTAGACCAGTATGTTTATCGTGTTAATAATGCCTTTTATACGCCAGACAGTGTAATTGATTATAAACCGTCGGCTGAAGCTGGCTTTGTGCCGTCGGCTGATTTTAAGCAGTATTTTAGTGCCATTGAACGAATCCCCTATTATAAAATTGAAGAGCAAACATTGGCTATTCGACAGCTTATGCTTAAAACAGGGATGAGTGTGATACACCGCAGCGAGGATTCATTGTTACGTATAATCGTGTCGGGTATTAGTAATAACCAATGGGGAGTGGCTTACAGTGCTAATAGTCGTTATGTGCCAGTGATCGGTGAACGAAATTTACAAGGCTTTGAATACGATGATGTTGTAAAATTAGCCGATAATACTTTTTACTATCAGACTAATTGATATTATTCATTTTCTTCAAATGGCTCGTTAATTAGTGTTTGTTGTTTTTCGGTTACAACAAGGTAGGAGCCTTGGCTGTACCAGTCACCTAAAACTGTGCGAGTCAATTGTGTACCAGCCACATTATAGTGGTGTACGTCAGGGCGGTGAGTATGGCCGTGTATCATATTAGTGACTTGGTGTTTAGCAAAAACATCAAGTACGGCGTCTTCGGTCACGTCGAGAATGTCTAAGGATTTACCAGCTTGGTTTTGTTTTGACTTTTCGCGGGCTTTTGTTGCTACGCCTCTGCGATACCACAGAGGGAGTGCCAACATTAAACGCGGCCACCACCAACCACGACCTTTTTTACGAAATCTTTGATACTCAATATCTTGAGTACACATTTCATCGCCATGCAAAATGACAGTAGGTGTGCCGTATAAATCAATCACGGTTTGCTCATCGAGTAGGGTCATACCGGCTTTTTTGGCGTAGCCATTTCGCATGATAAAGTCACGGTTACCATGAATAAAAAACACTGGCGTACCGTTGTCGCTTACTTGTTTAAGGCGTGCAGCGACTTCACTGGATAATGGCGTGACATAATCGTCGCCTACCCATACTTCAAAAAAATCACCTAAGATATATAAAGCATCGACATCTTTATTAATAATGTGGCTATCTAAAAACTGGTAAAACGCAGCACTTATATCAGGGCGGCTTTCAGTGAGGTGAAGATCGGCTATAAAATAGGTTTGGCGCATGATGACTCGAGAGTTAGTACAGAGAAAGAAAAAGCGGATGATTTCATCCGCTTTTAGCTGAAAAGCTAACTTAGTTTACCGTTACGCTTTTGATAATAACATCATCAAGTGGTACATCTTGATGAAAGCCTGAGCTACCTGTAGCAACGGCTTTGATTTTCTCAACCACATCCATGCCTTCAACAACTTCAGCAAATACGCAGTAACCCCAACCTTGTGAAGTTTCGCTGCTAAAGTTTAAGAAGTCATTGTCGTTCACGTTAATGAAAAACTGGGCTGTCGCTGAATGTGGATCCGGTGTACGTGCCATAGCCAATGTGCCTTTTTTATTTGAAAGGCCATTGTTTGCTTCGTTTTGAATAGGATCATGTACTTCTTTTTGTGTCATACCAGGCTCAAAACCACCACCTTGAACCATAAAGCCATCAATTACGCGGTGGAAGATTGTACCGTCGTAAAAGCCTGCATTTGCATACTGTAAAAAGTTTTTAACAGTGTTTGGTGCTTCGGTTTTGTGCATGTTAATGGTGATATCACCAAAGTTTGTATGTAGAACAACCATGAGGTTTCCTATTAGCTGATTTATTTGGCGCTATTTTATCTTAGTTAGCTAAGATTAACAAAGTGCTTATTGATTTGATAAAGCGCTAGAGCAGGGGCTTTGCAAGTGGTAACATAGTCAATCAAGTAAATAGTCAAGGACTTAAAATAAATGGTAAATATATACAACACACTCACGCGTCAAAAAGAGCAGTTTAAACCTATGGTCGAAGGAAAAATCGACATGTATGTGTGTGGTATCACCATTTATGATTACTGTCACATTGGTCATGCTCGTACATTTGTTGGTTTTGACGTGATTGTACGTTATCTTCGCCACCTTGGTTATGATTTAAAATATGTGCGTAATATCACCGATGTAGATGATAAAATTATCAAGCGAGCCAATGAAAACGGCGAAGCTATTAATGACTTAACCACCCGTATGACTGTCGCTATGCATGAAGATTTTGATAGCTTAAACATGTTGCGCCCAGATATTGAACCGAAAGTCACGGGGCACATGGATGAGATCATCGAAATGGTCGAGCGTTTGATTACAAAAGGCCATGCCTATGTTGCTGCAGATGGCGATGTACTGTTTGACGTATCTACATTTGAGCAATATGGCGCGTTATCGCAACAAGATTTAACTATGCTGCAAGCAGGTTCGCGTGTTGAAGTTGCGCAAGATAAAGATGATCCACTTGATTTTGTATTGTGGAAGAAAGCCAAAGCAGGTGAACCATCGTGGTCTTCACCTTGGGGCGAAGGCCGTCCTGGTTGGCACATTGAATGTTCAGCAATGAGCTCAAAGCATTTAGGCGAGCATTTTGATATTCACGGTGGCGGCTCAGACTTACAATTTCCACACCATGAGAATGAAATCGCGCAATCATGCTGTGCAAATAATGGTAAATACGTGAATACGTGGATCCACACCGGAATGGTGCAGGTAAATAAAGAAAAGATGTCTAAATCATTAGATAACTTTTTTACTGTACGCGATGTACTTAAAGAGTATGACGCTGAGTCGGTACGTTACTTTTTGATTTCAGGTCATTACCGTAGCCAGCTAAATTACTCGCAAGAGAATTTAGATCAAGCCCGTTCTTCACTTGAACGTATTTATACTGCACTTCGTGGTGTTAAGCCTATCGTATGTGAGCTTGAGGGCAACGAGTATATCGCTAAGTTCAGAAAAGCCATGAACGATGACTTTAATACCCCTGAAGCATTACCTGTGTTATTTGAACTTGCTAAAGAGCTTAACCGTGTTAAAGACTCAGATGCAACACAAGCAGGCAAACTGGCTTATATTTTACGCAGCATTGGTGAAGTACTTGGAGTCGCACAACAAGCTCCTGAAGCGTTTTTACAAGGTGGACAAGCGGATGATGAAGTGGCTCAGATAGAAGCGTTAATTGTTAAGCGTAACGACGCCCGTGTTAATAAAGATTGGGCTGCTGCTGATGAGGCTCGCGATGCACTTAACGCATTGGGTGTGGTGCTTGAAGATTCAGCGGGTAAAACGACTTGGCGCAAAGCGTAAATTAAATTTACCCGTCAATGTAAAAGGTTGCCACATTGGCAACCTTTTTTGTTTTTGTATATTGACCTCAACTTAACTTTAGGTTTTACCTTTACAGCTCTTATTTTTACAAAGGAAAGAAATGAATATTCTTCTTGCCATGATCCCTGCTTTTTTATGGGGCACCACGTATGCGGTGACTAAGTATGCAACACCTGATTGGCCGCCGATTTTACTTGGTGCAATACGAGCATTACCAGCTGGTTTACTATTACTATTGATCAAACCGACTTGGCCACAGTTAAGACAGTGGCGAGGCTTAATTGTATTAGCATTAGTTAATATCGCTTTATTCTTTAGCTTTATTTTTGTTATGGCGATCAACTTGCCAGCTGCAATTGCTGGCGTGGGTATGGTTTCAGTGCCTGTGGTGGCTTTGTTGTATGCTTGGTTGTTGAAAGGGCAGCGACCCGCGCTATTACAGTCGGTTTGTGCGTTAGCGCTAGTATATTTAGCATGGCGGTTGTTCGATCCACAACATGTTGCACTTAACTTACTCGGGGTTATTGCATTGATAGGAGCATTATTAACAATAGTGATTGGCAGTACTTTGGTACAAAAGATCACCACGCATATTCATTGGTGGACGGTGCTGACTTGGCAATTGATTTTAGGTGGTTCAGTGCTTGCGATTGCGGCATCAGTGCAAGCATCTTATATTGAGCCACAGGCTTATCAGGTTCTCACACAGGCATTTACCCCAAACCAATGGTTTGTACTATTTTGGTTAGTTGTGCCCAATACGGCGCTTGCTTATGCGTTATATGTTTGGCTTCTTGGGCGGATGAGTGTGGTTGAATTTACCTTTGGCACGATTGCTAATCCAATTGCAGGTATTATTTGCGCCGTTGTTTTATTAAATGAGCAATATCAGGTGTGGCAATATATGCTGATGACATTAATGATTTTGTTTTCTGTTTTGCCGCAATTAACAAAATTGATGCGACCTGCCCAATTAGCTAAATAACCTGAACTCTGGTTAAGAGATGTACTAATGTATTGATATTAAATCACAAATATATTTATTAGTCTCCAGCCGGAGACTTTTAGCGATAACAAGGCGAATTTACGCGTCAATAGCTAGTCTATTGCAAGTAAATTCAACGCAGTTAGCGTTGAAAGTAGCCGCTGGAGATAGATTTATTATCCAAAGTTCAGGTTAAATACTTTTTAAAAATAAAAGGGCTGCTAACTAGCAACCCTTTTTCATTCTCACAATATTTTGTGTTTAGGCGTCAATTAAATCTTCTACACCAACAATCAACCAAGGAGCATCGTCACGTGTTAAGCGCTCTAAATGCCAAACTTCTAAAATAGGCTGTTCCTTTTTATCAGCTAAATCACGGTATTTGCCTTTGAAACGCACGCTTACTTGCCATTTGTCTGCATCTGTATCTGCACGCACTAATTCAGCGTCAATAAACATTACTTCGGTCGCTACGCACTCTATGGCGTCGCGCTCAGCTTTAAACTCAGCAACAAGTTCAGGGCTTAAATATTCGGCCATCGTATTGTAATCTGCGTTATTCCAAGCCGTTTGTAATGTATGGTAATGACTGCGAGCACCTTGTAAAAAACCATTTGTGTCAAAATTTGGCGGCAAGTTAAAAGGGATTGAATTCGTTGCTGAAAATCCGCTGGTAGGGGTTGGCTCTACTGCGTTTTGTTTCATTTGTGGAGCATTAAAAGCTTGATGAGCATGCGCCATCGCAGGTGAATTTTTACGACGTACCATACCAAGAATAAGTTTGATAATAAAAAACGCGATACCTGCCATGAGTAACATTTCAAGTAATTGCATTCCTTCGAAGTCATCCCCCATCATTGAAGCAATTAGGCCACCCGCTAATAAACCACCAAAAATACCGGCCATCATGCCTTTTTTGTTAGATTTTGGTTTAGTTGCAGGAGAGATTGTGTTTGTGTCGGTTTGTTGTTTTTGTGCAGTTTGTTGGGTTTCTGGGGTTTTGCCGCGTTTTTTACTACCAAACTTTTTACGTGCTTGTGCATCAAAACTAGCAGTACATAATAATGCCAGTAAAGAAAAAATAACGATTAGGTTTTTCATGAACATCCTTAAAACAAATTAGAGCGGCGATTCTAAATGAGTTCTAGGATTATATAAATAGAGTCAGTAGGATAACTAATTTGAATTGATTTAAGTGCTTATATTTAATACAAACTGCTGAAATATAAGGCGTTGCCGCTGAAACAGCGGCAACGTAAGTATTTAGTGCAACCAACGAATAGCGTCGTTAATTCGACCTGTATAGCGATCAACAGGGCTGCCTAAACTGGCGACTAATATAGTATCTGCCCCATTCCCACGCTCAATATGCCCAGCAAACCGTTCATCATGGAAGTCACTTTCCCCATGGCCAAAAGATTGTTTTTCTGAGGGGACAATAAAGACAGTCATCGGCCCGTGCTCGGACTCAAATACTAGGTGTAGTCCACGTTGTCCTTTGAAGTCACAAAACATTAAGTACGTTACTTTACCTGGTAGCTCTTTTAGTTCACCACCAAGCTTTGCAAACTGTTCATTTACGCGCTCTAAGCTGATCTCGTTTGTTTTTTCTAACGAGCCAAGTTCATGATATACATGTGCAAGTGCATGTTCTCCTGCACCATAATTAACATTTTGTTCGCTACTAAAGAAAAACGCACCCACTGCCACCAACAATGAAGCTGCCATAGCAAGAGGAAGTTTATCTAGCTTAAAACGCGAGCCAGCTTCGATTACATTACTTTGCGCAGCCTTATCAGCAACGGGCTCATTACTTACAGTGCTTGGCTGAGAAGTATGCTCATCGGCGTACAGTTCAGTGTTTGCTAAAATACGCTCAGCTAAGCCTTCAGGCACAGGAATATCCAGTGCTTGGTTCAATGCATTGTCAAACTCTTGCATTTGATCAATTAGTTCTTGTCGCTCAGGATCTTGCCCAGCAAAATCCAGAATATCCTGGTCTTCACTGTTTGGCTGTGCGATTACTCGGCGACGAAACTCGAGATCATCCATTACTTTGATGCCCCTTTAAGTTGTTCATCATCACGGCTTAACGCCTCTTTTAACTGGTTTCTGGCACGGAAGAGTCGGGTCATTACCGTGTTTTTGTTTAAATCTAAAATATCAGCAATCTCATCTCCAGAGCAGCCCATAACTACTTGTAGTAATAAGGGCTCTTTGTATTCATCAGATAATTTAGCGATTTGACGTTGGATCACCGTTTGTTCCATTTCGTCATCTAACGTTACGCTTTTCTCATCGACGATCGTATCGTTTTCTACATCGCTGTAATCAAATTGCTTGCGTTCAAAACGCCGTGCATTTTCACGGCGTACAATCGTCAATAACCATGGTTTAGCTGCTTTTTGATCCAATAGCGAATCAAGCGAACGCCAAGCTCGCAAGAAAGTTTCTTGAACGAGATCTTCGGCTATATTAGGGTCACGGCATAACCAATAGGCAAAGCGATATAATTCGCTATGATAAACATGAACGAGTTTTTCATAACGTACTTTTTTCTCTGCCACATCAACTAAGACCTGACTTTTAGAATTATTATTTCCCGGCATAATTACTTTTTTATATTAAGGGATAGTTTGCTTGCATATTTACTATGCAAGCTGTTGAGTATACTAATAAAGTCCTTTTAAAACATTTTTCTGATTTTTTTGTGCTGAGTGAGTGTGTAGCTCTAATGCTTTAATTATCACACTTAAATCAACCGTTTCACTATTTGAACTATAGAGTGCAGCCCTCAGTTTAGCAATTTGTTCGCTAAGTTGCTGATCATTTATTTGTTCGATTAAAGCATCAATCGCGTTATTTGATTGCTTAGTCACCTTTATTGCGTATCGATTAAGTGCGTGATGAAATGCAGACAGATCGTTGCTTTTGCTCTTGGCTTTTAACTCATTAAGTGAAGGAGCTGCCATTGTTGATACATGCTGCGGTTGTGTATCTGGCTTGTGGGTTGTTTTACTACGCCACCAAAGTAACAAGGTGATTAGCCATAGCAAGTAACCAATAACACAAACAATGATAAGCCACAGTGGAGTAGTTTTCACTGTAACTGTGCTGACATTGGTTGGGTTTTCATTTAGCTGTGTCATGCCTTCAGTTTGTTGTGGTATCGCAGGGACTGTGGCAGGTGAATGGCTACTTGCTGTAACAGTAATTGTGCGTGCAGGTAAAGTGGCATAACTAATACGCTTAATTTTAGTGTTGTACCAAGGTACACTGACTTCAGGTAGGGTATATGTACCAGGCGTTTGTGGTAATAGTGCATATGAGGCAGTTTGTTGCGAAATAACGCGGCCATCACGCACAAGGTGGTTATTTTCTTTTTCGTCAGGGTAACTCCGTATACCGTTGATTTCAGGGAGTTCAATATCAGGTAACTGCTCTTTGGTTATGCCCAAGGCGGTAAGCGTTAGTGTACGGGTAATGGGGGTGCCGACCTCTACAGTATCGCTGTCAGGTTGCCATTGCTCGTCTAAATTAACCAACTCACTGGGTAACCATGCACCTTGATAATCATTCGGTATTGGCTTGATCTCAACATCGGTACTTTCACCCATAGCTGATACTTCTAACTGGCGGTAGTTTTGTCTAACTCGACCCTGAAAAACAGGGGCTTCAATGGTATAAACACCACTTTTTTGCGGTTGCACTAAATATTCACGCGTGATCACTAAATAGCGTTTACCATCAACTAGCTCGTATTCTTCTTGCTGTTTTCCGATTTGACTTAGTTGCGCATCAGGCATGCTTGGCGCGGTTAAATTACCATCGAGTAATTCCTTTGCAAGGTAGAGTTTAACTGTGTATAAACCGGCTTCTTGGACAAATAAAGAGTCAGATGACATGGATGACTTTATAAAAATGTCGTTATTTTGTTCCGTTGCTTTGCTGCGCTCGGACACCTTTAATGCGATTGGTTGTGAGCTGATACCTGCAACATTAAAGGCCGGAATTGTGTAATCGCCGGCATTTCGGGTCATCAATTTAATTGACCAGTTTGTTTGTTTAGAAATACTGCCATTAACGATATTGGTGCGGGTGCTTACACTCGTCGGGCCAACCACAAAATCTTTTAATAGCACTGATGTGTCGGGCTGATCGTTCTTTATTGTGTCATCAGCGCTGATTGTTAGCATAAAAAATTCACCGGCTAACACAGGGTTTTTGTCAACACTGGCTTGCAGTTGTGTCATAGCCCACAGGGGCATAGCGCTGATAAGCAATAAACAGCAAAATAATCGCATTACCATGATTTTTCGACTCCTTGTGGACGACGTTGATAGTTTCGTTTTTGTGCTTCTAATTGCATTTTGTTACGTAACAAAATAGCAGGATCATCAGGTACTTTGCGCAGTAATTGATTTAGTTGCTGCGCTTTTTCTTTTTCTTCATTAGTCAGCTGGGCAGCTTGTGCTTGCATCGCTTGTTGCTTTGCCGCTTCTTCTGCCTGCTTTTGTTGCTCAGGGCTCATTTGCGGCTGAGTTTGCTCACTTGGTTCAGGCTGATCTTCATTAGGTGTTTGTTGTGAATCGTTTGATTCACTTTGTTGTGCTTGATCAGGCTCTGCTTCCATCTCGGGCTTATTTTGCTCATCACTTTGCTCAGCAGAAGGCTCGCCGTCTTGCGACTTATCTTGCTCGTCAGATTGCTCGCCCTGTTGATCGTTTTGCTGCGATTGAGAGTCTTGCTTTGATTGCTCACCTTGCTGTGATTCATCCTGATTTTTTTGATCTTGGCCTTGCTCGTCGTTCTGTTGCTCTTGATTATCGCCTTGATCACCATCCTGTGAATCTTGGTTTTGTTGCTGTTGGTTTTTTAACTGCTCCACTAAGGCTTGGTTTTCTTTGGCTTGGTCAAAATTTGGTTGCAATGCTTGCGCTTGTTTATAAGCGTTAATCGCTTCATCTAATTTGCCGGCTTTGGCTAAGGCATTACCATAATTATATAAACTTGTCGCACTGCTATCTTGGCTAAATGCGTTTAATGCACCTTCAAAATCACCTTGCTGATAAAGTGCAGCCCCTTTAAGTTGGCTTGAATCGGCAGCGCTTGCGGCTTGTTCATATTCGCCTTGCTGATAGGCCTCTAATGCGCGTTGGTCTTGGTTTTTAAAAATACTGGGTAACTCTACTGCATAGGCATTTTGTTGAGGCACAAAACATATAATCATAAATGCGCCGAGTAGTGCACTCTTTCTAAAAAACCACATCATTAAGGGCAGTAAAATAAACAAACCGTAAATACCCGCATCAATCCGCCATAACGCTTGGCTTTGCTTTTCATCTTTGAGGGTTTCAGTATTGGCACTGGGCGCAAATACGGAAATATCACGGGCGCTTGGTTGATATAGTGCAAACTTTCCGCCGCTGTTATTAGCAATACTCGATAAGCGAGAAGTGTTAATAGTGGGCACAACTATTTGGCCGTAGCTGTCTTTTAAAAAGCCGCCTTCAGGTAACTTTATCGGGGCGCCTTGCTCTGTGCCTACACCATATACATTGAGCCGGTAACGATTAGTCGCAGTAAATTGGTTGATATCGGATTGCTCATTTTGCTCAATGCCATCGGTGATCAAAATAATATCGCCGTCTAAATAACCAGCTTGGGTTAGTAACTCTTTTGCTTCATCTAAGCCTGCCAGTACGTTAGAACCTTTATCTGGCATGATCTCAGGGCTAAGACTAGGAATTAAGTTTTCAAGAGTCGCTGCGTCATTTGTTAGTGGTGAAATTGTGTAAGCAGTGCCTGCATAAGCGACAAGTGCTGTGTCGCCTTCTTTAAACAGATCAACCATATCAAGTGCTTTAAAGCGAGCTTGGACAAGTCTGCTCGGGGCTATATCTGTGCTATACATTGACAATGACATATCCATTACAATCACGCGGGCATTTTTACTCTGAAATACAGGCACTTGTTTTTCTTCAAAGCTAGGACCTGCACTAAATAGCACTGCTAATACGCAAAATAATGCCACTAACCACATGGGTTGCCCGGTCGTTTTATTTTCAGAGCTCATAACAAATTGTGCCAAATGCGGGGCTATTAATTCACCTTGGTTGGTTTTTTTATGCTTAATTAACGCAATAATAAATAATGCGGCCACGGGAATAAGTAACCATAAAACAGTTGGGCGTATAAATTCAAAGTCCATTAGGCCTCCTGTTTAAAAGTGCGGGCAGTGATCAATATTACTCGCAGGGTGACAATGGCGAGTGATATTAATAAAGGGATATAAAACAGTGAGCTCTGAGGCCTAAATATTTGTTCATCAGCACTGATTGGCTCGAGTTTATCTAACTCTTGGTAAATTTGTTGTAATCCAGCCACGTCTTTAGCACGAAAATACAAACCACCGGTTTGTTCTGCAATGCGTTTTAATAGACTTTCATCTAAGCTGCCACCACTGGCTCCACCCATATTAAATAAGCTAAAGCCGCGTGGGTTATCTGAGCCAACACCTATGGTATACACTTTTATGCCTTCTTCACGTGCCAAAAGTAGGGCTTCTTCTGGGTCTAAGTTACCAGCGGTGTTTTGACCGTCAGTAAGCAGTACTACAATTCGATTACTTTCATCTCTATTTGCAAACCGTTTTACAGATAACCCTAACGCGTCACCGATTGCTGTCGCGCGGCCTACTAAACCAATTTGTGCTTCTGAAAGCATTTGGCTGACCGTTTTAACATCTCGTGTGAGTGGGGTTTGTAAAAAGGCGGTATCGCCAAACAAAATGAGGCCTAGGCGGTCGCCCTGGCGTTGCTCTATAAAGTCACTCAGTACGGCTTTGACCATGGTTAAGCGGTCAACATATTGCCCTTGATAAGCCATGTCTTGCTCTGTCATTGAGCCAGACAAATCAACTGCAAGCATAATGTCGCGGCCTTCATTAGGCAGAGTA
The DNA here is from genome assembly GCF_030408095.1 of Pseudoalteromonas sp. APC 3893. Lineage (NCBI taxonomy): Bacteria > Pseudomonadati > Pseudomonadota > Gammaproteobacteria > Alteromonadales > Pseudoalteromonadaceae > Pseudoalteromonas > Pseudoalteromonas sp. APC 3893. Next base: position 306,156 of record NZ_JASDCD010000001.1, read on the forward strand.
ATTGGTTCATCAAGCCATGTAGGGTTTGCAACAGCACATACTAGTAACAGCCAAATAAGCCATTCTAATACATTAATGTTACGTGGATGCTGTTTTGCTACCTGACTTGCTAAATTATGCCTAGCAAAGCCAGGAATACGTAATTGCGTTTGTGTGTCACTGGTCGCAGGTTTAAATAGGCGTAATAGTAGTGGTAAAGGTAATAAAATAAATAGCCAAGGCCAACTAAATTCAAACATTTAGCGACTCCTTAAGCTTAAATTGTTTAATACCAGCTTTTAGCTTGGTAGCCAACTCTGGTTGTGCTGTATTTGCTTGATAAAGGCTCATGAGTTCTTGTTCACTAAAATGTTGCTCAGTGAGTTTATTTAAAGTGATACACCATTCTTTTGTTCCAGCACTGGCGTGTTCAGGGCTGTAGTAATGCAAAACTAAACGTTTTATCAGTATATGTAGCTGTGCGCTGTCGTTTGCTACGGCCTCACTTTGTGCAATGGCGTAACGCTTTGCTTTTTTAAATTGGTTATCACGGTATAGTTTTATAGCTAATAAAATAGCGGCTACAGCAATAGCAGCGATAATGAACCACCAAATTGGCGCCAGCGGCCACCATGCTACTTGCTCTGGCACAATGACATCATTAAGGCCATCTAACGGGGATGCTTGCATATTTACTTTCTCACTAACTGCAGTTCTAAAGGAGAGGCTGCATTGAATGATATTAAATTAAGGCCTGATTTAGTTAACCTGTCCATTCGCGTGCTAAATGCTTGAGCTGCCGTTTTAGCAAAAGTATCGCGAAAGCCTTTATCCATTAACGGTAATGCAAAGTCACTTCCATTTGCATTGACGGTCACGGTTTGCTTAAAAGCAGGTAGCTGGTGCTCAAATGGGTCGCTAATATGACAACCAATTAACTCACAGTGACGGCTCAATATTTCGAGCTGCTTAAAGCTAGCATCGTCTAGTGCGCTAAAATCTGAGACCAAATAAACTAGGCTACCAGGCTTTGCTAAATGGTTGAGGCGTTTTAAATTATCACTAAAATTATTTTTTGCAGGTTGGTCAATCTTCGCAAGTGCCTGTTGGTGGCTATCACATAGATTATGACAAAGTTTTAATACAGCTTTTTCTCGGGCACTGGGTTTTAGCTCTAAATGTTCGTGCTGATTAAATACAATACCGCCAATACGATCACCTCGTTGGCAGGCTGACCACGCAACTAACGCACTAATGTGCGCGGCTTGTATTGATTTTAATAATAACTTTGAGCCAAACAACATCGAATTAGAAAAATCAGTAAAAACAAATACTGGTCGCTCTTTTTCTTCTTGAAACAACTTAGTGTGGGTTTCACCTGTACGTGCAGTAACGCGCCAATCAATAGAGCGAATATCATCACCTTGCTGATAATGACGTACTTCGGCAAACTCCATACCACGCCCTTTATGCGGTGCTAGGTATTGTCCTGTTAAACTGTTTTTAATTTTTACTTTGGGTGCAAGCTCTAAAAGCCGAGCCTTAGCTTTATAATACATTAGCTCTTTTAACGCTAAGTTTACGCCATGACTGTGGCTGGTTTTAAGCCAGCTTTGATTATCTAATTCGCTTTGCATAATTTAGGGTACGGCAACAAGTTCTAAAATACGGCTGATCACTTGATCTTTTGTTACGCCATCTGCTTGGGCTTCATAACTTAATATAATACGGTGACGTAATACATTATGCAGCACGGCTTGAATATCATCAGGTGCAACAAAGTCGCGACCATGTAGCCAAGCGTGCGCGCGCGCGCATTTATCAAGAGCGATTGTCGCTCGTGGGCTTGCACCATATTCAATCCAGCGGCCTAGTTGTTCGTCAAATTGAGCACCTTCTCGGGTGGCAATAATCAGTTGTACTAAATACTGTTCAAGTGGCTCGGCAAGATATAAACCTAAAATATCTTTACGGGCGGAAAATAAATCTGCTTGGCTTATTTGTTGTTCTGGTATTTGATGTTCACTTAATGCTTCACCGCGGGTAAGACGTAAAATATCACGCTCATGCTCAGCCCCTGGGTAATTAATGCTTAAGTGTAATAAAAAGCGATCAAGTTGGGCTTCTGGTAATGGATAAGTACCTTCTTGCTCTAGCGGATTTTGTGTTGCCATTACCATAAACAAATCAGACAGTGGGTAGGTATTTTTCCCCACAGTAACTTGGCGTTCAGCCATCGCTTCTAATAATGCAGATTGAACTTTGGCTGGGGCACGGTTTATTTCATCGGCTAAAATTAGGTTATGAAATAGAGGGCCTTTTTCAAATACAAATTCACTGGTTTGCTGGCGGTAGATGTCAGTACCGGTTACATCCGCAGGTAACAAGTCAGGCGTAAACTGTACGCGTTGAAATGAGCCCTCAACACCTTTGGCTAATGCATTTACAGCACGAGTCTTTGCAAGCCCTGGCGGGCCTTCTACTAATAAGTGGCCATCGGCTAAAATGGCGATCAGCAATGCTTGAGTTAATTCTGGCTGGCCAATAATTTGGCTATCTAAGTAAGTTTTTAGTTGTGAAAAAGCGTTAGCGGCCATAGTAAAAAGAGTATCCTCGTTAGCACGGGTTTAAAAAAGCTTAACTTGTAATATGGGTAAATAGGGTAAAACACAAGTGTTAGACCTAATTTTACAAAATAGTTCGTTATTTTTTAACGATTTTTACCCTAACATATAAAGAACCGATAATTTTGTAAATAGTTAAAAAAAAGCCTATTGTTGGTAACTAATTACACTATTTTCAATTTCGCTATTGGCTTTAGTACACGGGTTGTTTAGAATCGAGGAAAACAAACAGGTCAGACCTGTCAGCGGGAGAGCATAAATGTCTGAGCAAAACATACTTAAAACAGCAAAAGGCGATCGTATCGCCATCGTTAGTGGTTTACGTACACCGTTCGCAAAACAAGCAACTGCATTCCATCATGTACCAGCCCTTGATATGGGTAAACTAGTGGTTAATGAAATGCTAGAGCGCTTAAATTTTGATAAGTCAGAAATTGATCAATTGGTATTTGGCCAAGTGGTACAAATGCCTGAAGCGCCAAATATTGCTCGCGAAATTGTGTTAGGCACAGGTATGCCGGTATCGGTTGATGCTTATTCAGTGTCTCGTGCATGCGCGACTAGCTTTCAGGCCATTGCGAATGTTGCTGAGTCAATAATGGCCGGTTCTGTCCAAGTAGGTGTTGCCGGTGGCGCAGATTCTTCTTCAGTGTTACCTATCGGTGTAAGCAAAAAACTGGCGGGTAGCTTGGTTGACTTAAACAAAGCGCGTACTTTTAGCCAGCGTTTAAAAATATTTTCAAAGCTGCGTTTAAAAGATTTAATGCCAGTACCGCCAGCAGTGGCCGAGTATTCAACAGGCTTATCAATGGGCCAAACCGCTGAGCAAATGGCTAAAACGCATAATATTAGCCGTGCAGATCAAGATGCGTTAGCACATCGTTCACATTCGCTTGCTAGCCAATCATGGGCTGATGGCAAATTAGCTGAAGAAGTAATGACAGCGCATTTACCACCTTATAAGAGCTTTATCGAACAAGATAACAATATTCGCCATAACTCAACTGTAGAAGGTTATGCTAAATTAAAGCCAGCATTTGACCGTCAACATGGTTCAGTTACTGCTGCAAACTCAACGCCATTAACCGATGGTGCGGCAGCTGTATTAATGATGAGTGAAAGCAAAGCAAAAGCGTTAGGCTACAATATTTTAGGTTATGTCCGTAGCTTTGCCTTTTCAGCTATTGGTGTGCATGAAGACATGCTGATGGGACCAGCCCATTCTACACCTATTGCCCTTGATAGAGCGGGGATCACACTGGGTGATCTAGATTTAATTGAAATGCATGAAGCATTTGCAGCGCAAACACTTGCTAACATGAAAATGTTTGCATCAGATAAGTTTGCCCAAGAAAAACTTGGCCGTAGTAAGGCCATTGGTGAAATTAACATGGATAAGTTTAACGTGATGGGCGGATCGCTTGCATATGGGCACCCATTTGCAGCAACTGGCGCACGACTTATCACTCAAAGCTTACACGAACTTAACCGCCGTGGCGGTGGTTTAGCCCTGACTACCGCCTGTGCGGCGGGTGGTTTAGGTGCAGCCTTTGTATTGGAGAGTGCGTAATGACAGATTCAGTATTTAGTTTAGAAATTGAAGACGGTTTAGCCGTTGTAACTATTGATGTGCCGGGTGAGAAAATGAACACCCTGCGCGATACCTTTGCCGATGATTTAAAAGCACTGCTTGATGATGCAAAACAACAAGCTGTAAAAGGTATGGTATTTATCAGCGGTAAAAGCGATAACTTTATTGCCGGCGCTGATGTTAAAATGCTCGATAACGTTGAAAAACGCGAAGATGCATTGGCAATCAGTGAGCTGTGCCACCGTGCGTTTTTTGATATGAAAAAACTACCATTTCCAACTGTTAGTGCTATTCATGGTGCGGCACTAGGTGGTGGTTTAGAATTTGCGCTAGCGTGCGATTACCGTGTGTGTTCAAACAGCGATATGACTAAATTGGGCCTGCCGGAAGTACAGCTTGGCTTATTACCTGGTGGCGGTGGCACACAACGTTTACCAAAGTTAGTTGGCCTACAAAAAGCCCTTGAGTGGATGTTAACAGGTAAGCAGGTACGTGCTAAACAAGCTAAAAAAGCGGGTTTAGTTGATGACTGCGTACCGCACACTGTTTTACTGCGTGTGGCAAAAGAGTTTGCTTTAAAAGGCAAAGCAAAAGCGCCAAAACCAAAGCTTGACCATATTAGTCAATTGCTTGAGTCAAACCCATTTGGCCGCAATATTATCTTTAAAAAAGCCCAAGAAAACGTATTGAAGAAAACCGGTGGTCATTATCCTGCACCATTGGCAATTATTAAAGCGGTGCGTGCTAGTGTTGAGCTTGATGAATTAAAAGCCTACAAAACAGAAGCCGAAGGTTTTGCAACCTTGGTGATGAGTGATGAATCAAAATCACTGCGTGGGATCTTTTTTGCAACTACTGAGATGAAAAAAGAGTGGCGCAACGATGATGCCCCTGCTATAGAAAAAGCAGCTGTATTAGGCGGTGGTCTAATGGGCGCAGGTATTACTCATGTTAGCGCGGTTAAAGCAGGTGTACCTGTTCGTATTAAAGATGTAGCAGAGCAGGGTATTAGTAATGCCATGAATTACAGCTACAAAATTTTAGATAAAAAGCAAAAGCGTCGTATTTTATCTAAAGCCGATTTACAGAAAACCATGAGTAAAATAACCGGCACAACAAATTACAGTGGCTTTAAGCATATTGATATTGTTATTGAAGCGGTATTTGAAGATCTAAGTCTTAAACAAGGTATGGTTGCTGATGTAGAACAGCAATGCCAAGACAACACTATTTTTGCCAGCAATACCTCATCGTTACCTATTTCGCAAATAGCGGCTGAGGCTACGCGCCCTGAAAATGTAATTGGCTTACATTACTTTTCACCAGTTGAAAAAATGCCATTGGTTGAGATTATTCCACATGAAGGTACGTCTCAAGAAACTATTGCTCGCGTAGTAAACTTTGCCCGTAAACAAGGTAAAACACCGATTGTTGTTAAAGACATGGCAGGGTTTTACGTAAACCGTATTTTAGCGCCTTATGTAAATGAAGCAGCTAACTTACTCCTTGCCGGTGAGCCGATTGATAAAATTGATGCGGCACTTGTTGAGTTTGGTTTCCCTGTTGGACCGTTGGCATTATTAGATGAAGTAGGTATCGACATCGGCTCTAAAATAGCCCCAATTCTTGAAAAAGAACTGGGTGAGCGCTTTAAAGCTCCTGATGCATTTAGTCGTTTAATTGACGCAAAACGCTTAGGCCGTAAAACAGGTCGTGGTTTTTATATCTATGATAAAAAAGCCAAAAAAGTGGATGAGTCAATCTATGAGTTACTTGGTGTAAGCCCGTCTCCACGTTTAAACAAAAGTGAAATTGCTAAGCGTTGTGTAGCCCAAATGCTGAACGAAGCCGTGCGTTGTTTAGATGATGGCATTATAGCAAGCCCTCGTGACGGTGACATTGGTGCGATATTTGGTATTGGCTTCCCACCATTTTTGGGCGGCCCATTCAGCTATATGGATAAACTTGGCGCAAGTAAAGTGAGCTCAGAAATGGCGACTTTTGCTAACTACAACCCAGTATTTACCCCGTGTGATACATTGCTAGATATGGCAGATAAAGGCGCGAGTTTTTACCAAGTTGAGCCAGTAGCTGCAACTAAGAGTGAAGTTCAACCTGCTGAGCAACCAAGCGTTGTTGAGGAGTCGTCAGTTGAAGTTGCAACGGATAAAGTTATTATTACGCAAGCCCCTGAGCCTGACAGTGAAGATGAAACCGCAGATGAACAACAAGACGATAAAAAGGCTTAAGGTTTAAATCTGCTAAAAGCGCACCCTTGAGGTGCGTTTTTTTATGCCTACATAAAATCACTAACGCATAAAATTACATTGCATAAAGACTGTTTTATCCACAGTCGAGGTGTGTATTTAAGAAGAAAACTTGTTGGGAAAGTATTGCACTAAGCGTGAAGCCCAGTGCAATAGATGCATCACATGTGAATCTCGATCGCTTTGCGATCTTTTTCAGGCATGTTTGCTACAACTAAACTAAATGAATTATCAATCATGCGCTCAATTTCGCCTTGAGGGATAGAGCCATCAAGAATAACAGTATTCCATAACCGTTTATTCATATGATAGCCAGGTATCACTGAAGGAAAAAGATCCCGTAAAGCTTGTGCTTCGTCAGGGTCACATTTTAAGTTCATCCACCAAATTAGGTTGCCATCTTCATCTGTTTCACCTTCATTACCGACCGATAATGTAGCAAACATTTTATGATTTACTTTATATACATCAACTTCTTGGCCAAAAGGTTTGGTAACCATAACCAGAGGTTTAGTTGTTAAATACTCATGTGCTGTGTGTTGATCCATGATCCAGTCCTTGAAGTCATTTACGGTACCTTAACCATAGCAGCTTTTTCGTAGTTTAGTCATGAAAAAATGTCCAATAGGTATAATTTATTAGAATTATCAATCATAACGCTACTTGCTGAGATTTTCTTGTTGCAGAAAAATAACTTCATGGTATGTTTCTGATGATTAATAAATTATAGGAATACACCAATGCCTAAGGCAAGTGAAGTTAAAAAAGGTAATGCCATTGAGTTCAATAACCGCGCTTTAGTGGTTAAAGATATTGTTCGTTCTGTGCCACAAGGCCGCGCTGGTGGTAGTTTATACCGCATGCGTCTGTATGATGTAGTAACAGGTGCTAAAGTTGACGAAACGTTTAAAGACAGTGATATGCTAAAGCTTGCTGACTTAATTCGCCGTGAGTCAATGTTTTCTTATATCGATGGTGATGAATACGTGTTCATGGACAACGAAGATTACACGCCATATAACCTAAATAAAGATGCTATTAGCGAAGAAATTCTTTTCGTTAATGAAGAAACACAAGGCGTACACGTCATTGTTATTGATGGTGCACCAGTAGGCTTAGATTTACCTTCAAGCGTTGAGCTGGTAGTTGAAGAAACAGACCCATCTATTAAAGGGGCGTCAGCCAGTGCTCGCTCAAAGCCTGCAAAATTATCAACTGGTTTAACTATTCAAGTACCTGAGCATATTTCTACGGGCGATCGCATTCGTATTAATACAGCTGAACATAAATTTATGGGCCGTGCTGAAAAGTAACCTTTAGCTCATTAGATAGCGATTAAAAGCCGATACATCATCGGCTTTTTTTGTATCTATTATGAATGACACGAATACCCATTATTCATATATTAGAGTTTAAACAACATTGCACATAAGTTACATTGCACGCTTTATTTTTAACCAGTTTTATAAGGTCTATTTTGTATTTTTTTATTAGCGCAATTTTCATAGCAATAATGTATTTAGAAGTAATCAAAAAAGGCATGCCGGTTAAGCGTTGGGTGATGCTTGCAGGGGTGCTAGGGCCCATAGCATGGTGTTTATTTAACTTACATTACCGTAGAGCTTTATTACAGGGTGTTGGGGTCAATGCGTGCATTTGGCGCCCTTAAGCTTGATGGATTAAACTTGGCGCTGATTCATTAAGTTGTTTTTGCAAAAATGCGGTAAATTCGGTTTTTGATAATGGCTTAGAGTAATAATAACCTTGCATGGTTTCGCAATTAAGTTGCTCTAAAATTGCTATTTGCTGCGCTTCTTCAACACCTTCTGCAACAACATGTAAATCTAGGTTGTGGGCAATGGTAACAATCGAATCGACCATATTGCGGCCCCGTTCGTTTTCCATATCATCAATAAATGCTTTATCAACTTTTAATGTATTAAGTGGAAATTGCTTTAAGTATGCAAGTGATGAATAGCCTGTGCCAAAGTCATCCATAGCTAAGTGAATACCGCGTGCACTGAGTGAACGCATAATCGATATAGCGTCTTGAGGGTCATCCATTACAGTACCTTCAGTGATCTCAAGCTCTAAAAAGTAAGACGGTAGTGCATTTTTTTGTAAAATCACATCAATCCGCGTGGTTAAATCTGGCAAGCTAAATTGCTTTGCTGACAAATTTACCGCTACTCGGCCGTTAAATAAACCAGCATCGAGCCACTCTTTTACATCACGACAAGCTTTGTTTAATACCACTTCACCTATTTCAATAATTTGACCAGTCTCTTCAGCAATAGGAATAAACACGCCTGGGCTAATAATGCCTTTTTTCGGTGTAATAAACCGAACCAGAGCTTCCATACCTGTGAACTTGCCAGTACGAATGTTCATTTTCGGTTGGTAATACACCTCAAAATGATCTTCTTTTAAACCAAATCTCATTAAGTTTTCGATTTGTAAACGTTTAACAGCTTGACGATTCATTGTATCGTTAAAAAATAGGTAACTATTGCCTTTCTTTTTTGCGTGATACATAGCTGTGTCGGCATTTTTAAGTAACAGCTCTGGCGTATTACCGTCTTCAGGGAATAGCACAATACCTAAACTAGAAGTGATCACCAATTCATGACCCGCCATTTTAAATGGTGTCGCGATAGCGGCTAAAAACTGTTTCGCCATTCGAGTGATGGTGTGAATATCGTTTGTACCAGACATTACAAGAGCGAACTCATCACCACCTAAGCGGTAAAACACGTCTTTTTCACGGGTGAGCTTATTTAGCCGCATGGCTAATTTTGCTAATAAGCTATCGCCGAGTTGATGGCCTAGTGAGTCATTGATTTTTTTGAAGTTATCTAAATCAAAAACCAATAGCGCATGGTGGTCATCTTGCTTTGCTAGTTTTTTTAGATCAGTAAAAAACAAGTTCCGATTAGGCAAGCCGGTGGTTCTATCTCGGTTGGATAAATTATGTAATTGCGACTCGGCTTTCTTACGCTCTGTTAAATCTGAAAATACCACCACGTAGTTACAGATTTGATTGTACTCATTTTTTATTTCGTCGATAGAAATTTCAATAGGTAATACTTTGCGGTCACTATTACGTAGTTTTACTTCTTGTTGCCAATGCTCCGTGCGACGCACGGTATTTTTTATCTCTTCTATGTAGCTTTCTTCATAGCCCTGCAAGGTGAAAGGCTTATTAAGGTAGTTTTCACGGTTGCCGCCAAATTGACTTAAAAAACTTGGATTTAAATCAACCAGATTAAAGTTTTTATCGTAAATAGCCAAAGCATCAGTAAGCGATTCAACACACTTTGCAAATAGGTTTAGGCGGGCTTCAGTTGATTTTAATAAGGTAATATCACGGACTGTGCCGGTCATTCGCAATGGATTAAGACTTGCATCTTTTTCGATGATTTTGCCGCGATCAAGTACCCAACGCCAGCGGTCGAAACTATCTTTAATACGGTAACTTGCTTCAAAAAAGGCGGTTTGTTCGGCAAAATGTTGTTTGAGTAAAAGCTCAACACTGGATATGTCATTAGGGTGGATCAGCGACCTGTTAGGGGGGAAGTCTGTTTGAGTGTTTCGATCCATCATGTATTTGTCGTTTATACGCAATACTTCACCGGATCCGATATTCCAATCCCACAAGGTATCGCCACTGCCTTCAACAGTGCTTTTTAAACGGTGCTCTGAGACACGTAACTGTTTACGTGAGCGGCGCAGTCTGTGGATGGTAAATAACAGAAATGGTAAAACCAGCGCAATAAATACGCTAGGTATATAAACCATTAAGGTTTGTTTATCTACTAACTGCTCGCTATAAGCTAGTGGATTAAAACTGAGCAGTAAAAATACAAATACAGTTAGTTTTATTGTTATTTTTTCTATTATCATTGTGCACTTCTTTAATCTTCACTAGATAATCTAATAGAAGCGTCAGGTTGTGTCAAAGAGAATGCGAGTAAACACTCTGTTTTGTTTGTTTCTTTAATTTTGCAACGCTCAATAGCTCATATCTTGCTCTATCATCACTGAAGGTGTCGAGTATATAACGTTTCATTTGAGACAGCGTGAGCTCTTTTAATGCATTTAAAAGCTTTTTCTGCATATGAAATTCGTGGTCTTGATTACCGATAGCCAGCCAAAGCCTTTGCGAGCGTAAACGTAAGTTTTTATCTTTTTCGGCTATATGGGTTTTAAGACCATGTTTTTGCATTTGCCACTGTTGCTCATCAATGGCATCCAGGTTACTAACAAAACTAGCTAAAAATTCATTATGGCGTTCTAGCAATGTTGTTGCGCTATAATTTGGTGACTGGACATAAAAAGCGATGCCTGCGCGAGTATTAAAGGGGGCATACCCAGCACCTACTAGGTAACCTAGTTGTTGCTTGGTGCGTAGCTCATTAAAGTAATCATGGTTAATTAAATGATTTAACGCCATCATTTTTATTTTTTCGTTAACGTCGCTGGTTAACGCTTGATAGTAAATTACCATGGCATTGTCACTGCAATTTAACTCAAGCTGGGCACGGGTAATTTTATCAATTTCGTACAATGGGCGTTGCAAATCAGCAATTGTTGCAGATTTGGCTAAATGATTTGCGACCTCTTTTTGAAACTCTATTGCATCACTTTCTCGCCAGTTCCCGTGTAAGAAAGACTCAACGTGTAACGCTTTAAAGAACTCTCGCCGAAAACAATTAAATTGATGAAAACTGGTGTCTTTTAAAGCCGTTGCAAGTTCTTCAGGTTCAGGGTTCCATGGCATGACTTTCGCGCCAAGCACACTAAATAACTCGCCAACAGGTTTATTTTGGTTGCTATTACGCCAATGGCGCACCAACTGCTTTTTATATTCAGCGAAGCGTTTGGCACAGATATCAACGTTAAACAGGGCATCTAGTAGCTCATCTACAAGCTCCAATTGGCTTGATGATAAACCCGCAGTATGCAGTGTTAGTCCGCCCTGGTGCGAGGTTAAATGGTAGCTTAAACCTGCTAATTCAGCTGGGTAAAATTGTTCGGCCACGCTATCCATAAATAAATCAGCAAATAGCCGTGTTAGTGCCATGTGTTTAATATCTTTAACCGCGTAGTCAGAGTCCATTGCTAAATAAAAGTGTCCTTTAGCGACCCGAAAAGTGTTGTCTTGTTTGAACCAGAAATCAAAACCGGGTTCTTTTACTAGTAACGTGGGTTTAGTTTGCGGTTGTTCTACATCAAATAAAGCCACTTCTTTAGTTAAATAGGGGTTTGCAGTTGGTAATAACATTTCAGGTAGTGGCGTGTTTATTTCGCTAAGCGCCTCAAGCCAACAGCTAGATAACCCTTCGACGCGGTAGGGTGTGTGATACCACTGAGTTTTGTGCTCAGGTTCAACATCGGGATGAATGAGCACCAAACGCATATTGTGCGGTACTAACCATTGCATGGCTATTTCGTGGGCATGCAGGTTAAACCCCTCCATCAAATAGTCACCTTGGACATAGTTAGCTTCGTCGTAATGCTGCATATTGACGCTTAAATTACTCACCCAATCTATAAGCCGTGCTTTTTCTTGGTTATCAAACGCTATTTTTAATAGGTTTTTCTTATCTTGATAAAGTCGTGGTAGTTTGTCGGTATTTTGATTAATTAAGCAAATGTATTCAAACACCATTTCAACAATGTCTTCATAATACTCTATGCCTTCATCAGTCAGCGCCATGCTGATATTAAAATCTTTAAAGTTACTGCCATTTATTCCACCACCTGCGGAGAGAGCGTTGATCCAGCCTTGCTCTTTTAAAATGGAGTATAAAGAGCCTTGCCCCTCATAGCCTAATAGGTGTGCAATAAAGCTGACGGTTTTATGACGATAAAACTCATCGATATTGGGCATTGCAAAGCTAACAATGAGTTTTTGCATGTGTTTATGAGGCTCAATATGTAACACTTTACATAAATCTTGCTCGCGGTAGAGCTGTGCTTCAATCGGAGGCTTTGTAGCATTAGCGCCTTTGATATCACTAAACAGCGCCGTTACCCAGTGTTGCATTTGTGCTATTTCAGCATTTGCACAAACAACGAGAGTCATCCACTGTGCTTGATAATGGGTGTCAAAAAAAGCTCTTAATTCATCACTAATACAGAGTTCACGATCCGCTAAGGTTTGTAAATTACCGACAGAAAATTTAGCAAAAGGGTGAGCCGGGTTAACGGTTTCTTTATGTGCTTGATATATACGGCGTCCATCATCTTTAATTTTTAATTTAAATTCAGCTTCTATGGCATTACGTTCTTTTTCTGTTTCAGCTGGGCTCAAAAGTGGCGCGATAAAAAAGCGACTAAACTGTGTGAGAGCATGTTCAAACTCTTGATTATTAATATCAAAGAAGTAACAGGTGTGTTCTGTTCCTGTCCACGCATTCGTGTTGCCACCAGATTGGGACACAAAGTTACTAAAGCTATTTGATTCAGGAAATTGATCAGTGCCTAAAAACAGCATGTGCTCTAAAAAGTGTGCTAAGCCTTGCCTATCATCGGGATCATCAAAGTGTCCGGCATTAATAGCCATGGATGCGGCAGCTTTAGTTGAATCTTTATCTTGCACTATTAACACTTTTAGACCATTGTCCAGTGTTAGGGAGTGGTATGTTCTGTTATCATTACGGCTGATATTCAAATGATGCTCCTGAAACTTACGTTTACTTGTTTACAACACATGATATCTTCAGGACAGTATTTAACTGCGATGCCTAATACCTGAATATCATAAGCGATAGGTTATATTGCTTTAATATAGCGGACAAACGGGCAAACTGGCTACTGTTTTATATTCTTTAATCGGTTGATTTTTTATGAAAACAATCCTAATTATGCGTCACGGCGAAGCAACACCGATGCAAGCAGACGATGCAAGTAGAAATTTGACCCTAGTTGGCCAACAGCAAGCAGAAAAAATGGGTAAGTGGTTACACACTAACTATACTCCAACAGCGTTATTAGTGAGCCCTTTCACAAGAGCTCAACAAACAGCGCAAGGCGTTAAAAAGAATAACGCATTTTTATTTGAAGAAACCTGTACAGACATTATACCTGAAGGAAACCCGCAAGTTGCGGCTGACTACCTTGAAACTTTAATTGCATTACATCCAGAGTGCGATACTTGGCTGGTGGTGGCACACATGCCAATTGTTAGCTATTTGGTTGATCAGCTGAGTAATGGCAATATGCCTATATTTAACACGGGGGCTGTTGCAGTGATCAGTTATGATGATACTGAGCAAAAAAGTCAATATTTGAGTATACACTCACCAGTTAGTGTTGATGTCTAGAAATTATTTCATCTTAAACTGTTAACCTTATTGATCTTACTTTGTTAAATTAGCGCCAAATAAATTAACGAGAGAATGAACATGAGTATCGAACGTCTTCAAACAGGTGCGCGTATGAGCCGCATTGTTAAACATAACGGCACCGTGTACTTATGCGGCCAAGTGTGTGCAGATGCAGAGCAAGGTATTAAAGAGCAAACCCAAACCATGCTTGATAAGGTAGAAGCACTCTTAGATGAAGCAGGAAGCTCAAAAGAGCATATGCTTAGTGCCACTATTTATGTAAAAAGTATGGACTTCTTTGCTGATATGAATGCGGTGTGGGATGCGTGGGTACCAGCAGGGCACGCACCGGCTCGTGCGTGTGTGGAAGCTAAAATGGCGCGAGATGCATTATTGGTAGAGATATCAGTTGTCGCTGCAATTAAATAATCCCTTTAAGCGGCCTGATAGAAAAGCACAAACTCAATAGGCCGTTTAAAAACTTAACTCTCAGGATAGACAATGAGCTCAAATCCAATAGTGCTAATAACCGGCGCTAGTCGTGGAATAGGGGCTGCGACTGCCATTCATTTCGCTCGCCATGGTTACGATATCTGTCTTAATTACAAAACCAATGACGTTGAAGCAAAAAAAGTAGCACAGCAAGTTCAAGCCTTAGGAGTGAAGGTGCTAATGCTGCAAGCTGATGTATCTAAAGAAAATGATGTAATAGCCATGTTCGAAAGTATTGATAAGATATTTGGCAAGCTTGATGTTTTGGTCAACAACGCCGGTATTTTAAAACCACAGATGACGCTACTTGATATGGACGCAAAACGTATTAATGAAATACTGACTACCAATATCACCAGCGCTTTTTTATGTAGCCGCGAGGCGATAAAGCGAATGGTAAATGGTGGCAGTATTGTCAATGTGTCATCAGGTGCAGCAAAAACCGGATCGCCAAACGAATATATCGATTATGCAGCGTCTAAGGGAGCAATAGATACTTTAACTATTGGTCTTGCCAAAGAAGTAGCACAGCAAAAAATTCGCGTGAACGGCGTTAGACCTGGGCTTATTTACACTGATATGCATCGTGATGGTGGGGAAGCTAATCGAGTCGATAGGCTCAAGAAAAAGCTCCCTTTAGGACGTGGTGGACAGGGCGAAGAAGTGGCCGCTGCAATTTACTTTTTAGCGTCTGAGCAAGCCTCTTTTACTACCGGAAGTTTTATTGATGTTGCAGGGGGTTTATAACTAAGAAAAGAGTAATTAAAACAAAAGTATACTCGTCGTTGCTTATATCCCCAATGCATGACCTTAAAGAAAGCTGCTGATAATAGAAAACTTACCTAATCATGGACCTTACTTTGTTGTAACAATCGATTACTTATGCAATATAATTGTTAATACTTTACTCGGAATAGCTGGCAGTAACTAAGATGTGCCGTTATTATTAAGTGTGAATTTATAAATAATAATAATTTAGGTGTTATGGATACTGAAAAAAAATCGAGTTTGTTTCTATTTGGGTTATTTATTTTCATTATGTTGGTTGGCTTACTCGGGCTATCACTTACCCCCAAATGGAATGAACCGTTAGCAAATAATATATACGCTATAGCTGGGTTATTCGCCTTTAGTGGAGATTGGACACAAGATCTTCATAAAACTCAGCATATGAATATTTTTATTGAGTTTGCACGTTTTGCAGCCCCGCTAACCACGGCTTTAATTTTCTTTGTACTGATTTTTGATGGTGCAAAACAATTATTGGCATTTTTATTACGTCCGCGTACTGGTTTTGAGTTAGTGATAGGTCTTGGTAATAAAGGCTCTGCTATTGCCGTGTCGGCGCTTGAGCAAGGTAAAAAAGTAATAGCGATAGAGCATCAAAGTCAAAATAGTAATATTGCACTGTTAAAACGCCGAGGTGCGATTGTTTTCAATGGTGAAATCAATCTAAAGGTGGTTAAAAAGTTAAATGTACGGCATGCGAAAAATATATTTTTTTGCTGCGGTGATGACAATAAAAATATCGCCATAGCAGAGCAAGTACTCCCTTATTTAAATACTGTTGAAGGCGAAAACTCTCCTCAGGTTTTTGTACATTTACATAGCCGAGTATTGGCTGATAAATTAAATCAATTACCGCGCTTTATGAGTAACACTCAAACTGAATTGCGATTTTGGCGAAAAAGCCAAATTTTAGCGGAGCACTTATTACAGCGTTATCCAATACAGCCTTATGCCAATATTCAAGGTGTATCGCGGGCGCATATTATTATATTTGGCTGTAATGATAATGCGCTAGATTTAGCACGAACGATAGCCAAAAATGCAATTTATAAGAGTTTACAAACGCCAACGATTACGTTCATTACTGATAAGCCGAATGGCAGCTTAAAAGCTGAGTTTGCTGCTATTGCTGCAGCAACACAGTTGAAGGTCATTGAAGAAGATGTTGCTCAGTTAGTTGCTGAGCAGCAACGTCTTGCAATGCTACTAAATGATGTAACACAAGTATATGTATTTGAAAGTGAAAGCTTAAATAGCTTTGAAGTGGCATTGGCGCTACGAAACGCAATGTTTAACCATTGCTTGTTTATGGCACCGATTATTTATGCCACTGATCATGCTGAAATTGGTGATAGTCCCGCGCGGCAAAATCAAAAGATTCCAGATAATTTATATGCTTTCAATAACAATAGTAAAGACATCAATATCAGTGCTATTACCCAACCGCTTGGCAGTTTAATAGCAAAACGCACTCATGAGCACAGTTACTTGGCCAGCAACAATGACGACAGCCAGCCTACCTCATGGCAAGCATTGCCATATAGCTTAAAAGAAGCAAACCGTGCGTTTGCTATGAGTTGGGATAACAAGCTGGCAGCAATTGGCGCACGATTTTGCACAACTGCTCAGGGAATTGAAATCAGTGCCAGTGAGCTTACTCTTATGTCGGCTATGGAGCACACGCGTTGGTGTGCTGAGCGCAGCATTGATGGTTGGCAATTTAATGATGTGCGGTCTAACTTAACCAAGCAGCACCCATTATTAAAACCGTGGGGTGAACTCAACACTCTGCAACAGCAAGGTAACAATGATTTTTTTACAAGTACTGTGACCGACCTACAAACCATGGCTAATAGCAGTGAATTTGAGTTTGGCTTGCAACGAGTCAGAACAATTGCAGTAACAGGGCATCGTTTTAATGATTTAGCGGACTCAAAATACAGCGAGTTGGTAGCCTCGATTGATACTACCTTATTGCAAATTAAACAACGATACCCAAATGATCATTTTCAATTTGTTAGTGGCTTGGCTCAAGGAGCTGATCGGTTAGTTGTTGAGCGCGCCAAAATTATTTTGGGTGCCCCATATATAGCGTTACTGCCAATGGCTTATGAGCTCTATAAAATGGATTTTGATAATGATAATAATGAATTTGAACAATTCATTGCGAAATCACTTTGGTATAGCGAGATCCCACCTGTGTATCAGCATGTTGCTGATATGGAAGAGGTAACTAATCCTGCTCGCGCTAATCAATATGCTGCATTAGGCGCACATTTAGTGGCTATTGCGGATGATTTAATTGCAGTATGGGATGGTAACGCTGGGCGAGGTTTAGGTGGCACCGCAGATGTTGTTGATTGGTGGAAAAATAAAGTTCCAGAAGAGTTTGCAGTGAGCTACCCGTTAAAACCGCAAACTGCGAAGGGTGATTTGTATATTGTTGATTTTGTAAGAGGTAGTTAAATATGAGTGAGTCACAGTTAACTCATCAATATTTAGCATTTATTTCGTATCGTCACGCAGACAATAAACAAACAGGGCGTCAATGGGCAACCTGGTTACACCAAGCAATTGAAACCTATGAAATACCTAAAGATTTAGTTGGTCAAAAGAATGCTCGAGGGGATGTCATCCCAGAACGGATCTTTCCTATTTTTCGTGACGAGGAAGAGCTCCCCGCAGATGCCGATTTAGCCAATGCGATTACTCGAGCACTTGATAATACCGGCTTGTTAATCGTGTTGTGTTCACCTAATGCGGTTGCTTCAACTTATGTAGCTGACGAAATTGATTACTTTAAAAAACTAGGTCGTTCGGATCAAATTATTGCAGTAATGATAGATGGCGAACCAAACGCAAGTTGGGATACTAGTAAACAAGAGCAGGGTTTTACCGCCAGTGATGAATGCTTTCCGAAGCCCTTACAATATGCATATGATGCTAACGGTCAGCCTACATCACAACTTGCTGAACCGTTGGCAGCAGATTTTAGGGTTAACCATGATGGGGTACTTGAGCAGGGGTGGGCATCGGTAGAAGCTTATCGACAGTATTTAAAAGCTTTAGGTTCTGTGTCGGCTAAAGTAATAAACGAACGAGTAACTCGTTATCAAGCTCAGCAGCAGCTAATGCTGTTAAAAATTATTGCTGGCATTATCGCAGTACCGCTGGGCGCATTAACAAAGCGCGATCAAGCTTACCAATTAGAGCTTGCTCAGCAAAAAACCAAGCGCTTACGACAATGGTTAAGTGGCGTTGCTATCTTAGCTATTGTTGCAATTGCGGCAGGGTTCATGGCTTTTTTTGCTCAACAACGAGCAGTAAAGAATGAACAATTAGCGACCGAGCAACGTGATGCATCACTGTTAAATCAAAGTCGTTTTTTAATTGATCGAGCGCGCCAAGCGAATAGCAATGGCGAGCACGACCTTGCTTTGTTATTAGGTTTGAATGCGTTACCAGGCCGTTATGGCGGAGAGCGGCCAATGCCTGATGATATTGGTCAAATAAGAACAGCAATTTATGCCACTAATAAGCTCTTTCACTATCAAGGTGCCGAAAATTTTTCACAGGTTAAATTTAATGCAGAGCAAGGTTTGTTTGCTTTGAGTGATGGCAAGTTACAGTATTTGTCATATCATCAAATGGCTCAAGATCAAGAGATTGCCGCAGAGCAGGCGATTGTTGCTTTTGCGCAAAGTGAAGATGCAACAAAATTAGTCACGGCATCAAATAAAGGCCAAGTCACTTTGTGGGATAGTAAATCATTAACGCAGCTAGCAACAACGAAGCTCAATGTAGATATAGTGCAGGTATTGCTAAGTCCAGACGGCAGTATAGTTTACACCTTGTCTGCTATGAATCGTATCATTGCCTGGTCAGTGTCAGAGCAGAAAGTTATTTTTGATCACACAATATCCAACAATTTTACTAATGATAAATTACTTCTAAGTCCAGATGGTAAATATCTCGTGATCTCTCCTGTTGCATTTGGTAAGGCCAGTATATTTGATGCGTTTACAGGAGCCCTGATCAGACATATCGAATTAGATATCAGCTATGGGACGACGAGTAGCTTGGCAAGACAATTGCGCTTTACATCAGATAGTCAAGGTCTATTGATTTATGATAATAAGGGTACTCGAGTTGAAACAATAGTAGCAGGAGAAATCCAAGGGGAAAGCTCAGGAATGCACGCGCTGACCGATAATTCAGGCGAATATATGTTTGTTATGTCGAATTTTCAGCCTATTGTAAATAATGCTACTAATGCTGAATTTATTCGAGGTTTACAAAAAGCGCCAGTCCTTTGGAATATTAAAACAAATACAGGCGGCCCATTGAGCCACTTTGGTGATGTAACTGATGCAGCCTTTACCAGTGATGGCACTATGTTATTGACCATATCTTATAGCACAGTGAGGGTATGGGATGTAAAAACAGGCACAGAAATGACGACTTTTAAATTGCAGGGCGCACCTAAGTTACAGTTGAAAAATAATTTATTACTCGGGGTGTCCAGTAAAGAAAAATCAATTGCATTGTGGCAACTAGATAAAACTCAACCCCACTTTGCATTATCACCTGATAGTAAAGTATGGGGCAGCCAATTTAGTGCTGATGGTAAGCAACTTTTAACACCAAGTCATGAAAATGAACAGCGTTATTACCTAATCGGTACCGGGCAAGGTGATATCCAGCAAACACTTACATTATGCAATTCAGCTAGACTAGCAGCTAATTCTTGGTCAAAAAGTGGCCGCTACTTAACTGTTAATTGTCAGTTTAACAGTACCAAGGTGTTTGATATTAAAAAAGCTGACTACCTTAAGTTTGGTCAAGACAGCGATGATATTAATATTGCTAATATTGCACTCACAGCTAACGAAGCTCAGCTTGTCCTTTTGAAAAGTGATTGGAAAAGTAACACTCTGTCAAAATTTGATATAGAAAGTAAAGCTTTATTGGCTGAGTTTAAATTAGCGGATGATATTACCGTTGATAAACTTATAGTTAGTGAAACAGGCCTGTTTGCACTTACCACAAGCTATAATGCGGGTGGGCAAGTATATAACTTAAATACAGCCATGCAGATTGCCACAATAGATAAGTTGAGCAACATTGATAGTGGATTTTTTATTGAAGCGACGCAGCGGTTGATAGTGCAAAAGTCAAAACGTAGTTTGCTTATGTATGATCTCAACACTGGGGAGTTGCTGAAACAATTGGAATTTGATTCTGACATTAAATCGTACAAATCACATCAACAACAATTTATTGTTGGTTTAAAAGATCAAGAATTAATCGTGTATGATAGCCAAAACGCACAGGAACAGCATCGCTTCAATACCTTAACTGAACCTAATAACTTAACGGCCACTGTGTCGAATAAGTACGTTATTTTAAATGGCAGCAAGCCGAGCATATATGAAGTTGCAACTGGAAAACTATTTTATCAAAGTGAGGATTATCAAAATCAATCGTTGGCGTTTGATGAACAAAATGACCGTCTATTGCTGCTTTCAAATACGAATAAAGTATATACATTGCCAGCAATTAGCGAGGGTATCGCACAAGCAGCAATCAATGCACTTCCTTATAAACGTCATTGTCTAACAAATAAAGAACGCGAAGAAAACTTTATTTCGCCGTTAAAGAAACAACAGCAATTGAACAGAGGTTGTTTGGGAATTAATTAATGCACACTATGGCTACAAAAGCACCGATAACCAAAAACTAAAGCTAACTACACTTAATACAGTTGAAAGTACCACGGCACCTGCAAGCGTAACTTGGTGTTTACCAATTTGGCTAGCAATGAGGTAGGCGTTTACCCCAACAGGAGAGGCGCTTAACAGTACCAACACATTTAAAATTTCTCTATCGAGTGAAAATGCATAGCTGCCTATTAAAAACACCCCTGCAGGCAGTACAAAGATTTTCATTAATGACGCTATTAACGCCGGTTGCCAATTAGCCGCGATTTTGTAAAATGCTAAGTTAGCGCCTAATACAAACAGCGCACAGGCTATGGCAGGCGTTGCGAGCAACTCTAAACTATTGGCTAAATTATCAAACAAGTGTATACCACTTATGTTGAGCAAAAGCCCACAACCTATGCTCAATACAATAGGATTTAGCACCATACTCTTGATAAAGGTTGGCCATGAAAATGCGTGTTCACTGCCTTTTGCGCCTATCAAATACGTCAATGCGAATAATAATGCGCTATGAAAAGTAATAATCATAAACGCTATGGCTATCATGTCTTTGCCTAATGAGGCTATGACGATAGGTATGCCCACAAGTACCATGTTTGAATAACTTGACGCTAAGCCAAATACGCCATGTTCTTGATAGTTTTTTTGTTTAGCCAGATAAAAACGGTCGATAATAATGCCGCTGGTAAATACCAACAAGACAGGAATGTAGAAGCTCAAAAAAGCAGATAGACTAATACTTTGCTGTAAGTCGATACGGGACATATTTAATAACAAGAAGGCAGGTAAACTAACATAAAAAGTAAACTTGCTTAGTCTTGCGATGTGCTGTTGTTGAAAAAACTTTAACTTACAGCAGCTGTAACCAAGGGCAACAATAAAGATCAGTGGAAAAATAATTGAAAAAATATGCACTGCTTTATTGCCCTAAATTTAAAGTGGTTGGAAAATCAAAGATGGTGTTTATCGCCTGAACTCATCATTTTGCGGTAGATTGATCAAAATGAGCACAGCTCCTTTTCCACCATATTCAAGGGGGGCTTGGTGAATCGCGATTACATCGGGGTGTTGTACAAGGTATTGCGGGACTTTATGTCTGAGTATATGTCCACCAATACCATGAACGACGCAAGCACAGTAATAATGCTTTTTTTTGCATTCATGAATTAAGCCTGCTAACTCGTCTTTGGCAATTTCTTTATTTAAACCGTGTAAATCCAAGGTTAGATCGGGAATAAAATCCCCACGACGCAATTGCTTAGCTAAAAAGCGGTCTTGACCATCTTGCACATAATTAACTGTACCGTTAGTGTCTATGTCTGGCACATATTCATCAGAAAAGAAAAATTCTGACTGTTGTTGCTTTTTTTGCTGGGCAAATTGCTTCGCTTGTGACACTTTAGGTTTATTAGCAAAACGATGGGTGTCTTGTTTAAATACACTGGCACCGTTAATACTTTGACGAAACAAGTCAATGTCGTCAGTGCTGATTTGGCTGTTTGAGTGAGGATCTTTTTTCATAGCGGCAGTCTAAACAAAAAAATGCTAAAAATCGAGTAAAAACCGATGTTGAAACGAGTTACAATAGGGCAATCAAGAGGTTAATCCACCTCGATTGAATATACATTTTTTGAAAGTAAGCAGGCAGATAACACACATGAGCGAATTACTAATAGAAGAAGCAACCTTAGATGAAGCTGTTGCAGAACTTTCAACATTGCATGACTGGTTACGTTGGACGACTAGCCAGTTTGCCAGCAGTGGTATTTTCTTTGGCCACGGGACCGACAATGCATGGGATGAAGCGGTTAGCTTATTACTTCCTGCATTGAGTTTACCAGTTGATGCGCCAAAAGAGTTAATGCATGCACGGTTAACCAGTACGGAAAAGAACCGTTTAGCCGGTTTAATCGCAGAGCGAATTAACGATTTTACACCAGTTCCTTATTTAACAAACATCGCATGGTTTGCAAATATGCCATTTTACGTTGATGAGCGCGTACTAATTCCACGCTCGCCGTTTGCTGAGCTTATTAATAATCGTTTTACACCGTGGTTAGAGCAGCCTGAATCGGTGAACCGTATTTTAGACTTATGCACTGGCTCTGGCTGTATTGCGATTGCGCTTGCACAAGCATTTGACGATGCACAAGTTGATGCGGTTGATATTTCTTATGAAGCGCTTGAAGTGGCTGATATCAATATTACTGATTACCAATTAAATGATCGCGTATTGCCAATACAATCTGATGTATTTAGTGGTGTGCCAGGACAAAAATACGATCTGATCGTCGCTAATCCACCGTATGTTGACGCTGAGGATATGGCAGATTTACCGCGTGAGTTCCACCATGAACCAGAACTTGGCCTTGCATCTGGTCACGATGGCCTAGATGTTACCCGCACAATTTTAAGTGAAGCGGCAGAACATCTAACTGATAACGGTTTGTTATTTGTCGAAGTGGGCAACTCTATGGTACACATGGATGCACTTTACCCTGGCGCGCCGTTTGAATGGATTGAATTTGAACAAGGCGGCTTAGGTGTGTTTGTGATCAGCAAAAAGCAATTAATCGCTTATTTTGCTTACTAAAAAAGTTAAAAATTAAAGCCGAGCCCTAGGCTCGGTACTCAGTAGTCATTAGGAATGAGGAAAACAATGGCAGGTAATAGCATAGGGCAGTTGTTTAAAGTGTCCACCTTTGGCGAGAGCCATGGCGTCGCATTAGGCGGCGTTGTGGATGGCACGCCCGCAGGCCTTGAAATCACAGAGGCCGACTTACAAATAGATTTAGACCGTCGTAAACCAGGGCAAAGCCGTTATACAACGCAGCGCCGTGAAGACGACCAAATTAAAATTCTTTCTGGCGTATTTGAAGGTAAAACCACAGGTACTAGCATTGGTTTACTGATTGAAAACACCGATCAACGCTCAAAAGATTACGGCAAAATTAAAGATGTATTTCGCCCAGGTCACGGCGATTATACCTATTGGCATAAATACGGCTTGCGCGATTATCGCGGCGGTGGACGATCATCTGCCCGTGAAACCGCAATACGCGTAGCTGCAGGCAGCATTGCTAAAAAATACCTAAAACAATTTCATGGTATTGAAGTACGTGCATGTTTAAGCCAACTAGGGCCAATAAAAGCTGAGAACTATGATTGGGATGAAGTAGAAAACAACCTGTTTTTCTTTCCTGACGCCAGTAAAATTGAAGCATTAGACGAGTACATGCGAGATTTAAAAAAGCAGGGTGACTCAGTAGGCGCTAAGGTTAAAGTCGTGGCTAAAAACGTCCCTGTAGGCCTAGGTGAACCTGTTTTTGACAGACTTGATGCAGAACTAGCACATTCACTGATGAGCATTAACGCAGTAAAAGGCGTTGAAATTGGTGATGGCTTTGATGTGGTTGAGCAAAAAGGTTCAGAGCATCGTGATGAGTTAACCCCTGATGGTTTTACCTCAAATCATGCCGGTGGCGTACTTGCGGGTATTTCCACAGGGCAAGATATTATTGCCTCTATTGCGCTCAAACCAACATCAAGTATTACAATACCTGGCAACAGCATCAATACAGAAAATGAAGCGGTTGAGATGATCACTAAAGGTCGTCACGACCCATGTGTTGGTATTCGTGCTATTCCCATTGCTGAGGCTATGATGGCGATTACGTTAATGGACCATTTATTGCGCCAGCGTGGGCAAAACCCACATGTGAGTCATGAGCATGGGCCCATTAACGGCTCGGTTTAAATGATTAGACTTGGCTGAAAGTCAGTTTTACTTTTTAAAACGCGATTTTTATCGCGTTTTTTTCGCTTTGTAGAAGGAAAATAAATGCAATTTCTGTGCTGCAACGTTGGAACGCTGAACCTATAACTGAAACGGGTATTGTACCAGCGGATGAAGCTGGCATTGATGTTAGTTAAAAATGAATGTTTATTAAAATATTTCGGGGGCTGAGCCCCCGTGTTTAGTTTAAAATTTGATTAGTGGTAATGAGCTGTTTTTTTGATCTGTCCAGTGCACTAACTGAGTGTTTGGATAGGGTTTTATTGGCGATAATTCACTGATTTCTATGGCATCTAAAAACAGTTGGCTGTTTGTTAATACAACCCATTCAGAGCCCAGTGCCGTTAACTTGTTTGCACTATGCTTAAACTTGATTAATGCTTTATCAAAGTAAGCACTGTGTGCTTGGATCACTGGCAATAAATCTATATGGATATTGATGAGCAGGATCAGGTTTACTTTTCCAATGAAAAACAAGTTTTTAGATTAAACAAAAACAATGAGCTTGAAACTGTTTGGCAATCACCTACAAAAGAGATCATCGGCCTGAGCGCAGAAGTGTCGACGATGACAGTCACACTTGCAGATAGAGACGGTTATGTGATGAACGAAATAGATCTTAAAACAGGTAGTAATAGAGCCATATTCACCGGCAAAGATGATGGGAAAATGCTAATAAATGCATCCCATGATTTTCAGCAGTTTCTTTATTTAACAGAGCCGAAAAGAACACGTACCTTAGTGCGCTTAAATTAACAGTTTCGATAAGTGATCAAGCGTTAATTTATGATTTAAAGTGAGGTGGTTATGAAGACAAATACGCAGCACCAAGCAACTTTAAAACGCTTAGAAAGGTTTAGCCGGTTTACCGACAGCAGTATAGGTATTCCTTTTACTCGATTTAAATTTGGAGTTGAGGCGCTGATTGGAGTTATTCCCGGCGTTGGAGATGCTGCCGGACTAATACTTTCAAGTTATGTACTAATTGAGGCTCAGCGCCTTGGAGTTGGATGGCGAATAAAGTCTCGTATCATTTTAAATATGCTAATTGATTTTGTAGGTGGATTAATTCCATTTTTTGGCGATATTTTTGATGCTTACTTTAAAGCTAATACGCGAAATACTCAGCTGTTAAAGCGTTATCTTCATGAGCGTAGTAATATGGCAGAAACCTAAATTTCTCACTAAATATATCTAAGTAGTATAACGCAAGGCTTTTTACTTTCCTGTTAAAAGCCCGTACAATTCGCCTCGATTTTAGCGAGTACTTATTCCTGTTTACTGAGGCGAATTATTAAACCTTATGCACCAAATAGCCGATCTAATATCTATTTTTGAGTCAACTTTTTATCAAAGCCATAATACGCGCTTAGTTAAAGGTGAGCATGAGCCTATTTATATTCCTGCTAGTGATGAAACAAACTTTCACCAAATTATATTTGCTCATGGTTTTTATGCCAGTGCTCTGCATGAAATTGCTCATTGGTTAGTCGCTGGCGATAAACGACGATTATTAGAAGATTACGGTTATTGGTATTGCCCTGATGGCCGTGATAAAGCGCAGCAAGCTGAGTTTGAAAGCGTTGAAATTAAACCACAAGCCATTGAATGGGCACTTAGTGTTGCCGCTGGGGTGAATTTTAACGTCTCGGTTGATAACTTAAATGGCGAACAAACGTGCCGATTCGCTTTTCAAGCACGCGTATACCAGCAGGTTTTACATTTGCTACAAGTAGGCTTCAATGAGCGTACTAATCGGTTATTACATGCGTTAAGTTCATTTTATAAAACACCGTGGCCTATCAGTGCTACGCAATTTGAGTGGCAGCCCCCTGAGGAGCTAAAGAATGCAGTTTAAATTAGGCTTAGTTGTAAACCCTGTTGCGGGTTTAGGTGGAAGTGTTGCATTGAAGGGCAGCGATGGTATTGATACTGCAGCAAAAGCCATTGAATTAGGTGCCCAGCCTAAAGCCAATTTACGCACTAAAGCCGCGCTTGAGGTGTTGCTGCCTTATAAAGAGCAGTTAACCATTTTTACTGTTAATGATGTCATGGGTGAAAACACGGCTAAGGAACTTGGTTTTTCAACGCAGGTTATTTATCGCAGCGAGCACTCTACAACAAGTGATGATACAGAGCTTGCTGCAAAAGCCTTGCAGCAACTTGGTGTAGATTTAATATTGTTTGCTGGTGGCGATGGTACCGCACGCAATATTTGTCATGCGGTGGACGACAGCGTACCAGTGCTTGGCATTCCTGCTGGCTGTAAGATTCATTCAGGAGTTTATGCCATTACCCCTAAAGCAGCGGGTCGGGTTGTGGAGATGCTGGTCAAAGGCGAGCTAGTTACATTAGCAGATGCAGATGTCATGGATATTGATGAAGATGCTTTTCGCCAAGGCACAGTAAAAGCCAAGCGTTACGGTGAAATGCAAGTACCCAGTGAAGTACGTTATGTACAAGCCGTTAAAAACGGCGGTAAAGAAACTGATGAATTAGTACTTGCTGATATTGCAGCTTACGTGGTGTCAGAAATGGAAGAAGATACCCAGTACATTATGGGCAGTGGCTCAACCGTTGAGGCAATAATGGAAGAAATGGGCCTTAGTAACACCTTGCTCGGGGTTGATTTAGTACAAGATCAAAGCCTCTTAGGCAATGACTTGACCGCTCAACAATTAATTGATTTAACGAAAGATGTGCCAACAAAGTTGGTGATCACTTTGATCGGCGGACAAGGGCATATATTTGGCCGAGGTAATCAACAATTAAGTCCAGTGCTCATCCGTGCAATCGGTAAAGACAATATTATCGTTGTGGCAACCAAAACAAAATTACAGGCCTTAGGTGGCCGGCCGCTCATTGCTGATACTGGCGATAGCGAATTAGATGATGAATTAAGCGGTTATATTCGGGTAACAACCGGGTTTAACGACCATGTTATGTATGCTGTGGGTCACCAAGACACCCTGCAAGTACAGGAGAAATAAATGAGTTTAGTAAGTTACATTGAGGCAGCACAGCAGTATTTTGACGATTTAGTAATAAAAGCTACTGACGATGAATTGTTTGCCGGTGGTTATTTACGCGGCCATTTCGATTTAGCTGTTGGGTATGCGCAAGTTGAAGAGCTTAATTTAGAAGTGTCAGAGCTCAATGAAACGGTTGAAAAAAGCTTAGTTAAAGCTTATCGCAATGGTGAACTAAATGAAGAAGATAAAGCTTTAGTGGTTAGATTATGGGAAGAAGTAAAAGCACTCGCTTAAATGTGATTTATTGTTGTATAAATAAAAACGGCTGTATGGCCGTTTTTTTGTGCGCTACAAATTTTTGTTCCTAATTAATAGCTTTATTGTTTACTTAAAATTTACCTAACGCAGCATTTACGGTAATGTATGCTGGTTAAAATCCTAAGGAACAAGCGAAATGAATAATAATAATGATGCGACGATGCCGACCGGGCTAGTTGCACGATTTTTAAACTTTGTAGAAAGGGTCGGGAATAAACTTCCAGACCCAGCAATTATCTTTCTATTTGCCATGCTACTAATTTGGGTTTTGTCGTGGTGGTTTTCAGGCGTTAACTTTGACGCCATCGACCCGCGTACTGGCGAAGCTATTATAATCAATAACATGTTGGCCAGTGATTCACTCGCCACCTTCTTATCGTCTATGGTAAAAACATTCACTGGTTTTGCACCATTGGGCGTGGTTTTAGTTGCTATGTTAGGTGTCGGTGTTGCTGAGCATTCTGGTTTTATTAACACGGGCTTAAAGCTCATGTTAAAAGTAACGCCTAAACAGCTGCTTACACCATCTATTATCTTGGTTGCTATTGTTAGCCATACAGCAACCGATGCTGGGTACGTGTTAGTTATACCGCTCGCTGGTGTGATTTTTTATGCGGCAGGGCGTCATCCGCTTGCGGGTATTGCTGCGGCATTTGCTGGTGTAAGTGGCGGCTTTGGTGCTAACTTTATTCCATCTGGCATCGACCCGTTATTGCAAAGCTTTACCCAAAGTGCGGCGCAAATAATTAACCCGACGATGTCGATTAACCCATTAAATAACTGGGCATTTACGTCTGCATCGAGCTTATTTATCGTTTTATTAGGTTGGTATATCACTGATAAAATTATTGAACCTCGACTAAAAAATACTGCCGTTGATGGTGAGACCGAAGATTTACCGGCGTTTGAGGATGCTCGTAGTGACGAAAAGCGTGCGTTTTTTATCGCAAGTAGCGTGATGATTGCAGGTCTTACGTTATTAGCGTTTGTATCTGCACCAGCCGATTCAGCAATGCGTAGCGCTGATGGTTCACTTACAAACTTTAGATCGCCTTTAATGCAGTCAATTGTGCCGCTAATTTTCTTATTGTTTTGGATACCCGGTGCAGTATATGGCTTCACGGTTGGTACTTTTAAAAGCTCTAAAGACATGATTGATGCAATGAGCAAAGCGATGAATGGTATGTCGTATTATATTGTTATGGCATTCTTCTGCTCGCTGTTTATTGCTGCATTTAGTAAATCAAATTTAGGGGCACTATTAGCTATTGAAGGTGCGCAGCTGTTAAAGGCGATGGAACTACCTAGTGCTGTAACTGTCGTAGGAATAATCTTCTTAACAGGCTTTGTTAACTTATTTGTTGGTTCAAGTTCTGCTAAGTGGGCATTACTTGGGCCTGTATTTGTGCCTATGTTGATGCAGTTAGGTATTTCGCCTGATTTAACCCAAGCTGCGTATCGTGTAGGGGATTCAAGCTCAAACATTATTACCCCGTTAATGCCTTACTTTCCACTCGTAGTGGTGTACTGTCAAAAGTATGTTAAAGGCACGGGTATCGGTACCTTAATTGCGATGATGCTACCGTACTCAATTGCCTTTATGATTGGTTGGAGTTTGTTTTTACTCGGCTACTGGGCACTTGGTATTCCACTGGGTTTAGATGCCAGCTATGTTTACCCGGCAGTGACGCCGTAGCACAAGGTTATGTAATTAGTCTCATTAACTAATGAGACTTTTTCTGAACGATTACCTATGAAACTGAGTTAAATTATTTTTCATAGGTAATTACAATTTTTTCAGTAGATGAAGATAAAACTTCCCCATTTTTATCTAGCATATTAGTTATACGTATGTCTGGTAAACCGTCGCCAGTAATATCTTTTATGACAACTTCTTTTTGTTTTTTCAAACGAGTAAAAGTAGAGAATATGAGATCGTTTTTTCTATTGATCACAAAAGGGGAGGGGGTAACACTCGTCTCTTGTATTTCATAGCTGGTGTCAGTGAAAGCTACACTTATTTTAAAATTATCCGTCCATACTGTTGAGCTTAAATTATCATTTATTGCAGATATTACAGATGAGTCAGCTCTAACAGCAGAAGTAAGCAATAAAAGAAGTGCGATGGTAATAGGCCTCATGGTATTTCCTTTAACTATAATTGGATAGTTATAATTAAAAGATCACCAATGCAAAGTTGTAGTGGTGATCTTAAATTGATTTTTATAGGCTAATAGTTGAATTATTATCAGATGTAGGTAGGTTTTGCTGGTTTTGATCTTGTGCCCCAACATCCGTAGATGGGCTTGTTGATGAAGCAATATTATAGGTGGCACCAGATGAGCTTTGGATTTGAAGTACCAGAATATACGCCGTGGCACTTACTTCAAAGCCTGGGATCAAACCCGTGACCATAAGATCAACATCCACAGAGCCATTTACTTTTTGCTGCTGACTAAGTTCTTGCATTGTTTCTTTGATGTCTTGTTTGTGCGTTTCTGCATTTGCACCGAATCCAAGCCATCCCCAAAAGCCACTAACACCACCTGATATACTATATTCAGAAACCATTTTTTGATATGTGCTAGAGCTTTCTAGATTTACAATCGAAAAATCGAAAGAGCCAGACATTTTAGCCCAGGCTCCCGCGCCTGATACAGTAACGCCAACACCTGAAATAGTCCCTTTTTTTTCTGAAATTTGCCATGTTTCTGCATCACCCGCAGCAAGTGATGCTGTGTTAGAAGGTGATGTGCTCGCTACAGCGAGAGTTTTTGGGTTTGGTAGTATGGTAAGTGTATTTGACATAATAAATCTCCATTTAAGGTTTGTGAAGCAAAGTACAAATAAGGAGGCATTCCTTACTCAACAAACGTTATAGTTGATAAAATGTCGATTAAACATTACAACCCATTACATAATGATAATGATGTAAGCAATAGGTTTAGAGCGTAAGTTTGCAGTGTGATCATAATGGTCAGTTGCATATTGGTTTGGTCAAACTGTTTTAAAATAACTCATTCAGTTTATAATATTTTAGCCCCTGAGCTGGTTGTGCACTTATGTTGCACATTTTTATAGCGACTTGTGTACCGCTTATTGGCCTAAATTTTTTAAGGCCTGGAAGCCTAC
This sequence comes from Pseudoalteromonas sp. APC 3893, assembly GCF_030408095.1. NCBI lineage: Bacteria > Pseudomonadati > Pseudomonadota > Gammaproteobacteria > Alteromonadales > Pseudoalteromonadaceae > Pseudoalteromonas > Pseudoalteromonas sp. APC 3893. The sequence continues at coordinate 337,170 of NZ_JASDCD010000001.1, forward strand.
ATAAAACAGGTAACAATATACTTCCCAGTTTTTCGCCAAGCCTAAAGTCATCACCTCTCTCGCCAAGTAATAACGATGGTTGAATAATGCTAATCTGTTTAAAGTTAAGCTGGGTTACCGCTTGCTCTAGCTCTCCTTTCATTTTTAAATACGCACTGCGACTGTTAGCATTCGCACCGCTGGACGACACCACTAAATAGTGTTCAACACCACTCTTTGCAGCAAGTTGAGCAGCATGGAGTTGGTAGTTAAAGTCTACTTTTCGTTGCGCGTCAATTGAGCCTGCGGCTTTTTTAGTCGTGCCTAAGCATGAAAATAAAATATCAGCTTTAAATAAATTTGAGTGTTGCTCTAATTGTGCAAAGTCAACCACATAATTAATGACTTTATCACTGTTATAACTAACAGGGCGGCGAGTAAGCGTAATTACTTGAGTGATATGGGCTGCGCTAATTAACTGCTTAACTAAATGGCCACCTATTAAGCCTGTGGCACCAATAACAATTGCCGTTTTATTCATATGTAATTACCACTGCGTTAAACTATAGAGTGAGCATTGTGATCAATATTTATGCTTTAGACAATCAATTCGACAGCTTTAACCCTAGCAACTTAAACATTAACCATGGCATTATTAATAATAAGCGCCTGTAATGTTAAAGGGGCAATCTAATCACACAATAAAAATTAAAAGGTATGACTATGAATATTATGACATTATCTACGCACGAGAGCGTGGCAGTGATTACATTTACCAACGGCGAAAATCGCCAAAACCCCACTTTTGCCGCTACTTTGAAGACGCTATTAAGTGAAGTGCTTGAAAACGAAAATCATAAAGCCCTAGTTATTACGTCAAATGATGAAAAGAGCTGGAGTTTAGGTATTGATACAGATTGGCTCATGCCTGCAATGAAAGCGAATAAAGCGGATGAAATACGTGGCTTTATGTACGATATGGATGAAGTTTTTAAAACTTTATTACTGTTCCCGATGCCAGTTATTGCGGCGATTAATGGTCATGCTTTTGGTAACGGGGCGATTTTATCATGCGCCTGTGATTTTAGATTTATGCGAGCAGATCGCGGGTTCTTTTGCTTTCCTGAAGTTGATTTATCAATTCCATTTTTACCTGGCATGATAGCTTTTGTGAAAAAAGCGATACCTTATTACCGCTTTAATGAAATGAAATTAACCGGACGACGTGTTCCAGGCGCAGAGCTAGCTGTCGATCATGTAATAGAAAGAGCATCTAAAGATAACGAGACTCTAATGACTGATGTGATGGAATTTGCCGCTACATTTGACAAAAAGCGAACTATTTTTGCGGAACATAAAAAGCGCTTACATAAAGAAATAATTCAAATTATAGATGAACAGAATAAACCGTTTATTGATAAACTTGCTTTGATGGTTTAGCTGCTAATAATAGTGCAAGGATATAAGAACGTTATGAAGGCTGAACAAATAGAAGAGTTGAAGTTAACACGCTCTGAAACCAAGGAAGTCATTACACCTTATGCATTTAAAATAGATGAAGCATTATTAGGATTATCGCTGGCATCGCCAACAAGACGAGCGGCAGCGATGATTATCGATGTTATGTTAATCTTTCTTGCGGCAAAGCTCAGTGCCGCTTTAATTGCATTTGTGGCTGCAGTTGCTTTTTATAAAGGCACAGCGCAAAAACACTTACCTAAAATGAACTCGCTATGGCGGCGAGTATTAAAATTAACGGCTGCTAGTTTGTTATTTTTCAGTTCGCTTTACTTATTGTCAGTAGCAATTGATTACTTTGATGGTGACACTGTGGCTGAAAGTGCGACCACTCAACAAGATATTGTATTAAGCTCAGAAGAAGTGCAGGCAGTAAACACATACTTACAACTAACATCGGATAATGAAAAGTGCGGTCAAGTATGCCAGAAAAATGAGTTAACCAACTTAGTATCTCAAATACCAAAGCTAACCGATCTCAATGAACTCAATGAAGATGCTAACGTTTATGTGGTAAGAAGCCTGTTGCAGCAGATGACAGCAGAACAACAATCACACGATGAACAACGATTAGCGGAAATTGAATCTATAGAGCCACAGTCAAACTCAGCAACATCGCATAGTATTTTAAAGTGGGGTATAGGTATTATTGAAGATTTAGGTCTAGGCTTTGGCTGGGCTGCGATTTATTTCACTTTGTTTTCTCTTTTATGGAAAGGGCAAACGCCGGGTAAAAAGATCTGTAATATTCGTGTTGTGGCTTTGAATGGGGAGCCGTTAGGTTTACTTGATTGCTTTGGCCGTTACGGTGGTTATGGCGCTGGCTTTGCAACTGGTTTACTAGGGTTCTTACAAGTCTATTGGGACCCAAACCGTCAAGCCATTCAAGATAAAATATCAGCAACAGTTGTTATAAAAGGGAGTCTGGAGCAAGTTGTAAATACGTAAACGGTAGAAGAGGCGGTAAAAAGTTAACTGTATTAGCCGTGTTTAGTTAGCTGTTTTTATTTCAGTTTCGCAGGTGTCAGAAAACATTATGTTAGCAAAAGCTCATCAGCTTGAACCTGCTATTTTAGATGATCAACTTAGCTTTAGTGCTTATTTAACGCCAAGTTATAATCAAACACTCGAACGAATATACCCTGTACTTTAGCTTGATGGCGACGAGGCACTTAAAAACATCTAAGTTGATAGCCATCAGGGTCATTGAGAGCAACTCCAGTAACCTTTCCTGAGCTAACTAAAAATTCCGTTTCTTTTCCTACAACATTGCTTGGTAAATTTTTCAAAATATTCATATCTAAGCCTAAGAATCCAGAACTTGTTGATGTTCTATACTTAAAGCCAATTTCTGATTCTATATCATCGGTATGCTGAAGCTCTAATAAAGTATATGGTCGTTGCCAAAGCCATTCTCTAACCCTCAATGAGTCAATGTCCGAAGACGGTGGTGATTCCATGTTAAAAGATAAAAAGTACAGATGCATATTTCTGCTTTCTACTTTTTGGCGTGAAACAAGCCTCATACCGAGTTTTGTATAAAACGCTAAGCTTTCGTCTATTTGTTTAACTCTAAGTGTTGAGAGGTTAAATGTGGGCAAGCACTCTTGGAACGAGCTACTGCTTGATAGTCTTTTACGGCTATTGTTTGTGAAGTAATGCTGAATTAATTCAATACAATATCCATCAGGATCAGTAAAGTGACAAAGATAAGCAATATTTTTTACTTCAAATGGAGAGCCAATATTTATCCCTTGGGATATAAGATGTTCTCTAGCTAACCTTAGGTTCGGTACTGCAATTGAGTATTTCCAATATCCCTCTGTTAAGCTTGGCTGTGATTGAACAGAAAACACAGTGTCATGAGCAAAAACAAGCTCTAAACAAGCATCTTGCTTATCTGAAAAAGATAAAAAATAGTGATGTTTATTATCTATCTCATACTGTGAAATGAGGAGCATACCTAGCTTGTTTAAATAAAAATCAAGTGAAGCTTTCGGCTCTGAAATTTGTAAACGATGGTTAGTTATGCTCATCATTAGACCCTCAATTTATTTTTCACCTAAGATTTCAAATGAATCGCTTTTTAAACGAGCTTTACCGTCTGCTTCAACTATCCAATGCTCATGATGTACTACACCAAAGGCTTTATTCATTTCCCAGTTTGAAGTAAGAATAAACCCTTCACCTTCAGCGGCTTCCCACTTAACATTCGAATACTCAACATTAGTAAATCCTTGATCTATGATGTTTTGCCAACACCCTAAAATCTCTTCTCGGCCTTTGAACACGCCTAGTGGTTTTGCTTCCATGATACAGTCTTCGGTGTACTGAGCTGCACACCCAGCAGCATCTTGATTATTAAATGCTGTTTTCCAAGCACTAATCCCTTCTTTACATAGGTCTAAAATATTTTTATCAGTCATGATTTTCTCATCAGTTATCGGAATAGGTGAATAATATAGCTTTTCATTGAGTGTAAAAACAAAGATAATAGAATTTAATGTTCTGTTTTGTAGGACAATCAAAAATGAAAAAATTGCGTTATATGTCAGTGTTTGCTCATATTGTCGAAGCTGGCTCAATTACGGCGGCGGCAGAGTCACTTCAATTGTCAAAATCGGTTGTGAGCCAACATCTAAAGGTACTAGAAAAGGAGCTAGGTGTTTTACTAATTAAACGAAGCACTAGAAAGCATGCTCTGACTACTGCAGGAAACGATTTTTATGAATCCTGCAAGGAAATAAATAAAATTACAGAATTCGCTTGGCAGCAAGCGCAAGAATCAACAGAAGTCCCAAAGGGGGTTATAAAAATTACAGCGCCCAATGCACTCATGGATGTAGTGATTGCACCAGCAATAGGGAAATTACTAAAACAATATCCACTACTTGAGCCTGAGTTAATTAGTGGTGATAGCCAATTAGACTTGATGTCAGATAATATAGATTTAGCAATTAGAGTAGGTCCTTCTAAAAATAGTAATATTAAACAACGCAGAGTTGGAGAATTCAGAGATATTCTTTGTGGAAGTCGCGCTTTGCTATTAAAAAATGGAATTGATAACGCTGTGTATATAGCGAATAAATGGCAGGGTAAACAGATTCGTCACCAGTTTAGTGATATTGATGGAAATCGAGTACTTTATGAAGCGACAGCTCATTGTCGAGCTAATTCATTTTATTCTTGTTTAGCCTTGATAAAAGAAGGTGCTGGTATTGGCTTGATCCCTGATTTTCAGTTCAATATGATAAAACCTGCTTTGTGCGAAGTTTTTCCAAAGTTGAAACTGCCAATAAACAAAGTATATGCATTACATACCTATGAGAGGCACCTTCCATTAAGTATTAAAATTTGCATAGAAGCCATAGAAAACCACCTTACTAAATTATCAGTGGATGTTGAACATTAGCTCGATATACCAACCCCAATTTACTCTGGTGCTATTTCGTTATTTATGTCTTTTGGTATTGCCACAGGGCTGGTCACGGTGAAAGATTTCATTTGTACTTCAAATTGTTCTACACCTTTTTCGCCTTTCCACATTCTAACTAACATATAGTCCATTTCTGGCGCAAACCAGGCTAATGCTTGGCGTTTGTCATTGTCGTAAAGGCGTTTTACTTTTATCGCTTCTATATTGCCTATAGGCAGTGAAATCATTTCAGTGCCAACTACTTCGAAGTTGTAGTCACGGCAATTACCTTTTTTATCAACGAGCGGGTACGATAAATTGGTTTTACCCTTTTTAAGATCTTCTCGAACTTGTACTTGGTATGAAATTGAGTCTTGGAAATGTTCACTCCATTCACATTTTATAGGGTATTTACTTTCACTGCTATTGACGAGCTTGTCTGTGTTGTTAAACGATAAAGTATATTCTTTATCAGGACCGGTGCCTTTACGGATCATGCTGTAATCCACTGGCGATACTTTGTTGTTGCTAAAAGTGAAATTGGAGGTCTCTTTACGAGAGTCGGAAAATATCATCCACTCAATATCACTTTGGTAACTTACTTGGTAATTGTTATTAGCGAGTTTTTTTAAAGTTCGTATACCCTGACCATGATTTTCACCTTTGCGCAAAATGTCATAGTTGGCTTCGAATTGAGTAAGTTCGCCCGCGAATAAACTGGTAGGAAGTAAAGTGCCCGCACACAAAATTAGGGCACTTAATTTTTTATTGTGGGTAGTCTGCGCCGTGTACTGGGAGTTTGTTTTCATCAAGAACTGCATAATCTGCTTCCATCGTAAGTCGTTGTTCACTGAACCATTTGACCACCAAAGGATAGATTATATGTTCTTGCGCATGCACACGTTTTGCTAATGTGTCAGCAGTATCATCAGCTAACACAGGAACTTTGGCTTGAAGAATAACGGGACCGCCGTCTAATTCTTCAGTGACAAAGTGCACACTCACGCCATGAACGTCGTCTTTTGCATCTATTGCTCTTTGGTGGGTATTCAGACCCTGATACTTAGGCAACAAAGAAGGATGAATGTTCAACATTTTTCCTTTAAATTTTTGCACTAAGCTAGGAGTAAGAATACGCATAAAACCAGCTAATACAACTAGATTTGGTGTAAAAGAGTCAATAACGTCCATTAATTTTGCATCATAGGCTTCGCGCGAGTCAAAATCCTTATGGCTGAGCACCGCGGTTGCAATGCCAGCTTGTTTTGCTCGCTCAAGGCCATAAGCGCCTGCTTTATTACTAATGACAGCCGCTATGTTTGCGTTTATCTCGCCATTATTACAGGCATCAATAATGGCTTGTAAATTAGAGCCACTACCTGAAATTAAGACTACTAGACGAGAAGGGGCCATTAATCACGGCCGCCTAGGATTTCTACTTGTTCTTCGCCGGCTTGTGCGTCCTTTATTTCACCAAGGTGCCATGCATTTTCACCAAGATCTTTTAAGATGCTTAAGCTTTGCTCAAGTTTATCAGCAGGAACCACTAAAACCATACCTACACCACAGTTAAATGTGCGGTACATTTCATGAGTGGTGATATTACCGTTTTCTTGTAACCAGTTGAAAATAGAAGGCCATTGCCAGCTATCACCTTTTACAACTGCTTTTGCAGATTCAGGTAATACACGTGGGATATTTTCCCAAAAACCACCACCGGTGATGTGGGAAAGGGCATGCACATCTACTTGCTTAAACAATTCAAGCAACTGTTTAACGTAGATACGTGTAGGTTCAAGCAGTGTTTCGCCCAGTGTTTTACCTTCAAACTCAGCGTTAGTATCAGCGTTTGATACTTCAAGTACTTTACGAATTAACGAAAAGCCGTTTGAATGAGGGCCGCTTGAAGCAAGTGCGATTAGTTGGTCGCCAGCAGCTACTTTTGTGCCATCAATAATGTTGGCTTTTTCTACCACGCCAGTACAAAAACCAGCCATGTCGTAATCTTCACCTTCGTACATGCCAGGCATTTCAGCAGTTTCACCACCGATTAAAGCACAACCAGAAAGCTCACAGCCTTTGCCAATACCCGTTACAACATCTGCAGCTGTATCAACATCAAGCTTACCTGTTGCGTAGTAATCTAAGAAGAATAATGGTTCAGCACCTTGAACGATAAGGTCATTCACACACATAGCAACTAAGTCGATACCCACAGTATCGTGCTTTTTAAGATCGATAGCTAAACGTAATTTAGTACCCACACCGTCAGTGCCTGCTACTAAGACTGGTTGCTTGTAACCCTCTGGGATTTCGCACAGTGCGCCAAAGCCACCAATTCCGCCCATAACTTCAGGACGACGGGTTTTTTTAACTACGCCTTTAATACGCTCAACAAGTGCGTTACCGGCATCGATATCTACGCCCGCGTCTTTATAACTTAGAGACTGTTTTTGTTCGCTCACAGGATTTCCTCAAATAAGTTGCATGGTTTTGCATGTGGTATGCTTAGAAACGCGCGTATTTTACAACAATTGCCGGTGCGCGGCTAGTTCAAATATAAGTTTAGCTACATTGACAAGGACAGTTGTCCGCATAAATAAAGTTTCAAGTGGCAAGGTGAAAGTTATGAGTCTATACACTTTCACCATTTGCCTCGTATTTTTAAACTGTTGTTAGGCCTTTGCCGTTAATATTGCACGCAGTGGTGCAGGATACCCTTCAATTGTTTTACTAATATCGTCAGGGTCTAAAAAGTCGATCAGCGATTCGTTTTCCATCCAATCTGATTTACGTTGTTCTTCAAGTGTGGTGATTGCACAGTCTTTAACTTGCACATCTTTAAAACCGACGCGTTCCATCCACAGCTTCAGTGCAGCGGTACTTGGAATAAACCATACATTTCGCATTTTTGCGTAACGGTCAGTTGGCACTAACACGGTATTCTCATCACCTTCGATGACGAGTGTCTCAAGAACTAACTCACCACCAGGGCGAAGCTGCGCTTTTAATTGTGCTAAAAAATCAATTGGTGAACGACGGTGATAAAGCACGCCCATCGAAAAAACTGTATCAAATGCTTTTAATTTTGGCAGTGCTTCAACTCCGAGTGGAAGTAAATGCACGTTTTCATCTGGATTGAAATGTTTAATGGCTTGAAACTGGCACAAAAACAAATCAGATGGGTCGATACCAACAACAAATTCAGCACCTTCTCCGCGCATTCGCCATAGGTGATAGCCTGAGCCACAGCCAATATCTAATACTGTGCGCCCTTTAAGGGGCTCAATATGGGGTAATAACCTGTCCCACTTCCAATCGCTGCGCCATTCGGTATCAATCTCAATGCCATGAACGTTGAAGGGGCCTTTACGCCATGGCATCATACGCTTGAGCAGGTGTGTTGTTTGTTTTTGTTCACCTTCGCTCATTTCACCCGCAGCACCAATTTCAACTTTGTCAGTGATATTTACGTGCTTAGTATGGACTTCGGGTAAGTTTTTTAACACTTTTTGCCATTTAGGTAAGTCACCATGGCTGGCTTCATTCTGCCAATGCTTTAATTGACTCGGCAGTGTTTCGAGCCAGTGGCTAAGAGGTGTTTGTGCAATTGCAGCGTAAAACTGGTTAAACCATGAAGACATTAAATATTTCCTAAATTACTTTATTGCAACTAATGAGCAAAAGTTAAAACATTGGTACCACACTTGAGTTTGACTAAAGCCAATCTCTTTTAGGCGAGAGTAATGCTCGCTTAATGTATCTGGTCGCATTACATTTTCGATAGCTGTACGTTTTTGGCTTATTTCTAGTTCTGAATAGCCGTTGTGACGTTTAAAATCATGATGTAAATCAATTAGTAAATTATCGCATTGCTCGTTTTCGCCTTTTACTTTTTCACTTAGTAGCAATACACCACCAGGTTTTAAGTTAGCGTAAATTTTTTCAAGTACGGCGTGACGTTGTGCGGGTGGTATAAACTGAAGAGTAAAGTTCATCGCAACGACCGACGCATTTTCAATATTAAGCTCGTTAATATCGCCAAGGGTTACAGTGACGGGTACTTCAGAGCGAAAACCTTGTAAATGTAGCTTACAACGTTCAACCATGGCTTCGGAGTTATCAACTGCAATGATATGGCAGTTATCAGTACGGATATTACGGCGCATACTTAAGGTAACGGCACCCAATGAGCAACCTAAATCATATAAGTTAGAGTTACTTTGGGCATATTCTCCAGCGAGTTTACCCATTGTACTGACGATCGTTGCGTATCCTGGCACCGAGCGCTGGATCATATCTGGGAAAACTTCTACTACGTTTTGGTCAAAGCTAAAATCTTTGACCGCTTGCTCTGTGGCATAAATACTGTCTTTTACAGTCACACAAACAGTCTCTTTGAAAAATAATAAGGCTATTTTAGCATTTTATACTGGATAGTCAGTGATAATTTCAGTAGCTTGGCTAGAATAATCAATAACAAGTATAAAATGAGACGTTTTAATGAGCAAAAGTAAAGTGATCAGCACTGAGGATATTTTATCTACTCTTTGTCATTCAGTTACCGGGGTACTGTCATCGGCTAGTGGTAACAGCATAAGCTATTCAGCGATGGTACAAAAAATAACCCGCACATGTATGCGACCTGATATTGGTTGCTTTGTTTTATTTGATGGTGGGTTTACAGGGTTGGTAATCACTAACTTCACTTCGCAAGCAGCAATGGAAATTTACCATGACTATATGCGTAGTATGGGTATGCCGGAAGAAGAAATTGCACACAGCCATTTGTCAGACGATGTATCAAATGTACTTGGTGAGTTAATGAATCAAATAGTGGGCGACTTTACTTCAAAAGTGCGCGAGCAGTTACATACGTCGATTACACAAAATCAACCGAAAATGATGGCAATCAATAAACAAGTGCAAATTTCTGTTGATACCACGATGGATAGGCCACAGGCACGACGTGTAACCTTCACCACAAGTAAGCAAAATATATTCTATCTAGAATTAGCAATGGATAAAACTGAGTTCATTAAATTGCATGATTTTGATATTAGTGAAGCTGTAGACCCTGATGACATCATTGAAAATGAAGCAAAACAAAAAGCGGCAAAAGAGCAAGCAGCCAAAGCAGAGGCAGCAGGTGATGCTGACGATGATTTTATGGCGGAGTTAGGACTCTAAGTATTTAGTGTAAAAACCCCGATAAACTCGGGGTTTTTAGTCTAGTCTTTTAGAAAATCTAATACAACTTGATGATGGTCTTTGGTTTTAAACTTATCAAACAAGTGTTTGATTTTGCCATCTTGGCCAATCAAAAAACTTAAACGATGGATACCTTCGTATTCTTTTCCCATAAACTTCTTGAAACCCCACACACCAAATGCTTCTGCAATGGCGTGATCTTCATCTGATAACAGATCAAAATTTAATTCTTTTTTGGTTTCAAAGTTTTTTAAACGCTTAACAGGATCAGGGCTAATTCCTACCACTCGAGTATTTAATTTAGCAAGTTCTGCTTTTTCATCACGTAAGTTTTCAGCTTGAACGGTGCACCCTGGAGTGGATGCTTTAGGGTAAAAATACACTAATACTTGTTGCTCTTTAAGTAGCTCAGCAAGTTGGATTATTTCACCATCTTGGTTTTGTAAGCTAAAAGCAGGTGCGGTATCACCTGCTTGTAATGGGCTAATCACGTTCATATTTTGCTCCTTAGCGAATACGTCTAAAAATATAATCTACGTCAAGTGTACGAGAAAGGGCTTCAAAATCGATCTTAAATTCATCGATATTTACATCAACAGGAATATTAAACTCCAGTTCGCAACGCATTTTAGTTTGTTCTTGCTCATCATACGTATCTGATTTTAATGAGCAAATGCTTATTTGATTGTCGGCAAAAAAGCGCGTTACTTTACTGAGTGTGCCTGGTGTGTCGATTCCTGTGTATTCTAGGGTGTAACCTGCACAAAACTCACTTTGTGTATGACTGGCTGTACGCTTCATCATGGTAAGCAAACCAAGCTCCATCCCTTTAACTGGTAATGTATGTTCAATACGGCTTATTGCAGACATATCGCCAGCTAACAGCATAATAAATGTAAATTCACTGCCTAAAATAGCGATACGGCTGTCAATAATATTGCAGTGGCAGTCACTCACTAATTGAGTTAATTCGCTGACGATACCAGGGCGATCTTCGCCAATAGCAGTTAAAACGATTTGATGATTTGAAAAAGCAGTCATGAATTCAAGTACCTAGGTTATATTAGTAATAACAGCCAGAGTGAGCTATGCCGGCAAATACACATGCACGGCGCGGAAGTTTAGCACAAATTTAGCGCTAAACTACACTACATCTGCATTAAGCTACTATTTAAAGCACAGTGTTTCTTGTTTTTAATGGCATGGGAAAGTACCATAGTTAAAATTTTGCATAACCACTGGTAGTTTAATAAAAGCTGCCACTCTTATAGGGTTTGCATAAAAATAAGAAATGTAAAGTTAATCTTGATTTTACACTGAACCAAATCGGCATAACCCACTCATATATTTGTTAAAACAATTAAGGGTATGCTAAGGAGAATTATCTGTGCAGTATTGGATCCCAAAAGCGCTGACTGTAAGCGTATTGGTTAGTTTATCAGGGTGTGGCGTTTTTACTGACGAGGCGCATCATAAGCGTAACTATAAAGCCGGTGAGCCTGTACAGGTACCAGGCCAATTAGCGCAACCAGCGCAAGATCCCACTTATAAAATGGAAGTGGCGGAGTACAGTAATAATCCTGACTCAACAAATTACCGTCCGCCAGCGCAGGTGTTGACGATTGCTAAAGGTAGCTGGGTTGAAGAAGGAGATAAGCAAGCACGTGTGTATTTTGATAAAAATGATGGAATTGTCGATTTAGATGAGTTTATTTGGGATTCGATTCAGGCTGTTTTGGCTGAACATCAAACAAAACCGGTAAAGCAAGATAAGCTATTAGGCAGCGTTGAAACTGATTGGTACGCAATAATACAACCTGAGGAAGGTTGGCTATGGGATAGTGAAACTGAAGTTTCACAGCAGCGCTTTATATTTAGTATTGAAGAAAAATCACATCAGCGCACGGCATCTTTAACCTCTAAGCTAGTGGATTATAAAAGCAAGAGCGAAGAATTAACGCCGTTATTACAACAGCAGTTAGAAGTGCGAGCTTTAAACCAGATTATTGGTGAGTTTGATTATCGCTACCGCCAGCTTGAAGTTGAAATGCGTAAAAATCAAGGCATTATCTCACTTGAAATGGGCTTTGATAATAAAGGTAATGCGGCATTAGTTACCGAACAAGATTACTTTGCAGTGTTTGACCGTTTCTCAGGCTTTTTAGAGCGTTTATCATTTACGATTGTTGAAATTGATCAAGAACGTGGTTTGATCACTGCTGATTATAATAAACCTGAATCAAGTGTTTGGGATTCAATTTGGGGTGAAGATTTAGCTGAATTACCAATTGAAGATGGTCAGTATCAAATCCTTGTGAGCCGAACAAAAGAGGGTGGCACAAGTTTAACTTGGATGGATGATGAGGGGACAACCTTAGAGCCGGGCACTATGAATGACTTACAACAAGCATTAGAAAATGCGTTGCGTCAACGCGGTATAAAAATTTAAGTAAACAATAAAAATATCACCACAAAAAGAGCTTTGGCTCTTTTTGTGGTTTCTACAGGTTGAAAATATGTCTCAGTTTAATTCGCCAGCACCTAAATCAGTCGCGCCAAACTATGATTTAAAGGTGTGGTTAACCTTTTTAATTCCTTCGTTAATTGGTGTGTTTTTGTTTATGACTCCTGTACCTTCAGGGGAAATTATGACAATTCCTATCGCTGTTATGGCAAAAGCTATACAGGCTTTATTTAGTGAAATTGCATTAGAGGTAATCGCAGTTATTATTTGCATAACAGGTGTTATGTCCCTGATTTTTAGTTTATTTAAACCAAAAAGTTTAACGAAGTTTCATCTACTTAATCATTTATTTAATGTCAGTTGGATTTGGTTAGTTACTCGTTTATTTGGTATGGCGTTTGTGCTGCTAACTTACTTTCAAGTAGGGCCGCATGCAATTAGCTCGGAGAATACCGGTTTATTAGTATTAAAAGATCTATTGCCAGTACTGTTCTCAGTTTTCATCTTAGCGGGTTTATTATTACCTCTATTACTAAACTTTGGTCTGCTTGAACTTGCAGGTACTTTATTGACAAAGATAATGAGGCCTGTATTTGGTGTACCAGGACGAAGTGCTGTAAATTGTGTGGCCTCCTGGTTAGGTGACGGAAGCGTAGGTATTTTGATGACGGCACGCCAATATGAAGATAAATATTACACTCAACGTGAAGCTGCAATCATCGGTACGACGTTCTCAGCTGTGTCTATCACGTTCTGTTTGGTGGTGATTGGCCAAGTTAAGCTTGAGTATTTATTTGCACCCTTTTATTTAACCGTCTGTTTGGCTGGCGTTGTTGCCGCGATTATTGTGCCGCGTTTACCCCCATTAAGGTTTAAAAAAGATATCTACATTGATGGTTCTGAGCCTGATGGTAATGCAGAGCTAGTCCCAGAAGGTAAAACTCTGTTTAAACACTCACTTGATGTTGCACTTGAAAAAGCTAAAAAAGCGCCAGGTTTTAAAGGTACATTGCAAGAGGGAGTTCATAATGCCTTGGATATGGTGTTTGCTGTGCTGCCTGTGGTTATGGCAGTGGGTACCTTTGCACTCATAATCGCTGAGTATACACCTATATTTCAGTATCTTGGTATGCCATTCGTGCCATTTTTAGAGCTTCTTCAAGTTCCTGAAGCAGAAGCCGCAGCACAAACAATAATGGTTGGTTTTGCTGACATGTTTATTCCTTCTATTTTAGCCGCAGGCTCAATAGAGAGTGATGTGACGCGATTTATTATTGCGGCAATGAGTGTAACGCAATTGATATATATGTCAGAAGTCGGAGCGCTATTACTAGGCAGTAAAATACCAGTAAATATCGTGGAATTATTTATTGTATTTATATTACGTACTTTAGTGACTTTACCGGTAATTGCCTTGATGGCGCATTGGTTAGTTGGCTAAAATTTAAGTTGATAGAAGCAAGCCCTGATTTTTCAGGGCTTTTTTATATCTTAGCGCGGGGTGTATAGTTTAAAGCGGCGCGTCAATAAGCCTGATAGCCTCATTTGCTGGTAACGGCTTTGATTTTAAAAAGCCTTGGCCAAAATTACATTTCGTATTTTGTAAAATTGAAAGCTGTGCTTGAGTTTCAATTCCTTCTGCAACAACATCCAGTTCAAGGGAACTGGCAAGTGATAAGATAGCATCTACCAATGGGTTGGCGCTATCTTGTAAATTATCTATGAAGCTTTTGTCTATCTTTAGCACATGGATAGGTAACTGGTGTAGATAACCTAAAGCAGAATAGCCAGTGCCAAAATCATCCAAACATAATTTTACTTTCAAAGGCGCTAAGCCTTCAATAATTTCAGTAGCCAGCTCAAGATTTTCAATCAAACCGGACTCTGTGATTTCTAGGCATAAGGAGCCTAATGGAAGCTGGTATTTATTGTAAAGACTGTGGATCTGCGATACAAAATCAAGGCTGGCGAAGTGCCTAGATGAAACATTAACGGTGACGCGTAAAAAGCGTTTGCCTTGCTTAGTCCAAGCGGCAATTTGTTTCGCTGCAAGATTGAGCAAGTGTAGGTCTAGGTTTATTATTTGTCCTGTATGTTCAGCTACAGGAATAAAGTCGTTTGGTGGAACAAACCCTTTGTTAGGATGATGCCAGCGTACAAGTGCTTCAAAACCGACAACTTCACTTGTTTGTATTGAAAAAATGGGTTGGTAGTAAAGCTCAAAATCATCGTGCTCGATACCGTGCTGCAAGTCATTTTCAATATCCGCATGGGTTTTTAACTTGTTACGCATAGTGCCATTGAAAAATTTAACTTGTCCTCGGCCAGATGATTTAGCTTCATACATAGCGGCGTCAGCGTGCTGTAATAACTTATAAGCTTTGTCTTCATGACTATGAGTGAATGCAACGCCAATACTGGTTGATGCTTGTAATAAGTGACCATCGATATTAAGTGGCGCATTAAGCGCGGTCGCAATTCTTTTAAGTGCCTCGTTTACTTGGTTTTTATGGCTAATATTCTCCATAAAAATTGCAAATTCATCGCCTCCTAAGCGAGCAAACGTATCTGTGTTACGAATAGTACTTTTAATTGCCTTACAAATAGTAACCAAGAAATGGTCACCCACTTCATGACCCAATGAGTCATTAATACTTTTAAAGCGATCAAAGTCTAAATAAAGCAAACAATGGCTGACTTTTTTTGTCGCTTGTGCGAGTTGCAAAATGGCATGTTGCATTTTTTCGATGAGTAATGAACGATTAGCCAAGCCGGTAAGTTCATCATGTTGCGCTCTATACTCCAGCGCTTGCCGCGACAGTTGCCTGTCTATTGCCATACTAATTTGGCGACTAACATAGGTTAATATATCTCTATCATGTTCGCTGTAATGATATTGCTCTTGGTAGCTCTGTACCACAATAACTCCGGTGGTGTGCTCATTAACAGTGAAGGGCACACCTAACCAAGATTCAGACGGCCTACCCACCATTTGAAAACGTCCAGCATCAATATATTGTTGGTATTCTTTCTTATTTAGTAGCAAAGATTGTTCTGCAGTTAGCAAGTAATAAGAAGCCGTATGTTTTAATTGCTGCTTTGAGATCTTTTTATGCGCGTTAGAGCGAACACCTTCTTCGATAATGTAAACAATTTCGAGTATATCGACATGTTTATCATATAAGCCAACCAAAAAGTTATCAGTGCGCAGTAAATTGGTCATAATATTATGCAGCGACTCTAAAAAAGCATCCAAATCACTTGCTTGATAAGTTAAATTTGCTATTTGTAACAAGGTGGCTTCTAATTTTTGAGCATCATTAAGCTGATTAACTGTTTTTTGTAAATTATTAACTGTACGTACTTGGTTAATTTTGGCGCTTAAAAGGTGGGCGACAGTGGTGAGTATTTCTAGGTGTGCATCGGTAAAATAATTACGCTTTGGGTGTTCGCAGTCAATAACCCCTAGTACTTTATTTTTATAAATAAGTGGCACGCATAGCTCAGACATGGCAGGGCGGGCATCAGCAATATAACGCACATCAGCACTGACATCACCAATAATAACTGCTTGGCCAGTTGTTGCTACATAGCCAGTAATACCTTGATTAAACGGTATTGTATTGCGTTCAATGTAATAGTCGGTGGCGATAGCTGACACACCCATAGCGGCGACTTCATTTAAAGTGTTTTGACTATGGTCGGCTAAATAGATAACGCAATCGACAAAACCTAAACGCTTAACTACCTGAGTTGTTACGTATTCGAACAACTCATCAAGTTGATCAAGCTGTAATAAGCTTGATGAAAATTGGTTAATAATACTTAATTGCTCTGTTTTGAGCTCAAGCGCTGTGGGAATATCTACTATATTTGACATAGAAATTAGTCAGGAAACTGCTTCGTCATCATAATTATATGTACCACGTTAACTTAATATTAACCAAGGTACAAAGAAATCAGTCAAAATTACTTGTTGTGACTGTAAAAACTAATCCACACTAAAATTGCCGATAAATATCAATTTTTACTTTCGATAATACTTTACTCGGGTTAGCCATATGCCTATGATCAACTAAATTCAGCCGTGGAACAAAGTAATGTCTAAGCAAGAAATTCAAAATACACCTACATTAACCCTAACTCGTCCAGATGATTGGCACGTACATTTACGTGACGGTGCTCAGCTACCAGATACAGTACGCGATATTAGCCGTTACATGGGACGTGCGATTATCATGCCTAACCTGGTTCCGCCAGCAGTGTGCACTGATTCTGCGTTAGCGTATCGCGAGCGTATCATGGCAGCCGGTCCGCAAGGTAACTTTGAGCCATTAATGGTACTGTATTTGACAGACAATACCGCTCCTGAAGAGATAAAAAAAGCGCATGCAACGGGTAAAATAGTTGCTGCTAAAGTATACCCAGCAGGTGCAACAACGAACTCCGACTCTGGCGTTACTTCAATGAAGAATATTTACCCAGTACTTGAGGCAATGCAAGAAGTTGGTATGTTGTTGCTTATTCACGGTGAAGTAACTGATTCATCGATTGATATTTTTGATCGGGAAAAAGTGTTTTTAGACACTATAATGACAGATGTTGTAAAAGACTTCCCGGATTTAAAAATTGTGCTTGAGCATATCACCACAAAGGATGCGGTGGATTTTGTTAATAATGCGTCTGATAACGTGGCTGCGACCATTACAGCTCATCATTTACTATACAACCGTAATCATATGTTAGTTGGAGGTATTCGCCCTCATTACTATTGCTTACCAATTTTAAAGCGTAATACTCATCAACAAGCATTAATTGAAGCGGCGACTAGTGGTAGTAAAAAATTCTTTTTAGGCACAGACTCTGCGCCGCATTATAAAAATAAAAAAGAGGCTGCATGTGGGTGTGCTGGTGCTTATACAGCTCATGCAGCTCTTGAGCTTTATGCTGAGGCGTTTGAGGACGCGGGTGCGTTAGATAAACTTGAAGGGTTTGCTAGCCACTTTGGACCTGATTTTTATGGCCTAGCAAGAAATACAGACACAGTCACTTTAATTAAACAGCCTTGGACAGTTCCTGCAAGCTACCCATTAGGCGGCGATCATGTTGTGCCAATTAAAGCTGAGTCTGTTATTGACTGGCAAGTAAAATAATTAACTGTAATTTAAACCACAGGTGCATTTTTTAGTCTTAAAATTAATCAGTTAAGCCGTATTTCACCTTTTAATTTACGGCTTATAAAATATTTTTTAATTAATAGAGCTAAAACGATTTTATTGTGTTAACCTTATCTTGCTTTGAGTTTTTGCGTATAGAATTTACGGATATTGTGCGGCGTGTAAGGTTACCGGTTAATGGTTTTGCTTCTTCCTGTACTATACCCCAAAGATTTTTGGGCATTCACTCAGGGAGGATATAGCCAATCTGGCTGAATTTTAATTATTGACTTACAGGAAAATTTAGTATGTCAAACACGGTTACTGGTAAAGTTAAGTTCTTCAACGAAGCTAAAGGCTTTGGTTTTATTGAACAAGAAAATGGTCCTGACGTATTCGTACATTTCAGCGCTATTACAGGCTCAGGTTTTCGCACTCTAAGCGAAGGCCAACAAGTGTCTTTCGGCATCAAGCAAGGTCAAAAAGGCCCTGAAGCTGAGAACGTAGAAGTAGCATAATTTTAATTATGTGAACCTAAGTTCATCTTGGTGAAACAGGCTCCTGTTTCACCATAATTTCCCCTTTTTTATTCTACTTTTTCATTTTTACCACACCTTATTTCTAAAAAATTCTACTACATTGTTTATTTCTGTATCAAACGAAATAAATTAGGTATTCTATTAATCTCATATAAGCCAAGAGATTAGAATAGTTGTATTGAGCATTTAATTCATAACTATTATTCATTGCTATTTAGGTACTAATATTTACTATCCAATTTTAGTGTGTAGCAATCAACATAAGCTCATTAATACAAGGAACTATTCTTAATCTGGTTTACACTAGGCTAAGATAATAAAAATATATTAAGTAAAGGTTTATTACTGAATGAATACAACAAATGATCTACTAATTGTTGATGATCACCCAATGGTTTGTGCTGCAATTAAAACAGCATTGATCAAATCACCTTTCGTTAATGACATCTATGCAGTAGCAGATCAAAAGTCAGCACTAGATCATATAAAAAATTATCACTGTGAGCTTCTCATTCTTGATATTGAACTTGAGGAATCTGATGGTTTTAGCCTTTTTAAGCGTGCTTTACTCGAGGGATACAAAGGAAAGGTACTGTTTCTTTCTGCAAAACAAGATAAACACATTATTAGAACCGCAGCTAAACTAGGTGCGCAGGGCTTTATAAATAAAGCTGAGAGTTTAGAAGATATAACTTCTGCGGTTGAGCTTATCCTGAGAGGGTTTACGTTTTTTCCTCAAGACGATTTACTCATTAATGAGAAAGACATTGACCAAATTTTAACGCATAGGGAGCTAACAGTAATGAGTTACCTGGTTGAGGGACTTTCTAATAAGGATATAGGCGAAAAACTGTTTATCAGCAATAAAACTGTCAGCACGTATAAGACTAAAATTTTCGAAAAGCTTGGAGTCGACTCTGTGATTTCACTTGCTAAATTAGTAAATAACGATCCTCATTCAAAAAAACTGTAAATATCAATTCACGTTTAAGTAAAAAGTGTAATTTTATACGGGAAACAATCCCAGTTTTTATAATGTTAGCTGAATAAATACGCTTTTTTACTGAATGATTACTCTAGACTAAATTTTTCTTGAAGTTTTTTCCATCATTTCTAGCCCATCACAAAATGTTACATTTATGTTTTTTATTTAAAATTCACTTATAAAACCGTTACTACTAGTGGGGTTTGCATAAAGTTGCCATTCAGCATTGTTACTATTGTGTTAACCCTCTGTTTTTTTGAATTTAGTTTCTATTCTTATTTGTTATTTATTTACGTTTTATTCGAAACATCAAGTTGACAGCGTGCATTGCATTTAGCATTATTGGAGGGTTGATATCTATTAAAAGATATCAGGGTTGTCTCCTTCGGGAGGTAATTAAATTATAAAAGTAACATTACTTAATTGGTTGGGAACTATGTCTGTTAAAATCAGAAAGAGTCTTGTAGCAACTGCGTTGGTTGGCGCTTTTGCATTCGCAAGCAGCAATGTGATTGCAGATCCTTTGAATGACGTGCAAAAAGCAGGTCAACAAATTCAAACGGCTGCGGTTAAGTCTCAAACTAAAATTGACAACGTATACGGTCAAACTCAAGAGCTTATCGCTGAGTACCGTGGCATTGTTGATGAAACTGAGCTTTTGAAAGTATACAACGATCACGTTGCACGTTTGGTCGCAGACCAAAATGCACAAATCGAATCGTTTGATCGCCAGATTGCGACTATCGACAACACTAAACAAAACGTTGTGCCTTTGATGTATCGCATGATCGATACGCTTGAGCAATTCATCAAAGCGGACGTTCCGTTTAACATTGACACTCGTTTAGCGCGTGTTGAGAGATTACGTGAAACAATGGTTTCTTCTTCTGTAACAACTTCAGAGAAATTCCGTCAAGTACTAGAGTCATACACTATTGAAGCTGCTTACAGCTCACTAGTTGCGGCTTCTCAAGGTACGCTTGAAATCGATGGTAAAAGCATCAATGTTGATTTCGGCCAGCTAGGTCGTATCACCTATGTTGCACAGTCTTTCGACTTAAAGCATGCGTGGGTTTGGGATAACAACACTAAACAGTGGAAAGAATTAGGTGAAGAGTACCTAAAACCTGTTAAAGAAGTTATTCGTATGGCGCGTAAGCAAGCGACATTAGAACTTGTTAAACTACCTATCTTTGGCGCGGAGTAATCAATAATGAAGAAACTATTTAAAGGTTTTGCTGTTGCAGCAGTACTGTCTGTTTCTGCAGGTACCGCGTTAAATGCACATGCAAATACTGATGCTTTAGATAAAATCCTAGAGCAAGTAAAGCAAGAGCGTATCTCTGAAGGCAAAATCAATAAGCAACGTGAGCAAGAGTTCCTTTCAGCTCGTGCTGATAAGCAAGCGTTACTTAATAAAGCGAAAAGCCAGTTATCGGCTGAAAAAGCACGTGGCGATCGTCTAACTAAAGAATATGCACAAAACGAAAATACTTTAGCGGAAAAAGAGCAAGCTCTTCAAAACGCTCAAGGCACGTTAGGTGAGATGTTTGGTGTTGTACGTCGTGCAGCTCAAGATGCAATCGGTTCTATCGAAGCATCACTTGTATCTGCTGAAAAGCCAGGTCGTGCTGAAATCTTACGTTCACTAGCAGCAGCTAAAGAGCTTCCTACAGTTCGTGAACTAGAAGAGCTTTGGATTGCACTACAAACTGAAATGACTGAGTCAGCGAAAGTTTCTACATTTGAAACTGAAGTTGCAGGTCTTGACGGTAACTCTTCTGTGAAGAAAGTAACGCGTATCGGTAACTTTAACTTAGTTACAGACGACGGTTACCTAATCTATTCACCTGAGACTAAGTCTATTCAACCTTTAGGTAAGCAACCAGACGGTTTCATCCTTGCAGGTATTGATGATTTAGCTGCTACATCTGCTGATAGCTATGCAGGCGTATACGTGGATCCTACACGTGGTGCTATCTTACGTATCAATACACAGAAGAAGTCACTGATGGAATATTACCATCAAGGTGACGTAGTTGGTTATATCATCACTGCTTTATTAGCATTTGGTCTATTAATCTTCTTAGTTCGTTTTGTTGATTTAACTATCACTACGAGCAAAATCAAGAGCCAACTTAAAAATGTGTCTACACCAAACGGTAACAACCCACTGGGTCGTATCCTTAAAGTGTATCAAGAGAACAAAAACCAAGACGTTGAAAACCTTGAGCTTAAACTTGATGAAGCGATTCTTCGTGAAACGCCTCGCATCGAAGCTGGTATCAACATCATCAAAATCCTTGCTGCAATCGCGCCACTACTTGGTCTACTAGGTACGGTAATCGGTATGATCTTAACGTTCCAAACAATCACATTGTTCGGTACAGGTGATCCGAAGATCATGGCAGGTAACATCTCTCTAGCACTTGTAACTACTGCGCTAGGTCTAATTGCTGCATTACCACTTATCCTTCTTCACGCTGTTGTAGCGGGTCGCAGTAAGTCGGTATTACACATCCTTGATGAGCAAAGCGCGGGTATCGTTGCTACTCACGCGGAGAAGGAGAAAGCCTAATGCTAGTCCTGATGGAGATCTGGGAATCTATCAGGGATTTTGTTGGCACAGGCGGCCAGGTATTATACGTGGTCGCGATAGCACTCTTTCTTATGTGGGTTTTAATGATTGAGCGCTATTGGTTCTTACTTTCTGAGTTTCCTCGTATGACGAAGGAAATTGTAGGAAAGTGGGATGCCCGCCAAGACACTACGTCTTGGTACGCACACAGAATCCGTGAAGCATGGATTTCTGAAGCGTCTGAAAAATTAGATCAGCGTATGTTGTTGATTAAAACATTAGTAGCTATTTGTCCTTTAATCGGCTTACTGGGTACAGTAACGGGTATGATATCGGTTTTCGAAACCATGGCTACCCAAGGTACTGGTAACGCACGTTTAATGGCATCTGGTATTTCAATGGCAACAATCCCAACAATGGCTGGAATGGTTGCGGCACTATCTGGAGTTTTCTTTAGCTCACGCCTTGAGGCAAGAGCGAGAATGGTGAAAGCCAAACTTATAGATAGCATGCCTCATCACTAGAGAGAGAATTAAATATGGCACGTAAACAACGTTTTCGTGAAGAAGAAGAAGCAGCGGTAGATATGACGCCGATGCTTGACATCGTATTTATCATGCTTATTTTCTTTATCGTAACTACATCGTTCGTTAAAGAGGCTGGTATCGAGGTCAATAAACCAAAAGCGGCCCAAGCTACGAAGCAAAAAAATGCTAACATTTTCATTGCTATTCGTGACAACGGCGAGATCTGGATTGATAAACAACAAGTTGATGTTGAACGTGTTTCAGCAAAGATCGAAAGTTTATTAGCAGAACAACCTACAGATGTTGTAATTTTGCAGGCTGACAAAGATGCAAAACATGGCACTGTGGTTAAAGTTATGGACCAGATCAAAGCGACGGGTGACAACCTGAGAATTTCAATAGCTGGAGATCAGTAATGATTCGTTTTCTGTTTTCACTGATTGCAGGTGGGGCAGTTACTTTCGGCTTGTTCTACTTCATGGCCTTCCTCATCTCTGGTGGGGCTGACCGTAACACGGAGCAAAAAGAACAAATCGTAGTCGAAATTATGACGAATCCGCCTGAATCTAAGGTGCAGGAGAGGAAGCGTGTTCCGCCTCCGCCTCCACCACCGCCAAAGCAGCCGCCTAAACCGCAGCCGCCTCAGCCGGAAAACAACAACCCTAATCCGGGTGCTATGTCATTTAATATGGGTAGTATCGATGTGGGAAGTTCGGCTGGTGGCCTAAGTGGTCCAGGTGCATTCGGACGTGATGGTGATGCGACACCTATCGTTCGAATTGAACCAAAATATCCAACACAAGCGGCACGTGATGGTAAAGAAGGTTGGGTACAACTTTCATTCTCAATTGATGAATTGGGTGGGGTTACAGACGTTGAAGTAATTGACGCAGACCCTAAACGTATTTTTGATAGAGAAGCTAAACGTGCACTGCGTAAGTGGAAATACCGTCCTAAAATTATTGATGGTAAACCACAAAAGCAAGTTGGTTTACAAGTTCAGCTAGACTTTAAACTTAACCAAGGCAACTAAGGAGGCAAGTAATGAGAAATTTATCTAAAGTAACAGCACTTGCGGTACTTATGTCTCTCTCGGGTGCGGTGATTACTGCACCAGTTTTAGCCGCGCCTGATTACGCCAAGATTGAAGAGCGTAAGAAAGCAAAAACTAAAATCATGGGTGAGCGCACTGGTAAAAAAGTAGTTAAAGCATTTGATTTGTATAATGAAGATAAGCTTGATGAAGCAATTGCTATGCTTAAAGAGCTTGACCCTTCAGATGACTTTGACAAGGCAACAGTTAATCGCTACCTAGGTAGTATGTATGGTCAAAAAGAGCAGTATAAAACTGCGATTAAGCACCTAGAATTAGCTGTAGCCCCTGATGTTCTAAACTTTGCTGATCAACAGCAAGCTTTAAAAACATTAGGTGATATGTATGCTGGTACTGAGCAGTTCAAAAAAGCTAAAGAAGCTTACGTTAGATGGATGGATTTTACTGGTGAAGAAGATGCAACGGTTTATACCCGTATTGCTCAAGCTAATTACCAGTTAGAACAATTCCGTGATGTTTTTGAGCCGGCAGATAAAGCAATTAAACTTCAAAAAGAGCCAAATAAAGGCCCTTACCAACTTAAGTTAGGTTCGTATTTTGAACTTAAAGACTATAAAAATATGGTTAAAGTTGGCGAAGAAATTGTACGTATCTGGCCTGACGATAAAAAAGCGTGGGTAAGCTTAGGTAAGTACTACCTTCAAACGGAAGACTATAAAAAAGGTCTTTCAACAATGGAAGTAGCTTACAAAAATGGTTATTTTGAAGCTGAAGTTGATTATAAAGTTTTATCTAACTTCTATTCTTTGAATGAAATTCCTTTCAAGGCTGCAAAAATCCTTGAAAAGTCTATGAATGATAAGATTGTGAAGCGCAATAAACAAAATGTCAGCGCAGTAGCCAGTAACTATCATCGCTCAAAAGATATTGAAAAAGCAGCTAAGTTCTATGAAGAAGCCGCTAAGTTTGATGACGACGCTGAGCTTTACCGTAAAGCAGGTTCATTATTACTTCAGTCGCAAAATTATAGTTCTGCCGTTGTTCGTTTGAACAAAGCTCTGGAATTAGGTTCTGATAAAAAAGGAACTATATACACAGATTTAGCAGAAGCCTATTACTATCAAGAAAAGTATAAGCAAGCTTATGCTGCAATTGTAAAAGCTATGGATGACCCACGCACACGTAAGTTTGCTAAAGGTTGGTCTACATATATTAAAGATAAAGCCGCTCGCAACGGTGTTAAAATTTAATTTATAACGCTTTTCAATTTAAAAAGCCCCTATGGGGCTTTTTTTATACCTAATATAAACATATAAAATTATACAGTTTCTCAATTTATAAGCTTCATTTGGATAAAAAATGATTAAAAATCTAGCAGTTAGCATATTGGTTTTATTACTCTGGGGTTGTAGTGAACCCGAGTTAAAATATTCGAGCATAGAGCAAATAGATCAGCAAATTAAAATACAGAATGTATTACTACAGCCGAATAAAACACCTATGTCTGTTAGAGCAATCAAGCTTGCTCAACTACCCTTTTCAGAGCAGTATTTAGAACAACGTCATACTATTTATAAATCATTAAGAGCGTTGACGTTGGATGAAAATACACAACAATTAGCTGATTATTTAAGCATCAGTGAGCGCTTTCCTGCGCGCTATTTTCCATGGCCGTCTCAGGTAAATGTGGTTGAGAATATGCTAAAGAGTGGTATGCCACAGCAGCAAATTTCCGATTGGATTGATTTTACAGCCGAACAACTCTCATTGGGTTTACAAAGCAAGCTTAAGTTAAATAAAATAGAATTGGCAGAATTTCACTTACGTTTGACTGAGCTTAAAAGTCGGGATGATTTATCTGAAGGCTTAACTAAGTCTTTAAATAGCTTTAATACGTATTTACGGCAATACACACCAAGAGGCAGTGTTGGTTTGCATGGCTTACCAAATGGCTCATCTTGGTATCAAAGTAAGCTCAATTACTTTGCGGGTAAAACCGATGCTCCTTTAAAGTGGCTGGTTAAAATTCAAAAAGAGTTAGCAAACATCGATAATATACCGTTCACATTGACATTACAGCAAGAACATCGCCAGTCAGTGTTAGAGCAGTGGCTTGAGAGTAAACCGCTTGATATGGCCTCGGGGTATGACTGGTCACAAGGTTATTATAATTTACCTGTGTCTACATCACGTGCTCTTCAAAGTATGTCCGATGATGAAAAGTACTTTTGGTTGGCAATGATGGAAACCGATATAGGAATTCACTATCATGCATGGACGTTGCAACAAGCAAAGGTTAATTTATCAAAAAGGTTAAACTTATCATCAGAATCAGCACAGTATTTAGTACATGATATTGTTTTTTATCCTGCGTTTAGCTTTTCTTTTGCAAGTTTATTGAAAGTGGATTAACTAGCGTTAGTCTGGTTCACAATTTCTACAGCGTTGATTAGCAGGATCTGCTAAAAGACGCTGTGCATCAATTTTTTCTTCACAGTCACAGCAATACCCATACTGACCTATCTCAATCTGACAAATTGCTGCCTCTAATTTTTCTAAACGAAGTATAAGCTCACTGTATTCTGAGCCCAGTTGTTTCTCTGCTAATTCTAGCCAATGTTCAGGACTGCTTGTTTCAAGAGTAAGTAGAAGTGAATGATGGGCTAGGTTATTTGATTGTGCGAGAGCCGCCAATAGAGATTGACGCTTTAAAGCAAGCTCACTATTTAAACGTTCTAAAATTTGCTGAGATTGGTACATGGTTGGCCTTCCTCACTGAATAATGAAAGTATTATCCATAAATTCAGTGAAGCGAAATATGATATGTATCAATTTAGGGTGCGATTGCGTATTTTTTTAGTACATCTGCGACATCTTCTTTGGTTTTTAAACGTCTAATCTCATCAAATAAAGCATGTGCTTGTTGATACTCACGTTTCAAATAACCGAGCCACTGCTTGGTACGGGATGCAAAATATTTCTCATCTTTAGTTGGGTCATGATGCATCGATGAATGAATTATATGATAAAGAATGTGTTCCCATTGTAAACCTTGGTACTGCTCACCATTAATCTGTGCTTTAATCTTTTTTGCCAAATCAGGATGTGAAAGTGCACCTCGTCCAAGCATGAGATCAGTACAGCCACTTCTTTGTTGACATAACAATGCATCTGATATTTGCCATATTTCGCCATTGGCTACAACGTCAATTGCTTTACCTTCAATTAGTGGAGGAATTTTTTCCCAATAAGCCGGTGGGTTGTAGCCATCACGTTTGGTGCGAGCATGAATAGCTATACTGTTTGCACCTGCACTAACAACAGCATCGACAATTTCTTGGCTATTACTGTCATCATCAAAGCCTAAACGAATCTTGGCACTAACTTGGTGATCCTTTGGCACAGCTTCACGTACAGCTTTAATAATTTCATACATGTGCTCAGGATCTTTCAAAAGCACTGCGCCGCCTTTGCTGCGGTTTACTGTTTTTGCTGGGCAGCCAAAATTTAAGTCTACGCCATGAGAACCCAGCTCAATGACCTTAACTGCATTTTCTGCAAGTGCCTCAGCAACTTGACCTAATAATTGGATACGTACAGGTGTGCCGGCTCGAGTAAAGCCATTATTTTGCAATTCAGGGCAGTAGCGATTAAATACTTTATCAGGTAAGCAAGCATCAATTACTCTGACAAATTCAGTTACGCACAAATCAAAGCCACCAATATCGGTAAGTAATTGGCGCATTTTAAAATCGACTACGCCTTCCATTGGTGCTAATACTAATCTCATTGGGTGTAACTTTATTTGTAAAACTGGTGGCGTAGTTTACCTTGTCCGCCTAAATTGATAAATCACTAATAGCTTTATGTGTACAATAAAAATAATATTATTTCTGTCTTTTGTGAAAGTTATTCTTTTATGCAGGGTCTATTAAGTATACCCGTTGAGTAAAAATAGAGAGTCTGATTATGAACACAGTAAAAAATAATTCAATCGCATTAACATTAGGTGCAGTAGTGATCACTGGTGCAAGTTTAATATCAACAGATGCACAGGCAAACCCTTTTGAGTATCAAGAACTTGTTACAGGTTATCAAGTGGATGCCACGGAAGGTAAGTGTGGTGAAGGAAAATGTGGTGGTGATGCAAAGACAAAAAACGCCAAAGCTAAAACTGAAGGTAAGTGTGGTGAAGGAAAGTGCGGTGGCGATGCTAAAACAAAAAATGCTAAAGCTAAAACCGAAGGTAAGTGCGGTGAAGGGAAATGCGGTGGTGATACTAAATCAAGCGATAAAAAAACTAAGAAAGAAGGTAAATGTGGTGAAGGTAAATGTGGTGAAGGTAAATGTGGCGGTAGCCACTAATCACTTTGCGATAGCATTAAGTTAATTCTATTAAAAAGGCCTTTGCGGGCCTTTTTAAATTAGGGAGTATCTATGGCAATAGCTAATAAAGATGAATTTGGTATGGTAGGGCTTGGTTTACGCCGAGAAATGTTGGATGAGCTCCTTGTTCACGTTCCAAAGCAAATTGATTTTATGGAAGTTGCCCCTGAAAACTGGCTTAAATTAGGAGGGCGTTTTAAAAAGCAATTTAAGTCATTAACCAACGACCATCATTTTGTATGCCATGGCTTATCACTCTCGCTTGGTTCACCCGCGCCCCTTGATATTGATTTCGTCAAAGCGTTGAAAAACTTTTTTATCGATCATGGTATTAAGCGTTATAGCGAACACCTAAGTTACTGCTCAGGCGCAGGTCATATGTATGACTTAATGCCGATCCCCTTTACTGAACAGGCAGTTAAGCACGTTGTATCAAGAATTAAGCAAGTACAGGATATTCTTGAACAACAAATTACGATTGAAAACGTTTCATATTATGCAGCGCCAGGCCAAGAATTAACTGAGCTTGAGTTTACCAACGAAGTTTTAGAACAAGCTGATTGCAAACTTTTGCTTGATGTAAATAATATTTACGTAAACTCAGTCAACCACGGTTATGACGCACTTGAATTCTTACAAGGATTACCTTGTGAGAGAGTTGACTATGGTCATGTGGCGGGGCATTACAATGAGGCTGATGATTTGATTGTAGATACACATGGTGCTGATGTTATAGATCCTGTCTGGCACCTTTTAGATAAAGCATATGAAATTCATGGTGTATTTCCTACGCTATTAGAGCGTGACTTTAATATTCCGGCTATGGATGTGTTAGTCAAAGAGCTTGATATTATAAACCAGTTGCAAGCTAAGCACGGTGTAAATAAACAAAAGCGAGCTTAACATTATGAGTTTTCAAGACATTCAAAATACCTTTATGGCGCATATTCGCCAACCTTCAAACCAGCCTGCCCCTGAAGGGATTGAAGACCGTCGTATGGCTATTTATCGCGATTTATTTTTTAATAATATTGAAGGTTTTATTTCATCTGGTTTCCCAGTTTTAAAAACATTGTATTCAACGTCTGATTGGAATACGTTGATAAGACGTTTTTTTGTTGAACATGATTGTTCATCACCATACTTTTTAGATATAGCAGGGGAGTTTATTAACTACCTCAGTCATGGGTATGTAAAAACAGCGACAGATCCGGTTTTCATGATTGAGTTGGCGCATTATGAATGGGTGGAGCTTGATGTGTCTATTTGCCAACAAGATGACTGTGAGATTTTAATCGACACAGCACTGGCTGTAACGCCTTTGTATTTTAGCCAAACAGCACGTAATTTAAGCTATCAATTTGCGGTTCAACAAATAAGTGTTGATCACCAACCGGTAGCACCAACCAGCCAACCAAATTACTTTGTTGTTTATAGAGACCTTGACGATGAAGTACATTTTTTGACAACTAACCCGATGACTGCGCTTTTGTTATCGTTGATAGAAGCGTCACCAGCGATTTTGTTTGATCAACTTTGCCATCAGGTTATTCAACATGCACCTCAGTTTAGTTATGAGCAAGTTAGTATTGGGGCTGATCAAACATTACAAGCGATGGCTAAAAAAGGTGTGATCGTGACAAAAAATCAAGCTTAAAGGCTTTAATGATTATTTTACATGGACTATTATGTGCGCTTTAAAATGTCGCGCTTAATAAAGGTAGTACCATGTCAGAAGATAAAGATTTTAAAGACCCGTTTAATGCAATGTATTTCCTAGCATTTTTAGCAATTTTTGTTGGGATTGGCTGCTTGAACGCAATTTTGGGCTGGATAACTACAGTTTCTTAATTTGTTTATAAGTTATGGGCTGCTATTGCGGCCTTATATTTTAATTAGTTAACTTCTTACCGACAATCCATATTTCTAGTGTTATAATTGCTGGCTTTGTAATATAAACAATCAAACAGCTTAAATTATGACTACTCCTTCTATTATTAAAGACAGCATTACCACTATTGCAGATTACCCGAAAGCGGGCATTATGTTTCGCGATGTAACTACGTTAATGGCTGACCCTGCAGCATTCCAAGCTACAATCAACGAATTCATAGACGCCTATAAAGACCAAGGTTTTACTAAAATCATTGGTACAGAGTCGCGCGGCTTTATTTTTGGTGCACCACTTTCATACGCATTAGGCATTCCGTTTATTCCAGTACGTAAGCCAGGTAAATTACCTCGCGCTGTTATTTCTCAAGATTACCAACTTGAATATGGCGAAGATGTGCTTGAGCTTCATACAGACGCGATAGTACCTGGCGATAAAGTCCTTTTAGTTGATGACTTATTAGCTACGGGTGGTACGATTGAAGCAACAGCAAAATTAGTCAATAAGCTTGGTGGCAATGCAACTGATGCTGCCTTTGTTGTCTCGTTACCAGAACTAGGTGGTGAGCAACGCATTGAGAAAATGGGGATTAACATCCTTAAATTGGTTGAATTCGAAGGCGAATAATTAAATGAGTTACCAAGTCCTAGCGAGAAAATGGCGTCCTCAGACCTTTCACGAATTGGTCGGTCAGTCACATGTGAAACAAGCGCTTGTTAATGCGTTAACACAAAACCGACTGCACCATGCTTATTTATTCACTGGGACTCGCGGAGTGGGTAAAACCACCATCGCACGTATATTCGCTAAAAGCTTGAATTGCGACGAAGGTATTTCGTCTGAACCTTGTGGCCAGTGTAGTAGCTGTAAAGATATCGAATCTGGCCGCTACATCGATCTGCTAGAAATAGATGCTGCTTCTCGAACAAAGGTCGAAGATACCCGTGAAATCCTTGATAACGTGCAATACGCACCAACTCGCGGCCGTTATAAGGTTTACCTTATCGATGAAGTGCATATGCTTTCTAAGCACAGCTTCAATGCGTTATTAAAAACCCTTGAAGAGCCACCGGAACACGTAAAGTTTTTACTTGCGACCACTGATCCACAAAAATTACCGGTGACTATTTTATCGCGTTGTTTACAGTTCAACCTAAATGCATTGTCGCAATCTGAAATCTTGCAACAACTTGAGTACGTGTTGGGTGAGGAGCAATTGAGTTTTGAAACTCAAGCATTACAAATTATAGCTAAAGCCGCTGATGGCAGTATGCGCGATGCGCTTAGCCTGACCGATCAAGCTATTGCCCAAACCAACGGCAATATACAACACCAGTCAGTGCAAAACATGTTGGGCTTAATGGATAACCATTACAGTCAACATTTGTTAGCTGCGTTACTAGCTCAAGATGGGGCCTTGTTAATGACCCAAATAGAGCAAATTGCGAGTCAAAATCCACAATATAATGCCCTCCTTGATGATTTAATTGGCTTAACACACCTTATTCAGTTAACTCAGTTAGTGCCCGATGCAGCTAAGCTAGATGAACATAATGCAGAGTTTATCCAGCAAGTAGCGCAAGCAAGTGACAGCCAACAAACTCAAATTTACTATCAGTTATTACTTAACGGTAAAAAAGATTTGCAATGGGCGCCTGAGCCACGTCTTGGTTTTGAGATGATCATGCTAAGGCTACTTGCCTTTGAGCCAGCAGGAATGACGTCTACACAAGCACCACCAAGCACAACGCAACCAATACAAAACAAAGCGGGGCGAGCTAGTGCACTTCGCGATATTATTAATAAAAATAAAGCGGTGCAGCAAAGTCCAAGTGTCGATACAAATAGTGATGTACAGTCATTAAGCCGTGATATTAATTCAGCTGATCAAATGCAGTCTGATAATAAAACGACAGCGGACAATCAAGTAGAGCAGCACAGCAATAATGAACAAGGTGTTGAACACGCATCAGCAGTAAAAAAAGTAGATGCAGCAGAGGCATCACCAAACACTGAAGTTACCCACAGTGATGAACACGTTCAACCCCAAAGTCAAGATGATGCCTATCAACAGCACAGCGACGCAGAACAGACTTTAGCGTCACAGTTTGATGACATTATGAGCAGCGCTGTAGATCAAGGCTTTAATGAGCATACTCATACAACACATGTTGAACCTGACGTTAATAGCCAAAATAGTGAACCGCACACCTCTATTGCACAACAAGAGTCACAAGCACAATCAGCCATAGCGCGCATCCTACGTGATAGAAATATATCTGGCGCAGGTAAGTTGTCTGGTGCGAATATTAAAAGTACGCAAACCACTGAGCAACCAGTTACGCATGCTGCGCAAAATAGCTCTAAACCTGAACCTCAAGCACCATTGGCTGAGTCACAGCCACAACAGGCAGCACAGCGGCAATCAGCGACTATCGATGCGCCACCTTGGTCGAATGATGACCCAGGCCAAACCGTAAAAAAGCCAGCGCTCCCAGAGACGGGGAGCCAAACGCGCTCAAATAATCAAGTCGTAACAAAAAAAGTAGACTTTAAAGAAAAGCATCAAACAATTACTGAAAATTTAGCGCCTGAGTTACTTGAGCAAATTAACCCACAAAAAAAGCCTGAAGTGGTTACACAAGAGCCTAGCATTCCAGTTCCTGATGACTTTCAAAGCCCAATTAGTGAAATCCGGTTTGCTCATCAACAAGATGAATGGGCTTATTTAATCAAGCGAATGGGTCTAGGTGGTAGAATGCGCCAATTTGCGTTGCATTCTATTTTTACCAAACAAGGTAACAATTTACATATCGACGTGGATGAGTCACAAAAGCACCTTGATACACCAATGCTAAGACAAAAGCTCGATGCAGCACTTTCAAGTATTTATGAGCATAACGTCACACTCAGTATTAATTTTGCTCAAGGGGTTATTGACTCACCGTATTTAATTCAGCAAAAAATTGATGTAGGCCGTCACCAGCAAGCAATTGATGTGATTACCTCAGATGAAAATATAGTGCAATTTCAGCAGCTATTTTCAGCAATTATTGACGAAAACAGTATTCAGGCATTGTAATTAGTTACAATAGCCCTTATCTTCATGACAATTAAAGATTACACAAAGAGAGAGAATTATGTTTAAAGGTGGAATGGGTAACATGATGAAGCAAGCGCAGCAAATGCAAGAGCGCATGCAAAAAGCCCAAGACGAAATCGCCACTATGGAAGTAGTTGGTGAAGCCGGCGCAGGTCTGGTAAAAGTAACCATGCTTGGTAATCACAATGTACGCCGCGTTGAGCTTGATGAAAGCTTAATGGAAGACGACAAAGACATGATTGAAGATTTACTTGCCGCAGCGTGTAATGACGCAGTTCGCCGTGTAGCAGACGAAACGCAAGAGCGCATGGGTAAAGTAACTGGCGGTATGCAATTACCACCAGGTATGAAAATGCCGTTTTAAGGTAATCGATGCAACTTTCACAAAGTTTAAGCCAACTCATTGAAGCACTGCGTTGTCAGCCGGGCATAGGCCCAAAATCAGCACAGCGTATCGCGTTTCATTTACTTGAGCGCGACCGTAAGGGTGGTACGCAACTTGGTAATGCACTGACCAAAGCGATGAGTGCTGTAGGGCATTGTCAGTCATGCCGTACTTTTTCTGAGCAACCACAATGTGAAATCTGTTTAAGCCCAAAACGTCAAGATAGCGGC
The DNA here is from genome assembly GCF_030408095.1 of Pseudoalteromonas sp. APC 3893. Lineage (NCBI taxonomy): Bacteria > Pseudomonadati > Pseudomonadota > Gammaproteobacteria > Alteromonadales > Pseudoalteromonadaceae > Pseudoalteromonas > Pseudoalteromonas sp. APC 3893. The sequence goes on from NZ_JASDCD010000001.1 coordinate 370,591, forward strand.
ATTTTATGTGTGGTTGAATCACCCACTGATGTACTAGCCATTGAGCAGACTGGGCAATATAAAGGTTTATACTTTGTGTTAATGGGGCACTTATCACCAATTGATGGTATTGGCCCGAATGAAATTGGCCTTGATATTCTTGAAAAAAAATTAAGCCAAGGCGGCATTAATGAAGTGATTTTAGCCACCAACCCAACAGTTGAAGGCGAAACAACCGCGCATTATATTGCCCAGCTTTGTCATCGCTATAAAGTGGAAGCATCACGTATAGCCCATGGTATTCCAGTCGGTGGAGAGCTTGATTTATTAGATGGCATGACCTTAATGCATGCATTTTCTGGCCGAAAAGCGGTTAGTCAAGAATAGACTTTATGCTTAACTAAAAAAGCCCGCGCTTATTGATAATGAGCGCGGGCTTTTTTATTTACTTTGTTTTGATTTAATAAGAAACCTTTTTTAATTTATCCCTTGAAGTTCGAACGACGCGCCCCATGGTAATCCCCCAAAAAATAATAGAAGCCAAATGTAGAATTTTCACTTATTGTAAACACAGGAGGCAATAGCAAAAAAGTGGCAAAGGCTTCTGAACCTATACGCCAAAACTGTATGATGAAAATGAGGAAGTTGCAGCGTTGCTATTGGATTTAAGCCAGCGTCAGCGAAATTTGGGGGGCGGTTTATGTTTTTATATTTACGCAATGTTAAAGGTTACATGTGGAATCATAAGCGCGTTAGGGCGTAACTACCTATTTCTCGAAAGGTGAATACCAGCCCGATCCAGAACAAAAATTATTTTTACAGCAACGTGGTGTTAGTTTTGAAGATACACCCGTTGTTGAAGTATTAGGAGTAGGACACATGTCTAAAACTACGCAGAACACATTAAATACCGAAGATGAAACAAGTTTATCTTATTGGATTACGATTTTTGGTAGCGAGCAAGACGCTATCGCTGTGGCAAACGTTTTTTATGATACACAAAATGCTGATTTATCAGCCCTTTTAATAGCCGCTGAACATAAAGACTTAAATAAATGTGAAGCGTTGTTACATAAAATTAAGGGCTCTATCATGGTGGTAAAAATTGATCATCTACGTATTAAAATTGAAACTTGCGAAGAAAGTATATCAAAGAAGAAACAAATAAATAATAGTGTATTTACATTAATCCAAGAGCTTTTAATGTTGAATAGGTCAGTGAAAGTGTGGCTTGATTAAATAATATAATAGTGGCTTGGATTAATTTTAAAAATGCGCTTATAATTTACTTGAATCTATTATCTAATTTAAACTTATCAACGTAGTGAGAAAAAAATGAAAGAAATACGATCATTTATTAAAAGTGCAAGTTTAACTGATTTAGAAAAAGCACAATCTCTAATTGAAAATGCCATTGCTAAATATACACAGCAGCAGCAAGCTAAGCAGGAAGTGTTAGATTTATTAAAAGAAAAGGGCTTAACGTTAGATGATCTACAAGATATAGCGGGTGATAAGCGTACTAAAGTTATGCCAAAGTACCGCATCGAGTTTGAAGGAAAAATAGTCGAGTGGACTGGACGTGGTAAACGCCCTAAAGCATTTCAAGGTGTAGAGCTCACAAAGCATCTAGCATAAAAGTCGATATGCCCGTTAATATGCCAATGATCAAGTCATTGGCTTTTTTGTTTAAGTAGTATCGATGAGTTATATATTAAGGCCTTATCAACAAGAGGCTGTAACGCGTACAGTTTCCCACTTCAGAAAGACCAACGATGCTGCATTGATTGTGTTACCAACAGGTGCAGGTAAAAGTTTGGTTATCGCTGAACTCGCGCGCATTGCAAAGCAAAAGATTTTGGTGTTAGCGCATGTTAAAGAACTAGTTGAACAGAATGCTGAAAAATATACTAGCTTTGGTCTTGAGGCGAGTATATTTTCAGCAGGCTTGAAACAAAAATCATTAGCTAACCAAGTGACGTTTGCCAGTATTCAGTCTTTATCACGCAACCTAGATAAATTAAATGAGCACTATTCATTAGTGATTATTGATGAATGTCACCGTGTTAGCGATGATGATAATAGTCAGTATGCAAAAGTTATAGCTGCACTGAAGTCATTTAATCCAAAGTTAAAAGTATTAGGTTTGACAGCGACGCCATTTAGGCTGGGTATAGGTTGGGTATATCATAAGCATTATCATGGGTTTGTTAGAGGGAATAATGAAAGCCCATTTAAAGCATGTATATTTGAACTACCGTTAAGGTATATGATTAAAAATCAGTATCTGACTCCACCAAAAGAAGTGGATGCTGCATTAAGTCATTATGATTTTTCTTCGTTAACGAGTGACTCATTTGGGCGTTATAACCAAGACGATTTAAATAATTTACTTAGCGCTAATACACGAGCGACGAAGTCTATTTGTAATGATATTTTAACTCTAAGTAACAAGCGTAAAGGGGTGATGATATTCGCTGCAACTGTACGTCATGCGCAGGAAATTTTAAGCTATTTTCCTGCTGAGCACAGTGCCTTAATTACAGGTGAAACTAGCGCTGAACAAAGAGATAGATTTATTGCCGCATTTAAAAGAAAACAACTAAAATTTTTAATTAATGTATCAGTATTAACTACTGGATTTGATGCACCCCATGTTGATTTTATTGCTATTTTAAGGCCCACAGAGTCTGTCAGCCTCTATCAGCAAATTGTCGGTCGTGGGCTACGGCTCAGTGAAGGTAAAGACGATTGTTTAGTGATTGACTATGCAGGAAATGGCTTTGATCTATTTTACCCAGAAGTAGGTAATAAAAAGTCACAAAGTGATAATGAGCCAGTTCAGGTACTTTGCCCCGGCTGCGGATTTGCTAACATCTTTTGGGGTAAAACGGATAGCCAAGGTAAAGTGATTGAACACTTTGGCCGGCGTTGCCAAGGTTTAATAGAATCAGATGACGATTCTGAGCAATGTGATTATCGTTTTAGGTTTAAAGAGTGTGACCAGTGCGGAGCACAAAATGATATTGCCGCAAGACTATGCCAAACATGTGATGCAACTCTTGCAGATCCTGATGACAAATTACGCGCAGCGTTAAATTTAAAAGATGCCTTAGTATTGCGTTGCAGCGGTCTGAGTGTGCAGGCACTGAATTCTAATAGTGATATTATTAAATTAACCTATTTTGATGAAGATGGCGCTAGTTGTGATGAAATATTTGATTTTTCTCATCCAGGAGCCCGTTATATATTTAATAAACAGTTTGGCATACGTACTTCACAAGGGCGAGCACCTATTGAGTATAAAACGGCCAATGATGTAATTGCAGATGAACTTAATTTAACTGCACCTGATTTTGTTATTGCGCGAAAAAATAAAAAGTATGGCTGGAAAGTGGCCGATAAATTATTTGACTATCAGGGGAATTTTAGAAAAGCTAACCAGTTAAGTCGCTAAATACTTAACTGGTTTAAATATTTGGGTATAAAGCTTACTCGCTTTCTAAGCCCCACCCATCACCATAGCCATTATGACCATTTGCGATGCTTTCTAAATACTGCTCAGTTTGACCCAGTAAGGTGTGATCTGGCACCATTTGAACTTGTGTAACTACTTCCCAGATACCGGTATCTTTACATTGTACAAGCTCAGTACTTGGCGCTAAGTCATCTTCACTAATTATGTTAGCAAACTTTTCAGCTTCTATTTTTTGTTCAAATAAAATGTAGAAATCAATTTTGTGCATTTGTGCTAAATCAATACCAGCATCAGCTATTTCAGTTAGTAATTGACCATTGTCGTCATCAGGAAATTGCATTTAGAAACTCTATAATAATATCTCAAATTCGTTATCGCTATTGTAACCAAAATAAAGCAATTAAGCGTACTAATTTTCACATTTGAGTTGCTGTGTCACGGCACTGGCTTGTGGTATTATTTAATCTCATTAAAGTTAACTTGTTTTTAGTAAGGAAATTACTTGCCTAGTCGAATATTTACGCTTATTGCAGTCGTATTCTTTTTTATTTCAAGCAATTTAGTTGCTGCATCCAATATTGTAAAAAGTTATGAAATTAATGGTCTAAGTGGTGACCTTGAAAAAAATGTAGAGCTATATTTAAAGCAACTTGAAGGCGAAAAAGTAACGCGTACAGTACTCAGTCATGCTAAAAAACAAGTAGCTAGTAGTCTAAAGGCATTAGGGTATTATAAACCTGAAATTAAATTAGATTATATTTCACAGTCACAAGAGTTGATTGCAACTATTGAGCGAGGCCCAGTCACTCGTATTGCCGATATTCGTGTGAATGTACATGGAGCAGGAAAAAATGACACTCAATTGATGGATGTTGTTAACAAAATAAACTTAAAACAAGGTGATATTCTCAATCACAGTCATTATGATGCGGCGCGAAAGAAAATAGAAAGCCAATTATTGGAGCTAGGTTATTTTGATGTCAAATGGGAAGCTCATCAATTAGCTATTTCACTAAAATTAAATAGCGCGGAAGTCATTTTAACCTTTGATACCGGTACGAGGTATCAATTTGGTGAACTAATTTTAGGTAATGAAAGTCCAGCAGAAAAATACATTCGTTCATTAGCTAAATTCAAACAAGGCGAACCATATCAAGCCACAACAGTTTCTGAATATAACTTGTCATTATCTACGACCCCTTATTTTAATAGCGTGAGAGTTTATGCTGATATCGCCAATCGAGCAAATCAACAAGTACCAATAAACATAGATGTACTACATAAACCAGCAAACAGTTTTGAAGTTGGGGGAGGGTTTGACACTGACTTAGGACCGAAAGTAAGGTTCAAATGGTCTAAGCCCTGGATCACAGAAAATGGCCACTACCTTGAAAGTAACTTAAATGTCTCCGAACGTCAGCAGGATATCTCTTTGGGTTATACCATTCCTGTGGATGACCCCAATGATGATTTATGGCGTTATTCAGTCGGTTATAAACTTGAAGATGAATTAACTGATGATATTTATAGCAAAATATTTACAGCACAATTACAGCGCCAATGGCTAACGGAGAACGACTGGGTGCGTACAGCATTTATCCGTCGTGACTATGAAACGTATCGTTTAGGGGATGATGAACAAAGTTCTAAAATGTTAATGCCGGGCATTAGTTATGCTAAAAAAGACACTAAAGGTGGCACTACACCTTATTGGGGTGAGCAATGGCTAGTCTCAGCTGAATTTGGTTTAGAAGATGCGTTTTCAACAACAAATATAGTACGCGTGCAGCTGCAAAATGCTTGGCTACGTACATATATGGACAAGCATTTAGTATTTTTAAAAGCAAATGTGGGTGCAATGCTCGTTGATGATATAAATAACGTACCTTTATCACTTCGATTTTATGCAGGGGGCGATCAAAGTGTGCGAGGCTTTGCTTACGAATCTATTTCTCCAAAGGATGATGAAGGGCGCTTAATCGGGGGAAAATACTTACTTTCAGGTACTGTTGAGTATAACTATCAGTTTGCGCAAAGTTGGCGGCTAGCTTTGTTTGTTGACAGTGGTACAGCGACGAATGATTTTTCAGATAGGGTTGAAGTAGGTGCTGGCTTCGGTTTTCGTTATTTAACACCTGTTGGCCCTGTCAGAGTTGACCATGCGTGGGGTTTGACAAAAGAAAGTAAGAGTACGCGTTTAAGTATTACTATAGGGCCTGAAATTTAATGTTAAAAATGAAAAAAATTACAGCTTTACTAACTATCTTTATTAGCACCTTATTAGTGATATTGTTTTGTTTGCTATTTACAGCGCCAGGTAATCAATTAATCGCTTACACTGCGAATAAATTAGTCGATGGACTTTCTATTAATATCAAAAATGGTCGCTTCTTATATAACGACACGTTCAATATAACATATAGATCTCCAAGCTTAGACTTCGCAGCAGAGCAATTAAAACTTGATTTATACTGGTGGCACTGTGATGGGGTGTGTGTTGAAAATTTTAGTGCTAAAAAAGTTACTTTAAATATTAAAAACGTGGATCAAGCCCAAACTGAAGAAACTGATGATGTAGCGTCAAATGAAGATGTACTTGAGCAGCCTTCGCAGATTAATCTACCTATTGCGCTGTCAGTTAAACGGGTTGCTATTAATACTTTTAGCTTGTCACATGCTAGTGCCGATGTGACTGTCCAGCAATTTCAGTTAAGTGCTAAAGCAGAAGAATCCTTAGTTACACTCAGGTCTTTAAGTATTAAGCAGGTTGACGTGTTAGTTAAAGAGGTTGAGAAGCCTCCAGCAGAACCTTTAACTGCACTGGCTCCATTACCTGATATTGAGTTTACTTCACCTATGGCTGCAAATATTGAAGAGGTAGCAATAGACTTGGTTCGAATTACTCAAGCTGAGCAACAACATGAAGTAAAAAGCATCCGTACTGCATTTTCAATAGATAGCAGTGAACTGGTTTTAGAAACGCTCACTGCTGACTACCAGCAATGGCATTTATCAACTGAACTGAACGCTAACCTCAAAGAGCAAACCCCTTTAGATGCTAAAATTGACGTTGCTAGTGTTGATCATCAATTAACTTTAATAGCCAGTGGTGATTTATCAGATTTACAGCTCGATGTGAGCACTCAAGGCCTTTACCCATTATCAGCCAAATTACAAGCTGATCTGAAGACTGTAAACTTTCCTTTTACGCTTGAAGCCTATATAAAACAATGGCAATTAGATGCTCAAAGTAACCCAGTAAAAGTGACAAATGTTGCTTTGAATGGCGAAGGTAATGCAGATGACTATATGTTAACTCTGACCGGGAACAGCCAACTGGGCGCTTATCCTGAGGTAAACTTAAATGCAATGTTAAACGGTGGATTAACACAAATAAATGTGGAACGACTCGCTTTAGCTGCAAACGAAAGCCGCGCAACGATAAAAGCATCAGCAAACTGGGAAAATGGTATAAAAAGCCAATTTTCTGGACAGTTAGATCAACTTAAAGCGCAATATTTAACAGATAGTGTCACCAGTGATATTTCAGGTCAATTTGCTGGCTCTTTTAATGCTTCGAATAACAAGTGGCAATTATCTATGCAAGATAGTCAATTAACGGGGGTTATTGATGAAGTTAACTTTAACTTTATATCAGACTTCGATTTAAACAGTAATTTACATGCAAATATAAAAGCACTTGAGCTAACAAGTGGCGAAAATAAGTTGTCTTTAGCGGGCCATATCGAGCAGCAATGGAATATTGATGGCAAGTTGTATTTAAATAAATCAGAACAAAAAAAGCTGCCTTTTACTGGGACTGGTGATGGTCACCTTTCCATTCGCGGTGAACGTTTAGAGCCGGTAGTTAATTTAGACTTAGCCTTGCAGGATTTAACTTATGACGACATAGCTGTTGCAGCGTTATCGATAAAGTCTGATTTTAATTATGCTGCCGATTGGCAAACAAACGCCAATATAAAAGTACGCAATGCAAAACTTGCAGGGCAACAAATTAATAGTATTAGCGTGAATGCTACTGGGGATAAAAAAGATCACCTCGTGCAATTTGAGCTTGATGCACTTGAGGGAAAAGCCGAATTTGAAATTGCAGGTGCAATGGTCAATAAAACCTGGCAAGGCCAGCTAAGTGATGTGTTATTGACTGACAATACCTTAGAGCTAACAGCTGCTCCCAAAGTTGCAGTAACATTTAATACTGAAAATGGCAATTTCTCTGTCGATAAACACTGTTGGCAGACTCAAAGCAGTAAACTATGTGTTGATCAACTCACGCAAGCGAATGATATTGGTTCTTTAGTTGCTAGTCTTGATAACTTAGATTTAGCAGAGCTTAAGCATTTATTACCTGAAAACCTAGTCACCAAAGGTGGTATAACGGGTCAAGTTGCAGCCAATTGGCAGTCAGCAAATTTGAAAAAGCTAACTGCATCATTACAGTCTCAAGATTTGGCTGCAATATTTATTGATGAAGAAAAAAGATATCGAGTGCCTATCGAAACGTTAAACCTAAAAGCGGAGGCTAACTCACAAAGTGGCCAACTGCAGGCAACGTTAAATTCGAGTCTGTTAGGTGACATTAATGCTGATATTTCGGTGCAAGATTTACCGTCAAGCCAAACGCTATCTGGTAATATAAATATTGATGAAATCTTGTTAGCCGATTTGCAACCATTTATCGGTACGCTAGAGCAACTTAAAGGTGATATTAGTGGCCAGATAGCTTTGAATGGTTCGTTAACCGAGCCATTATTAAATGGGCAAGTCAGTATTGATGAAGTTGATCTTCAAGGTGAACAGCTCCCGGTATCCGTCGTTGACTCAAGGATAAATATTGGCTTTGATAAAACTAAAGCGACTTTAGATGGAAAGCTCAATGACACTGAAGGTGGCAATATAACTCTAAGTGGTGATATTGACTGGGGAGGGGCTAAGCCGGCAGTTAATTTAGCCATAAATGGTGAACAGTTTTATGTTAAAGCGCAACAAGGGGTATTGTTTAAGGTGTCGCCGGATTTAGACATTAACCTTGCCGACAACGCATTCAAACTAGCTGGCCAAGTTGTAGTGCCTTATGGGCGAATCACTATTGAAGAGTTACCCGAAGGGGCTGTACAAGTTAGTGACGACGAAATCATCATTGATCAACAAATAGAGCAATCAACAGCCGTTCCCTTTGATTACGATATAAACCTAAAACTAATTGTGCAGAATGATGTACGTATTGATTCGTTTGGGCTCGAATCTAAAATTGCGGGTGATTTAACAATTAAGATGGATCAGCAAACACCCATGATAGCGACGGGTGAACTAAACTTACGTGAAGGTACTTATCGCGCGTTTGGCCAAGACTTAATTATCAGCACAGGGCAGGTTGGTTTTAGTGGGCCGATAGACAAACCCTATTTAAATATTAAAGCAATTCGTAACCCTGAAAATACCGCGAACGATGTGGTTGCTGGCATTACTTTAACAGGTAACGTCGAACAGCCTTCATTAAAAGTCTTTTCTGAGCCTGCAATGGATCAGGGCCAATCTCTAGCGTACCTACTCAACGGTCAGCCGCTTGACGAAGGCGATAGCTCGACCGATGCAATGTTAACGCAGCTATTATTAGCCCAAGGGGTTAGTCGAAGTGAAGGTGTGGTGTCAAAAGTGGGTGAGAGCTTTGGTTTATCAGACGTTAGTCTCAGCTCTAAAGGTAGCGGAGATGACACTAAAGTGGAAATTTCAGGTTATGTTGCGCCAGGTGTCCAAGTAAAATACAGTGTCGGGGTTTTTGAGTCGCTCAGCGAAGTTGCTGTGCGCTATCAATTGTTGTCCCAGTTATATATCGAAATTACCAGTGGCTTAACTCGAAGTGCCGACATATTATATAAATTTGATTTGGATGATTAAGTAATTATATGCAATTACTTATGCTAATTGGTTTTATGTTGATGCTAGTACCAAATGCAATAGCTCAGCAGGTTACAGTACGTTATAGTGCTGGTGGGCACCCTTATGCTATCGAGTTACTCCAATTAGCACTCAGTAAATCGGATATTACAATTAATATGCAGCCTGTTGATAATATTCCAAGTCAAACTCGGGCAATTCGTTTATTGGGCACTGAAAAGGGGATTGACGTTGTATGGAAAGTAACAAATTCTGAATCTGAAAAAAAAGCAAAGGCTATATTGATCCCTATTGTTAAAGGACTACTTGGCTATCGTATTCCTTTAGTTCATATTAATAATAAAGAGTTATTTAGAGGTGTGCGTCATTCGCGCGAGTTACAGCGTTTTATTTTTGGTTTACGAGAAGATTGGCCAGACGCTGCTATCTTTCAAAGTAACGAGTTGAAAACAACAACCTATGGACAAGGTGCAGACCCATTGCACATGCTGGTAACAGGGCGTTTTGATGCATTACCTTATGAAATATTTGAGGTAATACAATCGCGAGATAAAAATTTAGTAAACGATCAGTATATCGCTATTCATTACCCTAGCGCTGTTTACTTTTTTGTCGCAAATGACGACATAAAGCTACATGATAAAATAAAGTATGGGTTAGAAATTGCCATTGCCGATGGCTCATTCGATGAACTATTTTATCACCATTTTGCGCATGCTATTGCTCAAGCTAATTTAAAGCATAGACGTATTATTGAATTAAAAAACCCGCTTCTCCCCTTAAGTGCGCCATTAAATAGTGAACATTATTGGCTTGATAAAAAAACTATTAATCAATAATCTGTCGCTATAACTACCTATAATAAGCTGTTTTATGTTTAAAAAATCGTTAGTCCCAATTCTATTGACGCTATTGACTCAATCGCCGCTAGCTCATGCTCAAAAGCCTACAGTGAGCAGTATTTTAGAGCACGCAGGCGACTCTCAGTGGCGAGCTGTTGATCCGAATAATGTACTGAAAATAACTCTAGCTACAGGCTCTGCATATATAGAGCTTAATCCATATCTTGCACCTAAACACACAAGCAATATAAAACTGTTAGCGCAGCAGGGCTTTTATAAAGGGCTCAATGTTTATCGTTTTGTTGAAGGATTTGTTGCTCAAGGTGGGGATGCCAGTGGTAAAAAAATAATCACGAAAGCGAGTAAAACACTCCCCGCAGAGTTTTATTTAACAACTAAAACACCTGTGGCTATCACCGAGCTTGATAACCAGGATGGCTATGCTCCAATTACAGGTTTTCTAGATGGTTTTGCCGTGGCACAAAATAAAAACAAGACCCAAACTTGGCAAGTGCACTGTAACGGTATTTTTGCCATGGCTCGGGGTAATGATATTAACAGTGGTGGAACAGAATTCTATGTAACGATTGGTAACAGCCAGCGCTATTTAGATAGGAACATTACCGTATTTGGTCGTGTTCTTGAAGGAATGCAGCACTTTAATCGGCTCAATAGACAAGCAAACGAAAAAGAGCTTTTTAATCCAATCACTGATATACAAGTATTGGCTGATATTGCTGAGCACGATAGCAGCCAATTTAAAGTTATGCGAACAGACTCAACGGCTTTTAAAGCGCTAATTGAAGCACGAAAGAACCGTAGTGAAGCATGGTTTGTTGCAACGCCTAATTACATAGATGTATGTGCCATGCCTATACCAACGCAGAGAGTCAGTAAATAAAGCGTAGTCGAAAACCGCCTTTATTGGCGGTTTATTTTGACACTAAATGGCACAATATCGTTGTAGGTAGAGCGATATGGGTTGATATCAAGGCCACCACGACGAGTATAACGCGCATATACTTCAAGATCCGTAATATTAAGAATACCTGTTAAGTCACAGTAAATGCGTTCAACACACTGTTCATGAAATTCATTGTGAGTACGAAATGAAATTAAGTATCGTAATAAGGATTCTTTACAAATTTTCTCACCAGTATATCGAATAATAATACTCGCCCAATCAGGTTGTGAGGTAATTAAGCAATTAGATTTAAGTAGATGGCTGTGTAAGGTTTCACTAACGACCTCTTTAGACTCGCTTTCAAGAGTATTTGCGTCTAGATCATAATCGTTAATCTCAATATCTAGATCATCAATACACTCACCAGGTAGCGGTGTGCAAGGAAGGCAATTAAAATCATCTGCGCCGTAAAGAGTAACGGTAATTGGCATTGTTACCGCATGTGATAAATCATTTTCTAAAGCAGTTCTTACTTGTTCGATACTGTCAAATCGAGTTTGGTTAAAACTATTTAAATACAGCTTAAATGATTTAGACTCAATAATATGACTTGTTTGACAAGGAAACGCGAAAGTAGCCACAGCAACCATAGGCTTCCCCTTGTTATTGAGCCATGACAACTCATAACCAGTCCAAATATCTTGCCCTTTAAAAGGCAGCTTTGCTTCGTCAATATTTAAATCATCACGGTTTAGTTTACGGGCGATAGGAAATAATAAACTTGGCGTGTAAGTGTCAACGTACTCAGTTGATTGCCCAAGTACACTACCTTTTAGTTCAGGGGAGTTGCTGTAATCTGTCATGTTGCGTCTTTTGTAGTTACAATACGGGTATTATACCTAAAGCTAATGAGTTTCGCAGTATGTCTATTGTTACCCAATTAGAACAACTCCATAAAAATTTTGCACAGCATACATTAAGTCAAACCAGTGTTTTGCCTCAGATTGAACATGACGAAAGCTGGCCAAGCCCAGCAGAAGTAGGTACGCCCAATGATGATGGTTTTATTCAATGGCAGGCAACACGCAGAGAAACCATTGGGTCGTTGAAGGATTTAGCCGCTGCATTGAACCTAGAGTTCCCTGAAGCACTCAATGGTTACTACGGCGCATTTTACGCAGGCTCAATTATTGCAAAAATTGATGAACATAATATTGAGTTATTACAAACTTGGAGTGAGGATGATTTTGACTTACTGCAACAGAATATAACGGGGCATGTTTTGATGAAACAAAAACTAAAGCAACCGCCTAGTGTATTTATCGGTCTGACAGATCAAGAAGATTTATTGGTTACTGTGTTAGTTGAAAGTGGTGAGGTGTGCTTAGAATATGTGGGTAAAAAACCTCATCATGTACTTGCACCTAACCTTGAAGAGTTTATAAAAGCACTCAAGGTGTAACCGATTATTTCGCGGAGTAAGTAAGGTTTACTCCGCGTACAATATCAATGTTATTGAAAATCCCACGAAATGTTTGATACTAATCCGCATGGTTCACACCTAAAATCAAATAAGCCAAACCACGACTCTGGCAACTTCCAGTCACCGTTGCAGCTCGGACACTTTCTAGCGAGCTCTGATGCTTTATCTTTACCGCCTACACGGTATAAATAATAGTAAACGGGCTTTTGGGTTAAAAACCTTATGCGTTTAGCAATATCTTTACCACGACGAGAAAGGTCACTATCAAGATTAGATATTTCATCTAAGGCAGGGAATTCACAGCGCGTTGCGCCATTAATTTGAATCTGATCGCATGCTTGCCAGTCTTCTTGCCATTTAATTAACGTTTTATAATCGCCGTTTGCTATAGCGGGGATTTTAAATAATGGTACAGGTAAAAAATCATCTCCACAATAAAGCGGGCTACAGGTGTGAACATACGTGGTATATAAAATATATGACGAAGGCTCATGGCATGCATCAGCGCCGTTAGAGTGAATATCTTGGCCTATTACTTTAACTTTTGGTGCAAGCAAGCCGGCATCATGTAATTTATCAATACTGTGTTTGACAAAAGGACTGTGATTTAATGGATGCATTGCGTCATCAGTCGGGCACATTACCCGAGTAATAAAGTAACCATCTTTCAAAACGGTAGGGAATTCTTCCCCCATAATTTGACCGTTAAAACGCAACGCATTCACTAAACGGTTAATTGCTTGCTCCGCGTTTTCAAGGGTGGTGTCTTGGTAACAGTCAAAAGTTAAATCAACAACAAACATTACATTTTCTCAATTAATTTTTATCTAGCAGCGCTAATAGTTTATCAAGTTTAGCTTCAATACGATCAAGTTGGCTTTCATGAGCGTTGCTACTTTGTTCTGCACTTGGCTGTTTGATTAAACTGTGGATTGAATCAGGGTTATTTTTATACTGGCTTACCGCTGCAATAATAATCGGCATGGGTACAGGTTGAGATAATTTATTTTTAGTTAAAGCAACAGTAGGGATTTTGCCTTCTTCAAGAAGGGCTTTGATAGCATCAATAACGATGGAATTCATTAATTATAAACTCTTAAAAATAATGCACAGCACTGTAGTGTACTGTACGGGTATAATATCAATATACTCAGTTACGCTCAATAAAAGTGTGCGCAAGAATAAATAGGTGTTATTGACGAAGTCCTACGCCTAGCTCGTCAATTACTTCACTCCAATCACCATTTTGCTCAATAAACGCATCTATTTCAGAATCACGACTTGGTAGACCAAGTTGTTTAAATAAGGTGGTAATATCATGCTTTGTGGCATCCATATCATACTCCTTTAAGGAAGTGTTAACCTATGGTGAGGTGAGTGAGTTTAACTCTCGCTGAATTTGCGTTTTGTTGTGGATAGGAATATACCTATAGATAGTAATACGCAAACAATCAACAATAATAAGGAGTGCTTATGACAACCATAATGCAAAATAACGCTTATAGTGTGCAATATATTGCAGCAGAAGACATAAGTGTAGCAGCAAGCTTAATATATCAAGCCTATCATGACGATCCAGTATTGCAGCAAGTACTCAATTACTCTGAACAGAACCTTGGCGCTTATGAAAAAAAATTACGCGCGTTGATCCGTGAAGAATTAAATACATTCTGGCAAGAAAAACAGCCATTAATAGGTTTATACAGCAATGAAAGGCTCAAAGCGGTAGCATGTGTGTTTGAATCTAATAGTCAATTACAAGCGCAGCGTTATTGGCACTGGCGATTAAAATTAATGCTTAGTGCTGGCTATTTACAAACGAATCAATTAATAGAAAAAGAACAAACTATTCGTAATGCGCTCAAAGAGCAAGGAAACTACTACTTTTTAGCCTTTATTGCAGTAGATCCTCACTTTCAAGGACAAGGGCTAGGAAGGTATCTATTACGAGGCTTAGATGATCTAGTACAAAGTAATACAGCTTCCTCTGGACTAGCTGTGTTTGTAACCCGTCATCAGCACAGCACTTTTTTTGAAAGTGAAGGGTTTAAATTACTAAAGAAATTAACGTTTAATAGCGTTGAAGGGGAGCTGCTGTTTAAATAAGTTGGCATTTGCAATTGACTAACCCTTTAAATTCTCACACCAGTAAAGTGTAGGCCTCGGCGTGGGGTGATGGAGTGAATTAAAACTCAAGAAGCTGCCAAGGCAAGCTTCTTGATAAAATGATGTGGGTTAATATAAATTACATTTAGCAAATTAAAAGAGTGAATTATCTTTTTTTTGAATAAGCTCTATAGCATAACCATCAGGGTCTTTGACAAATGCAATTTCGGTTGTGCCACCTTTAACAGGACCAGGCTCTCGGCTTACATTACCACCAGCAGCTTTTATTGCTTCGCATGCTTTGTAAATATCATCAAATTCAATCGCAATGTGACCATAGGCATTACCTAAATCATAGCTATTGGTATCCCAGTTATAAGTTAGCTCTAATACTGTGCTATCTTTTTCGTCACCATAGCCAACGAAAGCCAGAGTATAGCGATATTCTTCATTGTCATTACGACGCAGCTCCTTCATACCTAATACTTGCGTGTAAAACGCAATTGATTTCTCTAAATCAGCTACTCGCAACATGGTGTGCAGTAAACGCATTTTAATCCCCTTGATTTATTTTAAAATTAAATATGTTTAAGACAACGTAATGGTTTAAGTGAATCTTTATTGCCTCACTTTGCCCTTTAGAACATAGATTTCGCCATCAAAACTGCCCTGAATTGTTAATCCTTGCCCAGCCAATTCTTTTAGGTATTCAATATGTTCCTCAGTAATATGCTGCCCCGGAACTAACAGGGGGATGCCTGGTGGGTAGGGGGTGACTAACCCCGCACAAATGCGGTTGTTGCTTTTGCCGATGGGCACGGACTCACGCTCGCCATAAAATGCATCGCTTGGAATACAGGCTAAATCTATCGCTGGTAAATTCTCAGGTAAACGAGAGCGCCTCGTTGATGTTGCCAGCTTCACTTTACCAGAATCGAGCTTTCTTAGTGCGTTATATAAACGAATGATCTTTGAGCGTGTTCCGCCCAGAGTCAATAATACTAAAATAGTACTATGAGTATACTTTTCTATTTCAAGTCCAATTTCATCCAGCAGAAATTTATGAATATCCTTTAATGAATAAGGTAATTCGCTAATATCTATAAGGATTTTTAGTGGGTCGTGACCCATGTTATCGCCACTAAAATGCGGAAATATTTTCATAAAGTCTTGTTTGCCTAGTACTTTGATGTGCTTGAGTGACGCCATCTGCTGTTTAAACTCTTCCACATGATTTAACAAGCCATTGAGCAGCTTGTAGCCCTCCATCTCCAATTGCTTTTGGCACACATCAAGTGACGCTATAAGCTGATATTTAGGCGATGTACTGGCATAAATACTGTAAATCTCTCGAAAGAAGTCGGCATCGAAATCGGGATCGTTTACATGAATATAAGAGGCTTGAGAAAATGCCGAGACCACTTTATGTGCTGAGTGAGTAACATAGTCGGCCCCTGCATGAATCGCGGAGTAATTACGTAAGCTTGGGTGAAATAAGGAGTAAGCAAACCAAGCTTCGTCGATAAAGACTTTTATACCGTGCTTATGAGCAAAACCAACCACTTGTTTTAGATCGCTGAGAAGGCCGTCATACGTACACCCAGTGAGTACCAGTAATTTAGCATCGGTATTTTGTTCAATTGCCTGTTTTATGTCGGCCAACGACGGTGGTGCAAAAATGCCATATTTAGGGTTTAAAATACTCGATAAATAAATGGGTAAACTGGCTGATTGCAAGATGCCATAGTGCACAGACTTATGGCAATTGCGATCGATGATCACTTTATCGCCTTTACGCAGCAGTGTTTGCAAGATAATTTTATTTGAAGTAGATGATCCGTTGGTAACAAAGTAGGTATGTTTTACCTCAAATGTTGCTGCAGCGGACTCTTGCGCACGGCCAATGGTATTAGTGCTGTCTGATAATGATCCTAACGAGTCCACGGAAACCGATAAGTCCCCAACGAATACGTTACGTCCATAAAACTGATAAAAATCTTTGATATATGGGGAGTTTCTAAAGCTAGAACCACCGCTGTGGCCGGGTGTGTGCCAAGAATCATTTGCTTCGCCAACATAACGGCGATATGCAGTCCAGAATGGGGTTTCTGAACGGTCATCGAAGTCGTTGATCACATAGCCTAAAATCGCTTCTGGATCAGAAATCACTTCATCTTTAAAGAAAAAAGACTCAATCTCCTCTGATTCGTTGATTATCTCCAGACCTTCAGTGTCATCGCCGATAACATAAACCGGCAACTCAAGACGAATCGCCTTTAACTGCTCTATAAAGCGACTATACGTTCTTTCGCCAACCTTGTTATGTAGATCCCAGCTTAGTACCACGGCTTGAACATCACCATCTTCCTCTATAGTTTCCAATGCTTGCTTAAGTTCAAGACGTTCAATAATATCAATATGAATATCGCTGCGTTCAAAGTTAGGAATTGTTTTCGACAGATTTGTAGAAAGCTCTTGCAAGGTGGCTGGGTCTTGCTCAATTAACAAGATACGAAGTAAAGGTAACATAAGCATTTTCACAACAAAGTTTCATTATGCCCAACAGCATAACTAAAGGATTGAGACTTGTGAAATTAATACTTTGAAATTAATACTTTGAAATTAATAAATGAACTTAATCTGTCTTATCTTTAAATTCACACAAGTCTTCAATAATACAGCTGCCGCATTTAGGTTTACGGGCGGTGCACACGTAGCGGCCGTGCAGAATTAGCCAGTGATGTACGTCTACTTTAAATTCCTTAGGTACTACTTTTTCGAGCTTTTGTTCAACCGCAACCACGTCTTTGCCCATAGCTAGTTTAGTACGGTTAGAAACACGGAAAATATGGGTGTCTACCGCGATTGTCGGCCAGCCCAAAGATACGGAAGGTAGATGTTTAATCTTGCCAAGAAAAAGTATATTGCTTGATGAGCTGTTTTGTACCAATTTGAGCTATTTGATTTCACATTTATAATGTGTAAATGAGCAACTGAAATGGAGATTACCTTTCAACTTAAAAGGATCCAGAAGCATAGCGTTTAGGTTTAGCTCGTGCCATAAATCTCTGATGTTAAAAAAGCGCTTGATTGATGAGTCCGCTAACATATAATGCAAGTTAAAATCCCTATTGTAGAATATATCATTGGAAGCCATTAGTCTGATTAACGCTGGCATTATTGCAGTCTCAATTCAAGGTAGTGCTGTACTGTGGCGCAAACAAGGGCATAAAGGGATTTGTCTATTCATATTGCTAACAGCTTTCGCAGCGACGATGAATATAGTTCAAAGCTATCAATTGTATTTTAATACTTTCAACATCACGCCTGTTTTTCAGTTGCTTTTTGGGCCTGCTTTGTATCTAGCGTGTACGGGTTTAACTCGTAAAGAATTTTCAACGCTAGATAGCCTACATTTCTTGCCAGCACTAATTTCACTCGCTTTTACAAGCTACATTCAGGCCATCATTGCATTGGGTACGCTTTCTAGAATTGGCTATTCGGTGTTGACTGCACACAAGCTCAACTCGTATAAGAAAAGTTTGGATTCAGAGCGATCAGATTCTGATGAATATTCATTTCAATGGATGATTTGGACTATCTTACTGACGGCATTGTTTAATCTTTTTGATATTATAAGGCTTAATCTGCAACCCTACATAACAAGTGAAGTGAACCTATTTGGACAAGCTTTTAACAACAGCCTATGGCTTGTTGTTATCATTTTCATCACTTATAAACTCTCCACACAAGAGCATTCTCCCGCCATCACAAATAAAACGATTGACACATCACAAGCCAAAGAAGATGCAGAGCAATATTCAGCCATTTATACTGCTGTAGACAACCAAGTAAAATCTCAACAGCTATTTCGAATTGAGCGCCTGACTTTGAGTCAATTATCGGGTGATCTCGGACTGCAACAGCGTGATGTATCAAGAGCCATAAACCTTAACGCCAACAAAACCTTTAATGGATATATTAATGGCTTAAGAGTCGACTATGTTTGTAACTTGTTGCGTAGTGGAGTGCAACAATCTGTTACCGAGCTAGCTTTTGAAGCTGGCTTTAGTTCAAAAGCTGTATTCAATCGCTCCTTTAAAGAGTTCACCGGAATGACACCATCTCAGTATAAAGTTCAACAATAATAGACAGGGAGAGGCTAAACAAAACTTGAGGTTCAAATTCAACATGCGATTAAGCCTACTATCTTGATTTGCCGAGTTTCAAATCATGTTTTGAGACGATTTATGCATTGAGAAGGTGCATATTAGCTTTACCTTTTATACTAATTCGTTAGAGTTAACATGCTTAATTATCACAAACTAGTTTGCTTTATATTTGCCGTTCTCATTTCTGGTTGCCACACAACTGCCACGGCCGTTAATTTAGAAAACAGAAGCTTTTCTCTTATTAATGTCAATGTTATCGATGTACAAGCGAAGAGAATACGATACAACCAGCACGTTTGCGTCGTTGATGGGATCATTATTCGGATCTCTGAAAACAAGTGTCTAAACACCCACGCCAAGAAAATTGACGGCAACGGGGGGTATTTAACCCCCGGTCTTATTGATATGCATGTGCATATGTTTGAAAAAGAAGGGTTGGTTTTTTCGCTAAGTCATGGAGTTACTCATGTTCGTGTGATGAATGGCGTATCTGCACAGCTAAAGTGGCGAGATGATGCTGAACAAGGAAAAATACTTAGTAGCACAGCTTCTGTTAGCAGCCCGATTATATCCGGCTATGAAGACGCAGTCGTTCATCATGGACTATCCTCACCAGAAAAAGCGAGACAAGCTGTAGCTAATTATCACGGACAAGGTTATGACTTGATCAAAGTTTATAATAATCTAAATAGAGAAACGTTCTCTGCGCTTATGACTGAAAGTCGGCGGTTGGGTATTCCAGTAGCGAAGCATGCCCCCGATGTTCCAAAACCATTGGACATAGTTAACTATAAAGATATGCAAAGCTTTGAGCATGTTGAGGATATATTTTACGCTGCATTAAACAGGAAAATGGACATTAAAGCGTTAACTCCGTTTATCGAAAAAATAAAAACTATAGGTGTTCCAATTACACCAACACTTAATGTTTTCGACCAGCTAACAAAACTGAGCAGTGAAAAAGAAACCTTCCTTAATCAACAGCCTGAGCATTATATTTCTACCATTGTTAAATTAGATGATAAACGAAATCAAGTTAACCGTTGGTTGAAATCATCAGAGCAAAAAGCCAAATATAATAAACAAGTGCTTAGCTTTTTGTTAACTATCACGAAGGCGTTGCATGACTCAGACATCCCATTACTCATCGGCACAGACTCTGGCAATTTATTGTCGCCGCATGGCTTAGCAACTCATAACGAAATGAGGCTTTTCTATGAGGCCGGAATTAGTACTTTCGACATTCTGAAAGCTGCTACTTATAACGCTGCCAAGGCGCTGAAGCTTGATAAGAAGATAGGACAAATAAAAGAGGGTTTTTACGCTGATTTTATCTTTACTCAGGGGGACCCGACGAAAGATCTACAGCAGCTAGAAAAACCTGAAGCTGTTGCTAAACGAGGCATATGGCTCAATAGAAATAACTTAGAAAATCTCAGAGTTGAAGCGGAAAAAAGCAAGAGCTTATGGTCTGAATTGAAAATTTACTCAGAAATGTTAACGAGGTAAACCATGACAAAATATGTCATACATTCATTTGCTTTTTGTTTTCTACTACAGCAGAAAAGTAGAAAAATTATAATGTGTTTATGTTTGCTACTTGGGGCACCAACGGCTGCTTGGAGTTCAAATTTAGTAACAGACAGACAATGGGAAGAAGATATCAATATTTATCTTGAAAAGCTGGAACAAGGTCATTTGAATGTTGTTCATACAACGCCAAAGGAACGCATTTATGAAAATGTAGAAGCGTTGCGAAAACAATTGCCAAAACTATCGGATAACGAAATTTTGGTTCGATTGATGGAAATTACAAGAATGGTTGGTGACGGTCACACATCGTTTCCATTGTGGGGGCCTAAATTAAATAAATTTCCGATAAAGCTAATGGCAATAGACAAACGGTTTTTTGTAACTGCCACCACAAGTGAAAATAGAAGGCTGCTGAAGAGTGAATTAGTCTCTATTAAAGGAACGACAATTGCCGAAGTTTTTGATTCGTTGGCTAAACTTGTTCCTTTCGCTGAAAATGCCTATTCGACTCAGGTACGAGTCGCTCAATATATGCCAATGGCTGAAGTATTAAGCGGTATTGGGCTTGTTGATGCTGATTATTCAGCTAGCTTTACCTTTAAAAAAAATAACAAACTAATGCATAGAGACTTTCATGCTGAGGTATCGCAAAACTTTGAAAAGT
The DNA here is from genome assembly GCF_030408095.1 of Pseudoalteromonas sp. APC 3893. NCBI lineage: Bacteria > Pseudomonadati > Pseudomonadota > Gammaproteobacteria > Alteromonadales > Pseudoalteromonadaceae > Pseudoalteromonas > Pseudoalteromonas sp. APC 3893. Next base: position 391,671 of record NZ_JASDCD010000001.1, read on the forward strand.
CAGCTCTTTTAGGGACTTTCAATCCACAGGTTAAGAACGCGGCCGTCAATGAGGGGCTGTGGTTTTCGTCGTCTAAGAATAAAGATTCTGTGTACGTCAAGTTTCAGCGGTATTCAAACGTAAATAGCATGGAAGAATTTGCTGATGAGCTATTGCGTTTTATCAACGAAAATCAGTCTGAAAATTTAATCATTGATTTGAGAAATAATTTTGGAGGAGATTTTTTCGCTGGGTTAAAGCTTGCACAATATTTAGTACTTGCTGACAGCTTAAATTGGAAATCTGGGAGTTATGTTTTGATTAATAACGTAACCTTTTCAGCGGCAATGAGTAACGCAGCTCAATTTAAAAGCATACTCAATGCAATGTTGATTGGAGAGCCAACTGGAGCCAAACCAAAGGGTTATCAGGACATGGGAGAGTTTACACTTCCTAACTCTAAAAGAGTCGTGACCTTTTCAAAACGTTTTTACGATTTTATGGGTAATAATAAGGACGCTATATACCCAGATAAGACCATTAAATTGACTGTAGACGATTACCTTAAAAATACAGATAAACCATTGGAGTGGGTACTTGAACAGGTAAACTGGTATGAAAAATAATATAGTAAACAGAAGGTGAAATGGTTGATGTGCCACCATTAGTCCACAGCGTACATGTTGCCTTCCATTGCTGTAATTTTTGGGATAGTACAATACATTCAACTGGAAGGAGATATCTATGAAAAATAGGTTAAGGTTGTTTCGTGCAGAAAATGGTTGGTATCAAGCTGCTCTAGCTGTAGTGGTCAACTAATTTTGGCCACAGTTTTAGAATCTTGGTATCTAACCTCAGATTCATTTGGCGCTAAACCAGCATTATAGTGATGCGGTCTAACATTATTGTAATATCCATTTATGTAATCGCTTACGCTATATTTAGCTTCTTTAAAGTTTTCATATCCAACCTTTGGCATCCATTCCGTTTTAAAGCTTCTAAAAAATCGCTCCATAGCCGCATTATCCCAACAATTTCCGCGTCGACTCATACTTTGTGTAATTTTATAGCGCGATAAACGTTGGCGGTACTTCAAACTCGTATAATGGCTCCCTTGATCTGAGTGAAACATCAACCCACTTGGCTTACCTCTACTTTCATAAGCGAGTTCAAGCGCCTTTAGTGTTAAATTAGTATCTGGCGACAACGACATTGCCCAACCAACCACTTTACGCGCAAATAAATCAATAACGACCGCTAAATAAGCCCAGCGATTGCCTGTCCAAATATACGTTACATCACCGCACCACACAGTATTCGGTTCAATAACATCAAACTGCCTATCAAGCAGGTTTGGGATTTCAAGGTGTTCATTACCACCGCGCTTATATGAATGTTGAGGAACTTGGCAACTTTCAAGCTTTAACTTAACCATTAGCTTAGCAGCACGATAACGGCTCAATTCAAAATCACTGTTTGTCGCTATTGTAGCAATTGTCCTTGCACCTGCTGAGCCTCCACTCATTCTATGTATTGCTTTAACTTCAGCCTCTAACCTTACTTGCTCAGGTGTCGGCGTTGTATCGCGTATAGCCCAATATTTATAGCTGCTGCGATGCACATTGAATACGCTACACAGCACGCTAATTGGATAATGCTCTCGTTGATTTAACTTCTCGATTAACGAGAATTGTTCAGGGAGTCGGACATCAAGAGAGCGGTAGCCTTTTTTAATATGTCCTTTTCTAATTTAATGCGTTGGATTTGCTTTTTAAGTTCACGAATTTCAATTTGTTCGGGCGTCATTGGTGAAGCCGATAGTGACTGACCATTACGCTCTTGCTTTAATTGAGTAACCCACTTACTTACGGTTGATTTACCAACACCCATAGCCTTGGCTGCATCTTCTTGCGTATAACCTTGGTCGACTACAAGCTGAGCTGTTTCTAATTTGATTGCCGCAGAATACGTTGCGCGTTTTAATTTCGTCATTTTTTCACCCAAATTTGTATGCTTATTAGCATAACATTTCTTTCTTAATGGGTGGCCAAAATCACTGTACCACTACAAGCTGAACGGTAGAAGCATCTCGACAAGCGGTGAACGCTATCGAAACAGGTAAACATGACCCTTGCCTTTTCTATTGCTGAGTTGTTTCGTGAAGTGACTATTTATTCCGTTTTCTCTTTAAACTCACACAAGTCTTCAATAATACAGCTGCCGCATTTAGGTTTACGGGCTGTGCAGGTATATCTTCCGTGAAGAATTAGCCAGTGGTGTACGTCTACTTTAAATTCTGCGGGTACCACTTTTAGTAGTTTTTTTTCTACTTCAACAACGTTTTTACCCATCGCAAATTTAGTACGATTTGATACACGGTCGATATGGGTATCTACCGCGATTGTCGGCCAGCCGAAGGCGGTGTTTAAAACGACGTTAGCCGTTTTACGGCCAACGCCAGGGAGGGCTTCTAGGGCTTCACGGTTTTCAGGGACTTCGCTGTTGTGTTGATTGACGAGAATTTCACACATTTTATACACGTTAGCAGCTTTTGAATTAAATAAGCCGATGGTTTTAATGTAGTCTCGCAGTGTATCGTGGCCAATATCTAAAATAGCTTGTGGCGTATTAGCAACTGGAAACAGTTTTCGGGTGGCTTTGTTGACGCCTACGTCTGTGGCTTGCGCAGATAGTGTGACCGCGACAAGTAATTCAAATGGGCTTGAGTATTCAAGCTCGGTTTCTGGATGTGGATTATCATCGCGTAGACGAGTTAAAATCTCGTAGCGTTTTTCTTTATTCATGCAACTTAAACGTACAGCTAAGCTATACGCTTCCCCTTAAGTTAAACTGGTTACTCGTGCCCTTGGGCCTTTTTCTGCTTCTGGCGGTGCTACTTGCTTTGCTTTTATTTGTGCATCTATCACATTTTTAGCTGCAATTAATAAACCTAACCCTAAAAAAGCACCTGGTGGTAATATGGCCAGTAAAAATTGATTGTCAAAGCTAAATATTTCGATGCGCAAAACAGCAGCCCATGGGCCAAGTAATAAATCGGCACCATCAAAAAGGGTACCTTGCCCAATGACTTCTCGCATTGCTCCTAAAACTAACAATACCACCATAAAGCCTGCGCCCATCATGAGTCCGTCAAAGGCGGATAAATGCACTGGGTTTTTTGATGCAAACGCTTCTGCGCGACCAATAATGGCGCAGTTAGTAACAATAAGGGGTATGAAAATCCCCAAAGATTGATACAGGCCAAAGGTATAGGCATTCATTAAAAGCTGAATAATTGTTACAAAGGCTGCGATGATCATCACAAATACAGGAATCCGAATATCTTTTGGTACCCAGTTTCTTACAGCAGAAATAGTAACATTAGAACCGACTAACACCATTAAAGTTGCCAGTCCCAGCCCCATTGCATTGGTGACAGTTGACGTGACAGCGAGTAATGGACATAAACCAAGTAACTGGACAAGGGCAGGGTTGTTTTTCCACATTCCTTCGTTAAAAAGTTCTTTTAATTGGCTCATGACTCACCTACTTTGCATGCGTTAGATGCATTAAATACAGCATCAAATTGAGTTTGAGAGAATAGCACAGCGTGTTTTACAGAGCCAACAACAGCGCGAGGTGTAATTGTGGCACCAGTGAACTGGTCAAAACTACCGCCATCTTTTTTTACCGCCCAGCGTTCGTCGTCTTCGCTCAAGACTGATTTATCATTAAATACAGTGATCCAAGGTGATTTTTTAATTTCAATTTTGTCACCAAGGCCAGGAGTTTCCTCATGCTTAGTCACACGAACACCTGCAATATCACCATTAGCAAATACCGCGGTTAACAGCTCAATATCACCACTGTAGCCTTTAGGGGTGATATGTCGCATAACTAAGGCAACAGGCTCACCATTTTTTCGAGCTCGGTAAACAATCTGTGGTGTTTTAGCTAATAATGGCTCATTAATGAGGGCGCAATCATTATATAAAACATTATCGTAAAAACTAGGATCCAGCACTTCTTGTAATTGGGTTGATAGCTGCTTACGTTCTTGCTCAGCAATACTGTCAGCTGTTAATTCATGAATAATTGCAACAGCGCCTGTTGTAAGCAGCGCAAAAAGGGTCAATATCGCGCCATTTTTTGTCATTGAAGGTAGGATCATTTTTTCATCCCATGGCCGTATGTTCGAGGCTGTGTGTAATAGTCAATTAAAGGGACTGCCATATTTAAAAGCAACACTGAGAAAGCGACAGCATCAGGAAAACCGCCAAATGTACGGATCAGATAAATTAATAAGCCAATTAATGCACCGTATACTAAACGCCCACGATTCGTTGTAGCAGCTGAAACAGGGTCTGTGGCTATAAAAAATGCGCCGAGCATGGTTGCACCACTAAATAGGTGAAACACGACACCTGGCTCTGTAGCTGGGGCAACGAGATAGCCAATGCCACTACATATTGCAAGTGTTGCGATAAAACTAACTGGAATGTGCCAATTGATAACGTTAGTTTTAATTAAATATAATCCACCTAGCAAAAAGCCAAGGTTTACCCATCCCCAGCCTTTACCAAGCCATTGATTAAATAGTGGCGACTGCATGCTTTCAGTGATTGTTAAACCATGTGCGACATCAGTCTTAACCGTATCTAGGGGGGTGGCCATCGTCATACCATCAATGCCTACCCTAAGTTGATCAACGCTAAAACCAGCTGTTGTATAACCATTAAAAATAACACTCAGCTGCTGAGTAAAGCTTATTGGCTTTGCCAATAAATCGGCCGTAGGTAGCCAAGCAGTCATCTGTACTGGAAATGAGATAAGCAGTAAAACATAGGCAGCCATGGCTGGATTAAATAAGTTAAACCCTAAGCCACCATACAGCTGTTTCACAATAATGATGGCAAATAAACAACCAATGACAATAATCCACCAAGGGGCAAGTGGCGGAATGCTTAAAGCGAGTAATACTGCGGTTAACCAAGCACTGCCGTCACTCAACGCTGTCAGTGCTGGGCGTTTACGTATCCGCATGATAGCCGCTTCTGCAACACTGACGGTGAGCAGTGCTAGGATCAGTTGTATTAAAACACCTGTGCCAAAAAACACCAGCTGGGCAATTAAACCCGGAATACAGGCTAAAATCACAGTCAGCATCAGTTTATTAAGTGATTTATGGCTATGATTGTGGGGCGAGCTTGCCATGGTTAACTTCATGACTTATCACTTCCTTCTTGTTGGCGTTTTTTTGCTTTAGCGCGGGCGATAGCGGCTGCAACAGCAGCTTTCTTTTTATCATCTGCGGTTTGCGATGAAGGTTCTTGCACTTGACTTGACTCGTCATCGGTTATTACTTCAACCGATTGTGGTGTCTCAGTCTCTTTGGCCGCTTTTTTCGCTTTGGCGCGAGCGATAGCTGCAGCGACGGCCGCTTTCTTTTTATCGTCTGCGGTTTGCGGAGCAGGCTCTTGTGCTTGGCTTGATTCGTCGTCGGTTGTTACTTCATCCGATTGTGCAGTCTCAGTCTCTTTGGCTGCTTTTTTAGCTTTAGCGCGGGCAATAGCGGCTGCAACGGCAGCTTTCTTTTTATCATCTGCGGTTTGCGGTGAAGGTTCTTGCACTTGACTTGATTCGTCGTCGGTTGTTAGTTCATCCGATTGTGCCGTATCAGTCTGTTTGGCTGCTTTTTTCGCTTTAGCACGGGCAATAGCGGCTGCGACAGCCGCTTTTTTGTCATCAACAGGCGCATCAGCTGTTTCGCTATTATCAGCTTGCGCAGCTTTTTTAGCTTTAGCGCGGGCAATAGCGGCTGCGACAGCCGCTTTTTTGTCATCAACAGGCGCATCAGCGGTATCGCTATTATTAGCTTGCGCGGCTTTTTTAGCTTTAGCACGGGCAATAGCGGCTGCGACAGCCGCTTTTTTGTCATCAACAGGCGCATCAGCGGTATCGCTATTATTAGCTTGCGCGGCTTTTTTAGCTTTAGCACGTGCAATTGCCGCAGCAACGGCTGATTTCTTATCACTTGTTTCTTGCGTTGTTGAGTTTTTCTCAGCTTCTTTTTGCGCTTTGTAGGCCCGTGCTTGTTCTTTACGTGCAGCGCGCTCTTGCGCTACTTCGCTATTATCTGGCTCTAATTCACCTGTTTGCTTTTTAGCTTTAGCACGGGCAATGGCAGCAGCGACGGCTGATTTACTGTCTGCTTTATCGTCTGATTTTTTAACTCGTGCTAGCGCATCTGCGACTTTTTGCTTTTCATCAGCCGATTTCGCTGCAGGCTTGCGTTTATGGCGATTTTGCCTTGCTTCTTGCTCGCGTTCTAAGCGCTCTTTTCTCAGTTCAAATCGCTCTTTTGCCCGTTCAGCTTTAACTTGTTCTGCTTGTTGCTCTTTTATCTCGACTTTAGCGACACGGTAGTATTGAACTAAAGGAATTTCGCTTGGGCATACATACGCACATGCCCCACATTCAATACAGTCAAATAAGTTATATTCTTTGAGTTTGTCGTATTCTTTTGACTTAGCGAACCATTGTAACTGTTGAGGTAATAAAGAAGCAGGGCATGCATCAGCACAGGCACTACAGCGAATACATGCTTGCTCTGGGCCTGGCTCTGCTAGCTCATTATGATCAGGTGCTAAAATACAGTTTGTAGTTTTAACTACACCAATGCGCACTGTAGGAAGAGTAAAGCCCATCATAGGCCCACCCATTACTACACGTTGCTGAGGAACAGGCGAAAAACCTTGGCAATCTAATAAGTGCTTTATCTCAGTGCCTAATAGAGCCCAAACATTTCCTGCATTGTGAATTGTATTACCAGTGACAGTGATCACACGCTCTATAAGTGGCTTGCCTTGTGTCACCGCTTGTTCAATGGCGAACAAGGTCCCCACATTTTGCACCAGTACACCAATATCGGCAGGTATTCCACCACTGGGAACTTCTTTGTCAGTTAATAATTGAATTAACTGCTTTTCACCCCCTGACGGGTATACGGTTGGCACGGTTTGCACGATAATTTTAGCATTGTGCTGAGCCGCATGCTTCATCGATGCAATGGCTTCAGGTTTGTTATCTTCGATGCCAATGATTGTTAATGTAGGAGATAGTAACTGTTGCATCAGTTCTATCCCCTTTACGATTTGATCTGCGTGTTCGCGCATGAGAACATCATCGGCGGTGATGTAAGGCTCGCACTCAACGGCATTAACAATAAAAAATTCAATCGGCTTGCGACTATCAGCTTTTATATATGTAGGAAAACCAGCTCCCCCCATGCCAGCAATACCGCTGTTATGGATAATATCAATTAACTCTTGATGAGTAAGGTTACTGGGATCGGCAATAGGGTTAAGCTCACACCATGTATCTTGGCCGTCAGGTGTAATGATAATGCTTAACTCTGGCAATGCTGATGGGTGTGCTGATGGCATCTGGCAAATGTCAGCGATAACACCAGATGTAGGTGCATGCACCGGCACTGACCAATTAGCAACAGGCTTAGTGAGTGCTTGGCCTTTTAAAACCGACTGACCTTTTTCGACGATGAGCTGACCGTTTGCACCGATATGCTGTTTAAGTGGCACAATAAGCTTATCAGGCAACGGAAGGCGCGATATAGCCTGAGTATTCGACAGTGCTTTTTGCCCCGGTGGGTGAATTCCGCCTGGAAACGGCCACACTTTACCTTGCTTGATTTGCTGAATTAACTTTTCCATGTGTGACCTTAATCTATTTGTGTAACTGGGATTGCATCTAGTTGCCATTTCCACGTTTGTTTTGTGGTTTCTACGGGCAACATATCAATACAATCAACAGGACAAGGTTCAACACATAAATCACAGCCAGTACATTCATCTATCAGTACAGTGTGCATTTGTCTTGTTGCACCTACAATGGCATCAACAGGGCAAGCTTGAATGCATTTTGTACAGCCAATACATTCATCTTCTCGTATATAGGCAACAGTTTTAACAGGATCAGCTTGCTCACCTCCGGCAAGTGGCTTGGCTTCAACGCCCATTAAATCAGCCAGCTTTTTAACGGTCGCTTCACCACCTGGTGGGCATTTATTGATTTCATCACCATTGGCGATAGCTTCAGCATAAGGACGGCAACCAGGGTAACCACATTGACCACATTGAGTTTGCGGTAAAATGGTGTCTATTTGCTCAACAATAGGACTGCCTTGCACGCGAAAGCGTACAGCAGCAAAGCCTAAAATTAAGCCAAAAATAAGTGCCAGCGAACCAAGCGCCAGCAATGCATAAAACAAGGTCATGTTAAAACTTCACTAATCCTGTAAAACCCATAAAGGCCATAGACATAAGGCCTGCGGTGATCATCGCAATAGATGCACCTTTAAAAGGAGAGGGGACGTCTGCGGCAGCTAAGCGCTCGCGTAGGGCGGCAAATAAAACTAACACTAATGAAAAACCAACGGCAGCGCCAAAGCCATAAACCGCTGATTGTAAGAAAGTATGGTCTTCTTTAATATTCAATATTGCAACCCCCAATACTGCACAGTTAGTGGTGATCAAAGGTAAGAATATCCCCAACAAGCGATAGAGTGTAGGGCTGGTTTTTTTTACCACCATTTCGGTAAATTGAACGACGACCGCAATCACCAAAATAAAACTCATTGTACGTAAAAAAGTGATATCTAAAGGAACTAAAATATACTGATTGACTAAATAGCTTGTTACAGAGGCGAGCGTCAGTACAAAGGTCGTCGCGAGCGACATACCAATAGCAGTATCTAATTTACCTGATACCCCCATAAAAGGGCATAAACCTAAAAACTGTACTAAAACAAAGTTATTAACCAGCACAGTGCCAATTAACAGCAAGACATATTCTGTCATATTCGCCTCAAGCAATCATAATCGTCGACATTATCCTTTTTTCTCACTAGTTTAACAACACATCAAAAGGAAAAAAGCTACTTTAGTAATGATACTTACTATCATTTACAATTTTGCAATATAAGTCAGTTGGATCTTGTTAGTATCGGCGTGTTTTTACGGGCAGCAATAAGGCGCTAGACGCGCCTTATTAGAAATGTGAAATGTTAGATATCTTTTGGTTTTTCTATGTAATAGCCTTGGACACCATCTAAACACAATGTTTCAACAATATGCTTTTCTTCTTGACTTTCAATACCTTCAGCAAAAACACTGACGCCTATGCGATGTGCTAAGTCAACCATTAAACGCATAAAGTATTGGTTGTTTTTATCTTCCTCTAGGCCGCGGGTATAGCTTGCATCCATTTTGATAAAGTCTGGCTTTAAATCTCGGAAAAACTTAAATGAAGTTAAACCAACACCAAAACGCTCAACCGTGATACGAGCACCGACACGGTGCACCATGTCGATAAAGCGTTTACTAGCTTTAATATTTTGCTGTAGTCCGAATTCGCTGACTTCAAAAACCAGTTTAGAAGCAATGTTAGTGTCTTTTAATAAGCGGCGCTCTAGCCAAATGACAAATTGGTCATTATGGGCGCTCGATGCAGTTACGTTGATTCCAAAGTATTTTTCTGAAAAATTACGGCTTTTGATTTTTTCTAATGAAGTGCCAATAATAAGCCGGTCGATTTCAATGGCCATATCGAGTTTTTCAGCCATGGCTAAGAATGAAGCTGTTGGTAACGCTTGGTTTTCTTCGGTTTTAAAACGTACTTGAATCTCAGCATAAGCTTTAATACTTTTGCCTATTGGCATAATGTTTTGCATTACCAAATGCACTCGCTCAGCTTCAATTACTTCGTTTATAACCTTGCGCCAATTTTGGTTGCCAAAACCAGCGCTGACGTTATTTATTAAGTCACTGTCTCGTTGTACATGCCATGCATTTGCTTGTTTTGATTGTGCCATACTCATAGCATTATCAACAATTGACAGTAACTCTCCTAAAGGTTTGCCTTTTTCGTAGCCAACAATACCTGTATTAGCGACGGAGCTGAGTTCTTGGTTTTGTTGATACTGGGTAAAACGGGACTGTAAGTTATCACCAAAACGTTCAGATTCTTTTAGTGGAATGTTTGGCAGTACTACAGCAAAGTCAGAGCTATTTAATCGGAAAACTTTGCTTCCGGTATACGTACCACTTATATGCTTAATAATATCAGCAACGGCTTTAACGTATTCATCGCCTTTTTGGTAACCACGAGTTTGGTTAATAGATTGTAGTTCACTGCATCTGACCATCGCCAGTGAACCAAACGTACTTTTTTCGCTGCTCTCAATATGCTTTTCATAATATTCAACAAACATATTACGGTTACCAAGCTCAGTGACTACGTCTTTATATGCTTCTTGCTTAATAGAGAGGGCTGCATTTTGGATATCTTCGTGTTTAGATTGTAAAAAATGTGACAGCCGATTAAAGCTTGGCACTAAATCAGCGGCAAGCCTTTTAATTTTAGTATTATCAATAGACGCTTCTAACCCGCTGTTGACCTGGTTTTGATTTATATAAACGTCAACAATCTCTGCCACCGTCATGCTTATATTTCTGTTAAGCCTTTTGAGCATAGCTTTCATAAATATAACGGGGATTATTGCCATCAATCCTGAAACCAAAATAACAATGAACATGGCTTGTTGTAACAATGCGCCTAGGTTGTGAGCATTAATTGTGAATTCAACTTTGATATCAGATGCTTTATTAACCGCAAATTGTGGGCGTATAGAGTTAAAACGTTTCTCAACAAATGCCGCAAAACTTGGCAATGGAGTGGGGGACTGAATATTTATAAGCTCTTTTCCATCATAATCGCGAAGAATAAATGACGAAAAAGTATTGCCATCAGCAAGTGCTTGCTGAATCTGTTGTGCTGAGATTTCTTCAATGGTGTGATCGTTGATATAATTACTCACAACATTTTGAGCTTTCTTTTGTGCAGAGCTCGCTGCGTTGTCAAAAGCTAAAGCAACAAAATAACCGCCCACACTTGCTAGTAACAGCCAAGAAATAAGTTGTATTAATATAAGTTTTTTAAAACCAGCCATGTTTTAAGTCTTTAAGTCGTTCAAAAGGGAAGGAATCAAGTCCTTGATCAGTCAAAGGTTTTATTTGGTTGTTAATGTAATAACAAAAATTATTTATTTGACAGATGTAGAGTAGAGGAAATATTAAGAAAAGTCTAATTGATTCGTTAAGTTGGCTCCCCCTCCCCGACTCGAACGGGGGACCTGCGGATTAACAGTCCGTCGCTCTAACCAACTGAGCTAAGGGGGAACTACAATAACTTAAATTATATGATTTGGCTCCCCCTCCCCGACTCGAACGGGGGACCTGCGGATTAACAGTCCGTCGCTCTAACCAACTGAGCTAAGGGGGAACTACATATCATATTGCATAAACTTGGCTCCCCCTCCCCGACTCGAACGGGGGACCTGCGGATTAACAGTCCGTCGCTCTAACCAACTGAGCTAAGGGGGAATCGTTTATGGCTGAAAAACTTGGCTCCCCCTCCCCGACTCGAACGGGGGACCTGCGGATTAACAGTCCGTCGCTCTAACCAACTGAGCTAAGGGGGAAGCGTCATGCCTTTCAACGGGGCGAAATATTAATGATGGAGCCGCAAAGTGTCAACATAAAAACTTCATAAATTCAAAAAAGTAGTCTATTCGATGTTTTTATGTTCGATCTGTGTGTTTTATAGCTTTAATCGTACGTTTTATAACGCACTAAAATAGCAGTCGAAATAGCAAATACCGAAAATCAAATTAGTTTTGTACAAAAATTCGCTAGGGTTACGCGAGTAATAAATGTATTAAAATGCAGTTGCCTCGCTCAAAGGCATCAAAATCATAAAAAAGTATTTTAAGAGGCAGAAAGAATATTTAGCTAAGTTGAGCTTGCCAGCGACATAAATTAAGTTAATGAGTAAGCATTTCATTATTCCCATGCAATAAAATCCATGATTATATTTTGCTTTAATTAAATTTGGTTTTTAGTATCTGAGTAGGAGGTTAGTAAAAGTTATTCTATATCAGTTATATAGCTGTTCAGATACGATAATAAAAAATAATTCTGTAACTAACAGATCTAAATGATAACTAGGGAATAGATAAGAATAGGTGGGAAAAGCCGGGATAAATAAGGGTTTAAGCGCTGTTTTATAAAAATTAAGTGCGAAAGATTAAACCGCGATCAAATGATAATTAAAAGTGTGAAACCGTGATAAAAACGGCTTTCACTGATAATTTAAAAAGTAACCTCAGCTTTTACAACTTTTCCTAACAAACCGAGCGTTTTTAGAATGTAGTGAGACTCAGTTTCACCACCATCAATAGAAAAGCTCATATCTTTACGTGTAGGGTGGTCAAACATCAAATGAAGCTTAGACTGAGTTAGTTTTAGCTTTGCAGCGAAGTAACTGCCATTCATCGGATTTAAAAAGCCATAGATAGAATCTGCATCAATACTTTTATCATGCGTATCAATAGAAATTAATGCACCTGATGGCACTAATGAATGTGATTCTTCACTGAGTTCAACACGTAACAGCTCATCTTCATTATTCTGGCGCTGATGCTCAGCTACAATGCTCACAGGCTCAGAGTTTAAAGAGTCCAGAGCGCGTTCAATAGCGCTGTCAGAGGCTTTAGAGTCCTCTAAACGCTTTAATAAAACATTGATAAATGGTTCATCAACAACCGCTGCAAATTCAACTAGGTAATCAAAAGGAGGATCGCGGCTGTCTTCATACTTTGATTGAGTGTTTCTATGCACGCCAGTTCGCTCGGCTACTGTTCCGATATCTAAGAACTTACGCTCTCTTAACGTTTTTAAGTACTCATTGAATGCTGGCATTAACTTTATCAATAGTCATGTTTGTGAACATTTTAGTATTTAATCACACAAGCGAGTGCATACAAAATAAAAATTTCAATTCAGCCATTCGAGCAAGTGCGATCCTTTCGCACTTAAAAGCGAGAAGCGCGATCCCCTTATTCTAAAAACGTACAAAAATAAATCCATATAAAAATCAATACATTAATTAATTTGCACTCAATTGTGTGCAAATAATGCTTGTATGCACAATTTTGTGTGTATATATTTGTGTGCATGAATACAAAATACATACAAGTGAGTGCATGTGATGAAGCGCCAAACTAGTCCCGGTTGGACAGTAACAGAAATAAAAGCAGCCCTTGAGGTAGAGGGGTGGTCATGTCGTCAGCTTTCATTCAGCCGTGGCTATACATCTAACGCAGTACAAACCGCACTGCACAGACCTTACCCAGTAGTAGAAAAAATAATTGCAGAAGTAATAGGTGTTAGCGCTTTTGAAATATGGCCTGAGCGCTATGGTATTGATGGTAAGCCAAATAGAAGAGCTGGCCGTCGTAAATTAATGAGGGTGTAATAATGGAACTATTAACAGCTCACCAAATTGCTGCTTACTTATTAGTAAGTAAGCGCAGCATTCAAATAAAAGCTAAAGCAGAAGCTTGGCCTTACACAGAAGTAAAAGGTAGAGGCGGTAAATTACGCAAGTATTCATTGCTTGAATTGCCTGCACATATTTGTGTGCAAGTGCAGCAGGCTATGATTCAAAATAATCAATCAGCAGCAGCTCAAAGTGGTAAAGCTTATCTAGCTGTTGACGAGCACGGCAAACAGCTAACACAACAGCAAACCGCAGAGCTTAAACAGCAAAATTTAAAGCAGCTTGCTGCTGTCGAAAACATTCCGCCTAAAGCAAGTGCGAAATGCTGGCTATTAAATGAAGCGCAAAGCTTTATAAGTGCGAATAACCTGGCAAAGGTTGCTGGTTTAGATTTGTTTAGCGAACGCTATAACAGCGGTTTACTTAACGCACCTGTTGAATATAAAAGCTTAATCCCGTCAGTATCACGTATTACCTTACTGCGCTGGCAAAAAACAGTAGATCAAAAAGGCATAGCCGGGCTTGCGGTTAAAGCAAAACGCTCGGGTAAATCAATCATCGACTCTGACCCTGAGCTAAGCGATTTTTGTATCGCCATGATTTATGAATACCCGCACGTAAAAGCCACACAAGTAAAAGAGGGTTTAATAGCTCGATTTTACAGCCAGGGCAAAGCTATCCCAGCAGAGACCACAATCCGTGAATGGTTAACCCGTTGGAAGCGTGACAACAGCGCACTTTATACAAAAATGGCAAACCCAGATGCTTGGAAAAACAAGTATATGTCTGCCATGGGTAAAATGGACGAAAATATTAAGCGTATTAATCAGTTATGGGAGTTCGATTCAACTCCGTCTGACGTAATGTTAGTAGATGGCCGTCACTCTTTAATTGGCATTATCGACGTATTTACGCGCCGTACTAAAGTTGTGATCCACCCAACCAGCGACAGCACCGGTATTTGTTTAGTTATCCGCAAAGCAATACTTGATTGGGGTATCCCCGAAATTGCCCGAACTGATAACGGTAAAGACTACACATCAATTCAAATTACCAGCGTGTTTGATGCACTCGATATAAAGCACGAAACAACACGCCCATTTAGTGGGGAAGAAAAGCCTTATATTGAGCGTTTTTTCAAAACCTTCTCACATGATTTAGCTGAGCTATTAACAGGCTATATCGGCCATAACGTATCTGAGCGTCAAGCAATCGAAGCGCGCAAAACTTTTGCACAGCGCTTATTAGCAAAGCAGGGCGGCGATAAATCAGCAATCGAAATCAACATGACAGCCCAGCAGCTGCAAGAGTTTGTAGATAACTGGATCGACAACCGTTACCACCACAAACCACACAGCAACATAGGTAACAAAACCCCGTTTGATTTATTTGCAGCAAGTCGTGACCAAATCAAAGTGATCAAAGACGAGCGCCTACTTGATGTAATGCTGCAACCAGTTCCATCAAATCGAGGTTTACGTATTGTTGGTAAAGAAGGCATCAAGCTAAGCGGCGGGTTTTATATTGCCCCAGAACTTGGCGCAATCGTAGGTAGCGAAGTTCTTTGTAAATGGGACCCTAAAAACGTAGGCCGTATCTACATATTTAATCGCATGAATAGCGAGTTCATTTGTATTGCTGTTGATCACGAAATCGAATCAGCAGGCATGACCCGCCAAGATGTAGCACATTACGCTAAACGTAGCCAATCAGCCGAAACATCACGCAAGCTAAAAGAGCTTAAAAAGACAGCTAAAGCAGTCAACGTATCTGATATAGCCAATGAAGTACTAGGGCATTACACAACTCAAAATAAAGCACTAGCAACACTACCTAAACAGAGTGTTGAGCATACAAATGTGATCACACAATCAGCAATCAAAGCGCTCGACTCAAAACCTGTAACTACTTACAGCGACGAGCAATTGAGCGAGTTTGAAAAGCGCCGTAAACAATTAAATGACGAAGCCGCAGCAGCAAATATAAACCCCGCACCGTTATTTAATAACCCACAAGACAAAGCCATGTATCACAAAAAGCAGCGACTAAACAATCAGTTAAATGATGTTGACGCAGGCTGGCTTAATACCTGGGAGCAACAAAACCGCGCTTTATCAGCAAGATTAGACGACCTACTAAACGAAATGAACGCAGCACCAACTGCACAAACTCAAATACACAAAAAGTAAAAGGAAGACCCATGAAAACTAAAATAGCGATTGTAAGCAACGTAGTAGCAACACAAATGATGGTTGAAGCACTCACCCAGCGCGCTCATGGCGTACCAGGGATTGGCCTTATTTATGGTGATCCAGGCTTAGGTAAAACAACCGCAACAGCATGGTTGGTAAACCGGTGTGATGGTATTTATATTCGCGCTACATCAGGCATGAGTTTAACCCAGTTACTGCGCCAAATAGTTAAAGAGTTAAGCGGCCCAGACATCTATACCCGTGAGGCCATGCTTAACTACATTATTGAGCACATGGCTATTTCTAATCGCACTTTATTTATTGACGAAGCCGACTACCTATTAAACGACAAAAACACCCTAGAAATCGTGCGAGATATCCACGACCTAACTTACTGCCCAGTAGTATTAATTGGCATGGAATCAGTACGCCGTAAATTACAGCGTCACCGCCAATTCTATAACCGTATTTCAGAATGGTTAGAGTTCAAGCCAACCCAATTTGAAGACTTACAAATCATCGTCAGTGCAGTAATTGAACCTGTTTTGACTATTCAAGATGACTTATTACAACAGTTGTTAAGTGATACCGACGGCGAAGTGCGCCGCATTATTACTGGGCTATCAAAAATAGAGGCATTTGCTTTGGCAAACGGCCTAACCAGTATCGACCTGCAACAGTGGGGCTCAAAAGAATTTTTCCTTAAAAAAGCGTAGGGGAAAATCAGTGAGCCGCCAACAATTACAAGACGCATGGCAAGCAATGAAAATCTTAAAACGATTTTCATTGCAACAAGTGCGCGACGCAGTACAACACACCACATTAGATAGCTTAAAAGCCTTTGCTAAACGACTAGTTGATGCAAAGGCGATTGCTGAGCATGTTGATCATGAGGACATTAACTACAGCATATTAAATGCTAGTTATAACCCTTTTAAACAACCTGTAAGTGTAGGTAAAGCTAAAAACAACTCAGGGAGGCAGCGTATGTGGCAATCAATGCGCATCCTAAATGAGTTTGATGCAGGCCAAGTGGCGAGCACCGCTAACGTGTCACTGCAATCAGCTCGTTCATATATCTCAATACTCAAAAAAGTAGGGTACATATTTGTCGTTAAAAATGCCCCGCGTACAGGCTCATTAATAGAGCGAGCAGGGGAGACAACAATCTACCGCATACTTAAGAATACAGGGCCAAAACGGCCAATTCCTAAAACCAAAGGTGTGTTTGATGCCAATACAAAAAAGTTTGTGAAGTTCAAAGAGGTAAAACGCCAAACAGTGCAAATAGCTCCAGTAAAGCTAGGGGAAGCGCATGACTACACCTAACTGGCTGCAAGTACTTGCAGATGAAACAAAGGCGCAAGGGATGCGCCTAGTAGCCCAAAAGCTGGGGGTTAGTAAAGCTACTGTAAGCCAAGTTATTAACGGTAAATACAAGGCAAACACTAAGGTTATCCAGCAGCGGGTAGAGGGAGTTTTTATGGCAAGTACTGTTGATTGCCCAATCCTTGATGTGATCCCAATTAACGTATGCCTAGAGCACCAAGCTAAAAAATTTGCAGCAACCAATCATGTACGTGTTGCACTTTATAGGGCGTGTCGTAATGGCTGCCCTCACTCAAAAATTTGCGAGAGTAAATAACCATGGAACTACGCAACACATTAATAGAACTGCAAAAAAGAGGGCTGCGAGTTATCAGCTCACACAAAGGCTTTAGCCGCCACATCATCGAAGTGGCAGGCAAAGCCCCAGCACATTTACCAGTTATAACCGAAACCAAAAACGGGCAAACACGCCAAGTTCGCCCAGCTAAACTACACGGCCAAATCATCATGTTTATAGAAGGATAAACCACCATGCCACAAGATTTTTTAGTTAATCATAAAGGCCATCAAGTGCCACTTAAAGGCATTCGCCCAGCCGATATTATTCGCCATGAGTTTGTGCAGTCAGCCATTGCCAAAGCTAAAGAGCAAAGCCAAGCGCTTGCTGAATTTAAAAAGCAGCAAATGAGCGAGTTTGACGCATTCATGGGCTTACTAGCCCAAGAGTACGCAGTAGAAATGGGCGGTAAAAAAGGCAATGTCACACTACGCAGTTTTGACCACAAGCAAAAAGTAACACTTCAAGTGCAAGAAAGCATCGAGCTTGGCCCAGAGCTACTTGTAGCTAAAAAGCTAATAGATGAGTGCCTAAACGAATGGAGCGAGGGCGCAAACGAAAACCTAAAACTCATTATTGAGCAAACCTTTGCCACCGACAAAAAAGGCAAGGTTTCAGTACAAAAAGTGCTAGGGCTACGCCGCTTAAAAATTACCGATGACAGCGATAAATGGCAGAGCGCAATGGACATCATAGCCGATGCAATCCAAGTAATAGACTCAACCCGTTTTATTCGTTTTTACGAAACCATAGGCGAGCAAGAGCGCGCAATCTCACTTGATATAGCAAAGCTATAAAGGAGTACTAACCATGGAAGTTAAACCAACAATTCAAGTAAATGAAAACAGCGATTTACAAAGCATTGTAACCCTCGTAGCTAAAAGCAAAGAGCCAGTTAATATCAACTTTGTATTTCAAAATATCACCTTTGTAGTGCAAAGCCAGCTAGTAGGCATTAACCCACCAGTGCAAAAAGGCATAACACAACCCTGTTAAGTAACCCAAAGGCGCGCATGGATGCGGCTTTTTATCAAAGCTTTTTCTATTAGCAAGAGCTTTGATAAACAGCAAACATAGGAGGTTTTATGACTACCCCAAATACACTAGTAACGCCAAGCCTACAACTCAAAGAGCTGGCCGCGCTGGTTAAGTTTTTAGAGCTATCACACACTTTTGCAATTGATAGCAGCGTGTTTACACAGCAAGAAGGCGTAGACATTTGCCAAAGCTATTTAAGCCTACGCGAGCAGCTAGAAGAGTTTAAAAATAATGACTAAAGCAAAGCTAATACAGCTAATTCACATAGCTAAAGGGCAACTAGGGCTAGACGACGACACCTACCGCGCCGCACTTCTTGGCTCAGCGGGTAAAATATCTTGCAGCCAGATGAGCTTGTCAGAGTTAAATCAGGTGTTAGAACACTTTAAAAAAGCAGGGTTTAAAGCCAAGGCTAAACGACGTTTAAGTCCTAAATCATCACCAAAGCAACATGGCGAAATAAACAAAATCCGCGCTATTTGGATCACCATGCACAAACAAGGTTTTGTACGTGATGGTTCAGAAACCGCTTTAGATGCTTACGTAAACCGTATGCTTAACCGTGCCAAAGTGGGCGAAAACGTAAGTTACCACACCCACTTTTTAACCCAGCAGCAAGCTATACAGGTGCTAGAGTCACTTAAAAAATGGCACCAGCGCGAATTACGAAAAGAGCAACAGCGAGGTAATAATGGCTAATCATACAGAGCAGCAAACAGAGCTATTTGGAAGTAGTATTGAAGAGCTACAAACTTGCCTTACCAAGCTATCACCAGATGATGCCGCAGCCGTTCGAAAGCGCTGGCCTAGCAACTTACAATCATTAGCCTTACTCATAGAGGCTGAATTAACTAAAGCTAAAATTAATGATCCGCGCATCGTAGGTGAGGCTATCACCTTGGCAATAGGCCATTACTTTGGTGGCCGTGATGTTTACATACCAACAGACCAACGCTTAAAAGCAGCACTGCGCGATATCCAAATATGGCAAGAGTTTAACGGCTATAACATGGAGAGCTTAGCTATTAAGTTTGGGCTAACTCAAAGGCGTGTTGCTGAGGTAATTCAGCAACAGCGGGGTGTTGAAGTTCAGAGGAGGCAAAGAAGTTTGTTCTAGCTTATTGCATGCCAGTTCTACCATTCGCGCCGTTTGGAGATGTTAAGTCATATTGCTTATTAAGTGCTTGGTATTTCAATTGTGAAATCATTTCAATGCCATCTCTGGTGATCGAAATCATATTGGCTCTTTTGTCAATTTCTCCAATTGTTATGAGCTCACCTTCAAAACTTTTTGAGGCCAGCTCTGCACTTGTAAGTTTACTATAGCTTGCGTCATCACTTAAATTATCATGCTCTTTAGGGCCATGAAGAAATTGTTCCAGAAAAATTAAAAAATCTATTTCTGTTGGGGTTAAATGTGCTGAGATGATTTTTCTGTCAATGTTTGTATTTGATAATAAATCGAAAACGGCATTAATTTTATTTTTGTAGTTATTCACTTCAGACTGCTCTTTTGTTCGATAGGTAGTTACTTCTTGCGTGATTGTTTCAAGTTCACTTTTTAAAGCCTTGAACTCTTTCTCATAGAAATCTCTCAAAGAGTTCGATTCTTCGAGTGTTAGGCTATGAGACCTAAATAGCTCAGGTAATGATCTCATCTGAAGTTCTTTTGTCATAGCTATAAATCGAGTGTAACTAGCCGTAAACATAGGAAGCAAAAATACAAGAGCTAAGCTAGAGGCTAAAGGGAACAATAAATTAAGATCTAAGTCTGAATAATTTTCAGAAACAGCTTTTAACCTGTAGACAACATCATGGCTTGCGAAAAGCATAAAATAAACCGCCTTCCAATTAAAAAATAGCCACGAAATTATGAAGCTACCTAGCAACGGGTGTGTAACTTTATCTGTTATTGATGCTTTTATTGAATTAGATATATCGCTCAAGGATGACATTGTAAGTCCTTTTATATATTGTGTTTTATATAGTCTACACAAAATCACAATACCTTAGTAAACATAAACATAAATATAACTATAAGAGATAAAAATGGATTTTAATTGGAACGAACCTAAACCTATTGATGATCAAGAGTTTTCTTCTGATAACCTTGATAGAGCCAAGTACGCCACTTATTTAACTTCTTTAATCAAAGCTAAAGGTGGTACTGAAAAAAATAATTTATCAAACTATGTATTAAACCTTGATGCAGAGTGGGGCGCAGGTAAAACCTACTTTTTGAAGCGTTGGAGCGAAGATTTAAAGGGGAGTCATCCAGTCGTCTACATTGATGCTTGGGCTATTGATTATCTAGAAGCGCCTCTGATGACTGTTTTAAGTGAAATTATTGAGCAGTTAAAGCTACAAACAGACAAAATCGATCCTGATGAAACTCAAAGAAAGTTAAATGGGGTTATAAAGGCCGCTGCACCAAGGATTGGTAGTGCTTTAATGAAAAGGTACTTAGGATTTGATTTTAATATATTTGATTCAGCAGAACCTGAAGATGTAACATCCTCAGGTTCAGGTAAGGAAGTTGATTTTTCTAAAGCTGGTGAAAAGGTACTAGAAGTATTCTGTAAAGAAGTTACTGATAGTAAAGAAAGTGTAAAAACACTAAAGCTAGCTATTCAAAGCTGGGTCGAATACGTTATAGATAACCCAGTTAAAAATATGGGAACTATTAAAAATAGTTACCCTGCATTTATTTTTATTGATGAATTGGACCGCTGTAAGCCGACATATGCTGTAGAAATGTTGGAATCTATTAAGCATGTATTTGATATACCAGGTCTAGTTTTTGTAGTTGCCACAAATACGATGCAGTTGAGTCATACAGTTAA
The DNA here is from genome assembly GCF_030408095.1 of Pseudoalteromonas sp. APC 3893. Lineage (NCBI taxonomy): Bacteria > Pseudomonadati > Pseudomonadota > Gammaproteobacteria > Alteromonadales > Pseudoalteromonadaceae > Pseudoalteromonas > Pseudoalteromonas sp. APC 3893. Next base: position 412,805 of record NZ_JASDCD010000001.1, read on the forward strand.
AGCTGTATACGGGTCAGAATTTAATGCCGAGGAATATCTTAGTAGATTTTTCAATAATAGGTATTATTTAACAACGGAGTTAAATAAAGGGCTCTTAGATAATCATTGTAATACCGAATTATTTTGTGCTGAAAAATTAAATAAAATGCAAATAATTCTTTTTCCATTTTATTTGTTTGAGAAAGAAAAGTTTATGGAATTCTGTATCTCAGTATTTAATGCAGTAAAATTATCTCCAAGGCAAGCTGTTAAAGTATTTGAACGGGTTCAGTTAACGTTTTTAAATTTGCAAAAAGATACTTGTGTCAATGCTGCTTTGATAGTTTTACTTTTCGCAACTCGAGAAAAAAGTTTAGAAATGTTCAACATTTGTTGGAAGCATCTTGTTATTGGTATCAACTTTCTAGAACTAGTGAAGTTGCTACCCCATTTAGGTAGTAGCCTTAAAAGTATCAGGCTAAAAATTGATTTAGAACTGGATCTAGTTAGAGACGATTTCCCGTTTATAAGCCGGCACGTATATGATTTTGAGAATAAAAATTTTAACGGTCATCATTTTAAGCAACATGAGATTCTTTTGCATGAGCTTCTCTATATTTCGAGGGAACTACGAGATTTGACATGGCATGCAGATAGGGTTGACAGACTAGTTCGCGAAGATCACCCTAGAGACTTACAAACCGAACCACTAAAATATTATATTCGACTTTTGCAGATGAAGACTGACTCAAAATACTATATGGATTTAACCAACATGGCCGTTAATTTAGATTAATTCCCGAAACCCCGCACGGCCATTAATCAAGGCTAACTAACCACAATACTGAAAAACAACAAGGTTTTTCGGTATGCTCCCAACTCTAAATTACTTTAAACAATCGCCAGAAATACAAGCAGCGTTTGCCCCTTACTCGCTTAAATTTGCCCAGTGCATATTACCTATTTTGTATTTAGAGGGTGGTTTACGCAGTGACGGCGGGTTAAACGATATAGCCTCAGATCGTGGCGGCCTAACAAAGTACGGCATTAGCCAGCGCGCATACCCAAACCTAGACATTAATAACCTAACCCTAGCCCATGCTATACGCCTTTATCATCGTGACTATTGGCGAGCCATGTCTTGCGAAAAAGTTCCCGAAGGTGTTGATTTTATGCTTTTGGATGGCGCAGTACAGCACGGCGCACCTACCATGACCATGCTCACCCAGCGACTAGTGAACTCAAAGCCTGATGGGCGCATGGGACCAAAAACCCTAGCCGCTATCGTAGAGCGCCCAGCTCTTAGCCTGACTGTATTATTCAGCGTAAACCGTGGTCGCAAGTACGCCCGTATTTGTGCAAACGATCCAAGCCAAAAACCAAACCTAGAGGGCTGGTATAACCGCTTAGCTCATGTAACCGAATTTGCAGTAACTCAGCAAAATGAGGTGGCGTAATGGGTAAAAATTGGGATTGGTCATATCAAAAAGGCCGCGAAAAACGCATGGAACTAGAGGTTGATGCCCGCATGCATAATATGCCTTTTGACCCGCGCAAAATACCCCTGCACAGCCACTGCGGCACTATGCAAAACTACTTTAACAAAGGCTGGCAATCAGTTAGAGCCATAGACATACAGCTGCGCGTAGACGGCCAGCAAAGCTACAAAAACGCCCGCGAAGCACTTAAGCAACGTTTTGGAGAATCCAATGGCCGCTAAAGTAAAGCCGCTTACCACAGCACAAAACACCGTTATTAAAGAACTAGCGCTTACCTTAGTGTTTAGCGAAATAGAGCAGCACGTAGTAAAGCCAAGCTACGAAGAGGCCACCGGTAAAAAATACGACTCACAACACCCTGAGTCATTTACCAACACCATGCTAGACAGCAACCCCAAAGCTAAAGCCTTGCAGGCTGCAATAAAAAAAGAGCACAAGCGCCAGCACAGGCTTTTCAAGGAGAATGAAAATGGCAATTAAAAACTGGTTTAACGTGGTCGAGCCTGTCACCAAGTTGATTGACAACCTCTTTACCAGCGACGAAGAACGCCAAACCATTACCAACGAACTCAAGCGTATTGAAAACGCAGCCCAAAGCCAAGTATTAGAGCTTGAGGGCAAAATTGTAGAGCTACAAGGCAAAGTACTAGAGGCACAATCCCAAATTATTACCGCCGAGGCCAAAGGCGAAAGCTGGTTACAACGTAACTGGCGGCCAATCACCATGTTGACGTTTTTAGTGTTGGTGTGTTTTGACTCATTCGGCTGGCTGAAGTTTCGCTTATCAGAGCAAGCATGGGATTTACTGCAATTAGGCATAGGTGGCTACGTTATTGGCCGCACCGTTGAAAAAGCCGCGCCAAGCGTTAAGCAAGGCATTAAAAACGTAATTGAAAAAGTAAGGAAACCAAATTGAGCAAATTTGACGACGCGCAAAAAATAGAACAACACCTGTTAGATGCCGCGCTATCACTGCACCACGAACAAGCAAACAAACCAGGGGCAGCATTTGAGCACTGCCAAGAGTGCGGCATAGAAATCCCCCCAGCACGGCGTAAAGCAGTTAAAAACTGTAGTACCTGTGTTAAGTGCCAATCACTCATTGAAATACACCAACAGCATTACGGGGCTTAACGTGATTGAACTTTTAGAGAAATGGCAAACCTTGCTTGTCGCAATAGCTACGGCAGCAGGCGTATTAATCATGGCATTTTTATATATGAGATTCCCGTCAAGGCGCGAGTTCAACAAATATAAAGAGCAGTCACAGCAGCAAGTAAACCAAGTTAAAACTAAAGTTCAAGAGCAGTTAACAGCACATAAAAATGAACTGCAAGAACAGCTTAAATCGGTTGAAAAAAGCGTTACTGACGATGTGCAAGAACTTGAAAAGCGCTTAGACAAAGTGCCAACAATTGAAGACTTACACGAACTAGAGCTAAACCTAGAACGCCTTAATACCAATATAGAATCAGTTAAGCCTGGGCTACAGCATGTTGAAAAGTTAACAGCCTTGCTAATGGAAAACGAACTAAGAGATAAACGAAATGGCAGTAATTAACGATAAGTGCCGTTGCGGCGCAGCAATAACAGTCCTTACAGACACAGATAAAGCCGAGGCTTGTTATAAAAGTTGTCACAACCAGCGATTTTAAAAATGGATACACAGATTACACATTGTTTCGATGCTTAGAATGCGAAGAGCCCGTAGAAGAAACCGTACCAGCCCTTAAGCCCCATCCATAGGAATAAAACCACCATGGCAATGTTACAAGTTCAAGCCGAACACCAACGAATTAGTATACTTATAACGCTAAAAGAATCCGCAGATTTTGGCGCTAACACCAGCATGCTAGCCGATGTACTACAGCGCTATGCGTTGGGTTGCAGTCGTGATCAGCTTAAAACCTTATTAAATTGGTTAGAGCAAAACGGCTATATAACACTCGATAAACTCAGCGAAAACACGTGGGTTGCCCGTATTACGCAATCAGGTATCGACGTAGCTGAGGGCATAAGTGTTGTTCCTGGTATTAAACGCCCAGGGCCACGAGGTTAACTATGAGCGAGTCAATCCGCAGAGGCCAACCCAGCAAAGTTGATTTACTGCCCGAGGATATTAAAAAGCAGCTCGACTCAATGCTACGCGATAAGCGCTTTAGTCAGGGCGAAATACTTGATGCCGTAAATACCTTGATCATCGAGTCAGGCTTAGACGAGGGCGCAACCATTAGCCGCAGTGGCCTTAGTCGCCACGCCCAAAAAACCGAAGCCATAGGCCAAAAGCTACGCGATTTACGCGAGTCAACCAAAGCACTTACCGCAGAGCTGGGCGAAAAGCCCACAGGCGATACCACCAAGCTTATTTTAGAAATGGGCCGCTCGCAGTTGTTTCGCGCTATGCAGCAACAAATGATGAACCCCGACGAAGACGCAGCGGTAGACATTGACACCATAAAAGACGCCATGCTCGCAGCTCAGCGGCTAGAGCAAACCGCCATGGCTGCCCACAAGCGCCAGCAAGAAATAGAAAAAGCCTATGCGCAAAAGCTCGCTAAAGACCTAGACCAAAAAGTTAAAAACGAAAACTTACCGCAAACCGCAGACGACATGCTGGCCTTTTTCAAACGCGACATATTAGGGCTAAAGCATGACTAGCACCGCGCAAAGTATTACCCAAACTAACGAACTACCACTAAGTAAAGTGGCAGGTTCTTTAGCGGTTGCCATGGGCACAGACATACTTTTTGGTTATCAAAAAGCATGGATGGAAGACGATGCAATAGTAAAAATTGCAGAAAAATCTCGCCGTACTGGGTTAACCTTTGCCGAAGCGCTAGACGACGTACTAAGCGCAGCTGCACCCGCAAACGCACAAAACACCTATTACCTTGGCTCAGATAAAGAAATGGCTAAGGAGTTTATAGATGCCTGTGCATTTTGGGCGCAAAAGCTCAACATGGTTATGGGCGAAGTAGAAGAGGGCATATTTGAAGAAAAAGACCCAGACGGCACCAAGCGATCAATCAATACCTTTGAAATAAAATTCCCAAGTACCGGTAAAAAAATAGTAGCGCTAAGCTCAAACCCGCGCAACTTACGAGGCCGCCAAGGTAATGTAGTAATAGACGAAGCCGCATTCCACGACAAGCTAGACGAAGTACTAAAAGCTGCGATGGCTCTTACCATGTGGGGCGGGCGAGTACGTATTATTTCGACCCATAACGGTGTAGATAACCTATTTAACACCCTAATAACCCAAGCTCGGCGCGGTCTTAAAAAGTACTCCGTGCATCATATTCCTATTGATAAAGCGCTTAGGCATGGGCTTTATAAACGTATTTGTTTAGTGAGTGGGCAAGAGTGGACGCAAGCAAAAGAAGACGCATGGCTCGCTAATCAAGTTGATTTTTACCCAACCCAAGATGCCGCTAACGAGGAGCTTTACTGTGTACCAAGCCAAGGCGCAGGCCAATACCTAAGCCGCCGTCTGCGCGAACGTGCCTTAAGTGATGACTGCAAAGTACTACGTTATGAAGCGCCCACCGACTTTGAAAGCTGGACCGAAGAGCAGCGCGTAAAAGACGTAGCGACTTGGTGTAAGCAAAATATTGATGATTTAATCAGTGGGTTAAACCCTGATCTAACCCACGCATTTGGTGAGGATTTCGCCCGTAAAGGCGATTTAACCGTGTTCAGCATCGGTGAGATAAACCAAGACACCAGCCTAACCGTGCCGTTTATAGTAGAGCTGCGTAACGTTACTTACGAACAGCAAAAGCAAATCATGCTGTATATTTGTGACCGTTTACCAAAATTACGTGGCCTTGCCTTTGACGCCACAGGTAACGGTGGTTACTTAGCGGAAGCTGCCAGCCTTAAATACGGCACAGAGTTAGTTGATAGCGTGCATTTATCACAAGCCTGGTATCGCGAGTGGATGCCAAAACTAAAAGACTATTTTGAAACCGACAATATAACGCTACCAAAAGACCAGGACGTATTAGACGACTTAGGCCAAATCAAACTTAAAAACGGTATTGCGCAGGTAGATAAAGGTAAAAACACCGGTAGCGATGGCAACAAGCGCCACGGAGATAGCGCGGTATCAATAGCCATGCTAATACGTGCCGCTGAAATGGATGGCAGCGCAATCGAATTTACACCACTGCCCAGCAAAGCTCAGCAAAGCGTAAATAGCATGCGGCCAGACCACAGCGACGATTTTGCAAGTGATCGTAAAGCCGCATGGTAGCGCGGCGCTTTAGGGTGTTTTATCAAGAGATATTCACCGCCCAAGTACAACAACTAGATATAACCGCCGCCAGTTTAGCCAAGGCCCACCAACACACATTAACGCTTGATATATATGTATTAAGCATTAAGCCCATCATTACAGTTAGAGTAAACCCATGACCCAAATAGTAGATATTCACGGCAACCCAATTAAATCAGCCGACTTTAAGCAAACCCAAACCGAGCAAGATAGCCGTGTGGGCATGCTAATGCGCCAATTTGCGGAGCACCCAAGCGAAGCGCTTACCCCTGCAAAGTTAGCGCAATTACTTAAAGATGCCGACGCAGGCAACTTAGCGGCCATGGCTGATTTAGCTAAAGACATGGAAGACAAAGACGGCCACCTATTTAGTGAGCTTACCAAGCGCCGCAGAGGCTGGCTTAAATACGATTGGTCAGTAGAGCCGCCCCGTAACGCCACTGAGCAAGAAGAAAAAGACGCTGCTGCAATCCAAGAAATATTAGAAGATGCCACTTGGTTAGAGGATCTAATTTTTGATTGCAGCGATGCAATACTAAAATCGTTTTCGTGTAACGAGCTTGACTGGGCGTTTGATAGCGGCGAGCATATTATTACCGGTTATGAATTTCGTGATCAAAACTTATTCCAAACCCATCCAGATAACCGCAACCAGTTAATGCTGCGCGATAACAGTTACACAGGCCAAGAGTTAAACCCGTTTGGCTGGTGCGCGCATATTCACCGCAGTAAATCGGGGTATATTCACCGCACCGGGTTAACCTCAACGGTGGCATGGCCGTACTTATTTAAAAACTATTCAATACGCGACCTTGCTGAGTTCCTAGAGATTTACGGCTTACCACTGCGTTTAGGTAAATACCCTAATGGCGCAAGTGATGATGAAAAAGCCACCTTGTTACGTGCTGTGCTTAGCATCGGCCATAACGCAGGCGGCATTATTCCGAAGGGCATGGAGATTGAATTTCAAAATGCAGCTAATGGTCAATCAGATCCTTTTGAAGCTATGATCAAGTGGTGTGAAACCACTCAAAGCAAAGCGGTATTAGGCGCAACGCTTACTAGCCAAGCGGACGGTAAAACTAGCACTAACGCCCTTGGTAATGTTCACATGGACGTACTAAACGACATAACCGAAAGCGATTTAAAACAAGTAGCTAATACCATAACGCGCGATATTATTTACCCAATGCACGCGCTTAACTCTAAAAGTTACTCAGGCGCACGCCGTATTCCGCGCTTTAAATTTGACACCAGCGAAGCCGAAGACATTGCCCAGTTAGCCCCAGCCCTTAAAATACTCACCGAAGTTAATTACCCAATCCCTGCAAAATGGGTGAGCGAAAAAACCCAAATACCACTACCTGAAAAGGGCGAGGCTATTTTAAGCTTAACTCCAATAACAACACCAACAGAGCCACAAGCCGCTTTAAAAGGCTTTGCCGCACTTAAAAACGCTCCGCAAAAGGACAACGCCGACTTAGTGGCCGAGCAGCTAGCAGCACAAGCACAAGCGCACTTAAACAGCATGAGCGATGCCGTAACCGAGCTTGTTAAAAACGCCAGCAGCTTAGAAGAAATACGCGACGGCATACTTGAATTAGAGCCACAAATAAGCACAGAGGGCTTTACTGAGATAATGGCAAAGGCAATGGCAGCAAGTGAGTTGTTAGGCGCACTAGAAGTGGATGAGGGCCGCTAAATGGCTGTTAGATATGGCTCACTGCCATTTGACGATGGCATAAATTTTTTTCGGCAAAAGCTAAATACACCCAGCAACAGCTGGGATGATGTATGGCAAAGCGCTCATAACCGCGCGTTTATGGTTGCAGGCGTAACCAAAGCCGACATGCTTAACGATTTTTACACCTCAGTCGATAAAGCGATCAGCGAGGGTAAAAGTTTAAATTGGTTTCAAAAAGAGTTTGATAATATCAAATCGCGCTATGGCTGGGATCACAACGGCCAACCAGCTTGGCGCAGCCAGATAATATATGAAACCAATATACGCCAAGCCTATAACGCAGGGCGCGAGGAGCAAATACAAGCGCTTAAAGCAAGCCGCCCTTATGCGTTATACAAGCACGGTGATAGCGAAACCCCGCGCATAATACATTTAAAATGGAATAACCTGGTGCTACCGGTTGATGATCCATGGTGGGATACCCACAGCCCGCAAAATGGCTGGGGCTGCAAATGTAAAAAGTTTAGCTTAAGCGAGCGGGAGCTTAAACGCCGTGGCCTAACTGTAGGCACAGCGCCCGATAATGGCAGTTACAGCTGGACTAACAAAAAAACGGGTGAAGAGTTTGAGTTGCCATTGGGCATTGATCCGGGCTTTGACTACACCCCAAAGAATACCGCTCAGCTTACCAGCCAGGTTAAAAAGCAAATAGCAGATAAGCCACCGCTTGCAAAACGCATAGAGGATTATCAAGCAACCCGCATTGTGCCATCGGCTTATAGCAGCGCTAAAAACGTTACAGCGCTAAAGCTTGATCCGCTATTAGCCCAGTTAGACAGTGAAGTACTTGAAGGCTTAAACAGCTTTTTAACGGCCAAACAAACCAAAACCGTATTTGTCAATCAAACCCAAATGAGCGCAGGCTCTAAAGCAAATGCAGCAATTCGTAGCGAAGTGGGGGAGTACTTAGGCGTAGATGAATTTTACGCGCGCATGCAATACAGCATTCGTGGCGCTAAAAACTGCGGGGGTTTTACTTCTGTAGGGTATGAGCACATAGTTGTAAAAGTGAAAAGCGCCCAAAACTTAGCTAAAGTTGATATGCAAGCGCTAAAAGACAGTGCTGCACTTACCGTGCAGCGCTCAGCAAACAACAAAGGTGAATACCCGTATAATTGGCACGGTGAAACAATAAAACGTGATCACACTATTTCGCATAATGCAGATTCACTAGATAAACACCAAGCACATAGTTTAGTGTCAACCTGGCTGCACGAACTCGGCCACCAAGTACACTATTACGCAGGCGCACCAGAGCTATTAAAAAATGCGTTGCCTGTTACCTATTACGGTGCAGTGAATAAGTACGAGCAATTTGCGGAGGCATTCACCGCCTGGGCGCTGGCTCGTAAAGAGCTTAAAAAATGGCAACCAGAGCTTGTAAGCTGGATAGACCAACTAGTAAAAGATGCCGCTAAATCACAGGATAAAAGACGATGACATTATTAACCCAAGCACAGCAGCTGCTACAGCAAACCCCGTACACACTACAAACATGCCGTGAATTTGCAAAGCTAGAGCAACAAGCAAAAGGGCAAGAGGCTAACCAAATTGCTGATCTACTCCCTGCACTTATTGCAGGGCTGGACCAGCAAACCCACATGCAAGCATTTGACGAAGGGATAGTGTAATGGCTGGTGCGCGTATTGAAATAAGCACAGAGGGTGCAACGGCCGTAAGTGATGTATTAACTCAGCTGGTAAAGAACTTAGATAACCTAGCCCCAGCACTTGGCAATGTGGGCGAGCATTTAATGTTGACCCACCGTGATCACTTTGACGAGCAGCGCAGCCCAGATGGCGACCCGTGGCAGCCACTTAGCCCCAACTACGCCAAGAGTAAAAAAAAGAACAAAGATAAAATACTCAGGCTTAACGACATACTACGCGACACATTCGCTTATAACATCGGTGGCGAATCATTAGAGTTTGGTACAAACATGGAATACGGCGCTATTCACCAATTTGGCGGCACTAGCGATATGATCCCCCGTTTAGCTGCCATACCAGCAAGGCCGTTTTTAGGGTTGTCACAGGATGATGAGAAAGAAGTGATTGAGATATTAAGTGGCTATTTTTCATAAATAATATGTTAATATTTACTTCTATATACTTTTTCTACATATCAATAATTTGGAATTTTAAGATGGATATCGGCGTTATACTTAGCGTAATAGGGCTTATAATTGCTTTATTGGCTTATTTAGTTCCTTTTGACAGGGTTTCTAAAATGTTTGAAAAGAAGAAATTAGATCAGTTAGCTAGAGAAATTAGCTTGAGAAGTAATTATAGAGTAGCAATTATTGATGATGAATTAGATAGTTTTCCGATTGATTTTATTAATAAAATGGGATTTGATGTAAAAACATTTGAGTCAATTTCATTTGCTGACTCTATTGAAATTGCTAAGTTTGATGTTGTTCTTTTAGACGTTAAAGGTGTTGTTCGTGAAGATTTAGAGGAAGGTGGAGCTAAGTTTATAAAAATTCTCAAAGAAGCTAGGAGTGCTTTACCTGTGGTTGCGGTTTCATCTGGAAAGTTTCAACCAGAGCTAAACGATTATTTTAAAAGCTCTGATGCTATATTAAACAAACCCATTGAAGAGTTCAAAATACAAGAATTACTTAGTGAACTTAAAGCTGATTTCTTTGATTTCGAAAAACTATCAAGTCAGCTTAAAGAGCAAATTAGAAAGCTATCAGTAGATAGTAAGCTCAAATCAAAATTAGAAGTCGAAGTAGTCAAGTATTTATCTAGCAAATTGCCTAAAGCTGAAACCTTTCAGTTAGTGCATCAAATAGCGACTATAGATTCAGAAAATATAATAAAACAAATAAAAATAATGAAGGATCGATTAGACAATGATTAGAGAGCTTATTGAAAGTAAACTATTAGAATCACCATGGCCTGTGTGGGTCGATAACAAGCTACTAGATGGAACTAAAGTAGGTATTTCGAATCAATGTGATAAGAGCTGCCGTAATCATGAGAAAGTAGGGGTTTCTAATTGTAGTCATAGCTTAACCCAAATAACCAAGAAAATTGACGGAAATTATATAACCATCTGTGATGTTTACATTCAACAAAGTGGCGTTACAAAAAAAAGAAACAGGAATTTAAAATTAAAAGAACAAAAAGCTTCTTTAGAATCGATTTATTTATGGTTCGAGCAAATTGATAAAAAAATTTCGTCTTTTAAAAATATAATTGAAGTCCAATCGAAAAAGAGGTTTGACCCTTTCCATGAGTTTGTTAAATGGGCAAATGAGATAGAGTTTTATTCAAAAAAGCTAATTAGTAAAGATGGATTTGAAAAGTCATCATCAAATCTTAAAAGTTTATATAAAACTTCTGTAATGCTCCAAGACTCTTTAGATACTGCGGCTTTATATGTTAACCCAGAAAGTGCATCTTTTGGACGTAAAAGAGAAACTGATGTTTACAGTATGATTCATAAAATTTCAGCTGTTCTCTCTCATTCAAAATCAACTAAAAGTGGAGTGAAAGTTGCATTTATGGGGAGAGTAGAAAATAGACATCGAGTTTATGAGTCTTTCAAAGTCATTCCCTTAACACTCCTGCAAAATGCTATCAAATATAGAAAGTGCAATGATATCGAAGTGGTTTTTGATGAAAGGGGAGATAAACTTGATTTATCGGTTATCTCATATGGTGATTTATTGAAGCCAGATGAACTAAATCGAATTTTTGATCGAGGATATAGAACCAGTGCAGCTAAAAAAATGAATGTTGAAGGTTCAGGTTTGGGTTTGTATGCTTTGAAAGTCGTTGCTGATGCTCATGGCTTTAAAGTGAATGTACGAAGTGAATTACTAGATAGTGATCAATTTAACCGAGCAAAAAATATTTTTACGGTCAGTATTTTTTAGAGCGTTATGGGGGGTATGTAAGCTGGACTATTAGAATTACTTTTGAGAAGGCTTAAATTCACTTTTAAACACCTTTTAAACAGGGTTGCATTGCTAATATTGACTAGTGTTTTACTGTGATAATCTTAAAACCTCTTTTTAGCCTGTAAATCTCCCTTATAAATTCCCGAAACACCGCACGGCCAACAAATTCAAACCTAAATCCATACTGAGCACAGATTATTCAAACTGTGCTCAGTCATGTCAAAACTATTAAACACCTGTCACTTATTAAAGATCGATAACCCATTTGCTGCTTTATCAGCAAACCTGCCTGCTGATTTAGGTTTTGCTGCGTGCCGCTTTGCAAGCGAAATTAATGAGCAGGGTATCAGTGAGCGCGTAATGGTGATGCCAGATGGTTACTTTAAATCACATGATGGCCGCCCATTCGATGTACCTGCCAATGCCTGGTTACTTGACCAAGCCGCATTTGAGCTACTAAAAAGCACAGCCAGCACCCGCACTAACGATTACCATTTTGACTACGAGCACCAAACCCTACACGCCGAAGAAAACGGCAAGCCAGCCCCTGCCAGTGGTTGGTTTAACCCAAGCGATTTAGAGTATGTACCAGGCGAGGGGCTTTATGCTCTTAACGTTCGTTGGACACCCAGCGCCCGCGCACACCTAAAAAACGACGAATACCGCTTTATCAGCCCTGTTTTTCATTACGACAAACAAACAGGTCGCCCAACCAAATTACGCCACTTTGCGCTAACCAATGACCCTGCGGTAGACGGTATGGACAAAGTAGCTGTACTGAAATCCCAAACCAATCCAGACAATGGAGAAACCACCATGAACGCAGCTCAAAAATTGCTGAGCTTGCTAGGTGTCACTGTGGATGGTGATAACGTCACCGATGCAGATTACACCAAAGCAACAACAGCACTCGCCGCTTTAAAGGCCAAGGCCGATGAAGCCGACACGCTCACCACCCAGCTAAGCAACGCCAATGATGCCGTTGCAGCACTTAAAGCTAATAGCCCTAATACAGAGGTTAATTTAGCTAAGTACGTGCCTGTAGAAACCTACAACGCATTGCACACTGAAATGGTCGCACTGAAAAGTACCAGTGCCACGCAATCGGTTGAGCAAGAAGTAAATAAAGCCAAGCAAGACGGCCGCATTATTGCGTCAGAAGTTGAATATTTAACATCGTTAGGTAATCAGCAGGGCGTTGCAGCGTTAAAAGCAGTGTTAGATGCCCGTTCACCGATTGCAAGCCTTACCGCTCAGCAAACCACCCATACACCTAAGCCAGAGCAAGACAAAGACGGCTTAGCAGCACTTACCGCAGAAGACAAGTATGCCGCAGACCAACTAGGTCTATCTCATGCTGCTTATGCCAAAGCTAAACAGGAGCAAAACTAATGGCTTTAGTGACCCCAGCATTATTAACTGCTTTATTTACCGCGTTTAAATCTGAGTTTGAACAAGGTAAATCAGAAGTTACACCGCAATTTACAAAAATTGCCAGTGTAATTAAATCAACCTCGGCCAGTAATACCTATGGCTGGCTGGGCAAGTTCCCAAGTCTGGCTAAATGGGTGGGTGATCGTAATGTTCAAAGCATGAAAGCGCACGCTTATACCATTACCAATGACGATTACGAGTCAACAGTAGGCGTAGACCGCAACGACATTGAAGACGATAACTTAGGCGTGTATTCCCCAATTTTTAAAGAAATGGGCAGCGCGGCGGCAATTCACCCGGATGAAATGTGTTTTGAATTACTCGCAGCGGGTTTTACAACCTTGTGCTACGACGGACAAAACTTTTTTGATACTGACCACCCAGTAGCACCAAATGCAGACGGCACTGGCGCAGCAGTATCAACAGCGAATATGGCCGAAGATGTTGCTTACGAGGGTGAGCCGTGGTTTGTGCTAGACACCTCAAAAGCCCTTAAGCCGATTATTTTTCAAGAACGTAAAAAACCACAATTACTTGCCATGACCAAAGTTGATGACGAGGCGGTATTTACTTCTAAACAGTACCGTTACGGCGTTGATTGCCGTGATGCCGCAGGGTTTGGTTTTTGGCAGCTTGCCTTTGCTAATAAACGTGCGTTAACGCCAGATAATTTATGGAACAGCATTGAAAAAATGCGCAGCTTTACAGCTGACGGTGGCCGTAAGCTCGGTATTAAATCAACCATGTTAGTTGTTCCTGCCAGCATGGAAAAGCTAGCTACACGTATGTTAGAGCGTGAGCTTGACTCAAACAGCTCAAACGAACTGAAAGGCCGTTTAGAGCTGCTAGTAGCTGATTACCTTTAATCCCATCAATAGTTAAACCCTAATAAGTACGGGGCGTTATAGCCCCATACTTTGAAACCAGGAGTAATAATGAAATGGCTAAAACGCTTAAACTCAGCCTTATCTCTGCTGTTATTGTCAGTTGCATGCAGCCAACAGGCTACCGCCGAGCTGGTCTCAGTTTCAACCAAGGTAAAAATGAAATCCCCGCCGATGGTCTTGATCAAGAGCAGCTTGATGCAATTGAAAATGATCCACGCTTATCGGTGCAAGCTATACCGCTCGATGCGAGTGCTGCGCCGCAATCACAGCTGGACGCAAATAACCTGGGTGCAAATTTAGACAACCCTTTGCTCTATGCAAACGTTGATTACACCCAAGCCCCAATTGAGCTACAACCCGTTATTGCATTGATGATTGATGCACAAATGGAACGTATCCCCGCTTGTACTGACTTGACCTACGAAGCGCCAGGCGAAACCGAAGGTGAAGTAATTAAGGTTAAGGTATCAGCTGCTGATCGTGATGCTGCTTGGTATTGGTTACAAGATGAATTAGCCAAAGCAGGCGAGGGCGAGTAAATGGCTTACGCAACAATAACCGCAATGCAACAGCGTTTTGGTGAACGTGATCTTATCTATTTAAGTGAGCGCGAAGATGGCCCCGCTGATGTAATTAATACCGCAGTTATTGAGCAGGCTATAAACGATGCAAGCGACGTAATTAACGGCTATTTAGCTGGGCGTTATGAGCTGCCGCTTGTCACCGTTCCGAACCTACTTGAGCAGTTTTGTTGTGATATTGCTCGCTACAAGCTCGGCACTAACGATGTCCCTGAGCATGTAGAAACCCGTTACAAGGACGCAATTAAATTTTTAATGTCAGTAGCAAAAGGTGAGCTAAGTATAGGCGTTGACGCACTAGGCCAAGACGCCAAAGTGCAAGACACCGCCACAATACAAAGTGCTGGCTCAGTATTTGCGCGTGAAAAAACAAAGGGATTTATCTGATGTTTGAAATTACCACTGACTATTTTGCAGCTCAGCACCCGCTTAAACAGGCGCTTGAACAAGTGCCAGGCATTAAGCGCGTTTACTTGAGTGATGAACTAGCAGACATCAAGGAAGACCGCCAAACAACACCCAGCCTTCACTTAATGTATTACGGCGATAATTTACCAGAGAGTAAAAACGCCGGCTATTTAATGAAGCTAACGCAAACATGGATAGTTGTATTAGTTGTTCGTAAGCAAGATAACGCAGGCGAGCACTTAACTAACATTATTCGCGCTATGGCGGGCAAAGTACTTAATGGTACGGGGCCATGGCTAAGAGTAAACACCCCAGCTAAACCACAATTCACCCAAGGCCATGCGTATTACCCGCTGGCTTTTACATGTCAAATGACTCTTAAAGGAGCGCTTTAATATGAGCGACGGTATTTTACTAGCGGGCAATATTTTTGTTGATCGCTTAAACGAACAAGGCGTAAGCACAGGCCAAATTTTTGGCCCAATTAACACCACTAAGCTCGGCATTAAAACTGAGGCTGATTCAGTCGTCCGTACATCAAATAAAAAGGCCAGCAAGGGCCAAGTGCTAGACAATGTGACAATTGCAAAGCCAGCGGCCATTACATGGGAGTTTGACGACCAACCTGCCGAAATGGTGGCTTTAGCATTAATGGGCGAAGTTGCAGCTATTAACGATGCGGCGGGTACGTTAACAGATAAAGAAGTGATATTACCTGATAATCAGTCGTGGGTTGCCGTTGGTGGTAAAAACTTTACTGATGACGTAGTTGTTAAGCAAGCCACTGAAACTAAAGTTGCAGGCGTTGATTACGAGTTTAACTTTGCACTCGGCATGATCCGTTCAATTAAAGGTGGTTCGCTTGCTGCTGGTGGCAGTATTACCATTACGGGCAGTTATAACGCGCGCAGTGGTAAGCGCATTAAAGGCGGTACTAAGTCACAAACACGTTTACGTATTTTTGGTGAAGGCACCAACTTAGCCAATGGTAAGCAAGTCAATTTTGAAATTTACGACACCTCAATGATGCCAACTAAAGAGCTTGATTTAGCCGGCAGTGAGTTTGTAAGTGCTGCACTTGAAGGCACAGCAAAGCTTGTAAATGGCAAAGACGAACCATTCTACATTGACGAGCTAGACGCTTAATCAATTACCTCGTACCAAAAGGCTCAGCCCTTGAGCCTTTTTATTCCCCATTTAAACACTGTTTAAACTGAGTTAACCCATGGCAGATAAAACCCTCGAATTAGCCCTACGCGTTGTTGCAGAAGCGACAGGCAAGCAAAATATTGAGCAACTGGTAACAGAGCTTAAAAACATTGAGCAAAGCGCCGATGCCGCTAATCCTGCTGCTGATAAACTCAGTGAATCACTAGACCAAACCGATAACAGTGCCAAGAAAACCAGCACCACAGCAGGCAAGCTTGCCAACGAATTAGACGGATTAGCTAATCAAGCTGATCTAATACGTGCATTTGAGCAGTCAAAACAAAAATTAGAACAACAAGAAATTGCCACAGCGGCTGCCGCTCAAGCGCTCGACCAATTACAAACCGAAGCCAAAAACACTGATAAGCCATTTGTGCAACTCGCGCGCTCATTAGAAGCCGCTGAGAAAGACCTAACCCAAATGCGCACCGAGCTTACCCAGCAAACCAGTAAGCACGCTGCACTACAAACAGCCCTTAAGCGCTCTGATGTTGATACTAATAACCTACGTGCCGCCAAGCGTGACTTAGCTGCCCAGTTTGATAAATCTGGCCGCTCTGTCGATAAGTTTAGTAATGAGCTGCGCCAAGGCACTACAGCCCAACGCGCTCAAGCACAAAGCCTTGACGGCGTAATTGGCAAAGTTACCGCTCTGGCTGCCGCTTATGTGGGATTTGATCGGGTAGCTCAAGCTGTAAGCCAAGTATTTAGCACTGGTGATAAATTTGAAAAGCTCGGCGTGCAGATGCAGGCGCTTATGGGCGGCATTGCAGGCGGCGAAAAAGCCACCGCATGGGTAAAAGAATTTACTAAAAACACTCCGCTACAACTGGGTGAAGTAAGCCAGGCATTTGTAAAGCTTAAAGCGTTTGGCCTTGATCCTATGGATGGCACAATGCAAGCCATCACAGACCAAGCATTAAAGCTCGGCGGCGGGTTTCAAGAGGTTGAAGGTATCAGCCTTGCGCTCGGCCAAGCGTGGGCAAAACAAAAGCTCCAAGGCGAAGAAATCCTACAAATGGTGGAGCGCGGTATACCTGTTTGGGATCTACTTGAAAAAGTCACGGGTAAAAACACCGTCGAGCTGCAAAAGCTATCAAGCGCAGGTAAGTTAGGCCGTGATGTAATTAAAGGCTTAATAGATGAAATGGGCCGCGCAAGTGCTGGCTCTGCTGCTGCACAAATGGCGCTCTTTAGTGGGCAAGTGTCAAACGCTAAAGACAACATGGAGCAATTTTATAACCTTATAGCGCAAAGCGGCGCAATGGATTGGTTAAAAGCCAATATTACCGCGCTTAATACTGAATTTGCAGCAATGGCGAAAGATGGCCGCTTGCAAGAATGGGCGCAAAAAATTAGCGACACAATCGTAAGCACAGGTAATGCAATTAAAGGTGCAGCCACCACGCTTTATGAATACCGCGAAGAAATAGCAACCGTTGCTAAAGTGTGGCTGGCGCTTAAAGTGGGTAACTATTTTAGCAGTGTGATCAGCGGCGCAACCACGGCCATTGCATCACTAAGAACATATACCGCTGCTATTGGCTCTACCACAGTAGCAACCAACGCCGCAGGCATTGCAGCGGCTAAATGGAGTACTGCGCTTAAGGCAGTGGGTAAAGCAGGTTTATACACCTGGTTAATTACCGAGTTAATTGACGTTGGTTTACTTTATAAAGACTTACTCGTCGCTGAGGAATCACTCAGAAAGTCGCAACAAGCAAGTGCAATACAAGCCAAAGCATTAGCCGATGAATTACAAATGCTGGCTAACTCAACAGGTTTGATCATCCGTAATTCAGCAGAATTAGATGCATTGATAGAAAGCGGTAAGCTTGTTTGGGACGAAGCCACCCAGCGCTATGTAAACCTAGAATACCAACAACGTAAATTAGCCGAAGCCACAGCCGCTGCAACAGAGGCCGAGCGCCAGCGCCAAGAACTGCTTACGCTATCACTGCCCGAAGCCCTTAAAACAATTCAATCATTAGAGCAGCAGGCCACAAGTTTAGACGGTGTAAAAGTCGGCGTTGATGGCTTTATTCAAAGCATAGAAGCTGCCCGTGTAGCAATTGCAGGCGCTGGTGAACAATATCAGGGCCAGTTAGCCATTTTAGATGCGCTAAAAGTAAAGTTTGAAGAACATGCTGCATTACTTGAGCGTCAAAAAATATTTGCTGGTGATGTAGAAAAAGCTTATGCGGAGCTTGGCTTAACATCATCAAAAGCGCTAGATGAAACAGCTAATAAGTTACGTGCAGCCTATGAGTTAATGGAAGAATCAGAGCAACCATTAGCTGTACAACGCCAGGCATATTTAAAATGGGCTGAGGCTGCCATTGCTGCCGCAGATGCAACAGATCAAACCGTGCCCTCTAGTATTCAAGCCGCCGCTGCTGCACTAGGTTTAACGAAAGAACTCGATAAGCTCATTGAAAAAGCCAATGCCTTAAAGCCTGTTACTGACACAAACAGCGATGCAGTAAACCGCTTTACCCGTGAGTTAGAGCAAACCCGCGACGCAATAAAAACCAATCAGCAAGTTATGGCGAGCAGTACGGCCACTGCAGAGCAAAAAGCCCAAGCGCAAGCCGCGTTGACCATTCAACAGCAGCGCTTATCAGACCAAACTAACGACTTAACGCGCGTACAGCAGATAGAGCTAGCAAGCCTGGGCGAACTACAACGCGAACATAGCCGTTTAACAGATGAACTTGAACGCTTAAATTCACGTTATCAAGCAGGCAATTTAACAGCGCAACAATACAACTATGAAAAGCAACGTTTAAGTGATGTATTAAGCGTAGTAAATAACTTACTAGGTGACTTTAAAAGCGCACAAGATGCCGCCACGGCATCAACCCGAGCTGGTACTCAAGCCACGAATGAGCAAGCCAATGCAGCAGCAAACTCAGTTAAATCCTTAAACGCACAAGCTGCGGCTTTAGGGCGTGTTGCATCCGCCGCAGCCAGTGCCAAAAGTCGTACTGAAAGTATTGGCAATGGTGCGACAGTAGACAAGATTGCAAAATATCAGATTGAAAATGGTGAATCAGCTTACGCATTAGATACACCGGAAATTCGAGCAGCTAAAGCAGAGCTCAATAAAAAAGATACGCAAGGTTCATGGTTAAACAAGTATCAAAGCCAGGTAAGCAATGCAAAGGATGTAACAACACTCAATAAAATATCAAAAGAGATTAATGTTCGTTTAAGTCGGCTGAATGCAGAAAATAAACAGATTGTTAATGAAGCAATAAAAGTACAAAAGCAAGCATTAACGGCACAGAGTAGCCCTATAAAAGCAATTGAACAAGTTCAGTCCTATACGCCTGCATCAACGCCAAGTTATCCCGCGCCTACAAACAATTATACGCCCAGTAATAATGCATCTAACGCTGATTTAAACAGCCTTACAACTGCTGTACGAGAGCTGAGCACTTTACTAAAAAGCCAGCAAGCCTCTACAGGTAACACCAACAGCAAAACAGTCCGGTTAGAACTCGCATTACCTGGCGGGCAAACGGCCAATATATTAGCTGATTTTGAAGAGCAATTTTTACAAAAACTTGAACAGTTGAGTAATACCCAATGATCGTAATTAACGCACAACAATTAGATAACTTTGTTTGGCTTAATGAGTTTGATTACTTACCCGTAGCCGAGCAAACCGAACGCGCATTAAACGGCGCGCAGCACATTGAAAAAACACCGATACCCGCAGGCCGCCCAATCTATTTATACAGTGATTTTGAAGATGTTAGCGTATTTACACCATTGCATGAGCATGCACAAACAACCCTCACTGCGTTTGAAATAACCATCCGCGGCATGCTCTTTAATGTTGTGTGGGACCACAGCCAAAAAGCTGTAGAAGCCGCACCACATACGCATTTTTCAGACTCGGCACCAACACACTTTCAAAACATTAATTTACGTTTAAAAACGGTTTAACTTAGGAATAAACGATGCTTAGAACCGATTTAAAAATATTTGAACCGCAACGCATAGGCAATGAGTTGCATGCAGGCGGCCACCGCACGAGTAACGCAATCGTAAGCGGTAAATTAAACGCTGTGTTTAGCTCAATCAGCGACATTGACCATGCCCGATCATCATTTGATCTCGTTAAATTATATCCAGCGCTTAGCACCGACGATTCAAGCCGTTTGCAAGACGCGCATATATTCCTAAGCGACCAACCTGACGACCCGTTAGTCAATGTTTTACTCGTTGAAGCTAAAGACCTAAAAGACACCGACACAGTCGCTGAAATGCTGCCGTATTTGGGGCTTGCTAGCACTAAATTTCACGGTACTAGCTTAATGACTAGTGCAGTTGACGCGCAAGGGCAAGAGTTAACAGTTGAGTCAATCACACGCACGTTAACACCAAGTATTACCACTGTTAATACTAAAATAGGACTTAAACCCGATTCAGAGCCATTTAGCATTTACAGAACAAAGCGTGTTTTAAGCTACGGTGAAATTACTGAAATAAACATTAGTGTTGATGATGTTTTAGAAGCAGAGCCAACGTTCTACGGTGAGTATCAGTACATTTGGCATTACAATGCTGGAGAGATAGACCAGCCGACTAATATTATAAAATCTGTCCGCACAGTAAAAATAAGTGCTGGTGATGGTGAGTTGAACTCATTACTTTATCAAAATGGCACGTTCTCTTGTTCAAAGCTGTATCCAGCAATAGGTAAAGACCAATATTTCACGCTTTACTATGTATCAAGCCAAGATTTTAGGTTTCATTCATTTACAACGAGTTCAGCGATAACATTAGCCGCTGGTGAAACCGTTTTAAAAGGCTCGGCCAAGCTCAAAAAAACGGGTGACGAAACAGTCTATAAAGACGATAGCCAAGGTCGTTTTATAGCTGGCGGCTATGTGTTTGCGACCATTGATTATGATACTGGCGTAATCACAGAAATTGATAGCGTTGATTATAACGGCACAGTTACCGACAACTTAGGTGCATTAATCCAAAAAGGTGCGCTAACAATCAACGCTAAGCAATGGCAATTACCCAGCAGCAGCTTTGCCCGTGACTCAATTTATATTACGTTTGAAACCGCAGCGGGTGCTACGTTCTCAGCGTCTAGCGATTTGAGCGGTAATATCACTGGCACTAATTGCACAGGCACAGTAAGCGCAACAGGCTATGTAGATATAACATTTAGTGAAGATATTAAGCCCGACTCAATTCGATTTGACTATAACGAAATTGAAGTAACCACAGTACCCGCACCTCCGGGCGGTTTTGATACATCAACACTACCGAACAATGGCACTGTGCCAATTTTTCATACGTTTAACCCTGTTAGCGTACAAAACCGCGAGCGCACAGCCGCTGCGAGCTTAACCAGCGGCCAAACGATTACCGTTTTAGCTGATGCTGATTTTATCGATATTGTTGACAGCTTAGGTGCAAGTTTGTGGTCTGTGACTGATGACAATTACAGCTACGATGCTGTTACAGGTGATATAACTATCAACGCGGGAATAAGCGCATTTTCACCGCCGTTTATTATCACGGCCATACAGTCAGAATTAGCCCTCATTGACGCAATCGACAGCGATACATTAAGCCTACTAACACCGTTAAACCGCGCTTATCCCGCTGGCGCAACTGTTAGTAGTGTGCAAGTTCTGGGTGACTTCCAAGCGCAAACCAAAGACGAGCGCACACTTGCGGCTTGGCAAAACAATTTTGCTGATTTTGGCGCATCGGCATCAAGTGCAATCAATACAACGCAATACCCAATAGAGCTTACAAATATTGGTGCAATAGTCCAGCGCTGGGCCATCGTGTTTACATCAACAACCGCTTATAACGTGATTGGTGAATCAGTCGGTAACATCTACAGCGGCGACACGCTAAACGACTGCGCGCCGATTAACTCATTCGCAGGCGCACCATATTTCATATTACGTAAAGAAGCATTCGGCGCTGGTTTAAACCCCGGTGAAGCGTTTTTATTTGAAACCCTAGCTGCCAGTAAACCAACCATGGTTACACGCTCAGTATCACCCGGTCACTCTGAAATAGTACGTGACAATTCAACTTTATCATTTCGCGGAAATAAGGATTAAAAATTATGGCTCAAGCAGTAACAGTTTATAGATGGGACGACCCCGGCGCACCGCAGATAAACAGTGCTAAACCTAGTGAAATTATTGATGTTTTGAAAAAATGCTTAGTGGATGGTTATGGCAGTAAGTTGCCTCTTGGCTGGGAAAATATAGCAGAGGATTCAGCTAATCAAAAAGTCGTATTTAAAAATAATGTGGTAGCAGGTGGCTCGGGAAATGAGGTGCAAATACATAGTTATAATGCGACAGATAACTCTGAGACCTTATTGAGGGTTAACCCTTGCCAACACTGGGTTGATTGGGATACCTACACAAAAAAAGGTTTCCAAAAATACATCCAGTTAAAGTCCAGTTGGACAAATTGGTTTTTAATTGGTACTGCAAAGGCGTTTTATTTTATTTCAGGCCATCCCACTGCAACAATCGCTCAATACGACTCTCATAATGAATATGGGCTGTTTTTAGATGATTTTGAATCGTTTTATCAAAATGAAACATTGCAGATGATAGCCCTCAGTGCTGATAGCATGAATCCAGAAGAGCTAACAGGAACATCATATTTTGGCTACAACTATGCGTTTAATTGTGCATTCTCTGTGTATAACGATAGAGATACTGTCGAGTCAGTGAAATTATTTAATTTAGACGGGACTGAGAACTCAAGAAAATACTTAGCAAGACCAACTCAAAGAAATAGAGCTAAAGATGTCCCCAACAACTCGGAATGTGAACACTTCGCAGAAGTTATGATTTATTCAGAAAGTTTTTTTAATGGTGCATATAGAGGGAAAATCCCCGGAATTTTACACGCATTAGTTCCATTTCATACAGGCTCATCAGGGGCGTGGCCATTAATTACAAATATAAATGGTCATGACCATTTGGCTGTTAGATCGAATAATAACAACGTAAAATTATATATTAATATGGAGAGCTGGGATGCGAATTAGCAGTATATTAACTAATCCAATAACCCCACGCCACGCCGCTTTTTTGGAAGTAGATACAGATCCAAGTTCAGAACGGATTCAAGTTTTCGACCGAAAAAATGCTGATTTAAAACACCATCAAAGAACATTGGGCGGGGTGATAAAAGCGATTTTACCGCTAGAATATTCAATCAATCCAGATTTAATGTGCACATTACTTGATGACAACAATGAATTTAATGGTGCTATTATAGATAATGTTCAGTGTATTCATGTAGAGCTAAATAGTTTTAACAAAAACTCTCCCCAACCATACGAGCCGCCAGCATAATGTTGAAACTACGTTTTATTAATCCATATCAGGTTAATAAATCGCCGCTACAACTAAGCAATCAAAATGACATGGATGTCATTGGCAATGATACAGCGTTGTTGATACGATTTACTAAACCTTATGCAATAAATCAATCACCACTGATAATCAGATTTGGTGATGACACAGGGCCAGTTGATCCAACGCTACCATTTTTACAAGCTAATATCGGTATCGAATCAGGTTTAAGCTGGTTAAACCCACCATTAATCACGCAAGTTAAAAAGTTAGCATGGCAAACACAGCATGTTAAAACTGAGTTTGAAACGGCGTTTAGCAACGCTGAATTAGTCCCTGTTGCATTTAGTTTTGACTGGCAAACCATTGCATTAGTTACAGCGCAAAATAGCGTTACATGGGGTAATAGCGGCTATATATCAAACGTTATTCAAATGCCCTATAAAATTATTACTAGCATTGAGTACAACGAGTATGACTTTAACTGGCTAACTCAGTTAGATATTGAACATACCGAGTTTAAACAGCTTTGGAACAGCTCAGAGCTATTAAAAACAGCTCGCGAACTGCATTGGCATGTAAAGCCGCTTTTAGAGTCCCGTGAGCTTGTGATCCACTACGGTGAAACCGATAAAGAATACATTTGCTATTGGCGCAATCACCCATTTAAAGGCTATGTAAATTTAGAGTTTACAGAGCCTTCCACAGTGCAAAATGGGCGTTTAGTTATGCGCTTTAACAACCCCGATAAAGTGTGTTACTGGGGTTTACCGGGCGGCCTTGTTCGCGGTGATGATGACGTACCAACAATTGATCGCAAAATCCCAATAGAACCCCAGCTAAGGAATACATACATCATGCAGCCAACCATTAATTGTGTGCGTGTTTCAGACGATTTAAAAATATTAATCAACAGCGTTAATTACTCAATATCTCGCGGCCAATTTAGCGCTACATGCAATATTAAATTTTGCTCACGCATCGACTTTGAACGCGCCCTGGGCCAAGAGCTTAAAATCTCGCTAAATGGCTATGACTTTTATGTGATTTGTGAGCAGCCAAGCACTAGCACACGCTTTGCGAATAAAAGCTACAGCGCAAGTTGTCGCAGTCGTTTTGCGTTACTATCTAACCCTTACGCCCGCGCTACAAACTACGCCAACCCAACCGCAAAAACCTTAGCGGGGATCATGTCTGACATACTCGTTAATACGGGGTGGTCACTCGATAATAAAATGATTGATTACCCAATCCCTACTGGCGCGTTTACATACACCAATTTAACCCCCGCAGCGGCACTGTTAAGCGTTGCTAAATCAGTCGGCGCAATACTCGATATTAACGACGCAACTAAAACAGTCTCAGTAATACCAGCATGGCCCGTAATGCCATGGGATACAGCCAATGCAATCTGTGATGTGATCCTTAACGATTCAATCATTCTTGAGCACAGCACTAGCCAAACAATAAACCAGGAACATAACGCGGTATTTGTGCGCGGTGAGCAACAAGGTGTAGCGTGTAAAATTAAACGTGCAGGTACGCTTGGCGATCAGTTTGCCAATGATGTCGTAGACACACTAATCACCCACAACCAAGCAGCACGCCAACGCGGAACGTGCGAGCTGGCTAACAGCGGTAACAAACAAAATACAACGATAAGAACCAAGCTTTTAGATGACTTACCGCCAATTCGCCCAGGTATGTTAGTTGGCATCACTTACACAGATTCAGTATTTAAAGCGACGTGCGACAGCATGACAATTAACGCAAGTATCAGCGACCAAGGGGCTATTACAGTTAGCCAAACAATACAGGTGGTAAGCAATGTCTAACACACTAAACCGACTCGGCTCAGTGCTCGATAAAACCCAGCGCACCATAGCGAACGTCGTCACAGTAAACGCAAACGGCACCACGTTAGTCGAATATAGCGACAGCAGCCAAAGTATTGTTCTAGGTAATAGCATTCAAACTGGAGCGGTATATGTAGAAAATGGCAGGATTGTTGGAGCTGCACCTCTACTACCTTTTACTGAAATCGAAGTCTAGAAACGCTAATCTGTTGTAATAATAGAAACGCTGGTGTAGTTTTTGTTCCCATATTTAATAATAAAGGAGTTTAAATATGAGAATTAATAATCAAATCAACCTATCTAATACAAGTTCATTAGACTTGCAAAATAAACCGCAAATAAAGCCAACAACAGATCAGAAAGTTGATTTTGCGACAGCGTTAGAGTCAGAAATGAAACTAATGAACGGCGGCGGTGGCCATCCTACTAAAGATAAAAAGCCTCAATAATGTATTTGCCGACTATTGATGTGATTTTAAGCTACTCACTTAATAAAATTGAGTTAATCGCTTTTATAGTTGCATTCATTTTGGCTTTTTATGGCAAACCCAAAGATTATTCAATTGCTATTTCAGCAGGTGTTATGTCTATAGGGTTAGCGGTAGGGGACTATTTGCATAGCAATGTTTTAAGCCCATTAAGCATTGATGAGCAAATTTATTACTGGTACTTGGTTTGGGCCATTTTCTCATTGATCCAGGCATTTTCAGTAATTGGTTGTCACTGGGTATTTGGTGTGATGTTTAATGTACAGATTAAACTGGTGTTTATAACTATGGCTGTAAATGCTTTTTTAAACACTTTGATGTTTATTGACCGTAACATTTTTGCACTTAATTTTAAGGGTAGCCCTAACGAATATAGTGACGATAGCTGGCTACTTTGGGATATATATAGCATAGGGATAAATGCTAACTTGCTGTTCTTAGCATTGGTTTTGTTATCCCGTGGTAAGTTAAAAGGTAATGTTGTATGGATGTTCTTATTGTATTGTTGTTGCTTTGTGGTGTTATCACTTTAGTTATTTTTTCATATAGGTTCTATATGCTTGAATCAATGGTAAAAATACCCGAAAGGCATTTGCAAAAGATAACTGATGAATCGTTATTAGAGTTATGCGGTTTATTAAGCCAAGAAGGTGTGCCAAAGGATATTGTAGATTTAGTACGTAATCGCAAGCTAGCGAGCCGTACATCCCATTTAAAGCACTTTACTAATAACCCTCACGGTGAGTTCATCGAATTGATTAGAGGCGCTGAGGAGCTCATAGACAGGCAATATGAGACAGGTGAAGACCTATCACAACCTATCTCAGCACTTCTCAAGTTGGCAAAGACTACCACCGAATAAAAAAGCAGCGAAAGCTGCTTTTTTATTGAACACCGTTTATCACCTTAGACCGCGCGGTATAAGTGATAAAAAAAGAATTATCATTTAAACCCGTGCTAATTATCAAATTTGGTCGTCGGCTACAAATTCACTTACATTAATATTTCTGCAATGTTTGGTTTGAGTATGTTTTTTGAACTGATTGATTAAATACATTAAAGTTAGTATTCGCCAACATGAAGTTTGAATAGAAATTTGAGTATGGTTGTACGCCTTTATTAATGCGGGTTTGAGAGAGTTATCCACGGTTTCTGTGGATAACTCTGTTTATGAAACTTTAAGAACATCGTTTGAGCCTGATTTTTCGGGCGCTGTAAGGATATCAAGTCTTTAAAACAGTTTTTTTATTGTTAATAAAAACAACAGCTTAAAAATTAAGGGTGGAAAACAACTGATTGATGAGTAAATTTATTCGTGATGATTAGATATCAGTAAATTTTGTGTAAAAATACAGCAGCGGCCACGCGTTTTATATGATAAAAAGTTGCAAAGCTGTATTTTTATTGTTTTTTACTAAAGGTTGGCTACAATTTTCGTTAAACAGCTTGAAATAGTAAGTTTTCGTAGAGAAAGTAGCTTCTGTTTACTTATTCTTAATAATTATTGCTGCTAGTTGGGATTCATTTGATAAATGCATGGCTTGAAAAGGCATCATGCTTTAAAATAGCACGCTTAATAAAAGAGGCTTATTTATTCCCATGCGCGCTAATTTGCAAACAAACACATCTCCTGATTTATTAAATGCCCCTATAGTTCCAACACTTAAACGAATGACCATACCAATGATTTTTGGCATGATCACGTTAATGATGTTTAATCTTGTTGATACTTTTTTTATCAGTATGCTTGGAACAGAGCCTTTAGCTGCTGTGAGCTTTACTTTTCCTGTCACGTTTACTGTTATTAGTTTAGCAATTGGCTTAGGTATTGGAACATCCGCAGTGATTGCCAAAGCACTAGGCAGTAACAATATAGAAGAAGCACGTTTTGATGCCAGCATGGCGTTGATTATCGCCGTAGTAATGGTTTTGTGTTTGTCACTTTTTGGCTATTTAATGCTTGAACCCATATTTAGTTTACTTGGGGCAGGACAGCATACACTCCCATTAATACATGAATATATGAGTGTTTGGTTTCTGGGTAGTGTATTTTTGATTACTCCAATGGTTGGTAATTCAGTGCTTCGCGCTAGCGGCGATACAAAAACACCAAGCATTGTTATGGGGGGAGCAGGGCTGATTAATGCTGTTCTTGATCCTGTGTTAATTTTTGGCTTTGGCCCTATTCCTGCACTGGGGATTCAAGGTGCTGCTATTGCCAGTGTCATTGCATGGTCAGTTGCTGTGGTGATCATTTTATATATTTTAGTCGTAAAAAAAGGGCTGTTAAGCTTACACGCGAGAAATCAAACGCCTTTGGCATCAATGCAAAAGATATTAAAAATAGGTTTTCCGGCAGCGGGAGCCAATATGTTAACCCCAATTGCTATGGCAGTGATGACAGCATTAGTGGCGGGTTATGGTCCAGAAGCAGTCGCCGCTTTTGGCGTCGGCAGTCGAATTGAATCCATTGCAAGTTTGGTTGTACTTGCCTTATCTATGACATTGCCCCCATTTATTAGTCAAAACTTTGGTGCAGGTAAGCTAAGCCGAGTGAAGAGTGCCTACAGTACAACGTTAAAATTTGTCATGGTATGGCAATTTATTATTTATTTATTATTAATCGTGTTTTCAGGTGTCATCAGCCAATTGTTTGGTAAAGAGCAAATGGTTATTGATGTTATCAAGCTTTTTATATACACATTGCCGCTTAGTTATGGCTTTCAAGGGGTGATAATTTTATCTAATTCATCATTTAATGCCTTACATAAGCCAATGAATGCGCTTATTTTGAGTGTGGTGCGTTTATTTGTGTTTTATGTTCCATTTGCTTATCTGGGGAGTGTACTTGCAGGGTTGTCAGGGCTGTTAATAGGTGCTGCAATAGGCAATGTATTTACCGGCATTGTGGCGTATAAGTGGTTTATAAAAGAGCTAGACGCTATTAATAATCAACCAGTTAAGGAGTGCCAAGCATGAGTGACCATTTCCAATTGGTATCACAGTTTACCCCAAGTGGCGATCAACCCACTGCGATTGCCCAGCTTTGCGAAGGGCTAGAAGCTGGTTTAGCTCACCAAACTTTACTCGGTGCTACCGGGACTGGTAAAACATTTACCATGGCGAACATTATTAATGATTTAAATCGCCCAACGATTATTATGGCGCACAATAAAACTTTAGCAGCACAACTTTACGGTGAGATGAAAGAGTTCTTCCCTAATAATGCTGTTGAATATTTTGTGTCTTATTATGATTATTACCAACCTGAGGCTTATGTTGTTGCCAGCGATACATTTATCGAAAAAGACGCTTCAATTAATGAACACATAGAACAAATGCGTTTAAGTGCGACTAAAGCCTTGTTAGAGCGCCGTGACACGATAATAGTGGCCTCAGTATCAGCCATTTATGGTTTGGGTGACCCTGATTCATACATGAAAATGATGCTGTTATTAAAAGTTGGTGAAACCGTTGACCAACGCGATATGTTACGCAGGTTAGCTGAATTACAATACACCCGTAACGACATTGATTTTAGTCGTGGTACCTATCGAGTACGGGGCGAAGTAATCGATATATTTCCTGCAGAGTCAGACACCTATGCAGTACGCGTTGAAATGTTTGATGACGAAATAGAGCGCTTAAGTATTTTTGACCCACTCACTGGTGCAATTGAGAAGCACATTGTACGCGCGACTATTTACCCTAAAACGCACTATGTTACGCCACGCGAGAAGATTCTTGATGCGGTAGAGCATATCAAAGCAGAACTTAAAGAGCGCCGTGCACAATTGCTCAGTGCTAATAAGCTGGTTGAAGAGCAGCGGGTTGCACAGCGTACTCAGTACGATATAGAAATGATGACCGAGCTCGGTTATTGCTCAGGCATAGAAAACTACAGCCGTTACTTATCGGGTCGTACACCAGGCGATCCACCACCTACATTATTGGATTATTTGCCTGACGATGCATTAATGATCATTGATGAATCACACGTTACCGTATCGCAAATCGGCGCTATGTATAAAGGTGATCGCAGCCGTAAAGAAAATTTAGTTGAATACGGTTTTCGGATGCCATCAGCAATGGATAACCGGCCACTTCGTTTTGAAGAGTTTGAAGCCATTGCGCCACAGACTATTTATGTTTCAGCAACCCCAGGGGACTTTGAACTAGAGCGCTGTGGCGATGATATTGCTGAGCAAGTTATTCGCCCAACTGGTTTACTCGACCCTGAAATAGAAGTGCGCCCTGTGGGCACCCAGGTTGATGATTTACTCTCTGAAATTTACAAAAGGGTTGAAATTGATGAGCGGGTGTTAGTTACAACACTGACTAAGCGCATGGCCGAAGATTTAACCGACTACCTCAATGAGCATAATGTAAAAGTACGTTATTTACACTCAGACATAGACACTGTCGAGCGCGTTGAGATTATTCGTGACTTTCGTGCTGGGGTGTTTGATGTGTTAGTGGGTATTAACTTACTACGTGAAGGTTTAGACATGCCAGAAGTGTCGTTAGTGGCGATACTTGATGCTGATAAAGAAGGCTTTTTACGCTCGGCTCGTTCGCTTATACAAACAATAGGGCGTGCTGCACGGCACTTAAATGGCCGAGCAATTTTATACGCTGATCGGGTAACTAAGTCGATGGCCAAAGCGATGGACGAAACTCAGCGTCGTCGTGATATCCAACATGCTTACAATGTTAAGCATGGTATAGAGCCTAAAGCACTGCTGAAGAAAATAACTGACATTATGGATGTAGGTGAGCAAGCCGGTCCACAAGATAACCTAAAACTTATTCGTAAAGAAACCACACAAGTACTTAGTGCAAAAGAGATTGCGACGCAGATTAAACAACTTGAGAGTAAAATGCACGCCTATGCGAGCGACCTTGAGTTTGAAAAAGCCGCCTCGGTACGCGATGAAATACACGAATTACAACAACAGTTGATTAAAAATGCATAATTTTTCACCTCTTATTAGTGCGCTTGAAAGTGCCCCGTTTGCAGCCAATGAGCTGTGTCGTATTTTTCATGGCCGTGGCCACAGTGTTGAACATTTAAGTCATTTAAATTTAGACTTTTATCCACCGAGCTTGTTTTTAGTATCGTATGAAGAAATAGACGATGACACGTTAAATATATTAACTGAACAGGTGTGGCAATGGGCGCAACAACATGCACCTGAGCAGGTTACTGCGATGGTTTACCAGCAAAGAGCTGGGTTACAAACACAAAATAAATTAGTGCAGGGAACATTACCTGAGCGTCATACAGTAAAAGAGGGTGCCGTTGAATTTATTGTTGATTTAATGAGTCGTCAAAACACCGGTATCTTCCCTGATATGCGAAGTGGCCGCGAGTTTGTAAGTAGCAACAGCCAAAACGCAAAGGTCCTTAATTTATTCTCTTATACGTGCGGTTTTTCAGTCAGTGCGATGCAGGGTGGGGCTGATTCCGTGATCAACATGGATATGAATAAAGGCGTATTACGCACAGGTAAACAAAATCATCAACTGAATGGTTTCGAGCGTGGTGTGAGCTTTTTACCTCATGATATTTTAAAATCCTTTGGTAAGCTAAAAAAAGCGGCACCGTTTGATTTGATCATTGTCGATCCGCCTAGCTTTCAAAAAGGCAGTTTTATACTCACCAAAGACTATCAAAAAGTATTACGACGTTTACCAGAGTTACTTAATAGCAATACCCAGCTTTTGCTCTGCGCAAATAGTCCCGAGTTAAGTGAAAGTGCATTCAAAGCACTGATTGCAGAGCATACCCACGATGCCATTGAGTTTGTTGAGCGGCTAGCTCCTACGGCTGGTTTTATTGAAATTGACAGTGACCGTAGCTTAAAAGCACTAATTTATAAAACCTCAGTAAAACACGGCTTGAATGAAACTGAGTAATCGTTTAAATGCGATTAATGCATTAATCACTCAGCCCTATGATGTGATTTGGGATTGCTGTTGCGATCATGGTTTACTGGGTATGGCAATTCTTAAGCGCGAGATTGCAAAAAAAGTGGTGTTTGTTGATATTGTGCCTGAGCTGATGAGCGAGCTTAATGTGACGTTGACGCGTTTTGCAGATTCTCAGTCAAGCAGTGACTGGCAAGTAATGTGTAAAGATGTAGGCGGTATTACACTTGAGAAAAACGCCAAACAGTTAGTGATTATCGCCGGTGTGGGAGGTGAGTTACTACTTAAGTTGATGCAGCAAATTATAGCCAACCACACTCAACAAGAATTAGCTCAAATAAGCTTTATTATCTGCCCAGTTCATCATACCTACAGTTTAAGAGAGGGGCTAAACGAGCTTGATTTAGGCCTGATATCAGAACAAATTATTGTTGAAAATAAGCGTTTTTATGAAGCCCTACACCTTAGTTTTGAAAGCACAACTAAAATAACCCCAACAGGCAATACGATGTGGGATATGAGTAATAAACATCATCGTAGCTATTTAAATAAACTGCTTTTGCATTATACGCGAATGGCACATCAGAGCCCACAACGCTTTGAAAAAGTGATCAATGATTACAAACAATTGTTAAGCATTGAGTGATCTATTTAATACTGTTAATTCGTAACACAAAGATAACCTGTAGATGAATTGAAGTAAGTATGAATCGTCAAAAAATGAGACCTTCAAGCAATAATAATGAAAAGTGGCCGAATAGTTATGAACAGCCCATCTCTTATGCGCCACTTGTTCAACTTGCTAATAATAATTGGGTCGTGCCGCAGCACTTTTTACGTTACAAGCATACGTTAACGTCAGTCAATGAAGTACTTGAAAAAATCAAGTTTTCAGCACACTTTACAGTGCTCGCAGCGCAAAAAGATAACCAAATATACTTACAAGTAGCGGTTCTGAGCCCTGATAATTATCAAACTAATACACAAAGTCCTGATGCTAAAAAGTTACTTTTTGGTCGGCGCTGGTACGTGGAAGAAAACCTACCCACCTCGGAGTTAATTCAAACCGCTTTTTTAGCGCTAAAAATCGCGAGAGAACATGAAGTAAGAGAGTTATTTCAGTTCAAACACCGTCACGGTGCTAGTACACCATTTAATAACCATCATGATCTTCCCTTAATGGCTGACAATGCAGCTTTAGTGAATCAGAGCGAAGAGGGTGACTTCGATATACATACGCTCTTAAGTCATTGTCTGTTTGCAGGTGAAGCGCTTGAATTAGTATCAGTACACAATATTGATTCAGTTTGTTGTTTATATCGTGTTCAGCTGATGTGTAGTGAGTGTCAGCTTAGTGAATTTAATAATGCGTCCATTACATTTTTGGTTACTGATAATACAAGTAACGGGTTTTTACATGGCTTAATGAATGCGCTTGTGGATAAAAGTAACGAATATGTGAGTGAGCAATTTAGTTACGCTGGATTAACGCGGTTTGGTCGATGTATCGCAGTTGAAAAAGTGGGGGAGTTGAGCATCAAGTTGAGATCGCATAATACCTTACAATTATGCTCTTTGGGTAAACAAAACGCGAATCAACTTAATTTTGAAATCGATAGTGCACGCGTTCCACAAGGTTGTGATAGCGAAATTACGGGTTTTTTAGCCGCTCATGGTATCGAACGGCCAGAAAATGCGCATTTGTACTCAAAGCAGTTTAAAGTCGATTAATTTCTTGTTTAACATCATAACTTGAGTCGGTTACGATAGCTTCCAGTGTTTGTACGCGCTCTTTTAGTGCGCGTACTTCAGCATTTACCGCATCTAGTTGCTTATTTGCATCGTTATTGTTGTTTTGCATTTTATGTTTAAACTCAAGGTGCTTCTTGTACATATCGTATATGACTCCAGAGCCAACCGAAATAAACACAATTAACACGATCATCGTTGTACCTGACATAACTTTTATTTCCTTTATTCGTTTTTATTAGTATAAAGTATAACCTGCTTTACGCACCCAGAAAGCTGACAATTGTAACTTTATTTGTATTCTTAGTCTGAGAGGTTAAATTAAGGCCGTTTACTAAGTCAGTATAAGTGAAACTATCTAGAAGGATATGTATGTTAAATAATAAAATACCGCCGGTATTGGTAGTACTTTTTTTCGCCGCGATTATGGCGTTAGTTGCTCACTATAGTGTTATCGATTTGAGCGCATTTATTAGCTATGTTGCCGCTATTTTTGTGGTTATAGGGGGTATTTTTTGTATTGCCGGTGTGGTGAGTTTTCGTTTAGCTAAAACTACTGTTAATCCTAATAACCCTGAGCAGGCTACGGAGCTTGTAACAACAGGAGTGTATAAGTTGTCTCGTAATCCTATGTATGTTGGTTTTGCGTTTATATTATTAGGCTGGGGCGTATGGCTAATGTCTATTTGGGCTATCGCTTGCATTGCGGGGTTTGTTGCGTATTTAACGCTGTTTCAGATAATTCCAGAGGAGCGCGCATTGAGCAAAATATTTGGTCAACAATACACAGATTACATGAACCGAGTAAGACGCTGGTTATAAACAATAAAAAGGCTATCAATGATAGCCTTTAATTTAGCTTCAAATAAGCTTATTCATACTCAAGTGGGTCTGTAACGTCGTTAAGTTTAAATGCTTCAAGGCGTTCTTGGCACGCACCACATTTACCACAGGCTTTTTCTCGGCCGTTATAACAGGTCCAAGTTTGGCTGTAGTCTAGTCCCATTTTTATACCATCGGTTAAAATATCAATTTTAGTATTGTTTAAGTAAGGGCTAAAAATTTCGACAGCATCGTAATTAGCAATACGGCATAAATCGTCCATTTTCTTCACAAACTCAGGACGACAATCAGGATAAATAGCATGATCGCCCGAATGGGCACCATAATAAACTTGGCTGGCTTTAAGAGAAACAGCATACCCAACAGCTAATGACAGTAAAATCATATTACGGTTAGGCACGATAGTACTTTTCATGCTTTCTTCTTCGTAATGGCCTTCAGGCACGTCAATATCGTCAGTTAATGATGAGCCACCAATAAGTTGGTTGATGGCAGAGATATCAACGATTTTATGTGGAACATTAAGCTTTTCACATACTTGTGCGGCGACTTTTAGCTCTTTAACATGACGCTGACCATAATCAAATGACAAGGCGTAAACATCGTGGCCTTCTTGCAGGGCTTTATTTAATACGGTAAATGAATCCATACCGCCGGAATAAATCACAACTACTTTTTGCGTCATATCTGTTTTGCTCTTAGTTTTAATAGAGGTTTATATCAGGGCGCGATATACTACACGGCTGGAGCATAAATAACAATTTTTGCCCGTGCTTTTTGATTTCTATTTTATCGCTATTTTACCCGATAAATATGCCAAGTAGTAAGTGAGATAACGTTTGTACAAAATAAATGAAGTATTTGAAACAATCCAAGGTGAAGCAAGTTTTACAGGCACGCCTTCAATATTTTTGCGTCTACAGGGCTGCCCGGTTGGGTGTGCTTGGTGTGATACAAAACAAACTTGGGATGTCGATAACGTATATAAAGTTTCACTTGATGAGACGGTAGAAAAAAAAGCCGACTCAGATCACTGGGCTGATGCATCAGCACAGCAAATATTAGCGCTATTTAAGTCGCGAGGTTACCGTGCAAAACATGTGGTGATCACCGGTGGCGAGCCATGCATGTATGATTTAAACCCAGTATGCGAATTACTTCATGAGAATGGTTTTAGTACTCAAATAGAAACCAGCGGGACTTTTGAAATTTTAGTGCCAACGCAAACGTGGGTTACTGTATCGCCAAAAATTAATATGCGTGGTGGCTATGAAGTGCTGACCTCGGCAATGAAGCGCGCAGATGAAATAAAGCACCCAATCGCAATGCAAAAACATGTAGAAGAGCTTGAAGCATTATTTGCTAAAACGGGTGTTGACCCTAAATTGGTCTACTTGCAACCTATTAGCCAAAAAGTTTCTGCAACGAAATTGGCAATAGAAACGTGCATTGATAAAAACTGGCGTTTATCTGTGCAAGTACACAAGTACTTGGGAATCAGTTAGCAAACGTTGTCTTTTATTTTTTATAGCTGAATTTGTAAAAACACGCCGGTGATTATCTTACCAGCGTGTTTATCCTTTCATTAATCGTTAAACTTGATACGAATGCCAGCATTGACAGTAAAACCATCGTTTCGAGACCAAATATCTGTCGTCCAACGGCCACTCGGTGCTTGTTGTGGCAATATAAGAGAGTCTTCTTTTGTTTGTCTTACATTGAGCAGATTCTCTGCATTAACAAAATAGCTAATCCGTCCAACGGTAATTTGCCCAAGTAAACCTAAGTGCCAGTAGGCATCACTTTTATCTCTGTACGGGTTATTCTCAAGGTGTTGTGTGCCGGTGTAGTAGGCTTCAAAACCAACTAGGTGACTACCATGTTCTTCCCACATGATTACTGCACCCGCTGAGTGTTCTGGAGTGAGAGTAAGAGGCACACGACCCGTTCCTGAGCTGCTTTGTTTACTTGCATCTGTATATAAATAACTACCCGTTAGTTTGATATCATTCCAGCGGTAACGTAATAGAAATTCTGCACCGCGTATTTCACTTTGGCCAGGTGCGTTGACAATGCGAACATTTTTATCTGAAGGTGTGAGTTGCTGATTAATAACTTCTAACTCAGTGACGTTTTCAACATCGGAGGAGAAAAAGGTAACACTTGTTTCGACGCTATCAAATGCATAGCTGATATCGATAGAAGCGGTGTTTGCATGTTCTTCTTCAATATTTTCAAGCGGCTCTAAATGGGATAAACCGGCATCTTCAATATCTTCAATAAATGGAGTAGGGGCAAAGAATCCTTTGCCGTAAGAGCCTCGTACAGTCCAATTTTCTGGGTTGTATAACATTGAAATACGTGGGCTAAATTGCGTACCGTATTCATTGTGCCAATCGGCACGTGCACTTAATGACAGCGACACATTTTCGCTGGCTTCATAATCAAGCTGTGAAAAAACGCCCGGCACTTCGTAGCTGTAGTCAAACGCGGAAAAATCTTCAGAATGGTATTTTTCAGATTGGTAAGCGGCACCGACTAGCCATGCTATGTTGTCGGTATAACCAGAGATACTTGACTCAAATAAATAACTTTCATGATTGTCATCTTCGTTTACTGTGCCATACACGTGATCATGATCTTGCTGCATTGCAGAACCACGTACATTTAAAGCCAGTACTTCATTTAATGGTTTATCAAATATAAACCCTGTATCGAGCCTTAAGCTGTCTTGTGTTTGTGCAAATGGGTTGCCATCTGGCATGGTTGCGTTTTCAGCGGTGCCGCCATCTCGTTGCTCGGTC
Source organism: Pseudoalteromonas sp. APC 3893 (assembly GCF_030408095.1). Classification (NCBI taxonomy): domain Bacteria; kingdom Pseudomonadati; phylum Pseudomonadota; class Gammaproteobacteria; order Alteromonadales; family Pseudoalteromonadaceae; genus Pseudoalteromonas; species Pseudoalteromonas sp. APC 3893. The sequence goes on from NZ_JASDCD010000001.1 coordinate 449,773, forward strand.
ATTGCACCTACAGTGACGTATAAATTGGCGCCATTATCACCTTCCCAATAGATACGCGGCCGTACACTTGCTCTATTATAGCTTGCCATATCAAGCCAGCCATCATCATCTAAGTCTTGCTCTTCTTGATGATGAAGCCCTGCGGTAACAGAGGCGCTGATTGAGTCAGTTAACGGGGCAGCAAAGTAAGAGGTAACATCTTGGCCATTTTTTGAGGTCGCATTAAGGAGAACTTCGCCCTCAAATTCATCGCTCGGCGTACGTGAAATCAAATTGATCACACCACCTAGCGCAGAGCCTCCATATAATGAAGAAGCAGAGCCTTTTATGATCTCAACATTGGCAAGATCAGTCGGCGGGATTTGTAATAAGCCTATTGATTGACCGCCATATAATGGCAGTCCGTCACTAAGTAGCTGGGTATAGCGGCCATATAGGCTTTGCAAACGGATATTTGCACTGCCTAAAGCGGGTGAAGTGTTTTGCACGCGTACACCACCAGTTTCTGCCACTAGCATTGAAATGTTACCAGGACGCATTAACGCTTTTTCATGTATTTCTTCAGCATTGATAATTTCAGTACGAGTTGCTGACTCGGTAACAATGCGACCAAGACGAGAAGCGGTGACTTGTATTTTCTCTATCGGTTTTTTTTCATGTTCGTCATGGTCATGATGCTGTTCGTGGGCGAACGAATAAGCAGGGAGTAACGCAGCAACAACAGCTAGCTTAGATGTTTTCGTAAACATATTTATCTCATAATTGTATTAAAGTAGAGCGAATTAGCCCTTAACGTGGCTAAAAACATGGGAACTGTATTTATGAGATAGCGATAGGAGGGCGGTAAATATAAGTGGCAACGGAGATTATTTTTGCAATATTTTGTTTTATAGCGTGATGATTTTGCATATCAATTTGAGTTGTCGTGATTTCTGACGGCAGGTAAAAGGCTGATACACAAGTATTTGCAGGGCAAAAACAGGTGCTATCACAACACTCTATTTCGCAACAGTCATCGTCACTCTTTGTGGTGTTTTCAATCCCCAGCGGACTGTCAATATTTAACGTTTGACTGTAAAGGTGAGTACTGTTCGAAGGAGATACACTATACGCCATACTTTGTTCAGCAAAGGTGAGCAAAATAAACAAAACAGCCAACATGTTTGAAAATGGCTTAGGCATAGTAATCTCAAAAGTAAAAAGTGTGAACATTATATTGAATTTACAATGCTATGTGAATACTTGTGTCTCATAACTAAATAATTTTAGAACAAATGAGTAAACCCGTTGTTCATGTATTAAGGTATATTGTTTAGGTGACTAACTAAGATGTTAAGTTGTAAAAGGATCTTATTTTTGCATGAGCTATTTTAAAAATATAATAACAAAATTTATTTTAATGATGCAGCAGCATCCAGGCTTGCTGGCCGTATTTGCTTTTTGCAGTGGTGTGGCAAGTTACGTTTTAGTTGAGCGAAAGGAGTCGTTTTCGCAAATTATAGCTGTACTTTTACTCGTCAGTTGGGTGTGGTTAATCGTAGATAATTGGCTGCGCGATAAAGTTGAGCAGCGCTTCGGTGTTGCTGTTTCACCTAACTTTATGCGTTTTGCATTACAAATGGTACAACAAGAAAGCTTGTTTTTTGCATTGCCATTTTTTCTCGCGGTGACTTCGTGGAATCATCCACAGGCTGTTTTTACATCATTAATTATACTTTGCGCATTTATATCGGTTGTCGATCCGCTGTATTATAAAAAATTGGCTAAGCACAGTATATTATTTACGGTGTTTCACAACTTCGCACTGTTCGTTGTTATTCTCGTTACTTTGCCTATTTTACTTAATCTCACCACCAGTGAAAGCCTAACAATAGCATTGATCACCTCAGTTATTTGTACACTGCCAAGCATGGGTAATTTAATGCCAAATGCGCGCTGGTGGCGCTTTCCTTTACTCGTTTTATTATTGAGTGCGCTTAGCGCTGGTTTATGGCAACTTCGCAGCTGGGTACCGCCGGCAGCGCTGCGCTTAACTGATATTACAGTATCCCATGAAGTCGATATTGCACAACGCAAGCCCATCGGTAACGTTAAGCAGTTAGATGTAAATACATTACGACAGGAAGGTTTGTATAGTTGGACAGCGGTGAAAGCACCAAGAGGGTTAAATGAAAAGATTTTTCATGTTTGGATCCTTAATAACCAAGTCGTGGAACGAATTGCATTAGATATTACAGGTGGGCGTGAGCAAGGTTATAGAGCGTGGACCCATAAAATGAACTTTCCCGCAGATCCGGTTGGGAAATGGCAAGTACACGTTGTTACTGAATCAGGACAATTGATAGGACTAGCTAAATTTAATGTTAGTCTATAATCAGTTGTCCTTATTATGAATAGGGCCCATTAGGTTATATAAGGATTGATATTTTGTTCGACCAAGACACAAAATATCCGTAAATCTAACTCCAGCTGGTGGTACTCTGGCTCCATGTGACAACACAGGGCGTAAAAACTTTTGTTGTGATCTTTTTCTTTAAAATGGGCGAGTTCATGTACCACTAATGCTTTTAATAATGGTTCTGGCGCGCGCAGTAAATCGCTGTTGATCGCTAAATCGTGTTTGCGGGTTTTACCTTGCATACGGTAGGTATGCGTACCCAGTGCATTAGTGACCATGTCACCTTGTTTTTTAAACGCGGCGCGGCCAAACGGCGGGGCATTTTTTAAGTAGCGCTTTTTAAGCTCGGTTGCGTAAGCATATAACGACTTGTCACTCGTTATCGTGTGAGCATGTGGGTATTTTTTTGTTAAATAGGCACTGTGTTTATTGTTATTAATGAGCTGCATCACTTGTGTGACAATTTGCTCCGGGTAGCTGATAAAATAGCGAGAGTAGTCTTTCATAAATTAAAATAAGCTCGATTGAGTGGCTTCTTTTTCACCTACAAAAGGTGATAAAACGCGGTGGTTATAATTTAAGTCTTGGCAAAATTGACGCGCTAACAATGGAGCTTGGCGATTATCGGCGGTATGAAAAAACACAAAAGGGGTTTTACCTTCATCAAGCCATTGTTGTACTTTTTTCAGCCACGGCTGGTAATAACTTTTATAGTCATGCTCTAAACTGGCAATAACAAATCTGGCCATTGGCTGCTCACCGGTTGCGATGGCATGCACAGGTAAATGAGGCTTTTTCTGCTGGGCATCTATCAAGGCTTCGGTATTAGCTTTTACCGCAAACAGGGCACGTGTATCCATAGCAATACGGTTTATGTTGTTGCCCATTAATAGCTGATTTAACGCAACTTCTGCATCACCTTTTTTAAAAAATTCAGGTTGGCGTACTTCAACCCCGTAATTTATATCGTGTGGCAACTTACTAATAAACTGAGTGAGAAGGGGCAATTGTGCAGGGCCAAAGCTACTTGGTAGTTGTAGCATGATTTGCCCAATATGAGGTAATAGCGGTTCGAACAATTTAAACCAAGCTGTAAGCTCGTCATCAATGTTGGTTAATTGCAATTCGTGGCTAAAGCTGCGGTGAAATTTAAAGGTAAATTTAAAATCGTTATTAACAGCATCACGCCAGCGCTTGAGTGACTCAATACTAGGGTCGGCGTAAAAGCTGGTATTACCTTCAACAGAATTGAACACCTGCGCGTATTCATGCAGCATGTCAGCATTTTTACAATGGCTGGATAACAAATTGCCTTTCCACGCGGTGCTTGACCACTGCGGACACCCTAAATACAACATAAAACGGTTAACTGATTGTGTGTTTTAGCTAGTATATCAAATCTATAAATTGAAAGCACAGTGACCGCTGCCGCGCTCGCATTTTTAAGTAACTTGGGTATAATGCACCCCCTAAAATGATTAATAAATAGTGGCTTTAACTCCCCAAAAACAGCAAATTCTTAGGGAAAGCGGCTATGAGTCTTTAACTGACAGGAATACTATGCGCTCTATATACTGCGGACAGCTTAACAAAACTCACGTAGATCAAGAAGTTGAACTATGTGGTTGGATAAATAAACGACGTGATCTTGGTGGTCTTATTTTTGTCGATTTACGCGACAGAGAAGGCTTAGTGCAAGTTGTATTTGATCCTGAAGTTGAAGGTTTAATGGATACAGCAAATAAACTTCGCCAAGAATTTTGTGTGCAGCTAAAAGGTGTTGTACGTGCACGCCCTGATAGCCAAGTAAACAAAGATATGGCAACAGGTGAAGTTGAAATTTTAGGCACTAGCTTAACTATCATCAATCGCTCTGAGCCGTTACCGCTTGATTTTAACCAAGTAAATTCAGAAGAGCGCCGTTTAAAGTACCGTTATTTAGATTTACGTCGTTTAGAGATGAGCGACCGTATTAAGTTACGTGCTAAGGCAAGCAGCTTTGTTCGTCGCTTTTTAGATGAAAATGCATTTTTAGATATTGAAACACCTGTTTTAACTAAAGCAACACCTGAAGGTGCGCGTGACTATTTAGTACCAAGCCGTGTTCACAAAGGCAGCTTTTACGCATTACCGCAATCACCACAGTTGTTTAAGCAATTATTGATGATGTCTGGTTTTGATCGTTACTACCAAATCGTTAAATGTTTCCGTGATGAAGATTTACGTGCTGATCGTCAACCTGAATTTACTCAAATAGATTTAGAAACGTCGTTCATGAGCTCTGATCAAGTACGCGGTATGACTGAAAAGATGATCCGTGAAATGTGGCAGTCATTGCTTAACGTTGATTTAGGCGAGTTCCCAATCATGCCTTATTCAGAAGCCATGAGCTTGTATGGCTCTGATAAACCAGACCTACGTAACCCAATGAAGCTAATTGACGTTGCTGATTTGGTAAAAGATGTTGAGTTTAAAGTATTCTCAGGCCCTGCAAATGATGAAAAAGGCCGTGTTGCAGTATTAACAGTTCCCGGTGGTGCTAAGCTTTCTCGTAAGCAGTTAGATGATTACACCAAGTTTATTGGTATTTACGGTGCGAAAGGCCTAGCTTGGATGAAAGTTAACGACCGTGATGCAGGCGCTGAAGGTGTTCAATCACCAATCGCTAAGTTCTTAAACGAAGAAGTGATTAACGAACTTCTTGCACGTACTAATGCACAAACGGGCGATATCATTTTATTTGGTGCAGATAAACGCAACACAGTAAATGAAGCCATGGGCGCATTACGCTTGAAGATTGGTGTTGATTTAGAAATCACCAACCTTGATAGCTGGGCACCACTTTGGGTTGTTGACTTCCCAATGTTTGAAGAAGACGACGAAGGCACACTTCATGCCGTACACCACCCATTTACAGCGCCAAAAGACATTGATGCAGCGGCTCTTGAAGCAAATCCAGCAGCGGCTATCTCAGATGCCTATGATATGGTACTAAACGGCTACGAAGTAGGCGGCGGCTCTGTCCGTATTCACAACGCAGATATGCAAGAAGCGGCTTTTAGAATCCTAGGTATTGAAGCACAAGAGCAACAAGATAAGTTTGGTTTCTTACTTGACGCGCTTAAATACGGCACGCCACCGCATGCAGGTCTTGCGTTTGGTTTAGACCGTTTAGTAATGCTACTGTGTGGTACTGATAACATTCGTGACGTTATTGCTTTCCCTAAAACAACACAAGCCTCATGTTTACTAACTGACGCACCAAGCAAAGCCAATGCAGATTCATTGACTGAGCTTGCTATCAACGTTGTTGAAAAAGCTGAAAAAGCTGAAAAACCAGCTGAATAAATCACGGACAAACTAGTTTAATGTTAAAAACCCTAAGCTGATACTTAGGGTTTTTTTATTGCTGTTTTAAGAGAGATAATGCCAGAAGCATGTTATTTTCACAAAACGATTATTATGAACATGAATTTTTAAAAGTTAAAGCAACAGCACAGCGCTTTAGTGACATTGAATTTGAGCAATGCCAATTTATTGAGTGTGACTTTAGCCAAGCTCAATTCAGTAACTGTCGTTTTATTGATTGCGAATTTATTAATTGCAATTTGAGTGATTTAAGCTGGAGCTACAGCTCATTAGAAGAGGTGAATTTTAAAGGATGTAAGCTCAATAGCATTGTTTGGGGACAAGTAAACTGGCCGCAATTGGCATTAACAGCACCGGTTAGTTTTAAAGACTGCGAGCTTAGCCATAGCTCATTTTTTGAGTTGCAATTAAAAGCATTAACAATGACGGGCTGCTTTGCTAAAGATGTTGATTTTAGGCACGCTAACTTAGCAATAAGTAACTTTACGGGCACAGATTTTAGAGACAGTGTGTTTCATCAAACTAATTTAAGTAGTGTTAATTTTGTGAGTGCCACACAGTTTAATATTGATATAAAAAATAACAATGTAAGTGGTGCTAAGTTTGAGCGACTTGAAGCGTTAAATTTATTAGCAGGACTCGATATCGAGCTGGTAGATTAGCCGTAGAGCTTACGGCTAATGCGCTATATTAGCAAGCAGGGCCATTTTTATTGCGAGCGCTGGCAAGGGCGCGAGCAATCTCAAGTAGCGCAGGGTTAATATCATCAGCGCCATCTTTAACTAACTTAGTCACATCACCAGACGAGTATAAGCTATCACGGGGTGATTTAATGCCAAGCTCTCTGACGAAGTCTTTGGTTTTACCTGTGCTGCCGGTTTCAATAAATTTAAAAATAATACGCTCGTTATTACTTTTTGGTTCGGCTTGTAGTACTGCGATTTCTTCTTTATAGGCTTCAATGCGACTTTGTAAAATGTCGATACGTTGTTCGATGCTGCTGTATGATTTCATGGGACACTTTTAAATAAACATAAATATTAGCGCTATTATCGCATATATTTAAAATTATGGCGCTGCTAAACACGACACAGCGCCTATGTATTTATTTAGCCAGCTCACTGACGATTAATGGAACGTTATGCAAGGTTTTATGCACAGGGCATTTGTCTGCTATTTCAAGCAAGCGCTTGCGTTGTTCATCGGTTAAATCGCCTATCAGAGTGATTTTTCGGGTGATGGCTTCAATTTTAGTGTCTTTTTCACAATCGTCACAATCAGTGTGGTAGTCGCGGGTATGATCAAGTTCTACCTTTACATGTTCAAGTGGCAAGTTTTTACGGCTAGCGTACATGCGCAGTGTCATTGCAGTACAGGCTCCAAGCCCGGCGAGTAAATGATCATAAGGATCTGGGCCTAAATTATTGCCTCCGACTTTTGAAGGTTCATCGGCAAGCCAAGTATGATCCTTAGTGCTAACATGTTGCGTAAACACATGGTCTTTTTCTTCCACTAATACATTGCCACTAGTTAGTCTGGCAGAGTATTGAGTTTTATTGTGATCGACATAGCGCTTAGCCCATGAAGCGATAACCTCAGCTGCGTAGTCGGCGTCTTCTTTGTTAGTGAGTAAGTGATCAGCTTTATCTAAACTAATAAAACTTTTAGGGTGTTTTGCCGTAGCGTAAATTTTTTCAGCCTCATTGATGCTAACAGTAGCATCAATGGGAGAGTGCATAACCAGTAAAGCGCGTTTTAATTTACTAATATGGCTACGATCGTATTGAGCTATATCGTCAACAAATTGCTTTTTAATGGTGAACTCGCGTCCGGCTAAGCTCACTTTGGCTTCACCTGTGCTGTTTATTTCGTCTAGGTGGGCATTAAAGTTATGCGCTACATGTTGTGCATCTGATGGAGCACCAATAGTTGTAATCGCTTGTACTTCATTTATTTTCTCTGCTGCAGCAAGTACCGCAGCACCACCTAAGCTGTGACCGATTAATAATTGTGGGGCCTTAAAATGCTCTCTCAAATGGTCAGCAGCTGCAATTAAATCTTGAATATTTGATGAAAAATTACTATTGGCAAAGTCGCCATCGCTGTTACCCAGACCAGTAAAGTCAAACCGTAAAACAGCAATACCTTGCTGTGTTAATGCACGGCTAATACGAGTAGCTGCTGCAATGTCTTTACCGCACGTAAAGCAATGAGCAAATAGGGCGTAAAATTTAATATCGCCAGCCGGTGACTCTAATTGTCCGGCAAGTTGTAACTCACCACTTTGAAAAGTTATTTTTTGTCGCATTGAATGTACCTATAGTAATTAGAAAGAGTAGACCAATATAATAACGGTATGATTTCAATTTAATTGTGCTAATTTTTAGCGTTTGATCCATATCAACTATTAGTTGAACTCGGTAAAGGTGCGGACATAAGTCCTTATGTTTTTAAGGCTATTTTATTATCCTCGCGGAGCGCAATAATAGAGCAACTGCTATGATTAGCACAGGCTTTTGACAACTTAATTCATTGGATACGAACATGCAACTACCTACCGTTGATTATCAAGCGAGCGATGCAGCCGCTCAATTTGTTGAATCTCTTAGAAACACAGGCTTTGGTGTATTAAAAAACCATCCAATTCCACAATCTTTAGTTGAATCGATTTACCACAACTGGCAGGAATTTTTTAACTCTGAGCAAAAGCATGATTTCTTATTCTCTAAAGATACTCAAGATGGGTATTTTCCACCGTCAGTATCTGAGGTTGCTAAAGGTTTTACAGTAAAAGACATTAAAGAATATTTTCATGTTTATCCTAAAGGCCGTGTGCCTGAACAGCTTGAAGCTGACGTGCGTGAATATTACCGATTAGCGAATGAGTTTGCGGCAACATTATTAAGCTGGGTCCAAGCTGAAGCGCCAGCTGATGTTCGTGCTAAATTTTCAATCGATTTGAAAGACATGATTGCTGACTCTGAGCAAACGTTATTGCGTATATTGCATTACCCACCGATGACGGGTGATGAAGAGCCTGGCGCAATCCGCGCTGCAGCGCACGGCGACATCAATTTATTAACGGTTTTACCTGCCTCTAATGAGCCAGGCTTACAAGTGCAAAAAACTGACGGTGGTTGGTTAGACGTACCGTGTGATTTTGGCAGTTTGATCATAAATATTGGTGACATGTTACAAGAAGCGTCAGGCGGGTATTTTCCATCAACGATTCACAGGGTAATTAACCCAACAGGCAAGGCGTCTACTAAGTCACGTATTTCGCTGCCGTTATTCTTACATCCGCGTCCAGATGTGGTGTTGTCAGAGCGTTATACCGCTGACAGCTACTTACAAGAGCGTTTACGTGAGCTAGGTGTGAAGTAATCACTCTTTCTCGTGAGATGAAAGCGGCTTAATGCCGCTTTTTTATTTTGCAGGATATTTACTTTTATTTGCTTGTGTTTTTATCGCCATTTTGAACACATAAGCACTCAACTTCTAGCTAGCGTATAAAGAGTAGGGTTAATATTCAATGCATTATTGGCCACGATCGGTATAATGCGCGCAACTGGCCACTTTGGCCTTATTTAAAAGAGAGTTTATATGAGTTTTGATGGGTTAGGTTTATCACAGTCTTTAGTTAATGCAGTTTTAGAAAAGGGCTATGAAACGCCAACACCAATTCAGGCTCAGGCCATTCCTGCGATCATCGAAGGTCGTGATGTAATGGCAGCAGCGCAAACAGGCACAGGTAAAACTGCTGGTTTTACGTTACCGTTGATTGAGTCGTTAGCCAAAGGACAAAAAGCCAAAGGTAACCAAGTACGCGCCTTAATTTTAGCGCCCACTCGTGAGCTTGCGTTGCAAGTAAGTGAAAACGTTGAAGAGTATGCTAAGCATTCTAACATCTGCTCATTTGTTGTTTATGGTGGAGTTAAAATAAACCCGCAAATGCAAAGACTTCGTAAAGGTGTTGATATTTTAGTGGCAACACCTGGGCGACTTATTGATTTACATAATCAAAATGCTTTGAAGTTTGATAACCTTGAAGTTTTAGTGCTTGATGAAGCTGACCGTATGCTCGATATGGGCTTTATTCACGACATTAAACGCATTATTAGTAAATTACCTGCAAAACGTCAAAACTTAATGTTTTCAGCTACTTTCTCAGATGAAATTCGTGCACTTGCAAAAGGCTTGATTAATGATCCTGTTGAGATTTCTGTAGCAGCAAAAAACACCACGGCTAAAAGCGTTACACAGTCAGTGTATGCTGTAGATAAAGCACGTAAAACGGCACTTTTGAGTCATTTAATTCGCAGTAATGATTGGCAGCAAGTTTTAGTTTTTAGTCGGACTAAGCATGGTGCAAACCGCTTAGTTAAACAACTTGAACGTGATGATATTGTGGGAGCTGCGATTCATGGTAATAAATCTCAAGGTGCGCGCGTCAAAGCATTAGATGGCTTTAAAAGTGGTGAAGTGCGTGTATTAGTGGCAACAGATATTGTGGCTCGTGGTCTTGATATTGTTGAGCTTCCGCATGTGGTAAATTATGACTTACCAAACATTTATGAAGATTACGTTCACCGTATTGGCCGCACAGGTCGTGCGGGTGCCACAGGCCATGCTATCTCTTTTGTAACGACTGATGATGCTGCTGACTTGTATGGTATTGAACGCTTTATTGGTGAGCTTATTCCTCGTGCTTCTGAGCCGGGTTTTGAACCAAACAACCCAGTGCCAGAAAGAGCGCTTGATGCAAGGCCAATAAAACCGAAAAAGCCTAAAAAAGCTAAACAGCCGTTTTCAAAATCTAAGTCTGATAGCAAAAAGCCAAACAATGGTGGCAACGGTACAGGACCACGCCGTGGTGGTTCTAAAAAGCCTGCAGCTAAAGGCGAGGGGGAGCAACAAAACCCATGGGCAAAACGCCAATCTGTTGGTGGTAACTCACAGCGCCGTCGTCGCCCAAGTAATGGCGGCTCGCAGGGCAACACGTAACCTTTGCTGAAATAATATATAACGCGCTTTAATGGCGCGTTTTTTATTGTGCAGTCAAAAAGTTAATGGTTAGACCGATAAATAAAGTCACTGTTACGCTTAGCAAAGTACCTAGCATCACATACTCAGTAAGTTGCTTTTCTTCACTGGCACGTAAATCCCCAAAACGAAAAATAGACTTAGCCGCTAGTAAAAATCCAACACCTGCATACTCACCTATTAAAATAAATGTCAGCATCAAAACGCGCTCTAATATACCAATGCTGTGCCCAGCTGCGGGAATGCTGCCTGATGTTGCAAAGCCATTGGTTATACGCTCAAGTGCCATTCGAATAAATACTGAGCTTGGGTTGAGCACTAATAAGTAGCCTGTCAGTACAATTAAGCTATCAAGGGCAATAAGCTGATGTAATAGTTGGTAGTAAAAGTCGTGGTTATCAGCAAGCCACACAGCGACCATGAGTATGACAATAAAATGAGCACATTGATCAAGTACAAAAGGGAGTACCCCTTTATTTGAGTATGACTTGGCTATATCAATAAAATAATGGGTTATTGCAATCACCACTGTCGCAAGTGCGATGTTTAACCAATCTCCCCAACCATAGTGGTATTCCCATAGAGTAACCACGAGTGCGCTGACTAGGCTGTGCATTAAAACATGTAAATAAAGCTTGCTCGCTCTAAAGTGCCGTGTGTTTCGATCATGCACCCAGCTCATGGGTTGCCAATAAAAATCGGCAAGTAAATGAGCAATAACCAGGCCAATTAATAATAAATAAAAGCTCACGTTGTCAGTCCTTTGAGTTGCTGCTCGATAGCATCTTTACTGTAATTCAAAAAGCGTTCTATAAGTTGGTAATGCGCTAAATTAAGTAACTTAGTCACATTTTCGCGACTGGTCTTAAGCTCTTTAGCAAGCTCGCTATGACTGTTTTTGTTGGTGGTTAAATAGTAGAACAACGCATTAGCTTGTTTTTGGCTCATTTTATCAAGTAATACGTCAATTAAATCTATATTAAGTGCGAAGCTTGTATCGAGCGGACTATGCTCAATTTGCAATAATAACAGTTGGTTCATTGCATCTAAGCCTTGGCCAGAGAGCGTATACGCAGAGCCCGTGGCTGTTTTTATATCAGCGCGAGGGTTATCAAGCCCCCCAACAGCTAGGCTTTGGCGTAATGAATAATTGGCTGATTTTAGCTGTAAGTAGAGCAATACGGCAGCACTGCAAACATCAGTTGGATCGGGTAATTGTATTTGTAGCGCATCACCGCGATAAACACTGAATTGACCATTAAATTTGCTTACAATAAAGCGTAAGCTTTGATCTAGTTGATAAAGCATATCATCGTATTGTTGTTGCGGAATTTTTTGTGATTTGATCAAGTCGCCACTAATGACAGCAATCATTATTTTTACCCAGCTATATGTAACCTATATAAGTTACTTTTTGTTATGTAACCAAATTCAGTTACTTGTTACTAAGTAACCAATTTAGGTTACTTTTAGCTTTTTTTCAAGTTAACTATGCTACATTGTTTAAAACTTAATTGAAGAGCAGTTTATGGCGCAATCATCACAGTTGTTAGATACATCAAAAATAGCCTCAAAGCCTAAGGTCGGAATATTTGTTGATGTGCAAAATATTTACTACACCTGCCGACAAAGTTATGGCAAAAATTTTGATTACAATGCATTTTGGGCACACGTAAGTAAACGTTACGATATTGACTGCGCCTTTGCTTATGCTATTTATCGAGGTGATGATAAACAATCACAATTTCAAAATATCTTGCGGGCAATAGGTTTTGAGGTAAAGCTAAAACCGTTCATTCAGCGTAAAGATGGCAGTGCGAAAGGGGACTGGGACGTAGGTATAACCATCGATATGATCGAACAGGGTAAAAACCTTGATCGTGTTATTTTGCTCTCAGGTGATGGTGATTTTGCGTTATTATTAGGCCATTTAGAACATAAGTATAATGTACCCGCTGATGTTTATGGCGCAGATAAATTAACTGCCGAAGCGTTAAAACAAAGTGCAGAGCATTTTTATTGCATTGATGACACATTATTGCTTTAAAGAAAAGTTATTCAATTTCCATGTAAAATAACTTGGCCCTTATGTTAAAAATATTTGACATCGAGGGCGAGTGTTTCTATATTTGCTTATGTTAACTATTTTTAACATTGAGCTTGTAATTTTTTACACGAGGAGCAAATAATGAGTTACACACAAAAAACACGGTTATTAGAAGCAGGCATCACGTTAGTTGTGCTGTTTAATTATTTACAAGCTGTGCTGTCGATGACCCCAGAAGCACAGATGGATCCCACACTTGCCAGTGGCTTACTAATTAAGTTAGTGATTCAGACGGTCGTAATGCTGGTAATTATGCATAGTATTTTAGCTGCGTTTAACTCAAAATACGCTAACCAGGCTAAAGATGAGCGTGAACAAGCAATTGCCTTGAAAGCTAAAAGTGTGAGCTTATTTATTTTACAGCTGGGTGTTGTTAATGCTGTTTTTGCCCTATTAGTTGACCAAGTTTACCCAATACCAATGAGCCCAGTACATCAGTTAGTTATCGCTGCATTATTGAGTGAGGTGATTGGCGCAGCTGTTGAAACATGGTTATTGCACAGAGGTTAAAATGGCAAAGTTAGCAATCACAAATACAATTCGAACCCAACGATTTCATCATAATGAAATGACTCAGCAGCAGTTAGCCGATCACGTTGGCGTAACGCGTCAAACAATTGCTGCAATAGAAGCCGCTAGGTACTCTCCTTCATTGGAAGTGGCATTTAAAATTGCAGCGGTATTTGGTCAGCCTCTAGAAAATATATTCCAATATTCACCTTAAAACTTTACTAATTTATTTTTAAGTTGTACCTTAAGAATGTTATTTGATTTAAAATGAAAATAACGTTCTTAAACAACTTTTAACTATTATCGATACAAAAACGAGTGAAAACTATAAAACTAACCTGTATTTAAAATAACCGGTATAAATTTATTTTTACTAAATTTATAGTTAATTCAGGTGATTACGAATAAATATAAAAGTTATATGAATTTTTATCAAAAATATAATGACAACGCTGTCATTTGTTGTGTAACATTAATTCAACATGGGTTGAGGGTGAATCGCATTAATATAATAAAAAAAGTGCGGTTGAAACAAATATAAAACGAAGGTTAGAGGTCGTTAGATGATGGCTAAGAGTGCGAATGAGGACCAATTGTTTATTGGTATCGATGGTGGCGGAACAAAGTGCCGTGCAACTATATACTCTGTTCAAAATGGGGTATTAGGAACTGGTCTTGGCGGCCCCGCGAATCCACTACACGGGTTAGAGCGCACATTAGAGTCAATAATGGTGTCTACACAACTCGCTATGCGTGACGCAGGCTTATCCCTAGAGAGAATCCATCAAATATATGCGGGTCTTGGCTTGGCTGGTGTAAACCTACCCAGCTTATATGAAAAAATAAGTGAATGGGAACACCCATTTAAACAAATGTTTTTAACCACAGATCTGCATACAGCCTGTATAGGTGCACATGATGGCGGTGATGGCGCGGTTATAATCACGGGAACCGGATCGTGTGGTTTTTCATATGTGAAGGGTCAGTCAGTGAATTATGGCGGTCATGGTTTTGCCTTAGGTGATAAAGGCAGTGGTGCCTGGATGGGACTTGAAGCAATAAAAGCGGCATTAATTGATTTAGATGGTTTAGGGCCTAAAACTGCCCTGACAGCAATAATTAAAGAACACTTTAATACTGATAACGCGATGGGTATAGCTGAGCAGATGGCCGGTCAGCCTTCAAGCAGTTATGCTAAACTTGCTCGATATGTATTTGATGCAGCACATCAAAACGATGAAATTGCATTAGCGATAGTAAAAGAAGGCGCAGCGTACGTAAGTCAATTAGCACATCGTTTATTAGAGAACAACCCACCACGTTTAACAATGATAGGCGGGCTTGCAGAGCCGCTAAATAAATGGCTTGACCCTGCTATTGCAAAACTGGTTGAAGCACCAATTCAACCCCCTGAAATGGGCGCTATTTATTTTGCACAGCAGTCGGTATTAGAACAAAATAAAAAGGTAGCTTTGTAATGAAAACATTTTACCGTGCTGAGTGTTTATTCACTGGTGAAAACTTTATTGATGACGCGTTATTTAGTGTAGCGAATGGGGTTTTTCAATTAGAAACCCAAATCGATTGCGCGATTACAGAACTTGAAGGCCTAGTGGCACCAGGGTTTATTGATGTACAAGTTAATGGCGGTGGCGGGGCGTTTTTTAATGCTGAACAAACGCCACAATGCTTAAATAGAATAGTCAAAGCACACGCTCAATTTGGCAGTACGGCATTAATGCCAACGCTCATTACTGATAAAGTCGAAATTATGCAAGCAGCGGCCGACGCCACAGCAAAAGCAATTAGCGAAGGTGTACCGGGCGTTTTAGGTATTCACTTTGAAGGCCCTCACTTATCACTGCCTAAAAAAGGCACGCATAGTGAGCAGTTTATTCGTCCTATTAGCGAACAAGAATTCGCAATTTATGCACGCCAAGATTTAGGTATCAAAATGGTCACTTTAGCGCCTGAAAATGTCAGTGTTGCTGATGTTGAGCGCTTAGTTGAATGTGGCGTTAAAGTATCAATTGGTCATACAAATGCGGATTACGCAACCACGATGGCGGCGCTCAATACAGGTGCTGATGGGTTTACTCATTTATATAATGCGATGTCTGCGTTTACCTCACGTGAACCAGGTGTTGTTGGTGCTGCGCTTTGGCATGATAATAGCTGGTGTGGTTTGATAGTGGATGGTCATCATGTTCATCCATTATCAGCTCAATTGGCAATTCGTACCAAGCAACGCGGAAAAATAATGCTGGTAACCGATGCTATGCCACCAGTAGGTACCGATGATATGGAGTTCGACTTTTTTGATGGCCGAAAGGTTATCCGAACAGGCGACAGACTTAACTCAAGCACTGGTGAGCTTGCAGGCAGTGTGCTTGATATGGCCAGTGCGGTTAGAAATACAGTGAATGCACTGGATGTAAGTCTTGCAGAAAGCTTACGAATGGCGTCATTGTACCCAGCACAATATTTAAACCTCAAGAAAAAGGGACGTTTACTTGATGGCTTTGATGCAGATTTTGTGGTGCTTGATGAGCATCAATATGTCAAAGCCACTTATATTGCAGGTAAAGCAATTTAACGTTTCCCTGGAAAAAACCCCGCCGTTGTATCGCGGGGCTTTTTGTTTTAAGAGAAGAAAAATATGACAACAACGCAAGCACAAGTAAAACCGGTTAAAAAACGTTTAGCATCATTGGATGCATTACGTGGTATGGACATGTTTTGGATTTTAGGTGGCCAATCAATTTTTGCCGCATTATTTGTATTAACAGGTTGGACTGGTTGGAAGGCGTTTGAGGCGCATACTGTTCACAGTCAATGGCATGGTTTTACATTTTACGATTTAATTTTTCCGTTATTTATATTCTTATCTGGTGTGGCGATGGGGTTGGCACCTAAGCGTATAGATCACTTGCCCTGGGATGAGCGTAAAGTGTTTTACCACAAAGCGATTAAGCGCTTATTGCTATTGAGTGCCTTAGGTGTCATGTATAACCATGGTTGGGGGGCTGGCATTCCACTGGCACTGGATGAAATACGTTATGCCAGCGTGCTAGGGCGCATTGCTATTGCATGGTTCTTTTGCGCCATGTTGGTATGGCATACAAGTATTCGTACCCAAGTATTTACTGCCATTGGTTTGCTGTTTGGCTATTGGGTATTAATGAGCTTTATACCTGTACCAGGTGGTAGTGCTGGTGACTTAAGTGCAGCTGGTAGCTGGAATGCATGGTTTGATAAATACTTTTTACCGGGAATTAGTTATCAAAATAGAGCCGTTGATCCTGAAGGGGTATTGTCTAATTTACCTGCGATTGTCAATGCTATGATTGGTGTATTTGCAGGTCAGCTAATTGCTAAAGCGAGTAAAGTTGGTGAGTGGAAAACCACAGCAATATTATTTGTAGCAGGTGTTATCAGTATTTGTTTAGGCTGGCTGTGGGATTTACAGTTCCCAGTAAATAAAGAGTTATGGACCAGCTCTTTTGTACTCGTTACCGTTGGCTGGAGTGCCATATTATTGGCTGTATTTTATGCATTGGTCGATATTCTCAATGGGCAAAAGTTGGCCTACCCGTTTGTGATCATTGGTGCTAACTCGATCATTATTTATTTAGCATCTAGCTTAGTCAATTGGGAGTTTATCAGTATTAGCGTATTTGGTGGCTTTATTTCGGCTGCCAGCGAGCCATGGCAGCCGCTCATCGCAGTGATTGCTTTATTACTAGTACAAATGCTGGTATTGCACTGGATGTATAAACGTAAAATATTCGTCAGTGTTTAGACGAACTTTGATTAGTGCAATAAAAAACAGTTTTTTATTCACTTTTACTTTACAAACTAATTGTAAACAGTAATAATGACAGCGTTGTCATAATGGTATTAACTTAGACTGATGTATCCCAGTCAGGTTTGATCTAAAACCCAACTCGATTGCACGTGGAGTTGGGTTTTAGATCCCATTTTTTTATCAACTAATTAATAACTGAGCAAACTAATATGCAAATAGTCATTTTAAATGATGCGGCGGCCGTAGCGGCATATGGCGCAAATATCTTCGCACAACAATTACAACAAAAGCCAACATCAGTGCTCGGTTTAGCAACCGGTTCAACGCCGGTTGCGTTATACCAACAATTAATAGCTAAAAATAAAGCCGGTGACATATCTTTTTCACAAGCGACGACATTTAACCTTGATGAATACCTTGGCTTAACAGGTGAACACCCACAAAGTTATCGCTTTTTTATGAATGAACAATTGTTTAATCATGTTGATATTAATACTGCCAATACATTCGTACCACCGGGTGATGCAACAAACCCTGTGACAGCTTGCAATGAATACGAAGACAAAATTAAAGCTGCAGGTGGAGTCGATGTGCAGTTATTAGGCATTGGTCGTAATGGTCATATAGGCTTTAACGAACCATCATCAGGCTTAACATCGCGTACACGCGTTAAAACGCTGACAAAAGCGACCATCGACGATAATGCACGTTTTTTTGCCGCTGATGAATACCAACCACACTTATCTATTACGATGGGTATTGGCACAATTTTAGAAGCTAAAAAAGTCGTACTATTAGCAACGGGTGAAAATAAAGCTGATGCAGTTTTGGCAATGATTGAGGGGCCATTAATGGCGAAGTGTCCAGCTTCGGCACTGCAATTACATAAAGATGCTGTTATCGTGATTGATAAAGCCGCTGCAAGTAAACTAGAAGATTTAGAGTTTTATCAGCATATCGAAGCTGAAAATCAAAAGTTACAGGCGCAACTTGCAGCCTTGTAATAAGAAGCTAATTTATTGTGTGTTCAAAAAAGCCCTGTGGGGCTTTTTTTTTGCTTGTTTTTTAGTTGATTAATCAATTGGGTTTAACACGGTGTTATGTTAGTTTTAGCCATCTAAATAGCAAAAGGGGTAACAATGCTAAATTACAGTCACATGGCATTGGATCGCGGATCAAACTTAAGAAAAGATACGCAATGGTTGGCAGCACAAAAAAATCAGCAAAGTAGGTGGTTATTAGTTCATAACAATCATACGCTCTTTAATAAAAACAGTGTTGCCGTGACCTTTTTATCTCACGACAAAGTCAGTCACCTCAACTTAGAAAACAGTGTGTTTTTAGGTTTTGACAAACAAAAAATTAACCACTTTGCTTTGGACGTCAGTGAGCTTGATGAGGCCAACTTATTAGCGTTAACTTCTGGCGCTGAGTTTGTTGATATTCGTCACTATGGCGCGCAAGTGGATATGTTACATGGATCAATGGCAGCACTGGCACGAGGCTTATGTTATTGGCATGCAACCCATAAATTTTGTGGCCGTTGCGGCACGCAAAATCAATTAGTTGAAGCAGGGCACTCGCGTTTATGTATTAATCCTAAGTGTAAACATCAAACTTTTCCTCGTACCGATCCTGCCGTTATCATGGTGGTTACACGTAAGTTTTCAGATGGTATTGAGCGTTGTTTACTTGGTCGGCAAGCTGCTTGGGCACAAGGTATGTATTCATCTTTAGCGGGGTTTGTTGATCCCGGTGAAACGCTTGAGCAAGCTGTTGCCCGTGAAGTGATGGAAGAGGCGGGGATTGTGGTTGATAATGTTCGCTATATAGCTTCACAGCCTTGGCCGTTTCCTTCCTCTATCATGCTTGGTTTTATCGCCGAAGCGGTGACAGAAAAAATTCAAGTAGATAAAGACGAATTAGACGATGCGCAGTGGTTTAGCCGCGAAGAGCTTAGAAAATTTGGCAATTGGCACGAAGAGGGGGAGCACTTAAAGTTACCTCGGACTGATTCAATATCTCGCTATTTAATAAATTATTGGCTTGACCAAAAAGACTAAACAAGGATTAATAATGACCAGTAAAAAAAATATGAATACGCAATTAGTCAGTAGTGGTAGAAAAAAAGCTTATACGCATGGTGTTGTAAACCCCGTGGTACAGCGCGCATCTACTGTGGTATTCGATTCAGTTGATGAATTAAAAAATGCGGCAAAAAAGCGTGGTGATAAAACACTTTTTTATGGTCGTCGCGGCACAACTACTCACTTTGCTTTGCAAGAGGCAATCACTGAGCTTGAAGGGGGGGAAGGTTGTGCCTTATACCCATGTGGTGCAGCAGCAATTAGCAGTGCACTTCTGGCATTTGTAAAAGCGGGCGATCATATACTCATGGTTGATACCGCTTATGAGCCAACGCGAGATTTTTGCGATAAAATTTTAGCTGGTTTTGGTGTGGAAACAACTTACTACCCAGCGACTATCGGCGCCGGAATAAAGTCGCTTATTAAAGACAATACAAAAGTGTTGTTTTTAGAGTCACCAGGTTCAATCACTATGGAAATCCAAGATGTGCCTGCCATGGTTGCTGTTGCGAATGAACAAGGTGTAATGACCATGTTAGATAACACCTATGGCAATGGTTTACATTATCGTCCTTTGGAACATGGAGTTGATATCAGTATTCAAGCTGCAACAAAGTATATTGTAGGCCATTCTGATGTGATGATGGGCGTTGCGGTTGCCAATGAAAAATATTGGCCAAGACTACGTGAGCAATCTTACCTATTAGGCCAATGCACTTCAGCAGATGATGCCTATTTAGCACTTCGTGGACTCAGAACCATGTCCGTGCGGTTAAACCAACATGAAAAAGCGGCGATTGAAGTGGCAACGTGGTTGGAGCAACACAGTCTTGTTGATCATATTCGCCACCCAGCGTTTAGTACTTGCCCAGGGCATGAGTTTTTCAAGCGTGACTTTGATGGCAGTAATGGTTTATTTTCATTTGTTATGAAGCAAGGCAATCAGCAAGCTATAGATGCATTTTTAGATAGCTTAACCCATTTTAAAATGGGATTTTCATGGGGCGGATTTGAAAGTTTAGTCACTGCTAATTTAACGATGAAAAATTTACGCTCTGCAACCGGCTGGGAGCAAGGGCCAGTGATCCGCTTACATATAGGCCTTGAAGATGTGGATGATTTAATTGCTGACTTAGCACAAGCTTTAGAGGTATATCAGCAGCACCTTTAAAAACGGCTGTTACAATTTCATCTATTGTTACAAAGCTCACCGTTGGTGAGTTTTTTTTTGCTAGTAATTCAATACGTTTGCCCTTAATGTAGATATAACTAGAAAATAAAAGGAACACCTGTGACGCAAATACACCCACAGCGATTATTGAAAATCGCACAGTTTGAGCTTGTCAGGCTATTTATGACTAAGCGCGGGCTACTTGCAGTAGCAGCCTTTACCATTTGTTGGTTATTAGTTTTACGCTACCCGATAGGGCAAGCGGTTAGTATTATTAGCTCGCCAGAAATGGCTGAACTGGCTAAACAGGTATTTGGCGCAATAGGGTTAAGTAAATTGCTTGATTGGCCCGAAGCAGAACTTGCGATGTACTGGCTTATTGCTTTGTATAGCTTTCCCTGTTTTTGTTTGTTTATATGCAGCGACCAAATTGTCGGTGATAAACAACGAGGTACTCTTCGCTTTTTAACTCTTCGTGCGACTAGAAATGAAATCTTATTGGGACGATTTTTAGGCCAAGTATTGATATTAGCCGCATTAATGGCTGTAACATTGATTGCAACATTAGCTGTTATGGTGTTTAGAGATGCCAGCTTATTAATGCATGGCCTCAGCCGCAGTTTTATTATGTTGTGTTACTTGATTGTGGCCGTCATGCCTTTTATCGCGTTAATGGCACTACTAAACACGTTCGCTCGTTCTGCTAGATTAGCATTGGTGCTGGCTATTTTATTTTTTTCCCTAGGCAATATTGTTATTGGCATTTTAGCTTGGCAAATACCTGCGCTAAGCGTCCTTGATTATATATTCCCAGGGGTACAACTTGATCAAATGGCGGGACAAAATTCAAGCTTGTTTAGTAGTTTAGGTATTCCGCTACTCCAAAGCGCTATTTTACTCCTTGTTGCTCAACGTATTTTTGTAAGGAGCTCGCTATGAGTACGTTAATACAAGCACAATCATTAACTAAACGTTATGGCAGTAAGCTGGCATTAGATGATGTTAGCTTTGAAGTAAAAAAGGGCGCTCCCGTTGCATTGGTTGGCCCAAATGGCGCAGGAAAAACCACTTTGTTTAGCATACTGTGTGGGTATATTTTACCGACGCATGGCCAGCTAACAGTCTTAGGACATAAACCTGGCAGCAGCGAATTATTTGGCAAACTCAGTGCGCTCCCGCAAGATGCACAATTAGACCCTCGTTTTAGTATTGCTCATCAGCTAGCATTTTATGGGCAACTACAAGGGCTTTCAAATAAGCAAAGTCAAATTGAAGCACTGCGGGTGCTCGATTTAGTCGGATTAGGGGAGGTCGCTAAGCAACGCTCTGACGATTTATCTCACGGGATGCGAAAACGCGTAACGATTGCCCAAGCGCTGATAGGTAAACCTGAAATTGTGATGCTCGATGAAGCCACAGCAGGGCTTGATCCAATTCATGCGCGAGAAGTGCGTGAATTAGTGGCGACTTTAAGTAACGAAGCTACATTTATTTTAAGTTCTCACGATCTCACAGAGTTAGAGCGGCTTTGTGGGCAAGTATTGCATTTAAATAAAGGTAAGCTTACAGAGCATCAAGCTGATAGCACTGACCAACAAACGCAGAATTTTATGACCATACTCCTTGCTGATAATTATTCTAATGTTGAGCAAACAATACAATCATTAAATGGCGTTAGTCGGGTGTATATGAGTCAGGCCAAAGAGTATGTAATTGAATATCAAAAATCGGATAACTTGTTTGATATTGAGTTACTAAACTTTTGCCATCAACAAGGCTGGCGTTACCGTCAATTGGTGAATGGCCACACCTTAGAAAATCAAATTTTTACACAGGAGAAAGTATAATGGGTTTATTAAGTGGGTTAATGGGTAATGCTAGCGAAGTAGATGATGACGATTTAGAAAAAGTGCTCGCTAATACTTTAATTGACGATGAGCAGGTAGAAAAAGCGTATAAAGTGGTACGCGATATGTTTATTTTCACCAATAAACGGTTAATTTTAATTGATAAACAAGGTATGACTGGCTCTAAAATGGAAATGGTCAGTGTCGCTTATTCAAAAATAACGAAGTTCAGTAAGGAAAGTGCAGGACATTTTGACTTAGATGCTGAGCTTAAAATATGGGTTGGCTCAGATCCAACGCCGATTAGTAAAGATTTCAAAGCTGGCGATAACATTAATGAAGTATATAGAATAATCGCTAAATATGCTTTGTAATCCTTTGATATAACGGTTTTTTACCTGTATTGATGCCAGTGCTTATATGTGCTGGCAAACTTTTTATTTACATTTTCCCACAATTTATTACAATTAGTTATTTAAAAACAATGGCTTGGTTAAGTTTTCATTCAGTTTACCCGCGTTAGCATGCATCCGCCTTAGTCAATGGGCTAGGCACAACAGCAATGTAACAAGATAAATAGGGAAATCTTACAATGAAAAAATTAGCAGTTATTATTTCGAGCATTCTTCTTTCTAGCGCCGCGACTGCTGCGGATAGCTATAATTCAATTAGCCATGTAGGGTACAAGGACACGGACAACAACGATACTATAAGCGTTGACTCTACATATTATTTTTCTCCAAAAGCGACTCTAGGTCCTTACGATCAATTTGACTACATCAATAAGCAATCTAATGTGTATGGTGCATACAGCGATGATGACTTTGGTGATGTAGCGACAATTGGCGGCGAATACTTTGTACAAGACTTTGTACTGGGTGCAGAATATTCAAACCTAGATTATGCATCTAGCACTGATGTAATTCAGCTTTCAGCAGGTTACTTCTTCAACCCAAATCTGCTTTTAAAAGCAACATTTGAAGATGTTGAAGACGGTGAAAACCGTGTTTTATTTGATTTAGCGTATAACCACCAGTTAAACAGCACAGATTATGTTGGCTTTACAGTAACATCAGATGATGAGTTTGATTACCGTGCAGTGAATGCTAAATACTTCATGGATCTTCAACAAGGTAACTACCTAACTGTTGAAGGGACTATTTCAGATACTGATAATGTTGGTAGCTCATGGGAGTTAGGATCTAACTACTACTTCTCTAAAGCTACATCGGCATTTGTTACGTTTGACAAAAATGATGACTACAGCTTTGGTGCACAACACTTCTTCAACAAGAACGTAGGTTTAAAAGCGGGTTACGCGAATAACTGGGATGACTCAGATTTTGATGCATACTTTGCAAATGTAAGCTTACAGTTCTAATTATGAATTTGTATAAAAAAGCCTACTTTAAGTAGGCTTTTTTTTGACTAATAAATTATTTAATGTTTTAGAACGTCCACTCTACGTGGAACTGTGGCACTGACTCAGTGGTATCCGTGCCAAGTTTGTTATGCCAATATTGCCATTCTAAGCCAAGCAGTAAGGTGTTTTTTTTCATACTCATGGCATGACCTAAGTCCCAAGTAATAATGGGCTGAGCTAAGATCCACGCTTTTACATCTTCACCAAATTCATTTTCACGTTCAGCGATGTACTCCACGTGACCTGTTACATTGAATTTTTGTGAGCCTATTGAAAATGGGTAACCCCAAGCAACATCCAGCATCCAGCTATTTGTTTCAATTGGCGCGCCACCGCGGGCTACGCCATCATTATCATCAATGTAGGCTGTAACTAATGTAGACAAAAAACTAAAACCAGGCGCTTGCCAATTTACTTTTACACCGGGTAAATACTTTAGCACCTTTGAATCGCCAGCTGCATTAAAACCAGCCGTTAGGCCAATATCTGCAATTGCGCCGTATGACATATCGTTGCCAGATATTTTCGACAGGCTAAACGTTGAATACCATTCACCATAAAAGTCTTTATCTTGGTAGCCATCATCAGTGGCATCGTTAATGTAATCAATGAAGAAAAAGTTATCGCCATAATCATAAGCCGAAGCGTGCTGTAGTGATGCTATGGTGGTATTTGACTCTTGCCCTGTAAATGGGTTTTTAAAGTCACCATTGTTGAGGTGTAGTGCGGTGGTGCTCCAATTAGCCGCTTGGCTTGAAGCGCTGGCCAAGCAAATGGCAGCAAAGATGACGGTTTTGTTCAATGTGTTATCTCGAATCTAAAGGTTGTTGATTAATCCAAAAACGAGATTATAGCAGATACGCACAAATTTGAGCGTATCTGCAAAAGATATTAAGCTTTATTGCGACGCAAGCAAATCACTGTAATCGCAGTAAATGCTAGGATAAAGCAGTAGTATGAGGATGTGGATACTTCCCATGGACTAATTTTAAAGGTTGCTCCGAGTAATAGCGCTTGTGCGCCATATGGGAGTGAACCCTGTGTTACACAGGCAAATATATCTAATAAGCTGGCGGAGCGCTTAGAGCTTATTTCACCGTCATCTGCTAACTTTTTGGCGATAGGGCCTGCAACGATTATCGATACGGTATTATTTGCAATGCATAAGTTACTGGTCATTACGAGTGCAGCTATGCCTAACTGGTCAGCCACTTTTCTGTGCCATTTAGCGATTACTTTTGTAATGGCTTGAATTTTTTGTGCAATATAATCAAGGCCGCCATTAATGCGGATAAACTCAGACAAACCACCAATAAACATCGACAGCAAAAATATTTCTTGCATATCGGTAAAGCCTTTATAGATGTCTTTTACAAAACTGGCGCCTTCATAACTACCAGTAAAGCCCATCAATGCCGCAAAGATTATTCCGCTAAATAACACAACAAATACGTTAAAGCCCATTACCGCCAGTACTAAAATAAAGGCATAAGGTAGGACTAATAAAATATCGAAATCTTTGGTTTCTACCGCTTGCGCTGCAGGGGTTAAGAAAAATAATAAGCCAATAGTGAGGATTGCTGCAGGTAGGGCTATTTTTAAGTTTTCGCGGAATTTGTCTTTCATTTCACAGCCTTGAGTACGTGTAGCTGCAATAGTCGTATCTGAAATGATTGATAAATTATCACCAAACATGGCGCCAGATACAATGGTACCAGCCATTAAGGCAGGATCGATACCGGTTTTAATTGATACAGCATAAGCTATCGGACCAATTGCGCCGATAGTACCCATTGAGGTACCCATAGCCGTTGATACTACTGCGGCAATTAAAAATAAACCTGGCAGTAATAAAGCAGGAGGAATAAGTGATAAACCTGCATTTACAACCGCATCAACACCACCAGTGGCACCTGCTACAGCAGAAAAGGCACCTGCGAGTAGGTAAATTAAACACATGGTAATAATATTGTTGTGACCAGCACCCTTTATAAAGGTTTCAACGCTGTGATTGATGGTATTTTTATTGAGGATAAACGCCAACATAATGGCGGGTAAAATCGCAACAGGAGCTGGAAGCTGATAAAAGGCGTAATCGACCCCTTGTGATTGTAAATATAGACCTGCGCCTAAAAATAAGGCTACAAAGGTAAGTAGGGGCAGCAAAGAGAGCTTTGCGTTAGTTTTGTTAAATGATGGCTGCATCATATTCCTCGTTAGATAACATATACTACAGCCAAAACTTCCCTTTTTTAGCTGAATTTAGTTGGTTGTCTTATCAAAATGATAAGATGAACAACAGCGCCCGCAAGCCAAAGACCAAATCGGCGCAAAAGAGAAGTTTAAATGTATAGATGGCTAAAGTCTATGAGTATCTGTTATTATTATTTTTTGAAAGGGTTACCTGACTATTACACGAGTTTTAGATAAAATCTAGTTCACTTAATTTTGCAAAGGTTAGTAATATGAATCGAATTGGCGTATTTGGCGCAAACGGAAGAATGGGGTTGGCATTAGTCGAAGCCACACACAAAAATAACAATGCCGAGTTAGCAGCTGCCTATGTTCGTAGTAGTTCACCTTTGCTGAATATTGCAGTCAATCAATTAAATAGTGCAGCGCCACTTGCTGTAACTTTTAGTGATGAGCGCGAAGTGGCAAATGATATTGATGTTTTAATCGATTTTACTTTACCTGCTGGTATGCGCGCACATTTAAAAACTGCCGTAGCAAATAATATCGCAATGGTTATTGGCACCACTGGTTTGAACGATGATGATATGCAGGCTCTAAATGAAGCCGCTAAACATATCCCAATCGTTTTTGCGCGTAATTATAGCGTTGGCGTTAATTTACTGCTTAACTTAGTGCAAACCGCTGCGACTAAATTTGGTGATGATCTTGATATCGAAATCTTTGAAGCACATCATCGCCATAAAATTGATGCGCCATCAGGGACTGCATTAGCCATTGGCGAAGCGATCGCAGAGGCAAAAGGGTGGGATCATGATGACGTCGCGGTTTATGATCGTAGCCAGGTTGAACAAGCAAAATCGCAAAAAGAAATCGGCTATTCAGTACTCAGAGGTGGCGATATAGTTGGTGAACACACAGCATATTTCGCAACTTCTGGCGAAAGGCTTGAATTAACTCACAAAGCGAGTTCTCGAATGACCTTTGCATTAGGTGCGGTAAGAGCTGCAGGCTGGTTGAAAAACAAACCAGCTGGACTTTATGATATGCAAGATGTGCTTGACTTGAAGTAGTTAAGGTGCATTTTTGGCGGTTTGAAGTGTTTTTTGGCTGATAGTGCTTATTTTTGCTGTTTAATGAATTATCGTTAGACCTAAAGCGTAAATTACTATAGAATAGCGCCAATTTGCCAAAAATTCATAATTGCGTGTTTCCAATCGCTATAAACGGGTAGTAAAGCAAATGACTTTACTCCCGTTTTTTACTGTTAGGAGGTTAACTTGACTAAATCCGCTCTGTTAGTTCTAGAAGACGGCACAGTGTTTCGCGGTACTGCAATCGGCGCTGACGGCATGTCAGTCGGTGAAGTAGTATTCAATACGTCTATGACTGGTTATCAGGAAATCCTGACCGACCCTTCATACGCGGAACAAATCGTAACTTTGACGTACCCACATATCGGTAATACGGGTACTAACAGCGAAGACGAAGAAGCGGGTCACATTTGGGCGAAAGGCCTAGTGATCCGTGATTTGCCACTGCTAGCAAGTAATTTCCGTAACGAGCAATCGTTAGATGATTACTTAAAACAACGCAATATCTTAGGTATTGCAGATATCGACACCCGTAAATTGACGCGTATCTTGCGCGATAAAGGTGCTCAAAACGGCTGTATTATTGCAGGTGATGATATCGATGAAAGCAAAGCGCTCGCAGCTGCGCAAGCCTTCCCTGGCTTAAAAGGCATGGATTTAGCAAAAGTAGTCTCAACCAAGGAAAATTTTGAGTGGCGTGAATCAAGCTGGACATTAGGCGCAGGGTTTAAAACCTTAGACGCGGCTGATGAAAAGTTTCACGTTGTTGCCTACGATTTCGGTGTAAAACGTAACATTTTACGTATGCTAGTAGATCGTGGTTGTAAACTAACCGTTGTGCCTGCACAAACCTCGGCAGCAGACGTGTTAGCCTTAAATCCAGATGGTATCTTTTTATCAAATGGCCCCGGCGACCCAGAGCCGTGTACTTACGCAATTGATGCAATTAAAGCCTTTTTAGAAACAGACATGCCAATATTTGGTATTTGTTTAGGGCACCAATTATTAGCATTAGCATCGGGTGCAAAAACCGCAAAAATGAAGTTTGGTCATCACGGTGGTAACCACCCTGTGAAAGACTTAGACCGTGACGTTGTAATGATCACTGCACAAAACCACGGTTTTGCTGCTGACGAAGCAAGCTTACCAGCTAACCTTCGTGCAACGCACAAGTCGTTATTTGACGGCACATTACAAGGTATTCATCGCACCGATAAGCCAGCGTTTAGCTTCCAGGGTCATCCAGAAGCAAGCCCAGGCCCGCATGATGCAGCCCCATTATTTGACCACTTCATCGACCTGATGCAAGCGCGTAACAACTAATTAAACTGGAGTAATAATGCCAAAACGTACCGATTTAAAAAGCATTCTTATCCTAGGCGCTGGCCCGATTGTAATCGGCCAGGCCTGTGAATTTGACTACTCTGGTGCTCAAGCGTGTAAAGCACTTAGAGAAGAGGGTTATCGAGTTATCTTAGTTAACTCAAATCCAGCAACAATTATGACTGACCCTGAAATGGCTGATGCGACGTACATCGAACCAATTCACTGGGAAGTTGTTGAAAAAATTATTGAAAAAGAAAAGCCAGATGCAGTACTACCAACTATGGGTGGTCAAACTGCATTAAACTGTGCACTAGAACTCGACAAGCACGGTGTATTGGCTAAGCACGGCGTTGAGCTGATCGGCGCAACGGCAGATGCAATTGACAAAGCAGAAAACCGCGAACGTTTCGATGTTGCAATGAAAAACATCGGTTTAGAATGTCCGCGTGCAGAAATTGCTCACTCAATGGAAGAAGCTCGCGACACGATGACGCGCATCGGCTTACCATGTATCATTCGTCCTTCTTTCACTATGGGTGGCACCGGCGGCGGTGTTGCTTATAATTTAGAAGAGTTCGAAGAAATTTGTGAGCGTGGCTTAGACCTTTCACCTACTAGCGAATTATTGATTGATGAATCATTAATTGGCTGGAAAGAATACGAAATGGAAGTTGTCCGCGACAAAAAAGACAACTGTATTATCGTGTGTTCTATTGAAAACTTTGACCCAATGGGTGTGCACACAGGTGACTCAATCACGGTTGCACCAGCGCAAACACTTACCGACAAAGAATATCAATTAATGCGTAACGCCTCTATGGCGGTACTACGTGAAATTGGCGTTGAAACAGGTGGTTCTAACGTACAGTTTGGTGTTAATCCAGTTGATGGCCGTATGGTTATCATTGAGATGAACCCTCGTGTATCACGTTCATCTGCTCTTGCTTCTAAAGCTACGGGTTTTCCAATTGCTAAAATCGCAGCAAAACTTGCTGTAGGTTACACCCTTGATGAGCTACAAAACGATATCACAGGCGGTAAAACACCGGCATCGTTTGAGCCTTCAATCGATTACGTTGTAACTAAGATCCCACGCTTTAACTTTGAAAAATTTGCCGGTGCTAACGACCGTCTAACAACGCAAATGAAGTCTGTTGGTGAAGTAATGGCGATTGGTCGTAACCAACAAGAGTCATTACATAAAGCATTACGTGGTCTTGAAGTTGGCGCAACGGGCTTTAACCCGATAGTTGCCTTAGATGATCCTAAAGCGAAAGAAAAAATCATTCGTGAATTACGTGAGCCGGGTGCTGAACGTATTTGGTATATTGCAGATGCAATGCGCCATGGCATGAGCGTTGATGATGTATTTGAACTGACTAAGATTGACCCTTGGTACTTAGTACAAATTGAAGACATCTTAAAAGACGAAGCAAAAATTAGCGAAGTAGGCATGGCGGGCTTAAATGCTGACTTCCTACGTAAATTAAAGCGTAAAGGTTTTGCAGACCCACGTATCGCTGAAATTGCCGGTGTATCTGAAGCTGAAATTCGTAAAAAACGTCATCAGTTAAACATCGTGCCAGTTTATAAGCGCGTAGATACCTGCGCTGCAGAATTTAGCTCTGATACTGCTTACATGTATTCATCATACGATGAAGAGTGTGAAGCGAACCCATCTGATCGTGATAAAATCATGGTTATCGGTGGTGGTCCTAACCGTATCGGTCAAGGCATTGAGTTTGATTACTGTTGTGTTCATGCAGCGCTTGCACTTCGTGATGACGGTTATGAAACAATCATGGTTAACTGTAACCCAGAAACGGTTTCTACTGACTATGACACATCAGATCGCTTATTCTTCGAGCCAATTACGCTTGAAGACGTACTAGAAATCGTACGTGTTGAAAAGCCAAAAGGCGTTATCGTGCAATATGGTGGTCAAACACCACTTAAACTTGCCCGTGAACTTGAAGCCAATGGCGTGCCAGTGATTGGTACTTCGCCGGATGCAATCGACCGTGCTGAAGACCGTGAGCGTTTCCAACAATTAGTTGAACGTCTTGATTTATTACAGCCAGAAAACGCGACAGTGACTTCAACAGAAGAAGCGATTGCTAAATCAGCTGAAATTGGTTTCCCTCTAGTTGTACGTCCTTCGTATGTACTAGGTGGCCGTGCAATGGAAATTGTGTATGACGAGCAAGACTTACGTCGTTACATGACTGAAGCCGTATCTGCATCAAACGAAGCGCCAGTACTACTTGACCGTTTCTTAGATAACGCGATTGAAGTTGACGTTGACGCGATTTGCGACGGCGAACAAGTAATTATCGGTGGCATCATGGAGCATATTGAACAAGCCGGTGTTCACTCCGGTGACTCAGCGTGTTCATTGCCTGCTCACTCATTAACGCAAGAAGTGCAAGATGTGATGCGTAAGCAAGTAACCGATATGGCACTTGAGCTTGGCGTAGTTGGTTTAATGAATACACAGTTTGCTGTTAAAGATGGCAAAGTGTATTTAATTGAAGTAAACCCACGTGCCGCACGTACAGTGCCATTTGTATCTAAAGCAACAGGTGTAGCACTTGCAAAAGTAGCGGCACGTTGTATGGCGGGTCAATCGCTTGCAAGTCAAGGCATCACAAAAGAAGTGATTCCACCGTATTACAGCGTAAAAGAAGTTGTATTACCGTTTGCTAAGTTCCAAGGTGTTGATCCAATCCGTGGTCCAGAAATGCGCTCAACGGGTGAAGTTATGGGGGTTGGTGATACTTTCGCCGAAGCATTCGCAAAAGCACAATTAGGTGCAAGCAATACTTTACCACGCGGCGGTCGCGCGTTACTATCGGTACGTAATAGCGATAAGCCACGTATTGTAGAACTAGCTAAAACTATGACTGATCTTGGTTTTAAAATAGATGCTACAGGTGGTACAGCCGAAGCCCTTAAAGCTGCGGGTATTGAAGTACGCCGTGTAAATAAAGTATTTGAAGGCCGCCCTCATATTCTTGATAACATCAAGAATAAAGAATACAGCTATATCGTAAATACGACCGAAGGTCGCCAAGCGATCGAAGACTCGAAGGTGTTGCGTCGTGGTGCATTGCAAAACAAAACCAATTACACGACAACCTTGAATGCGGCATTTGCTAACTGTACTGCTAACCAAGCGGATGACCGTAGCAAAGTGACGTCAGTTCAAGAACTACATCAGCGATTGAACTAAGGAAATGTGCCAAGGCCGTGTTTTTCGGCCTTGGGATTAAGTGAGAAAAGTATGCAAACAATTCCGATGACAGTTCGTGGCGCAGAGTTATTGCGCAAAGAACTTAACGAATTAAAAACAGTTACCCGTCCTAAAATCGTTGCTGATATAGCAGATGCACGAGAACATGGTGACTTAAAAGAAAACGCTGAATATCACGCAGCGCGTGAACAACAGGGTTTTTGCGAAGGCCGTATTCAAGAAATTGAAGCGAAGCTTTCAAACGTACAAATTATTGATGTAACTAAATTACCAAATACAGGTAAAGTTATCTTTGGCACTACAGTAACAATCGTTAATGTTGAAACTGATGCCGAAGTAACGTACCAAATTGTGGGTGATGACGAAGCAGATATAAAAAATAATCGTATTTCGGTAAATTCACCAATCGCACGCGGTTTAATTGGTAAACAGGCAGATGATGCTGTGATCATTAAAACCCCTAACGGCGATGTTGAATACGAAGTTATCGAGGTTGAGTACGTTTAAATACTTTACTGACTTTGCGTTTTAATAGAAACCGCTGCGTAACTGCAGCGGTTTTTTTATGCGTGAGCTAAATTAGACACAGCTTGATTATTTCGGTAGCTTAGAGTCTTGTAAAAACCATTCCATTAAGTTTACATTTTTAGTGGCGCAGAAGTTTACCAAGGAGTTTTATGGAACCAATTATTTTTCCTGCACCTTTGGAACAAGGTGATAAAATTGCAATTTGTGCATTTTCAAGCTGTGTAGATGCTGAATTTCAACCACGTTTGGATAAAGTTCTACATGGGCTTAAAACACGCGGTTATGATGTTATTGAAGGGCAGTGCCTCAGAGAGCTCAATTCAGCCAAAGACCGCGCAGATGAGTTAATGGCATTTTTAAAGGATGATACTATCGCTGCAGTTATGCCACCTTGGGGTGGTGAGTTAGCGATGGAAATACTGCAATATATTGACTTTAGTGCACTTAAAAAGTGTCGCCCTAAATGGGTTGTTGGTTTTTCAGATATCAGCACTTTTATGTGTGTACTAACAGCACGTTGTGGCTGGGCAACTTTACACACCGCAAATTTAATGCAGCTTCACCCAGACGAAAGTGATAGTGCATGCTTGCAAGTATTTGATGTTTTGACCCTTACTAAAGGGGAGCAGTTTATTCAAGAGCCCGCTAAGTTTTACCAAAGCAAGGCGATTGATTACGCAAACGAACCTGATACATTGTTTGATTTAACAGAGCCTAGCCAATGGCGATGTTTAAATTACAAAGATAAACGTGAGATAGAATTAACAGGGCGACTTTTTGGCGGTTGTTTAGATACTCTAAATGTATTACTTGCGACACCTTATTTAGACTTACACAGCTTTAAACAAGAGTTTGCTCAAGAGGGGCTGGTACTTTATTTAGAAAATGCAGAGTTGTCACCGAGTGCGGTTGCGCGCAGCTTAATGGCGTTGAAGCTGAATGGTGTTTTCGCTGACATTAATGGAATTATACTAGGACGAAGTGCATTAGTTAAATCACCTTACCAAGGTATTGATTATTATGATGCCATTGAGTTTGCTCTTGGAAAGTGTATTTTTCCAGTAATCATTGATGCCGATATAGGTCATGTTGCACCTAATATGAGTTTAGTTAATGGCGCATTTTGTACACTAACAGCAAAAATTAATAAAGGCTTAGCGAGTGAAGTGAGTGTAACAACTTCATTAAAATAAGGTGAGTAAGGCTCATGGTTGCCCATGAGCCTTCTGAATTTATAAAATATTGATAATATGCTCTTGTGCTAAGCGTGACTTCGGCAGTTTAGCGTTGTAGTCTTCAGCGTTATCATGGTAGCCAATGACTAAGGCTACATCGCAAATATAACCACCGAGCTCTTGTTTAAACTCTTCACCGATAAGCTCTGCATCAACACCTTCCATTGGCGTTGAATCAATACCTAAACGTGCTGCTGCGTGCATAGTGTTACCCAGCGCAATATAAGTTTGTGCTTTGGTCCAAGTGGCATTATTACCAGCTTCATCAGTATTTAAATCTACAAAGGCGTAAGCGCCAAATGCTTGCTCGCGATTTTCTTCTGGTGTACGGCCATTGGCGATATCAGCATCAATCACTTTTGCATAATCTTCACGCGTGTAGTGTGGGTTGTAAGCGAATATAATCGTATGCGAAGCTGCTTTAATATGGGGTTGGTTAAATTGGAACTTATTAGCAAAAGTATTGTGCATACGCTCTTTAGCTTCATCAGATTCAATCACAATAAACTTCCAAGGTTGTGAGTTGATAGAGGATGGTGAAAGACGCATAGCCTCAATAAGTACCGCCAAGTCTTGCTCAGAGACGCGTTTAGATGAGTCGTATTTTTTAGCAGTATAACGTGCTTCTAAATCTGCAATGATAGGGTGTGTCATTTTTCTTTCCTGTTTAAAACTGTTTACTTAATTAGGGTCAATTTATTAATAGTAAAATGCGCAATTGCGCCTTCTACTGTGGCTGAATACGCTTTTATATGCTCAGTTTGTGTATGTTCTGACCATAACTGAGTCGTTTTCCATTGTTCATACATTATAAAATGGCTTGAATTATCAACATCTTGATGCAATTCATAACGAATGCAACCCGGTTCTTTTCTGGTTTCGTCAATTAACTTAAATAGTGCGTTTTTTACTAATTCAGTTTTGTCTTGATGGGCTACAATATTTGCTACAACGGTTAGCTGATTCATTGTTAATCCTTAAGCGTTTTAGAACGAATGTTTTACTATGGATTGCATAATAGCCCTTGCATTGCTTTTGATAAACAGCATAATTATTGAATCATTATCAAAATAAAATAGATAATATGCAGTTAGATGATTTAAAACTCATATTGAAAGTGGCTGAGTTCAAAAGTATTACCTTAGCTGCGGCAAAGCTTGATATGCGAACCGCCACAGCAAGTGCTGCTATCAAACGTGTAGAAGCAGCATTAGGTGTTGACCTTTTTGTACGAACAACACGCCACCTTAGACTGTCAGCAGCAGGAGAGCGATATATACCACAATGCGAGCAAGCTTTAGTAGTGCTTGAAAACGCGCGGCAAAATTTAAAAGGCGAGCACGATGAAATTGAGGGGGAGCTCAGAGTGGCGTTATCGTCTGATTTAGGGCGTAACTTAGTGATCCCTTGGATTGATGAAATAATGGATAAGTACCCTAAGGTAAGCTTACGTGCGCATATCAGTGACAGCAACATAGACTTTTATCGTGACTCAGTGGATATAGCATTGCGCTATGGTTCGCCCAGTGACACAAACGTGTATGGCTTTAAAATTTGTAATGTGCCACGTTTACTGTGCGCGACCAAAGAATACGTGCAGCAACATGGTAACCCTCAGCACCCAGACGAACTTAGCCAGCACCAAGGTCTGTTTTATCAGTTACAAGATATAATCAATAATGTCTGGGAATTTACTGATGGTGATACTAAATACAAAGTAAAAATGCAGGGCAAGCGCGCATCCAATGATGGTGATTTAGTAAGACGTTGGTGTGTTGCTGGTAAAGGCATCGCAGTCAAATCAGCATTAGACATTGCGGATGATTTGCTAAATGAGCGCGTGATCACGCTGATGCCTGGTTATCAACACACCTGTGGCGAGCTTTGGCTGATATGCCCAAGCCGCCAATCCATTACGCCTGCAGTGAGATTGCTAAGAGATGCGTGCAGAGAAAAAGCTACTCGTTTGTTGCAACAGTTAGTTGATAAAGGTGTTTTAGCAAAAAGTGCACTTGAGTGATGTTTTTTCAGCCAAGTGCATGTTGATTTAAAGTTTGCTGCTGAGTGTTTTAATTGCTTGAGATGCATTGTCACTCGTAGGGTCGAGCTTTAAAGTTTGTTGATAAAACTCAAGTGACTTTGCAATGTTACCATCAGCTAAATATGCTTCCGCTAAACTGTCGTGGGCATTCGCAGAGTCTGGATTTGTTTGCACATTGAGTTGAAATACAGCAATGGCTTCTTTAATCATCTTCATTTCGAGTAGTTCATAGCCAAAATAATTAATTGAGCGCTCGCGAGGAGTATCACCACTAGAGACCAATTCTGCGTATTTCTTATTTAACTCACTAATGCCACCACTTTTTATTGCCTGAAACAGCATGCTATCAACATTTTCGGTTGCTACCTCGTAAGATTTACCATAAACAATATTGGTTAGGCCTTTCGTCATAGGTGTGAGCGGAGCTCCGCCGGTGTTATTTAAAATCACGATGAGTAGTTGATCCTCCACTATACGACTAATAAAGGCATTAAACCCCTCGATACCACCGCCATGTTGTACTTGTGTTAGTGGTTTGCCATATTTATCAGCATCGAGTTGATTAACTTCCCAGCCAAGTGCGTAATTACGTTGTTTAGAAATTGCATACATTTGTTTTTTTAGCTCTTTATTTATTAGCTTATTTGCATAAAGTGCTTGATCCCACTTAACTAAATCACGTGCGGTTGAGTAGAGTGAGCCTGCAGCATAGGGAATAGACATATCTAAATAATCGGCATTAGTGTAACCGTCTAAGTTATTGTTATAACCAGATGCACGTTGCTTGAGCAGCTTTTCATGAGAATCATAACCGGTGTTATGCATATTCAGCGGGGTAAAAATGTTCTGCTGTAGTACGTCTTGGTATGCTTGTTGAGTGACCTTTTCAATCACGGCACCTAAAATAAAATAGCCTGAATTGCTGTAGCGAAATTGTGTACCGGGCTCAAATAATAAATCATCACTGCATAACAGCGTTATAAACTCATCAACGCTGTAAGGGTTACGACTGTAATCATCTCTAAATGCTTTTGCATGAGTATAATTACTTAGGCCTGAAGTATGGTTAAGGATTTGGCGTATGGTAATTTTATCGCCAATATCTTTACGGTAGTCGGGTAGGTAAGTGCTTAATGGTGCATCGAGCTGTATTTTGTTTTGTTGAACCAATTGCAGAATGAGTAGGGCTGTGAATTGCTTTGTAATCGAGCCTATTCGAAACTTGGTCTGTGATGTATTTTTAATATCCCATTCAAAGTTTGCGTAACCATAGCTTTTTTCGAAAATAACTTCGCCGTGTTTAGCCACTAACACGTTACCATTGAATTGTTTTAACTCATGAAAGCCTTGTATGAAAGAGTCAATTTCTGTGGCTTTATTAGCGGCTAAGCTTATTGTAGATATAAAAAATAAACTCATAGCTAATAACTGAGTTAGCCAGATTTTAGTTTTGTGACTCATAATTTCCCTTAATTATTATTGTTTGCTTTAAAATCAATTTTTAGCGTGGTTAGTATGAAAAGTAAACTCATTTCGTGTTGCACTTATGTGTTCAGTTTGTTTGTTTTTTATTTTTTGCAATAAAAAACCCGAGTTGTAAACAGCCCGGGCTTGATGGTTGGGATAACAAATTTTATAACGCTGAATGACTGACTTTCGTATCTTCCTGGTTATTAATTGGCGCACCATCTATCAGTGCTTCTTTACCACGTAATTTACGTATCACTCGCTTCATATCTTCTAGTGCAACATATTGACATGGAATTAAAATTAACGTGATAACAGTGGCAAATAGCACACCAAAGGCCAGTGATACCGCCATTGGGATAACAATTTTGGCTTGTAAGCTAGTTTCCATAATAATAGGCAGTACGCCAATAAAGGTAGTAATAGAGGTGAGTAAGATTGCTCTAAAACGGCGTGCACCCGCTTGCATAACGGCGTCTTTTATTGCGACGCCTTCTGCGCGTGCTTTATTAACAAAATCAACCATAACAAGTGAATCATTCACCACAACACCTGCAACAGCGATAATGCCAAAAATTGATAGGCCACTCATGGTCATACCTAAAATCATGTGACCGAACATGGCACCAATGACACCAAATGGGATCACAGACATAATAATAAAAGGTTGTGAATATGAGCGCAGCGGTATTGCTAATAATGCAAATATAATCATCATAGACAGAGCAAAATCACGCATTTGCTCTGCAACACTGTCCATTTCCTCCTGAATACGCCCTGCAACACTACTTTGTACGCCAGGGTAGTTTTTCAGTAAGGCAGGTAAGTACTCATCACGAATTTCTTGTGCAATCGCGAACGGTTCTACTTTATCCGTATTAACCGCAGCCCATACGTTGACCGTACGTTTTGAATTCTCCCGGCGTATCCGGTTAACACCATCTACTAGGCTAACAGTTGCGACTTCTGTAAGCGGAACCTCAACATCACTCGGTGTAATGATACGTACGCTTTGTATATCGCTAATTGAATTACGTGCTTCTTGTGGGTAGCGGATCATCACTTTGACTTCTTCGCCATCACGCAATATGCGTTGTGCTTCCAAGCCGTAGTAACTAAAGCTTACTTGTGATGCTACATCAGCAAGGGTTAAGCCCATGCTGTAAGCCAGTGGTTTTAAGTCAAGCTGAACTTCGTCAGTAGCACTTTGCATTGAGTCATTCACATCACCAACACCTTCCATGCTGTTTAACTTCTGTTTTAGCTGAGCTGCTACTGCTTTAAGTTGCTTTGCATCTTTACCTTCAAGGCGGA
Source organism: Pseudoalteromonas sp. APC 3893 (assembly GCF_030408095.1). Lineage (NCBI taxonomy): Bacteria > Pseudomonadati > Pseudomonadota > Gammaproteobacteria > Alteromonadales > Pseudoalteromonadaceae > Pseudoalteromonas > Pseudoalteromonas sp. APC 3893. Next base: position 487,987 of record NZ_JASDCD010000001.1, read on the forward strand.
AGCTAATATCACCGTCGTCACGGCCGCCATTCATAATGCTGTCTTCTATTGTGAGTGTTTTAACACCGGGAAGAGGTGGCATCTGCTCGCGCCAAAGTGCGCTTAGTGCAAAGGTATCAATAGGGCGTAAATCAGGCTCAATAAGCACAGCCATCAAACTGGCATTAGTACGACCGCGAAGGCTTACTGATAAATCACGTACCATCGCTGTACCATATTGCTCTTTCAGTTGCTGATCAACTTTTAAGATGACGTCTTCTATTTTTTTAGCAGTTTCTAATGTTGCTTGCTCAGAAGAGGCTAAGTTCATTTCTACTGAAATTCGTGGGAAATCATGAGGGATTTTCGGGTTGGCTACAAATTTAACTAAGCCACCGGCAAACATACCGCCACTAACAATAAGCACACACACAAAACCAATGATGACGGTATAACGATAGTGAATACAACGTGCAATAAACGGCGTGTAATAGTTATCGACAAACCGTTTTAAGCCACCATCCATCACCTTACGTAAGCGATGTAATGGATTTTTAGGATTAGGTTTACGATCTTTCATTGCTGCTAAGTGAGCTGGGAGGATTAACTTTGATTCAATCAAAGAGAAAATTAAGCATAAAATAATTACACCACCGATGGCTTTAGAAAATGCAGCGCCAGGACCTGTTGTTAAGGTTTGTGGTAAAAACGCGGCAATCGTTGTTAATACACCAAAAGTGGCCGGCATAGCGACACGCTTTACGCCGCGTACAACGTTATCGAGTGAGTGGCCGTGTTTTTCAATTTCAGCGCTAGCTGACTCACCAACAACAATGGCATCATCTACCACTATTCCTAGTACTAAAATAAATGCAAACAGTGATGCCAAATTGATCGTGACATCTAAAAAGCCCATTGGCATCATTAAAAAAGCACCTAGGAAGGATACAGGTAAGCCCATCATTACCCAAAATGCTAATCTAAGTGGTAAAAATAGTGCCAATACAACCATCACTAAAATGCCACCCCACACCATGTTGTCGATCATCATATCTAAGCGACCTTCAAGGTAGTAGGTTAAATCAACAATAGGTGAGAGTTTTACACCAGCAGGCAGCTGATCTTTTTTATCGGCTAGGTACTGCTTTAATACTTTAGCTACTTTTGTGATGTCTTGATCTTTTGATGCATTAACTTCAAAGGAGAGGGAATTTTTACCGTTATATTTTGAATATTGTAAGCCTTCTTCAAAGGCATCATTAATTGTTGCAACATCTCCTAAAAAGATCTGGGCGCCATCAGGGAGAAGTATTAATGGGAGTTTTTCAAACTCGTTGCCGCGATAGGCTTGTTTTTCTACACGCATAGAAATATAGCCATTGTCAGAACGGATTTGTCCTGCTGACATATTCGCCGAAAAGGCACGCACAGCATTTGAGATATCTCTAAAAGTTAGTCCGTATTCTCGTAGTTTATCTGGGCTGACTTCAATACCAATTTCGTAATTTAAACCACCATTAAATTCAACAAGGTTTATTTGCGGTAACGCTTGTAGCTCGTCTTTAATGTTATTGCCAAGCTCTTTTAGCTGGTAGTTACTCATATCACCATACAGCGCGAGTATCATGACTTCTTGTTCAAATTTGTCATGGCGAACAATAGGGCGTTCCATGTCTGCAGGAAAAGTATTGATTGAATCAACCTGCATTTTAATTTCGTCGAGTACTTCTTTAGTATCGTATTTTTCGTCTATTTCAATCCATGCTTGAGAATAGCCACGATTAGAATAGGTAATTTTACGCTTTAAGCCTTCGAGCCCTTCAATCGCTTCTTCGACCTTGATTGTGATACCTTCTTCAACTTCTTGTGGCGCTGCCCCCGGGTAGACAGCTTGTACACTGATCCAGTTGTTTTCAAATTGTGGAAACATCTGTTTGCGAATTGAAAACGCAGTTAAGATGCCGCCAACTAAGATAAAAATCATCATTAAATTGGCTGCAACAGGGTTGCGGGCAAACCAGGCTATCAGCCCTTTTTCACTATGAATGGTCATATGGCTTACTCCTCTTTCAACGCAAGCTGCGTTACGCCTGAAGGAGCAGGACTATCGTTAAGTTTCAGTTGCATGCCTTCAGTTGGAAATTCCAGTGCTGAGGTAATTAATTGCTGACCTTCATTTAGACCAGCATCGGCTATTATCATACCGTTTTGTTCACGCACAATATTGAGCGTTTTGAATGAAAGCGTTAGGTCATCGTTGAGTATTGCAATTTTATTATTTTTTACTAAATGATGTGGTACAACAATAGCATTATCTAATGAGCGCCCTGAGATGGTGGCATTTATATACGAGCCAAAGCGAAGCGGTTGTTTGCTGGCATACGGTGTTTTAACTTGCGCGACTAAATAGCTCATGCGGCTTGTTTGATCAATCACCCCTTCACTGCGCACAACGCTAGCCTGCCAAGTGGTAGGCTTACCTGCAAATTCGGCATTAACCGTTACTGTTGCACCGATCCCGCCATTTGTTAAGTACTGCAGCTCTTTGTCGGCAACAGGTAAACGGATTTCAGCAATAGATGTTGAGCTTAGTTCACCAAATTTACTACCAAGGCTGACTACACTGCCAAGGCTAATATCCCGCGCTGAAATAATGGCATCATACGGGGCTTTAATATAGGTGCGTTCTAAATTACGGCTGGCGCGTTTTTCACTTGCTTGTGCTGCGCGATAACGAGCCAGCTTTTCAGCCAGCTGCGGTTTGCGTAAATAGAGATTAGAAGGGATCACTTCGTTTGAGTCATCTTTAATACGATCCCACTCAGCTTGTGCAACATGAGCTTGCGCTCGTTCAATTTCAAGCGCTGAACTTGCCTGCGCTAAGCCTGCTTGCGCTTCAATGAGTGCAGCTTCATAATCATTTGGGTCAATTCGTGCTAGAATGTCGCCTTGCTTAACAAATCCACCTTGAACAAATTGCTCAGAGACATACACGACTTGTCCTGCAACCTGAGCAACTAACTGTGTATGGTCTTTTGCTTTAACTACACCATACGATTTTACATCAAGGTTGATGGCATCAAGGTGAACTACATCAGCTGAGACTAAAGGGCGAGTATCTTGTTCTGGTTTTTCTTCTGGTGGCTGCTTCATTGATGAGAAACCAGCTGCCAAGGCGATGCCGCCAACCAGTACGGCAATAGGTAGAATTATTTGTTTTTTAGTAGCCACAGGGCTTTCCTCATAATTGGGTGACAGGGTAAGCATAATGAATAAAGTATTTACAAGTCGTATGAAGATGTAACAAAGCATTACATAAGTAACAAAGTGTCAGTAATAGGTAATTAAGGGGTGAAAATGAATACACAACCAATGGCGTGTAGGCTAGGCTGCGGAGCGTGTTGTATAGCACCGAGTATTAGCTCTCCAATCCCTGGCATGCCTCAGGGTAAAAAAGCCGGTGAGCGTTGCATTCAGTTAGATAACAATAACTTATGTAAATTGTTTGGTGATGAAAGTCGCCCAAAAGTATGTAGTGATTTTAGTGCGGCTATTGACGTGTGCGGTACGACTAATGCCCAAGCGTTACAATTAATAACTGAATTAGAGCAAATGACCTAGGTTTTTACTGCTATTTGGTTATAAAAAAACCGCGTTTTTAACGCGGTTTTTGACATATATTTTTTATCTTACCAACTATAAGTCGCACTTAAAGTATATTGTTCACCGCGACCTGGTGTACCAGGGATTTCTTCAAACGATTCACCCCATAAATTATCAGCAGCAAGTGTTATAAATAAGTTATCAAACCCTGTCGGTGTGACTTTTAAGGTTAAGTGGGTAAAAAGCGCTGAGTCATCGCCACTGCGTAATGCATTTTCATGCTGCTTACGCCATTCATTATCAACACGAAACTCTAACATGTCAGTAGGCGTCCACACTGCACCGAGTGTTATACGATGATCAGGAAAGTTAAGTGCATAAAAACTGGCATCAATTTCTTCTGCGCCATATGTTTCTGATTTATGCAGGTAAGTATAACTTGTTATTAATTCAACAGTATCGAATTGTTTAGTTGCTAAAATTTCGATGCCAGACGTATCAATATCTACTGGGTTTGCAGCACGGGCATACACAGAGTCAAAGCTGTAAGTCCAGTCTGTTAAGTTGTCATCTTGTCGATAGAACAAGGCAGAATTTAATTGCCAAGTTTGCTGTTCAAGTAACAAACCGAGCTCTAGATTTTGTGTGGTTTCGCGTTCTAAATTATAGTTACTTCTAAATAACCCACCTGACTCACTGCCGCCAATCGCCGTGTAACCTGCCACTTGGCTTGCTTGCGCAAACGATAAATAAACAGTGCGTTCTGTTCCATCAGTATTTACTGTGTTCCAGTTTATATCACCCATTAACGAAAGCTCAGAGTCATCTCTATTGGTATCATCATAGGTAGCACCTAAACGAACGGTCAGTAACTGATTGTTCGCAATAGCTGTTTGATATTCAGGTAACACACTGAGTTTATAATAATTACGCGAGGTAAAGTTATTTTCAAGGGTGGTTGATTCTATTGAGTCTTCAATAAATTGAGCCGAGTAGTTTAAAGCAAAGGATTTATTTTGAGCATGACGTCCTGAAAAACCAATCGATTTAACTTCGGTTTCATGAAAAGCTTCAAAGGCGCTAGGGTTTTCACGAGTATATATATAATGATCGTTATTCTTACGATAATAAGCAGATATTTCAAATGAACTATCAGCGGCATAGTTTTGCTGATGATTAACCAAAAACAGTTCAGTGTCTAAGTCTTCGGTTTCATTTACACCAAAAGGGGTGTACATATTTGGCCAGCCAAAAAACTTTTGCTGTGAGCCATAAAAAATATCAGTTTGTGATTGCGGGCCAGTTAATTGTACTCGTCCTGAGGCGCGACTAAAGTCATGATCGCCATACTCTATTGTTCCGTCACTTTGTGAGTGCGAATATTCACCTTGAAAGCCTAACTGCCAATCGTTCATCCCTTCAAGAGGAGTACTAATGCCAGCATTGACACTTTGTAGATTAAAGTCGTTATTACCAACGCCTAAAGAGGCACTGCCGCCGGTGTTGATTGGTGTCCACCCAAAAGCAACCGTTCCTACTGAGCTATTCATGCCATTAAACGCATTATCAACCCCAGTAAAAATTTTAGCACCACTGAGCATTTGTGGGGCAATAGGGATTTCAGCAAAGTAGTGCCCCGATTGTGGATCGAATAAAGTGACGCTACCAACACTAAAACCAGTATTTTCAAAAATACCGCCACGTATTGTGACATCGGCTTGTGCTTCTGCCATATTACGTGATTGTAAATCAACACGTGGGTCATATTCTAAGTTTGACACTGGTGCATCAAATGTACCCACTGGGAGTTGATTTGCAGTGGCAGAGGAGTGCACTGTTATTTGTTCAATATCATCGGTATTATCTGAGGCCAGAGTGAGTGCTGAAAAATTACATAAGATGGCTGGTATTGCTAGGTGTACAGTTTTGATCACGTTAAAATCTCTTTGCGCTTTTAATTATAGTGGTGTGATTATTTGTTGTTATCATATTTATTACGTTGTTAGTACGCATTTTAAATAGAGCGCTATTGTATCTTAATGAGAGAAAATTGCATTTGATAATCATTCATGTCTATCACATAGGTTTAATATATGAACACATTACATAACACCAATTTAGAAACCGTTTATTTTGCTGGCGGCTGCTTATGGGGCGTACAAGAGTTTATTAAGCATTTACCTGGTGTCGTGGGTACAGAAGCTGGTCGTGCGAATGGCACTAGTAATAATACAACTGATGAATATGACGGCTATGCTGAATGTGTGAGAGTGGTTTTTGATGCCGCTAAAGTTGAGCTCAACAGTTTAATAGAATACTTTTTTGAAATTATCGACCCTTACAGTATAAACAAGCAAGGCGATGATATTGGTCCGAAGTACCGCACAGCTATTTATAGTAAACAGCAAACACACCTAACTATAGCCCGAGATTATATCAACCAACGTGATGATGCCGTTAAAGTCGTAGTAGAAGTGCAACCATTAATAAACTACGTTGCAAGCGATCCCGAGCATCAAGACCGCTTAACTAACTTCCCCGATGATTACTGCCATATACCGCATGATCTTTTGTATAAGTATAAAATGGATTAAATTTGTTCAGATACAAAAAAGCTCACTAAAAAGTGAGCTTTTTAAAAATTAATTATAGCAGTTTATTGTGCAAGCTTTTCTGGTGGAAAACCACTTAGAATAGTCGCAACAGCTTGTTGAACAGCTTTGTTACGCTGTTCAGGCGTTTGTTTTTTCTGTAAGCGACCTTCACGAGCACCGCGCCAAACAAGCTGATTAGAGGCACGATCAACAACATCAATAACTAAAGTACCTACATCATATTCATGGGTTGTTGTTTGTGTGTTATAACCCATACCCCAGTAATTCCAACGTGCGCCATAGCCTACCTTAAATGTATCAACATCAACTTTAGTATCAACAGAGGCATGATAGTTAATTAATACATCTGCTGAGGCTTCGTCGGCAGGTGTCATACCGTGTGCTTGTAATTGTGTATTTACCGCTTCACGCACACGTTTTTCCATCAATGGGCTGATTTGATAATTATCCGCGTTAGCCAAAGTCGCTTGTGGAAACCAAGCAAACGTTTTGTAGTTACCAAAGTCCACAGATTTGTCGTAATCAATATCAGGGGTTTTTGCACAGGCTGCAAGTAGTAATACAGCAGCTGCAATTAATATATTTTTCATGGAGTTTGCTCCTTGGCAAATTTAATGACTATTCGTTGGATAACATAACATAGAATGAATTCAAGGAAATGTTATTTTTTGCCTGTAATTTGTGTAAACAATACGTACTAATCAGTTTAGTCGTCCTTGACTGAATGATATATTAATTTATAGAAACGTCGCTCTGGTCTTATTCATGCTCCACTTCTATCCAATCTTTTTCGTCTACCCAGTTTTGCGCACCATCTTTTACTGAGCGAATAGGCACTATGTAGTCACAGCTTACTTGTGGTTTAACTGAAGCAAAAATTGGCACGAAGCCAAAACTTAAGGCGGTTTCAATAATTGCCTTTTGGTTTTGTGGGTCAATATCGGCCGCTTCATCGATATAAATAGGTATACGGTATAGGTTTTGTTCTTGGTCGCTTAGTAGGTAACGGATAAACAGCATGCCGCATAACAGTTTAATGGTTATACGAGTACCATTTGAGCCTGCTGAATCAATTTTATCAAAGTGTTCAGTCTCACCTGCGCGATTGACCACTTCAAAGCGAATATCAAATAAGTCGGTTAGGGTTAAACCTGCTTTATCAGAAGCCAGTTGAATCAAGTGATCTTTTGCCTCGTTCACTGCGCTTTCGCTGTAAGGTTCTTGGCTTAGTAAATCAAGCGTGTCGCCTTGCTCAAACTGATTGGAAGTACTGATAATGGTATCAATACTATCAACCAACATTTTGCGCGGTATTACGTTAATTTTAAACGCTTGTAGGTTTGAAATACGGTGCTGACTTATACCTTTATTAAAGCTATTCATTTCACGGCGCAAGCGGTCTAAGTCTTCACGCAGGCCTTTAATGGTTGCCGCAACTTCGGTCAGTGCAACACGAGCTTGGCGCTCAACTGCATCACGTTCGTTATCAATATTATGAAATGCACTGATCAGTTTTTGGTATTTAGTAAACTCATCGTTTTCATTATCAAATTTAGTAATACCTGCATTATAAATATGCAAATAGGTATTACGTACGTTGATATCAAAATTACGTAGCTCTTGGCAGTCTTTATTAAAGTGATGCACTAAATCGCTCAAATTATCAAAGTCGATTTGAATATCAATCATATAAGGGGTGACTTTACCACTGTATAAATCAAGGGTATGGTCGATTCGCTCAGATTTAACTTGGCGCAGGCGATCAGCTTGGCGTGATATCAGCTCCTTTTTAGATTTAATAATTGAGCGTCTATCCGCAATTGAACCGCTATTTTTTTGAATATCTTGCAAATAGTCATCAACCTGATCGCGCTCGGCGACTAACTGCTCTTTTAGCATGGCTTGAGCGTCAATTGACTGCAACATCACCTCATATTGCTCAAAGCGTTTTAGTGCACTTTCGCAGCTCATTAGCTCATCGTATAGGGCATCTTTTTCTTTTTGTTTATCAGCCACATTTGCAGCTACTTCGCGCTGCTGTTTAAATTCTTTTAATGAATTTTCAAGGGCGCTTAGCTGCGCTGTAAGTTGCTCTTTATTTTCACCTGTTTGCATTTGCACAACAGAGAGCTTTTTCAATTTAATGGTCGCGCCGGGTAGGGTAAGTACGCCGCCTTTTACGTTATCAGATAACTGCGTTAAAAACTCTCCAAAGGCATCTTCATCGCTAATATCAATATCGCCACTGCTGGTGGTCGCAAACGAGAGAATATCAGGATTTAATATACGTGAAATTTCTTCCACTTCTTTGAGCGATAAATCCTCACGCATTCGGGTGAACAAATTAAATTCAAGGTTTTTAAGTTGCAGTTTTAAACTTTTAATTTGCTTTTGAGTTTCGCTGATACGGTAATCAAGCGTATGTAAACTTTGCCCTTGGGCACTATTTATTGAATGCGACAGTGACTCATAATCTTGTTTTAACTGACTAAGGCTCACTTTTAGCGTTGCCATATTAACCAGTTCAAACTCTGCTTTTAGTGCATTAAAGTCTAAAAACCATTGTTCAATCTGGGTTTGTTTACGCTCAATATCTCTTGATTGCTGAACGTAGAGTTGCTGCTTTTGTTCAAACTCATGTTTTTCGTGCTCAATGTCCTCAAGGGCAACAGTAAGCTCGCTAAGTTGCGCCTCTTGGTACGTATCAAAGTCTATTAGCGCTTGGTCAATTTTAGGGGCGTAAGCGGCCAATTTTCCTTTGAGAACGGTTTGATTTTCAAGCATTGACTCAAGGGCGCTGATTGGCTCTTGCATTGACTCAAGGGCTTTTAATTCACGTTTAGCGCGATTTACTTTATCAAATGAGCGGCGCCATACTTCATAAAAGTCGACTTTTGAGTTAGACATATGACGCTCAAACACCCGCAGCATAAAACGTTTAACATCGGCAGCGCCAAGCTTGTGTAAGTTTAAGATCCGGCGGAATATTTCTTTATAAATCGCCGAATCTTGCACATTATTAAGCGGGATCATTTTTAAATTAATGTCGCCATCAAACGGCGTTGCGCCGCCTGTTAGTAAAGCGTTTAGCTCTTGGGCTTTGAGTTCAATCGGGTTAAAGCCTTGCTCTTTTAAGTGATTAAACAGCTTGGTGAACTTAATAATGGTTTTGCCCTGAGTGTATTGCTCAAGCTCCAGTTTGCCTTGATAACAAAAAAACTGATGGGCGTAACCGGCAATTTTCCCAAGACCCGCAACACCGATGACCACAGGGCCTTGCGGTAAGTTTGCTTCTAGTAAAATGTAAGATTGATCTGATGAGAAATAAAACTTACGGGTTTCATCTAGATCATGACCGTCCCATTCGGTAAGGCGTAAATCATTGATAAGTGGAAACTGCAGAGCATTAATAACCGAACTTTTACCGGTATTATTTGGCGCGCAAATAGAGCTACTTTTATCAAGCGGGATCACACATTTGGCATAACCGGCGGTGTTTAATAATGCCAGCTTACTGAGGCCGTATAGGTTTTTCATTATTCGTCCTCTCCAATATAGGTTTCTTCATTTACTTCCATTAATGCATCGATGTAGCGGTAAATTGGGGCTTGTAGCATAAAACCGCCTTCAACTTCACGGGCAAGGCCTAAGCGAATCATACGTAAGTACACATCTTTACGTAAATCTGAGCCTGAAAAAATCTCGAGCTGATCAAACAAGTGTTTGTTCATTTGCACTAAGGTTTGCATCAACTCTAAATCGTTTACTTCATCAAATAGTGCACGCATCGGGTCTTTACCCGTATTAGCGTAGTGTTCAATTAATATGTAAACAGTGAGTGCAATGGCACGGGAGATTTTGCCCATGTTTGGCGTGCTTTCGTCGCTGGCAAAATAATAAAAGCCGCGGCTATCGTGTTGTAAGTCATGGCCGAGTGAACTAAATAGCGCGCTGTATTGCTCAATGTGTTGATCAAGCTCTTGCCACATTAAGGTGTCTTGTTCACTAATGTGATAACCCGTTACCAGTTTTTTATTGATGGCTTGTAGGTGGGTTAATTCATGTAAATTAATTTGTGTCATAGAGGTTACTCATTCCCTGTTTGGTTATGCTTGGGATCAACAGGCTTTGTATTAAATGGAAAGAGTGAAAAGTGTTGTCCGGCGATTTTAACCCGCATTTTTTCATCGCTTTGACTGATTTCAATATCAGTATCGCTAACGAGTTTTTGATATAAAAACAGCATTTCGTCGGCTTCGAGTTCTGGGTAACTTTCTCCAAGAAAAGTTAATAGAGGCTCTGGCTTTTTACGTTTAGCATTAAAACGCTTTTTAAAGCTGGTTTTAACATTGTTATAATCTGGAATATTCGGTGTCACATATGCTGGCACATCTTGTTGGTCAGGCAATTCATATTCACTGTGTTCAAATTCCACTAAGCCAGCCATATAAGCCACCATGTGGCGTTGTTGACCCAGTGAAAAGCGCTGAGCATCTGATACAAAATGCGGTTGCACACTGCTTAGCATGTTGTCTACGCCATTTTTACGAATCAAACCAAGTACTTTCGCTGCTTGGCGGGTGATCATATTATTACGACGCAGCTCTTCGCGCAGAGGCATAAGCATATCGGCACTTTTACGTAAGCTCTCGCGTCCAACAAGGTGCATTTCCAAAATACGCGTACGCAATTGTTCAAGCATACGTTTATCTTGATACGCTTTACCGGAGCGCTCTATATGCACTATTTGCGTACTTATCTGTTCTTCAATAGTGCTAAAGCAAGCATGAAAGTCACCACGAATATCAACCATTTCGAGCATGGGTTCGATGTATTCGTCAAAGGCTTCAATGACTGCTTTGTAGCGTTTTTGCAACGATTGCACCGCGTTATTGGCTTTTGCTTGCTCCACAATATTTAAAATCGCGTTTTCGTTATGAGCAAACAGCTTCATTATTTTACGTACCCGGTCATCCATAATGCGACTAAAGCGGCGTAATTCATCGTAGTCTTCAATTTCACCAGCATTGGCTAAGCGGTTGCCTAAGCGTGCTAAATCTTCAACTAAAACACTGATTTCTTGCGCAAGCCCCAAATGTTCTTCTTGCAATAAAAAGGTTGCAAAATCAGCAATAGCACGGTTAATCTCAAGCTGAGACGATTTTGCTAATGGAATAATAATATCTTGATTTAAAAGTCGGTTGGTTTCTTTGTAAATACGCTCGTTTGACCAAGTTGGTTGTTTTTGTTTGATCGCATTTTGTACGTCTTTTAAGCTAAAATCAGCCATTTTAAATCGTTTAAATAATAGTTCTAGCATTCCCCAGTGCTCGGTTAGGGTATTTAGTAACTTTTTAGCTGGGATCATAACGCTCCAGTAAATCTCTTTTTAGGCTGTATCAGCGATTAGTAATAAAATAGGTAATTGGCAATAGTTTTACAAAGCCTTTGGTGCTAGACTGCGCGCCGTGTCACATAAGTGACATCAAGAATGCAATTTTTACATTTTTCTAAAGGTTGTTCAAATACCATGGTAACGTCAATTATCCTAACCCTGATAACGCTGGCATTTGTGCTCATCGTTATAGAGGATATTATCCATGTAAACAAGGCCAAAACTACGCTTTTCTTTGGCACTTTATGCTGGATTATCTTATTTATCTCGCCGCTTAACGGGCAAAGCCCCGAAAATATACAACATCAACTTGATCACAATATTTTAGAGATTGCCACACTATGGTTGTTTTTAATGGCTGCAATGACTTTTGTTGCCTATTTGAACTCCAAAGGTTTTATCCAAAATATTGTGCACAGAGTGATGCCAAGTGCCATTAGCGAACGTAAGCTGATGTTTTTAATTGGTGGCTTTTCCTTCTTATTTTCGTCGATATCAGACAACATTACCGCTACGCTTATCTCACTTGCAGTCGTGATGTCGTTAAAACTCGATCCGAAAAAGCTCATTAAATACGCTACGCTAATCGTTTTTAGTGTGAACTCTGGTGGGGTGTCACTCATAACCGGTGATGTAACTACCTTGATGATTTTCCTCGATGGTAAAGTCAGCATAGCAAACTTGCTATTGCTTATTGTGCCAGCACTTTCAAGTGTTGCACTGTTGGCAATTATGCTGTCGTTTGGCTTAAATGGTGCTGTTGAGTTTACCAAACAAGAAGAGCGTCGCATTGAAAAAACCGATATCACTATCGCGGTTATTTTCTTATCAACCATTATGGCTACATTAATGCTTAGTGTACTTTACCATGTACCGCCGTTGTTGACCTTTTTGTTTGGTTTGTCACTGATGTTTTTAACTGCACAGTTTTTAATGCGCAAAAAAGACGTAAACAAAAAAATCATCGATTACATTCGCGAAATAGAATACGACACTTTGCTATTTTTTGTTGGTGTGCTGTTACTCGTTGGTGCATTAAAAGAAGTGGGTATGCTTAGTAAGTTCACTAACTTATATGAGCTAATGCCTGCGCAATATGCAAATTACCTCATGGGTATTCTATCAGCTGCGGTTGATAACGTGCCGCTAACAGCTGCATTGTTAAAAGCCGATATCATAATGAGCCCGCAGCAGTGGCTGTCGTTTACCTATGCCACGGGTGTGGGTGGGTCTATGCTTATTATAGGTTCGGCCGCGGGTATTATTGCCATGAGTAAAGTAAAAGCGCTGACCTTTATGAGCTATTTACGTATGTCGGTTTATTTATTAATTGCTTATACGGTAGGTTATGTTGGCTCTTATGTTGCCGGGAGTTTTATTTAATCGTACGAGATTTAATAAAACAACTTGACAGCTAGACGTCTAAACGATAACTTTCAAAGCCCGCTTTATAGCGGGCTTTGTTATTTTAGCCACTAATTTAAAGTAGTTAATCTAACATTCAGAAGAGGTGCGATATTTAGGTACTTAATGTGAAGCGACGTTTGCTTTTGATCATTAAGGAGGGAAATACTCGCCGAGAAGAACAACTGACGTCACAGTGGTTTTTCGGTTTATGGGGCTGAATCCTCAAAACTGTCACCAATTTAGGTGGAGAGCTTCTGGCAGTGGACTTTTCTTATCAAGCACCCCCTTGCCAAGTTCTTCTTGTATTATCGTGGTTAATGCCACAACAGGAGACGACATGAATACCCAAGTAGTTACAAATAACACGCAACAATTAAGCAATGCAAAATCAGATTACGTTGTCGCTAAATTTGGTGGTACAAGCGTAGCTAATTTTGACGCAATGAGCCGTTGTAGCGAAATTATTGTAGCTGATAACACAGTGCGCGTTGTAGCTGTGAGTGCCAGCGCCGGTGTAACAAACCACCTCGTTGCTTTATGCCAAAAAGACTTAACTGTACCAGAGCGCAGCGAACACATTAATGGTGTGATTGCTATTCAAGACGCCATTTTAAATGAACTGTCGCTTGATGCTGATTTAGCCCATGGTTTTGATGAAACAATTAAAGCGTTTAAATCGCTTGCCAGCGAAACACTTAAATCTAAGCAACAACATGATGAATTATTAAGCTTTGGTGAGCGTTTATCGTCGTATTTATTTACCCAAGTATTACGCCTAAATGGTTTAGATGCGGTGCGTTTTGATGTACGCCAAGTATTAAAAACTGATAGCCAGTTCTCAAAAGCAACGCCAGATGTAGAAGCGACTGCAATGGCGGCAAAAGCGCATTTAATTCCATTACTAAAAGAACATGTTGTCGTTACCCAAGGTTTTATTGGTAGTGATGTCCATGGGCAAACAACTACCCTTGGCCGTGGTGGTTCAGATTACAGCGCGGCATTACTAGCAGAGGCTGTCAACGCAAAAAGTGTACACATTTGGACAGACGTTGTGGGTATTTTTAGCACCGATCCGCGTTTGTGCGTAAAAGCCACACCTATTGCCCGTTTAAGCTTTGATGAAGCAGCAGAAATGGCCACCTTTGGCGCAAAGGTATTGCACCCAGCAACAATTTTACCAGCCAGTAGAAGCCACATTAGTGTGTTTGTAGGTTCAAGCCGAGAGCCTGAGCGTGGTGGTACGTGGATCGAACGTGAAAAATCTCAAGTGCCAGGTATTCGTGCTGTTACGCAACGTAAAAACCAAATTTTGTTAACCCTAAAAAGTCCTGAAATGCTTTTAGCCAGTGGTTTCTTAGCGCGCGTATTTACTATATTGAGTGAGTTTAATATCTCAGTTGATTTAGTGACAACCTCTGAAATCAGTGTGGCAATTACGCTAGATAATGCACCGAATGCGTCTCGCCCTGAGCTTGATCAAGATTGTTTAGATAAACTTGCTGAATTTTGCCATGTATCGGTTGAAAATAACCTAACGCTGGTGGCGCTCATTGGCTCTGAAATTCAGCTGCGTCAACAAGAAGTAAACTTAATGAATGTGCTTAGCGATTTTAACATTCGTTTAATTTGTCACGGTGCGAGCAAACACAATTTATGCTTTTTAGTTGAACAAGCTGAATCAGATTTAGTTGTTCAAGCTATTCATAGCCGTTTACTTGAGCTCGAAAGCGCTGCTTAATTGCTGTAAGTCAGTGATATAAAAGCACTGCCAGTCAGTGCTTTTTTTATTGACGATAGATATGTCAAAGCCTTCAAATACCGTGCTTTTAGCATTTAAATTAGCCGTTGCGAGCTCGGTGAAAACATGTGGACTGAGCAGCTGAGCAATAGGTCGGCTAGTCGCTTTGGCTAGTGCTTCTTTTAAGGTCCAAATCCTAAAAAAACGCTGGGCAGCACATTGCTCGGTTTGGGTAATTAAGTCGACCTCTTGTTGATGATAAAAATGCTTAGCCAGTTTTTCAAACGGGCGTTTTAAGCTTACCTTCTCTATATCAAATCCAAACTCGACCCGCTCAATATTGAGCGCCGCACCCACAAAACCGTTTGAATGAGATAAACAACTACTCAAAACGGTATTGGTGTTTTTTATATGCAATAAGAGTTTGCTGCTTTGCTCGTCAAATTCAGAGCTTATGTGATGAGCGGGTGTATTGGCAAATTCAGTAAAACAGTGTTTAACTAAAATCTTAAGCAGTAAACGTGTGGCGAGATACTCTTGTTTTGCTTTACCGCTTTTTCTACGTTCAATAACAGCTTGCTCAAATGGGCTGAGTAAATTATCTAATGCGAAATCAGCAAAGTTAATAGACTCTGCGTTTAACAATAAAACGCTTTGTGCATTAATCTCAGAGGTATTAAATGGGTTTACAGTCAGGTACTGATCAAAGTATTGGTTAAGCATAAAGTCCAGGTGGCTAGCAGTGAAAATATAAAAGCTGGGTATAAAGTGTGCATTTACTAATGGTCTGTGCCAGCATTGACAAATTTATTACTCAGTCGCTGTGAAATATGGTTTAATTCACAATAATGAAAAATAATAACAGATAGTAGATGTATGGCACAATTGCGTGATGGTTTTCAAAGCCGCCTTGGTTTTGTTTTAGCGGCTTCTGGTGCTGCGGTTGGTTTAGGTAATATTTGGGGCTTTCCTACACAAGCGGCGAATCACGGCGGTGGTGCGTTCTTACTGGTTTATTTTATTGTTATATTTCTTTTGGCTGTGCCTGCTTTATACACCGAGCTGTATTTAGGGCACCAAGCACAAGCGAATCCGGTTAAAGCACTTAAAAATGCGTGGCAAGATCAAGCACCCAAAGTGGGTGCGGTTGCGGGCTATTTAGGCTTAGCAGGCGCTATAGTGATGCTAAGTTTTTACTCGATTGTAGCAGGGTGGATGCTGGCCTATGCATTGGAACCCATAACCACCTTTTTCGGTTTTACAGATATAAGTAATTTTTTACAAACAGATTCAATGGCGCGAAATTTTGTATTTACGCCGCTGATGCTCATCTTGACTGCCAGCATTATTTTAAAAGGGGTTAAATCGGGTATTGAAACTTGGTCTCGTCGTTTGATGCCAATGTTGTTAGTTTTACTAGTGGGTTTAATTGCTTACATTGCCACCCTCGATGGCGCAAGTGAAGGGTTTGCAGCTTACTTAGTGCCTAATTTTAGCCATATATTTGACCCAAACTTAATAATAGCAGCCATGGGGCAGGCATTCTTTTCATTGTCGCTCGGTGTCGGCTGTATGATGATTTACGGCTCGTATTTACAACCAGATGCTAACTTACCGCGCTTAACTGCATCGGTGGCATTGCTTGATACTGGCGTAGCGTTTTTAGCTGGTTTGTTGATTATTCCTGCTATTTATGTGGCGCAACACAACGGTGTACAAGTTTTTAGTGACGGTAAACTCATTGGTGAAGGCCAACTTATTTTTGCAATTTTACCAGAGCTATTTAATACCATGGGTGAAATAGGCTTAGTGGTAGGCTTACTGTTTTTTGTTTTGATGTCTATAGCATCATTAACCTCAACCATTTCATCGACCGAAATCCCCGTAGCATTTTTAGTTGAAAACCATCAAGTAGAACGTAAATCAGCGACCTTTATTGTGAGTCTCACCGTGCTTGCAGCCTCTTCATTAATCATCTTTAATTTTGATTGGTTATTTGGCTTAGTGATCATGGTACTTACCCAGTATCAATTACCATTAATGGGGCTATTTTACTTTATTACGGTAGGTTGGTTGTGGCGCCGTGGTAACCAACTGCACCAAGCAAGCAGTGGCTTTAAGTTTTGGTTTGCTCAGTATATCCGCTTTGTGTGCCCAATATTAATGACCGCCGTGTTTGCTAATGTAGCGTTTGGTTAATAGTTTAGCCGTCAGCCGTCAGCCGTCAGCCGTCAGCCGTCAGCCGTCAGTTTTGAGGGTTAGTACATCCAAGGAGGGATTATGAACAGAGAAGTTAAAATACCGGTTTTGCCTGGCTCGGTAGCAACAGCAAATATTACTAATCTTTATGTTAAAAAAGGTCAGCTAGTTTATGCTGGTGATGTGTTATTTGATGTTGAAACAGACAAAGTTGTGTTAGAAGTGATGGCAGACTGTAATGGCATTATTGAGAATTTAACGATTACCAATGGCGATGCCGTTACTGGCGAGCAAGTTGTCATGACTATAAAACAGCTTGCCGACAGCGAATTGCCAGCACGACCAACTGTTGAACAGCCTCAACCACGAGTAAGCGACTCAGAAGAAAATGCTATTGTTTCTCCTTGGTTAAGTAAGCTAAATAAAAGTTTCATTATTGCGCTAGCAGTAGGGGCTTTAGCTATCCTTTTTGTGCTTGGAAAATAGCTAATATGAGCAATTATGTGAACCACCCAAGGTATGGCAATGAGCCAATCATTTCTGGAAACAGCTATACAAAACAAGAAATCGATAATGCCTATTGGCGCTATAAAAGTGTTCGCTACTTTCCAGAAACGGCAATCCCCGCAGCAACCGAAAAACAAAGTTACAGTGTATATCCAAGGCAACTCTACATTGATATAGCAGAGCAATGTGTCGATTGTCACAGAGCTTTTATATTTTTTGCCAAAGAGCAGCAATACTGGTTTGAACAATTAAAATTTTGGATTGATGCACATGCTATCAAGTGTTTTGAATGTAGAAAGAAAACCCGTGCAATAAACCGGCTGCAAATTAGCTATGCAAACTTAATCATTAAACAGCATAGAACGCCAGAGGAAATCCAATTGCTCAAGTCTACAGCGCAACAACTGTTTGATTTAGGTGTGATCAACAAGGTAAATAAACTAAACGCTATTCGTAAAATATGAGTGGGCATAATCAGGGAGCTTATGTGATTGAGTCTAGTGGTCAAAGATGTGCCAAAAGCGGATCTTCACTCCTGTAATAAGCGTGGTTTTGTAGTGAAGACGAAGCCACATTGAAAAAGCCGTCGCCTTGCCTGCGATTGTTATGTGGTGGAGCCACCTTCTAATTTACACATTTGAGATTCTTGTTGAAGTTTTTTAACATAGTCATTTAAGGACTTATTAAATTTTGGAATATTTTCAGCTACAAAATCCCAATTAAAGCTAAGCAAAGCACTATTCCAGCCTACTATATAAACAAGCCCATCTTCATTAGGAAGTTTATCGCCATGCGTCATATTAAAGCTCACTTGATCAAAATGAGCGCCCTGCTGATCCCTATATGCTTTGGCATTTTCTACAAACTCATCAAAACGTTCCTTAATTTCACCAGAAAATGCATCTGCAATAAGCTCATCAAGGATGGGTTGCCAGAACGCTTTATAATTTCTAGAAATTACACCTGTTTTCCCATAACCTACGTTAAAGATAGTGCAGAATTTAATGATTATTTCTTCGGTAATTAGCTCATCAATCAGGTGAACATCATGAATATCTGGAAACAACGAGCCATGTTTATTTTCAAAGTTGTCTAATGCTTCTCCCTCAAGTCGCAGACCTGTTTTTAACCTTTCTCGCTCTGTGTCGTATAACTCAGTAATGTTCTGCGGTCTTCCTGTGCTACAGAAACGAACAACTCGTAGCCTTAGTTCCAAAAGATCGTTAATCCTTCCGAGAGCCACTTGCCATAAATATAACCTACCGAGAGTTTCCTTCTTGCTTGACATAATATTTTCCCCGCGCTGATGATAAGATTTAAACGAATTTATATAGAAGAAATAACACTTAGATAACCGACGCTGTTTTGCTGCGTCAAGCGTCAAAGGCGCAAAGTTGATTGGTATGTAGCTTTAACAACACTTTCAATTGTATCCCTACCTAAAAAACCATAATTCAATTCAATCCACTTTATGGATTGGCGATATCGTTTAGCACCTTCCTGCTGCTTTACAATGGATTGGAAGGAATGGTTATCTAGTAATGCCTCATGGATAGAATAAAGGCTTAGAGATTTAGCTGTTGATATATAGTACTCGTCGACAGCTTTAGCACACTTTATGAGCATGGTAATTAAGGTTGTAACATCTTTTAGTGTAAATTTATTGTTTCCGAAATTATCTAAAGCAATATTCACATCGAAATGGTGAAAATCATCGAATATTTGCTGTGATCTTTCCTCCAAATACTCCTTAGATGACTTCGAGATGCAAGCATTTGATGAGTTTGCATGAACTACTTTATTTCTCCAGTGACAGAGTAGCTCAGTCAAAATTATCCATTCTTTTTCAATAAATGGAATTCCTGTTAAGAAATCTGTAACTCTATCCGCTTTCGAAGTATTTTGTTTTGGTGACTCATTAAAGTTTTTTTTAGTTCCTGACCAAAAATAATCCTTACTTATCTTTGATAAGTATTCGAACAGGCTTTCGACCGAGTAAACAATCGAAGATTTTATTGCAAAGCGCCTAGCATTAATGCTTGAGCTATAAACATTTCCCGGCTTCCAAGAAATATTCAATTCTTTTGGAGGGGCTGTTTCTTGAGTTAATTTCGAAAGAGAAACTGCGATCGTGTTCATACAGTGAACGCTATGTCCAATATCATCCAAGAACACTTTCAAATATTTCGTTTCAGACATAGAGAGCCTATAATGGTGGCATTGTCAGGATTCGAACCTGCATTTTCGGCTTTGAATAAGTGCTTTTAGTAACCGATGTCTTACCGTTAGACGATGATGCCAGTTTGATTTTAACCTTAAAACGCTTGGCTAGAGGTTTGCTCTAATTCAGGCCTCATAACAAATCTTAGTCCACAAACGATTGAGTTATTTTTCTGCCTGAAGTCGCTTCGTTTCAACATTATATATTTTTACCATTTACCCCAATTAATTGCTATACATTGCAATACAATCAAATAGTGATTCTATCTTGTTTGATTTTTTGCCTTGGTTTGTAAACTTTGACCTAGCACCTAGCACCTAGCACCTAGCACCTAGCACCTAGCACCTAGCACCTAGCACTATTTAACCTCATTACTCAGTGGCTGTTTATTGGCAAACTCAATCGCGTTATTAATGGTGGTTTGGGCTATTTCACTCAATGCTTCTTTGGTGAAAAAACCTTGGTGACCCGTAACTAACACGTTGGGAAAGCTTACTAAGCGTGAAAATATATCGTCTTGCATTATTTCGTCGCGGCGGTCTTTAAAAAAGAGCTCTGATTCTTGCTCGTAAACATCAAGGCCTAAGTAGCCAAGTTTTTTGCTTTTGAGTGCGCTAATGCATGCTTTACTATCGACTAATGCACCGCGTGAGGTGTTAATAAGCATTACGCCTGGCTTCATTTTACTAAAGGCGTGCTCATTAATTATGTGGTGTGTTTGGTCGTTCAGAGGGCAATGTAATGAGATGACGTCACTTTGGCTTAGTAATGTATCAAGGTCGCAAAGTGTATAGTCACCTTGCTCGGCGTAGGGGTCGCATACTAAAACGTTAGCACCAAAGCCGTTTAGAATGTTTACCAGCGCAAGGCCTATTTTACCACAGCCAATTATGCCAATGGTTTTTTTAAACAGGTTAAAACCAAGTAAGCCATTTAAATCAAAGTTGTCTTCACGTATGCGATTATACGCTTTATGGGTTTTGCGGTTCAGCGTGAGCATCAGGGCTACACAATGCTCGGCAACCGCTTCAGGGCTGTAAGCAGGTACGCGGCATACTTTTATATTGTGAGCTTTAGCAGCTGTTAAATCCACATTATTAAAGCCTGCACAGCGTAATAAAATACATTTAATTCCTTGCTCTGCTAGTTGCTTTATTACTGCTTCATTAGCGAGATCATTTACAAATATGCATACAGCATCAAAACCTTTGCATAAAATGGTGCTTTGCTCAGTGAGCGCTTGTTCGAAATGAGTGATTGAAATGCTTGGTTGGTCTTGCAAGCATGTATCAAAAGGGGTTTGCTCATATTTTTGCGAACTGAAAAGCGCTACTGTCATCTGATTCATTGAGGGTACTCTCTATCACCATTTTTAAGGTTTCGGGTTTTGTGCGCGGGGCATAACGCACAGACAACTGACCTTCTGAGTTTATAAGAAATTTTGTAAAATTCCATTTTATTGCGCGGTTTTGTGCAATTCCCCGAGTATGTGTTTTTAAATAATTAAATAACGGGTGGGCGTCAGGCCCGTTTACCATTACCTTACTAAACACTGGAAAACTAACATTAAAATGATGGTGATAAAAATCTTTTATATCAGCGTTTTCTAGAGGTTCATTGTAATCAAATTGATTACATGGAAAAGCCAAAACGATAAAGCCTTGCGATTTATATTGTTGGTACAGTTTTTCAAGCGCAGCTAATTGCACTGAAAAGTTACATTTACTCGCTGTATTGACGATTAAAATAGTTTTACCTTTTAACTGGCTCAAAGCAAAATCTTCGCCGTTATAAAGGGGGGCACTGAATTGATATATGCTATCCATAGTTTACCTGTACTGTGTCGTCCATGAAGAAATTTAATGAAGACTTTTTCATTCGCTTTTTGTCTGTTCGGTTGAGATAATCAAAGTATCTTTTTAAGTTACCACTGAAATAGGACAGTTTTATGTCAATGAATGTATCATTTATCGGTTTAGGCGTAATGGGTTACCCAATGGCAGGCCACTTAGCCAATGCTGGGCACAATGTTACTGTGTATAACCGCACAACGGCTAAAGCACAGCAATGGACACAACAGTACAAAGGTAATGTTGCTCTGACTCCAGCACTTGCAGCTAAAGGTGCTGATATTGTTTTTATGTGCGTTGGGAATGACGATGATTTACGTTCAGTGGTTTACGGTAACGATGGCGTTCTGGCAGGAATGACAGATGGCACTATTTTAGTGGATCACACGACAACCTCAGCTGAAGTTGCACGCGAAGTGTCTGCAAAGGCGGCATTACAAAATATCGCGTTTATTGATGCGCCTGTTTCAGGTGGTCAGGCGGGCGCTGAAAATGGCGTATTGACGGTAATGGCTGGTGGAGACGAAACCGTCTTTGCTAAAGTGCAACCCGTGATGGCTGCTTTTAGTCGCTTTAGCCAGCTACTTGGTGAAGTTGGCTCTGGTCAATTATGTAAAATGGTTAATCAAATTTGTATTGCTGGTGTTGTACAAGGTTTGGCTGAAGGGCTGCATTTTGCCAAGCAAGCCGGTCTTGATGGCGAAAAAGTGATTGAAACTATTTCAAAAGGAGCCGCTGGCTCATGGCAAATGGAAAATCGTTATAAAACCATGTGGCAGGGCGAGTACGAATTTGGCTTTGCCGTAGATTGGATGCGTAAAGACTTAGGTATTGCGTTAGATGAAGCGAAAAACAACGGCGCTACTTTACCGATGACTGCAACGGTTGATCAATATTACGCTGATGTACAAGCACTTGGTGGTGGTCGCTATGACACTTCAAGCTTATTAGCACGTATTGAAGCACTTCATAAAAAGTAGATTATCGGATAATAAATCTATTTTCAGCATGTAGTTAGCGGGTAGATGTGCTTTGTTATCTCTGAAATCTTCGCTTAGGTAATCACTGACCCAAACATTGTTTGGGTTTTTTATAAAAATTAATTTTTCTTAAGGTTTATTTAAGTTTGGCTCGTTAGATTTTACCCATAGTCTAAAAAGAGCGAACACTATGCAATCACTTCAAGTTACTAACTTGCCTATTACGAACACACACGATTATGTGTGTGCAAATGCGAACATGCCATTGCGTGTGCAACTAGAGCAGGTTGTTAAAGCGAGTTTTGCCAGAGCCTATGGCGCTAATATTAAGCAGTTTATGCCGATATTATGCCAATTAAGTATTGCTGCTGATTCTTGCACATTAGGACTTAGAGCTGCTACTCAATCACTATTTATTGAGCAATACTTACCAGAGCCGATTGATACCTTTGTTGATGTACCGAGGGTAGATATTTACGAGCTTGGTAATTTATGTTCAACCAATCGCAAAGCAACTCTCGCTCATTTTGTACTAACGACTGAAGCACTTTACCAAATTGGCGCAAAATGCTTAGTATTTTGTGCCACTGTAAAGGTGAGAGCATTATTAAAAGTGCTGGGGGTTAATTGCACTGAAATTGCATTAGCTAATAGTCAGGCAATTGATAACCCAGCTGATTGGGGGACTTATTATGAAAATAAACCAACACTGTGTGTAGTTGATTTAGCGGCTGCTCATGATTGTGTATTAAACACTCCTCATTTATTTAATATTAAACAGCGCTATCATCAAGCGAGTTGCCAATTAGCATCTCAATTGGAGGCATAATGGGGTTTTTATCGCAACTACCACATGCAGCGCTTGATACTGTGATTGTTGATCATCATGACCAACAAATGCAGCCGATCAGTAAGCAGGCGCTAATGCAAGCAGTGGCCGAGTTAATTAACGACTTAAAAGCGCTGGATATATCAGCTGTGGCGTTTGTAATGGACAATACACCAGCTTGGTTAATTGTAGACTTTGCATTGATTGAGTTACAAAAGGTGAGTATTCCGTTGCCAACCTTTTTTAGTCCACAACAGCTAACTAATAGCGTGAATAAAAGCGGCGTCTCGCATTTTGTCAGCGACACTCTCTGTGAACTTGATGGCTTAGAATGTATTACGACGTTGAGCGTGTTAACCCGCTACTCACTTTATATCTATAAAGTAAGCGCTTCGAGCCCAACAACATTTTTTACAGATACCCAAAAGGTGACATTTACTTCAGGCTCTACCGGTGAGCCAAAGGGAGTGTGTTTATCTTTACAAAGTCAATTACAAGTGGCGACCTCATTACATAAAAAAATAGCGATAAAACAGCCAAAACATCTGTGTTTATTACCTTTACCAGTATTACTTGAAAACATTGCAGGGGTTTTTGCACCGTTATTAGCCGCAGGTGAAGTGCATGTTATGACACTGCCAGAATTAGGCTTCTCTGGAGCAAAATTAAATGATGCCAGTCAACTGATCAACGCCATTGATCGTGTGCAACCGAACACGCTTATTTTGGTACCTGAATTATTGACCTGTTTAGTCTGGTTTACCAAGCGGGGATGGACAGTACCAAAGAGCCTGAAGTTTATTGCCGTTGGTGGCGCTGTACTCAGCAGTGAATTGATCAGTATAGCGCGCAGTTTAGGGTTACCAGTTTACCAAGGTTATGGCTTATCTGAAGCTTCATCAGTCGTGAGCTTAAACACGCCAAATGATGATGATATAGAGTGTGCAGGGCGGGTGTTAAATCACTTGCAAAGCAAACTGGTAGACGGACAGCTATTTATTAAAGGACCCTTATTTTTAGGCTATTTAGGCCAACAGTCTCATGATCAAACGAGTTGGTATGCAACGGGAGATTTGGTTTCTCAACAACAAGGTCGGTTAACTATTAAGGGGCGTTTAAAAAACCAAATTATTACTAGCTTTGGGCGCAACATCAGCGCTGAGTGGCCTGAATCTTTGCTACTCAGTAACAGCGAAGTACAACAAGCTGTAGTCTTTGGTGAAGGTAAAGCGCATTTAGTGGCGCTTATTTATACATCAGTAAATATGGCTGATGCTGTGTTAGCCGAGCATTTTAGAGGTATTAACGCACAATTGCCTGAATATGCCCAAATTAAAACATTTCATCGCTTAGCTGAACCATTTACTGCAGAGAGGGGGTTATTAACCAGTAATAACCGTCCTAAACGTCAAGCAATAGCAAACTATTATCATGCACAACTAACAGCACTGTACAGTGAGGCAATATTATGAGTAATTTTTTCGAGACATTAAAATCACACACCCAAGCAGAGCGCGAGTATTTATTGGCTGCACCGATCATTACCCGGGTATTTAACGGGCAAGTAAGCACGACTGAGTATGCTTCATTTTTAGCTCAAGCTTATCATCACGTTAAACATACGGTGCCATTAATGATGGCCGTGGGCGCGAAATTATCGACTGAACAAGAGTGGATCCGCGAGGCTGTTGCAGAATATATAGAAGAAGAAATAGGTCATCAAGAATGGGTGCTCAATGATATTGCAGCCTGTGGTTTTGATAAACAACAAGTACGTCAAAGTGCTCCCAAATTTGCCACTGAATTAATGGTAGCTTATGCCTACGATACAATTAATCGGGGTAACCCATTGGCATTTTTTGGCATGGTGCATGTGCTCGAAGGTACATCAATTGCGTTAGCCGATAATGCGGCAAGTAACATAGCCAATATGACCGGGTTACCTAAAAAAGCATTTAGCTATTTAACATCTCATGGCGCTTTGGACATTGAGCATGTGAAATTTTTTGAAGATTTAATGAATAAAATAGAGTCTCCTGCAGATCAACAAGCAATTGTGTATGCCGCTAAATGTTTTTATAAGTTATATGGCAATATTTTCCGTGAATTAGATACAGATCCACAGTTTGTAACTAGCGACTTGGAGCAAAGTGCATGAACCGCCCACTTTGCGTGTTAACAGGTGCGACAGGCGGAATTGGTCAAGCCGTGGCATTAAAGTTGATTCAGCATGGCTGGCGTTTACTGTTAGTGGGTCGTCAACAAGCACAGCTTGAGGCATTACAGGTTAAGTGTGGTCAAGACTGTGAGATATTTATTGGCGATTTAACATCAGCACAGACTCGGCAAAATTTACTCGAACATGCTAAATCACTCGGCGGTGCAGCAATGCTTATAAATAGCGCTGGCATTAATGTGATGCAAGGTTTTAGTGAAATGACGGAGCAGCAAATAGATGACTTACTGATAGTTAATTTGTCGGTGCCAATTAAGCTATGCCAGCTATTTTTACCACAAATTTTAGCTAAAAAAGGCTCAATAGTTAATGTGGGATCATCGTTTGGCAGTATTGGTTACCCTTATCAAACCTTATATTGCGCAAGTAAATTTGGCTTACGAGGAATGACAGAAGCGCTGGCCCGCGAACTCAGTCACTGTGATGTAAAAATATTATATTTAGCACCTAGAGCTACTGATACAACTATCAATTCAGTGCAGGTAAGGGCGATGAATAAAGCTTTAGGCAATACAATGGATCCCCCTGATAAAGTGGCAGATGCGCTTATTTCATTATTAAAATCCGGAAACTCACGCAGTTACATTGGCTTTCCAGAGCGCTTATTTGTCAAACTAAATGGGGCATTTCCCTCCTTAGTAGATAACGCAATTGCAAAGCAACTTCCTAAAATTAAAAGTTTTTTTGTAGATAAAATTGATAAAGGTGAATGATTATGACTAAACTACTTTATACTAGCTGCTTGTTATCTGGGATATTTTTAACCAGTACTGCACATGCTGATCTTGCTAGCGAATTAGCTCAAGTGCAAACCAGTTGGGCTACTGTGAATTATGAATTAGTAGATAAAGCGCAGCTCAATGCATTTGAAAAGTTATCAAAGCAGGCTGCTGGGTTTGCAAAAAACTATGATGATAAGGCTCAAAGCCATATTTGGTATGGTATTGTGCTTTCGAGTTACGCTGGGGCAAAAGGGGGCTTAGGTGCGTTAGGATTTGCAAAAGACGCTAAAGTACAGTTAGAGCAAGCCATAGAAATTGATGCTAATGCGTTATCAGGCTCTGCTTACACCAGTTTAGCGACTCTTTACAGTAAAGTACCGGGTTGGCCAATTGGATTTGGTGATGATGACAAAGCGAATGAACTATTTAACCAAGCGCTTGCTATAAATCCAAACGGCATCGATAGTAATTATTTATACGCGGCATTTTTGTATGACGAAAGAGAGTACAAAAAGGCCAAAAAACATTTACTTGCTGCCCAACAGGCACCGGCTCGCCCAGAAAGACCAAAAGCAGATTTATATCGCCAGCAAGAAATAACTCAACTGTTGGCCAAAGTCGAGAAGAAACTAAAGAGATAATATGCATTTATTGCTTGTTGAAGATGATAAATTGGTGGCTGAAGGCTTATGTCGATCACTTCGCCAACAAGGTTACAGTGTTGAACATTGTGCGAGTATAAGTTCAGCGATGCAATGGTTACAAAGCGATGAAATTGAACTGCTAGTATTGGATTTAGGGCTACCTGATGGCGATGGTATCGATGTTTTAAAATACGTCAAAAAACATCGCCCTAACTTACCTGTCGTTATTTTAACGGCACGCGGTAGTATTGACGATAAAGTACAAGGGTTAGATTTAGGCGCTGATGATTATTTAGCTAAACCATTTGATCCTGCTGAGTTATTTGCCCGTTTAAGAGTCGCTAGTCGGCGTGTAACTCAAACGCAATCAAGTAAAATTACAGTGGCTAACATTGTGATGGATACTTCAGCATTCACTGTGTCAGTGGATCAGCAAGCTATTAATTTACCACGTAAAGAGTTCATGCTTCTTAAAGCACTGTTCGAAAACCAAGGTCGCGTGTTATCTAAACAACAATTAGAGAGCAAGCTCTACGAGTGGGGAGAAGAAGTCGGGTCAAATACTATCGAAGTACACATTCACCATCTTCGTAAAAAACTTCCTAAAGAGTTGATCAAAACCTTACGAGGTATCGGTTACGTGGTAGGCAAGCGCTAGTGTCAATCAAACGCAGACTCACGCTGATTATTTTATCAACAGTGATTTTGACTTGTTTTTTAGCCTTTAGTAAAGGTTACCGCGAAAGCATGATGCAAGCTGAGCAGTTACTTGATAATGAATTAAAGACTATTGCTCATGTATTAATCGAACAACCTATACACACAGATGCGCCGATGCTACGCAGTGATCTCACCCAATTACTGTTTCAAATATGGCAAGATAACAACTTACTCAGTGCGTCTGAATCATTAGCCGAGCTTGCGCAAAAACCGAGTCTGAATGGATTTAGTGTTGAAAACTTAGCTGGGCAGCGTATGCGAGTATTTAGGTTAACCATGCAGACAAAACAAGTGCTGGTGGCAGAGCCATTAAGTAAACGCTATGCCCTTAGCGAAACGATGATTTTATCAGCAATGACTCCTTTGCTTTGGAGCGTGCCGTTACTGGCGATATTAATTAGTTTATTCGTTAAGCAAGGTCTAAGCCCTTTAACTCGTCTTTCAAAGCTTTTAAAGACGAGGCAAGCTAATGACTTCACTGCAATTGATTGGCAAGTAAACGCGCATGAAATTAAACCGGTGATCTCACGTTTAAATGACCTGTTTAAGCGTGTAGAAAGTGCTTACTTAAGAGAGCGCTTTTTTGCCTCAGATGCTGCCCATGAATTACGTACTCCATTAAGTAGTTTAAAAATAAATGTACATAACTTACGCACTCAAGGTAATAATAGTTTAGAGCTTGATGCAATGGCTAAAGGTATCGATAAACTAAGTAATATTGTTGAACAAATGTTGATTTTAGGGCGCACATATCCTGAGCAATGGCAGGCGCAATTTAGCCCAATTTCAGTGCTTGAGATCAGCCAGCAAGTGGTTGCACAGCTATACGAACGACTTGATGAAAAACAGCATACGATCAGTATTGAAGGCGATGATTATGTTATTAATGGCGACCAATTTACCTTAGCAACCCTATTTAGTAATTTATTAAGTAACGCCATAAAGTATACGCCAAGTGGTGGTAATATAGTGATCCGCTTAAACAATATACACGGTGTGTTAGGTTGGCAAATTGATGATTCAGGTTCTGGCATTGATGATGCCCATAAAGCACGAATTTTTAATCGCTTTTACCGTGTTGGAGGTGATAAACACCCCTCTGGTGAGCAAGGTGCCGGATTAGGTATGGCGATAGTTGAACATATAGTAACAATTTATGGCGCGAGTATTTCTTTAGCTGATAGTGAATTAGGTGGCTTACAAGTGCGAGTTGAATTTATGCAAGGAGCAGGGAGTGAATAACTGCTTAGGGTTTATTAGCCTGCTGCTATTTAGCGTATTACCGTTTTCGTGTGTTGCTAAAGAATATAAATTAATTTTAAAAGATCATCTTTTTTACCCTGCGGAGATCATCGTACCGGCCAATACTAAACTAAAACTTTTGATTGAAAATCAAGATAGTACACCAGAAGAGTTTGACAGCTTCGATTTAAATCGTGAGAAAGTGCTGTATCCAAATCGCCGTAGTGTGATTTATATTGGGCCACTGAGCCCTGGGCGTTATGAGTTTTTTGGCGAGTTTTCACCTAATACGGCCCATGGCGCAGTATTAGTAGAAGGAAAGACTGATGCTGATAACTAGTTTGTTGATGAGTATTAATCAGCTTTTACCAGTCGTAATTTTGCTCGTGCTGTTACAGTCATTGCTAACACTAAACCAGCGAATGCTCATAGCAACCGCTTTTGTTGGGTTGCTGTGTAGTATTATTTATGTACAAAGTGCAGCGTGGTTGAGCCAGTTATTTGATTATCGCGGCTTAGAGTTTAGTCAAATGCTGTTGTGCGTCATTGTGTATGTTGCGTCACTTGTAAGTTGTAAGCAGCGACATTTATTCGCATTACTTGCAATAGTGGCGGTTATGGCGTTGTATCTGAGTCACTATTTTATTTATCTGGTTGGTTTTTGGCATAACACTGACACAGCAAAACCCTTGCTTATAGGAACATCTCTGGGAATCGGGATCTGCGGTAGTTTTGGTGTGTTGCTATTATTTTTACTGCACAGTGTTAAAGCACGATTTGGTGTATATCCACTGATGTTATTTTTGGCTTTTAATGCCTCGGCAAAACTACTTATCGCATTAGATTTAGCCAGCCAAATTGATTTGATCAATATTACCTCCAATTACTTTGATTGGCGTGTCGTGCTAGTCGAAAACTCGGAGTTAGGTCGTGTACTAAAGGCCTTAGTGGGCTATGAAGCAACGCCAAGCAAAACTGCATTATGGTTGTATCTAGTAGCGGTTTTAGCCTTTATTGGCACCAGTATGGTATTTAATCGGCAATTTTCTCAAAAGGAGCAATCATGAGATTTATTCTCGCGTGGTGCTTAACTTCACTTTTGTTTATAACATCGTTTAATGTGCGAGCCGATGGAATAGTCGTAGACAAAGTTTACCACCCTTACGTTTTACCATTTGAACGCGAATTTGAATGGCGTTTGATCTCTCACCAAACCGATAAAGGCAATATTTTAGCCCAACGAGTTGGCTTAGGTGGCTCATTTAACGACACCATGAGTTTGGAAGGCTATGCGGTTGGAGAGCGCGATGATGACGGTAACTTTGGCTTTTCAGCCTACGAGTTAGAACTGCGTTGGCAGTTGGTTGAACAAGGGCGCTTTTGGGCTGACTGGGGCGCTTTATTTGAACTTGAAATGCAAGAAGGCAAAGACAGTTATGAAGCCACAACGGGCTTTTTATGGGAAAAAGAGTTTGGTCGTACTAGCCTCACTATGAATGCATTTTTAGTGTATGAATGGGGCGGTGATATTAAAAACGAATGGGAAACTGAGTTTCGCGCACAGTATCGCTATCGTTTTCGCTCTGAGTTTCAGCCTGCTTTAGAGCTATACGCCGGAGAAGACTTCTTGGGGATTGGCCCCGGTTTTATTGGCCTGCATCGATTTTCGGCGAAGCGACAACTCAAGTGGGAAGCAGGGTTTGTCACCGAGCTTAGCCAACCAGGTAAAGATCACAGTTTTCGTCTTGCCCTAGAGTTTGAATTTTAAGTAAAAAGCCGCGACTAATCGCGGCCTTAAATCTCGTCGCTAGTTTTGCAAACTAGCGCTGTTTGTTTATAAGCAATAGGGAAACTACATACTCTGCGCGTAGTTATACAGCGCCTTTAAAATAGTTAAATTCTTTTCATTATCATCATGTTCATGGGCAAGGTTTTCAAGCGTGATCATAAAATCTTGCGCGCTGATCGATGGTTGATCTTCACCATGCATGAGTTTGTTTTGGCAATACTGACGCCATTGATCGAGTTCGTCTTGGCTAAGTGATTGTGGCCAATTGCGGGCACGGTATTTAAATAATAAGTTATCAAACTTCTTATCTTCAAAATCAAGTTGCATACCTGCTAATTGCTCAGGGCTGGCATCACGAATAATAGCAAACTTGGCTTTATCTGCGTTGCTGGTAAAACCATCATAGAGCATGTAATCAGTGTTGGTGGTTTTGCCGTAATCAGGGCTGTCGTTAAATACCTCAGTGACTTTGTCGCGAAGGGTCGGGTTTGCTTTTAGCACGGCAAGATTTTTTAAACACTGCTCGCGGTCAATACCCAAGCGTGCGGCGTTTTCAGGTAATAATGTTTTAGCTGGCGCTAAAATAGGGCATTTATTTAAATGTACCAGTTTTAAACCAACAGGCAGCTCATCTTCTCCAAGCTCACTGCGCTTTGTGTAAAGGCGAGTGCGAAGCTCTTCTACCGATAAATCAATTAATACTTGTGGATCTTCAGTTAAATTAAAGCATACAACAGCATTTTTATTTGTTGGGTGAAAACTCATCGGTGCAATCCAACTGGTGCAACCTTGCGTTGCAGGAATACGTGATGAGGTATGCACTAGCGGCGTCATGTTAAACACATCAACAAGTTCAGCGAGCGCTTTTTTACCACGTAAACAAAAAAAGAAGTTATACAGTTTTGGCTGCTTTTCTTTTATTAGTTTTGCTAGGGCAATAGTTGCGGTTACATCACTTAGTGCATCATGGGCGGCGGCGTGTTCAATGCCGTTAGCAACGGTTAAATGTTCTAATTTAAAGCTTGGGCTGCCATCTTCTTTAAGCGGCCACTCTATGCCTTCAGGGCGAAGCGCATAACACGCACGGACTAAATCAATAATATCCCAGCGACTATTATTGTTTTTGTATTCACGCTCATAGGGGTCGTAAAAGTTACGATAAAAGCTATAACGGCTTACTTCATCATCAAAGCGAATGCTGTTATACCCAGCCACACAGGTATTGGACACACTAAATTCGGCATGAATTTTTGCTATAAAGTCAGCTTCAACTAAGCCTTTTTGCATCGCCACTTGTGGAGTAATCCCTGTGATTAAACATGCTTCAGGGTGCGGTAGGTAATCAGCCACTGGTTTGCAATATTCAATCAGTGGCTCACCAATAATATTTAGATCAAGATCGGTACGAATACCTGCAAACTGGCTCGGCTTATCCTTTTGCGGGCTGGCCCCCCACGTCTCGTAATCGTGCCAATAAATAGTTGCTTGATTTTGCTCTTGATAAGCCATTAAAAAACCCTTTAAGTTAGCTTGCAACGGTTGAAATACCGCCAAGTTACTAAATTTATGAATTATTTAGATTATGGCATATGGGCGGGGCAGTTTGTAGGTTAATTATAGCTACTCTCAAACTGATTAAGTTTTACCAGTGGCAATAATGTTTTTATAGATGAATAGGCAGTGTAATAATTATTTTGCTGAACTGTAGCCTTGCTTTAATCGATGAGCCGTTAGTGAAAGTAGGGTGTTGCAGTGGTTAAGCAACATTAAAGTTACCTTTGATTATCATTTGATAGTAATAAGCAATTACTCGGTATTAGACTTAAGTCTATAGGTTAATTTTCTTCATCTATTGGGTTTGTTTTTATCGTTTGTTGAAATTGTTAGAAGCGCTTAAAGTTCAGTTGTCGGCAACAAAGACGACGTAACTTAATAGGAATATAATCATGAAACTTACACTAATCAAAACCATCGCACTTGGCTCATTATTAACTTGCTCAGCAGCGGCTATGGCTGGCGGCAGTGACTATAAGTTAATGGTTATTGAGCAGGCAACAGCGCCACAGCAACTAGAAGAGTCGTTCAATGGTTGTGCATTAAATGTTAAGTCAAAAAACTATGCAGAAGCTGAAGCCATTTGCACAAAAGCAATTGAGTTATTAAAAGTGACAAAAGGGCGTAAACTCAAAGTACGCGAGCTGACATCATTCGCTTTAAGCAACCGTGGTATATCACGTATCAAGTCAAAAAATGATACAGCGGGTTTGGCAGATTTATATGAAGCAACACAGATTTCAAATAACACGTTAGTGTCTCATAACCTAACGCTTGCTAAAGAAGACTTATCTTTATAAGTATTTATTGATTAATACAATCTAAAGCATTTTTTAAAAACCACGTTAGTTACTACGACGTGGTTTTTTGCTTTTTCAACAAAAATCCTATCAGTTTTATCCACTTATTAAATGAAGCGCTCGCTTTACTTAAATCTTAGCGTTCTGTATTTATTGATAAAAGTGGAACATAGAGTAAATAACATTATTTTATGTTCTGACATCATGAACTGTGTAAGAACTCCCTCCATGACGACTGCCCAATCAAATTAATGACTATCAAAAGTGTAAATTATTTACAGATAAGTATACTGTATACAATTTACATTATCCAAACAAATGTGCTACAAATACTTTGTTGAACTTGGTATCTGTGTGTATTGGGTTTTAGTGTAAGCGCGAAACTCAACAATTGGGTATTAAGAACGGCACGAATATTTATGGTGTACAACAACTTTTGTATAGCTGATTTAAGGGGAATGCATACATTATTTAGTTGTTACTTTAGCCATGAAATATTATCGCCATCAGCAGTTAAATTGAATATTAAATAAAATAATAAAAGGAAACCCAAATGTTTTTTAAAAAATTGACTTTAACCAGTGCGATATTGTGTGCACTTTCTGGCTGTGGTGGCAGTGATGATTCTACAAACTCCTTACCTGAGCCAACCCCACCAGTTACAATAACGCCAGCCGACCCGGACCCTGAGGCTGAAGCAGCTGATCCTGAAGTTGAAGCAACTGATCCTGAAGTTGAAGTAACTGATCCTGAAGTTGAAGTAACTGATCCTGAAGTTGAACCAAGTGACCCAGAGGTTGAACCAAGTGACCCTGAAGTTGAGCCAAGCGACCCTGAAGTTGAGCCAAGCGACCCTGAAGTTGAGCCAAGCGACCCTGAAGTTGAACCAACTGAACCTGAGGTTGATTACACCAGTGCGCTAGAGCCAGCTTTAGCACTTGATGTGGTTAAAACCAATATCAATACTGTGGGAGGTGAAGGGCAGTCATTTTATGTTGACTTAGCACAAGAGTCAGAAACTTTAGTTGTAAGCTTATTTGCAGGGGTAGAAAACAAAGATCTTGGTGATCCAGACTTGTATGTTAAATACGAGAGTGAAGCAAGTGCAGGAGCTGAGGGCGTTTTTGATTGCGTATCATATAAAGGCAGCAACAATAACGAAACGTGCATTATTGATAAACCTAAGGCTGGTAGATACCATATTTATATGGATGCTTATGAAGGCGGTGATGCAGTTGATGCATCTATGTTCGCCACTACGGGTTTATTTAGCGCGAATATGATGTGTGAAGAGCCTGTAAGGATCCGTGCGCAATCAATGTCAAATGCTGAGCTTGAAGAAGCATGTACAGTGATCACCCAGACAAAAAGATTATTCGATGAAACGCTGCACTCAGGGCTTACGCCAGAGTTTCAACAAGCGGTGCCAAATGATTTAAATGAGATCACGAATATTCATATTTTCTCTAGCCTTTCTAATCATGCAGCTTGGGCAGAGCATCTTGTTAATACAAATAACACCAGCGGCATTTACTTTGAGACTTCACCTACTCAGTGGTGGCATAGCTCTGATATTTGGACCTTTGATGCTCTTGAATGGACTGAAGGACGTTCAGTGATTCGTTCTCTAGCTCATGAATATGTACATGCATTAGATGGGCGTTATAATAAAGAAGGTGCTTATAAAAGTAGTGTAAATTGGTGGACGGAAGGACTTGCTGAGTACCTTGGTACATTTAACGAATTATATTACACCCGCGTATCGACTGCTCATGATGGCGAAGCTGCTTCATTGGCTGATATTTTTGCTGGTAACGCAGATGCATATACATGGGGACAGTTAGCTGTTTCTTTTCTAGTAGAAAATCACCCTGAATTGGTTTATCAAATGCTTGTTCATATGCGTGCCGGTGAATGGGAAGACTTTGAACTGTTATTGGACAATATAGCAACAGACAATCAAGCTGAGTTTACAACGTGGTTATCAACAACCTTAGTTGATCAATATAAAGAAAGTGTTGAGGTTCTTACTCTTGGTGACTACAAGCAAATCAATGGCCGAGGTGGGTGGTTGTTTTCTGTCGATGTTCCTGCAGGGTTACCTTCAATTACTTTTGCAACTCAGGGAGGGTCTGCTAGCGTAGACTTGTGGGTGAAAAAAGGGGCTGCTCTTCATCCTGCACTTGATACTGAGTTCACTTGTACCTCAATAACAGAAAGTACCAATACAGAAAACTGCACAATAAGCATGCCTGAGTCTGGTAAATATTATATTGCAGTGGCTTCTGACTTTGTTGGCGCAGATGTTGTAGATCTTTACTTTAGTGCCTGCGCTGGAGATGACTGTACAGTAGCTACACCAGAACAGCAAGCATTGGTGACGGTGACAGAACCTTATCTACCTCATTGGCCTGAAAAAGGGACGCTTGGTACATGTAGCTTGGCTGAAACATATTATAATTCAACTAAACCTGCGCTTGATTTGAGTATCACAAACCCAACAGAGAAACTTGTTAAAGTTTATTGGCTTAACCGAAATACGGGCGACAAAGGCGGGAATCCTTATGTAACGTTAGGCCAAGATGAGAGTTATGCCTCAGATGATTGGAATATTGGTCACCGTATCATGTTAACCGATGGTGCTGATAACTGTTTAGGTGTTGCGTTATTGAATGATGAAAATAACGCATTTAATGTCACTGAAGAAATGGTTGTTGATGCATTAGATGAAGCCCCACCCGCTGAAATTCCAGAAGCAACAGCAGTGATGCAAAGCTGTGATCTCGCAGTGCCCTATGAGAGAACATCGGATAACGCACCAAATCTTCAAGTTATAAATACCATGAGTGATCCTGTAAAACTGTACTGGATAAACAATACTACAGGAGAACCAGCCCTTGATTATGTTTATGCTACATTGGCTGAAGGTGAAATTTATACTCAAACTTATTGGGGAGCGGGTGATCGAATGATGGTGGCAGATGAAAATAATAGCTGTATCGGTGTACTTGATTTGAATGATACTGACAACGTATTCGTTTTAGGTAACTAAACAATCGGTATGTAGGGTTATTTCATCGGTTAACCGATAGGTAATTAAATAAAGGCGCTCGTTATAATGAGCGCCTTTTTTATTTCACTTCTTTAAATATGGCCTAATGTTGCCAGCATATCTTTTAACTGCTCTTGTTCTAGCATTGCTAAAGGTAGTAATGGTTTTCTAGGAGGGCCCACTTTATTGCCTTGTAAGTCGAAGCCAGATTTAATCGCAGCTGCTAAACCTGCTTTAACTATAAATTCTAAAAAATTATATTGCTGATAAAACAGCTCGCGAGCTTTATTTTGATCACCCTTTTGAACAGCATCAAAAAGTTGCTTTGGCTTATCTGCAATTAAGCATGGCGCAGCAGTACACCAACCACTTGCACCTGCATTTAGTGCTTCTAGTGCCATATGATTACAGCCATTGAAAAATGGCACCATTGCCCCTGAAAGTTTATAAATTTTATGCATACGTTGAATATCACCCGTACTTTCTTTGATCATGCTGGCATTTTTTATATTAGCAATCATCTTGAGCATAAATTGGGGCGACATATCAACACCACATGTTGCAGGATTATTGTAGACCATGATAGGTAGAGGGGTTGCATCTGATACGCTTTGATAATGTGAATAAATTTCTGCTTCAACCAATTTATAATATGAAAAAGGCGAGAGCATAATTACATCAGCTCCAATTTGGTGTGCATACTTAGCACGTTTAACGGCTTGCTCTGTCGTTAACTCAGCAATACCAATCACGACAGGCACTCTACCTTGCACATGCTTTACAGTATGACTTGCAACGTCTTGCCATTCTTTTTCACTTAAATAGGCGGCTTCCCCTGCGCTTCCCAGAGCTGCAATCGCATTTACCTCTGATGCTATTAATGTATCAATGACCATTTCTAGCTTGGATAAATCAACGCCTTCACCGTTAGCGTTAAATGGTGTGATTGGGTAACCTATGATGCCTGCTAATTTCATTTTAATACTCCTAAATACAGTCTTTGTGGTTTTTTAATGCCTGTCTTGCATAGTAGGCAAAGTTAATTTTGTTTCGTTTATCGGTTGATACCCAGTCATGTGCTTCTTGTGCCAAGTCATGGGGGAGCGGCTTTATTTCGCCTGCAGCCATTGCTAATAATTGCAACTTCGCTGCTCGTTCAATTAAAATTGCAAGGTTGCATGCTTCTTCAATCGTTTTGCCTATAACAAGCTGCCCATGGTGAGCTAGAAATACAGCTCTGTTATTTCCCAGTGCTTGAGAAATAAGCATGCCTTCTTCATTTCCTACCGGCACTCCAGGCCAATTGGCTACAAATGAGCAGTCATTGTATAAACCACAGGTATCCATTTGAGATATGATTAAAGGAACTTCTAGCATCGACAGTGCGGCAATATGCGTCGGGTGTGTGTGAATAATACAATTTACTTGCGGGTGCTCGTTATAAATCCAGGTGTGAAAACGGTTTGCTGGATTAGCCATGCCTTCACCGTTTAACGGCTCTAAATCTTGATCGACTTCAATCAAATTATTAGCTGAAACTTCGTCAAACCCTAGTCCAAACTGTTGTGTTAAAAAAGTGTTTTTAGCATCAGTGCGGCTTGTTATTTGTCCTGCAAGTCCTGAATCATGCCCTTTATCGAATAAAATTCTGCAAGTTAGCGCCAGTTTTTCACGCTGAGATAACTGTTCTTGGTCAATAAGCCCTTGCATTTGATTTTGTGCATCTTGCATCAAGGTTTCTTTTGTTGTGTTTAGTGTCTTCATCTGAACTCTCTCATTTATGTTTTGACAATGACAACAAGATAGCGATAGTCTGGGGTAAAAATAAGAGCCAGAAACATAAAGTTAAGGGGTCCAGTGGTGAGGCGATTATGTTAAGGCCTTGGGATATTCAATTCTCGTTTGAAGATAGCCCAGCAAAGACACTGCATGCTAAATTATTGAATTGCATTACAGTGGACATCAAAAGCGGGAGACTGGCAGCTGGCGTAATGTTGCCTGGGACTCGCTCACTCGCGAAGCAATTAGGGATAAATCGAAAAACTGTCCAGCAAGTCTATGAAGAGCTTGAGGCTCAAGGATGGTTGAAAAGTAAGCAGCGAAGCGGTACGTTTGTATCTGAAATCATGCCGGAGCAAGATTTATCTGCTTCAGACTCGAGGTTGATCAATAATACAATTAAAACTAAGCCCTCATCTAAGTTAGTTGAAAGCTTGTATTTGGATGCCGTGGCGTTAGCTGATTGTGTATCGATAACGAATGATGGTACACCTGATGCGCGTTTGATCCCCTATGAGTTACTCGCGCGAACGTATAGGCGTGTTTGTGTTAACTTGAGTCGCCAAGCTAAGCTTGGTTATGGCGATCCTCGTGGTGCTATTGAACTTCGTAACTCAATACAAAAAATGCTTTTTAGCGAACGTTTTATAAATTGCTCCAATCAAGATATATGCATCGTAAGAGGCAGCCAAATGGGGATTTATCTAGCATCAAGAATATTAGATGCTAATAAGGGCGCCATAATTATGGAAGAGTTGAGTTACCTGCCTGCGCATGCTGCATTCGAGGCTAATGGGTTTAAAATTATAAAATGTCGGCTAGATGAGCAAGGCCTTGATATTGATCACTTACGGGAAATACTTACCAATAATGAAGTATCAGGTGTGTATGTAACCCCTCATCATCAATACCCAACAACAGTCTGTTTGCCAATGCAACGACGGCTCGCCTTATTGGAGTTATCCAAGAGATACCAATTCTCTGTGATCGAAGATGATTATGATCATGAATTTCATTATGAAGCTAACCCTATCCCGCCACTTGCGAGTTTACCTAATTCTGAAAATGTAGTGCATATTGGCTCAATGTCAAAGGTGTTCGCACCAGGGTTGCGGTTGGGATATATTGTTGCAGATACTCGGTTTATAGAAAGAGCTGCTCAGGAAAT
Organism: Pseudoalteromonas sp. APC 3893; assembly: GCF_030408095.1. NCBI lineage: Bacteria > Pseudomonadati > Pseudomonadota > Gammaproteobacteria > Alteromonadales > Pseudoalteromonadaceae > Pseudoalteromonas > Pseudoalteromonas sp. APC 3893. The sequence goes on from NZ_JASDCD010000001.1 coordinate 527,016, forward strand.
CGTTTTAATTGATAGGCAGGGTAATACTATTACTGAACATGTTATTGCTGATTTAATGGATTCAGGTGAAGTCAAACGACATATCAGAAAGGTTAGGCGAGAGTATAAAGCACGAAGAGACCATGCAGCAAAAGAGTTTACTAGGTTGTTTCAAGGAAAAGCGACATTTGCATTACCAACAGGGGGGCTGGCAATATGGGTGGATATATCAAAGTTAGTGCAAGGTAAAAATGTAGCTGATTTCAACAATAGTGATTCAACATTAAATACTTTTTTTGCTGCAGAGCAAAAAACACCTACCCATATTAGGTTTGGCTTTGGCGCGATTAGTATGGATGAAGTTACACGATCGATTCAAAAATTAGCTGATGAGTTAATTACCTAACAATTTATTGTTAGTCGGGTTTTATTTGTATTTATTATCGGCTAAATGGGTTGTTTTGCCGATTATTTAACAATAGAAGATCACCTATTTAGCAAGTCATATCAAGAACTCACCACTTAGTATTAGACTAAAGTCTATAGGTTAAATTTCTTCATCTATCGGGTTTGTTTTTATCGTTTGTTCCTTTTGAGCAAAAGCTCTAAAGTTCATCTGTCGGCAACAATGACGGCGTAACTTAATAGGAATATAATCATGAAACTTACACTAATCAAAACCATCGCACTTGGCTCATTATTAACTTGCTCAGCAGCTGCTATGGCTGATGGAAGTGAGTATAAGTTAATGGTTATCCAGCAAGCAACTGCACCGCAGCAACTTGAAGAGTCATTTAATAGCTGTGTATCAAATGTTCAATCTAAAAATTACGAACGAGCTGAATCAATTTGTACAAAAGCTATCGCACTTTTAAAAGAAAGCGAAGGGTCAAAATTTAAAGTACGCCAATTAACATCGTTTGCATTAAGCAACCGTGGTGTATCTCGTATCATGGCTAAAAACGATACAGCAGGTCTAGCTGATTTATACGAAGCGACACAAATCTCTGATAACACGTTAGTGTCTCATAACCTAACGCGTGCTAAAGAAGACCTTTCTTTATAAGGTTTTACCCTAGCTTATAAATACGCTTTAAAAAGCCACGTTAGTTAACTCTAACGTGGCTTTTTAGTTTTTGATTTGACTACCTGTTGTAACGTCACCACCTTTCTTCTCTATTTGTGTTTTCAGCTATTCACATCTATTACTTTTCCTCATCGTCACCCTTCGAAAAAGTCGTTTGTTTGTTACTAATTTGTTAAGCAGTATCTGTTGGTGCTAATGGCCGATAAATAGGGTTGTTGTTGCTTTTTAGCTTCAATTATTTGTGCTATGTACACCCGGCCATGCACGATATCAACATTAACAACAAGGGTATTCATGACTTTTATAAAACCGTCGGTATTAGCGAGTGCTGTGTTTTTCTTTACGCATCAAGCGCAAGCTACCACAGCTCTAGATACAGTAGACCAGCAACTAGCTGACTTAAATGAGCAAATTGAGTTATTACAAAAAAAACTATCAAAAGTAACAATGCAAAGTAAACATCTAGAAAATGTTGAAAGGCAAAATAGCACTGAAGCGCCAAAGCCAGAAGGTATAAAAATAGGCGGAGCTGTAAGGACTAATTATAGTTACGTCTCCTATGATGATGACGCAAAAGACAGGGGGGGAGATTTTGACTTTGATATTTTTAGACTTAACTTTTCAGGAGAGGTAGGTGATGTAGAGCTCAATGCTGAAATTCGCTTTTTTGACTATATGACTGCAATTAAATATGCCTATGCTGCATATGACTTTAGTTCTAAATGGCAAATGCAAGCGGGCATTACCAAAGTACCATTTGGCAATTGGCCCTATAATTCACATAGTTATTTTTTTAGTACCAATTATTATATCGGTTTAGAGGATGATCATGATTTAGGAGTCGTTCTAAAGCGTAAAGCAGTGGATAACTGGCAACTTGATATTGGCTTTTTTAAAAATGATGAACAAGGAGGAATAGATGGCTATGTTGATAATCGCAGCGATCGCTACTCCTATGATGTGGTTGGTTTTAGAACCCTTGATGAAGGTGTGTATGCTGAGCCAATCGACGAAATAGCAGAGTATAATACTTTGTCAATACGTTATGGTTATCACGTTGAACATGAAAATGGTAAAACAGAAATTGGTTTTTCAGCTTTAAGTGGAGGCCTTCATGATGGTAATGATCGAGCTGGTGACTATCAATCTTGGGCGTTACACTTAAATAGTCATATTGGTCCTTGGAATTTTCAGCTTCAGCACGGTGAATACGATTATGATATTGAAAATGCAAATCGCATGGCCGTTGGTGCTTACTCTTTTTACGATAGTATTGCAGCGCAAGCGACAACAACCAATGCGAATATAGCATATAGTTTAGTCGTAGACTGGGGGCCAGTTACGGGGCTACAATTTTATAATGACTATGGAATTATTTATGACAAGTCAGATAATAGTGAAGATACTTGGATGAATGTGACGGGGTTTTCAGTCGCTGCTGGTGGACTTTTTACTTACTTTGATTTTGTAAACGCGAAGAATCAGCCTTTTGTTGGAGGCTCTATTGCCGGTGATAGTGACGATGTAGAACAACGCTTCAACATTAATATTGGCTACTATTTCTAAGGAAAGTAACTCTACCCAAGCCATCTCAAAAGGTGGGTGGTTTGGGAGTAAGAGTGTAAATATATCGTTAATACATTTGCACTCTGTATGACTAATTGATAATTTAAATTGAGGTATTGCACACCTGTGCATCTATTCAAGTAATTACCCACCCGCACCTTCCATGTTCCTTAAATAGTTGTAAGTAGGAAACACAATGAAAATAAACCCGTTACCGCCGTTAAATAGTTTGGTTGCATTTGAAGCGTCAGCTCGCCACCTTAGTTTTACTTTAGCAGCACAAGAGCTAAATGTTACGCAGGGGGCGATTAGTCGACAGATTCGTCAATTAGAAGATTATTTAGGTAAGACTTTGTTCACAAGAGCAAGCCGAAGCATTCACCTAACCCCGGCAGGCTTACAATACTATCAAACAGTAAACCGTTCTTTGTTAGACATAGCAGACATAACCGGTCAGGTTAAAAAGTGGCAAGGAGATAAAAAAATAACGGTTGCAACCACTAATGCTATGGCCTCATTATGGTTATTGCCCAAAGTTGCGGAGTTTCAAAATTTACATGATGATATAGATTTACGAATTCTTGCTTCTGACAATATCGTTGATTTAACAAAGTTAGAATCTGATATAGGTCTTTTTTACTGTCGCACGCCTCCTCTAGATGTAAATGTTACCCCCTTATTTAGTGAGGAAGTATTTCCAGTCTGTAGTCCTGGCTATTTAAGTAAAATTGGCAACCCAACAGCAGCAAGCGAGATATTTTCAAAAACTATTTTAAACTTAGATGAAATGCAAATGGGTTGGGTGAATTGGGAGGAATGGTTTACAGGCGTAAATCTTGATTTTATTGAACCAAAAAATCGAGTCAATATAAATAACTACCCTATGCTGTTGCAGGCGTGCATTAATGGTCAAGGCATTGCTTTGGCATGGGGATCACTTGTTGATGAATATTTACAAAGTGGTGTACTGGTACGTCCAATTGAACACGTGCTGGCAACAAACTCTAAGTTTTCAATGCTTGAGCCTAATAATGGTGGGCGTGTCCCAGCAAGTGTTAAATTGTTCAGGGAATGGTTGCTAACACAATTACCCATAGAGGTTGGTGATACAGGCTTAATTTGATTTTATGATATGAGTAAGCTCCCGTATACTGCGGGAGCTTTTTTATAACGAATTAAAATTAAAGTTACTCTGTTTTATGAGCGGGGTTTAGATGCTCAACAGGCCCATCTAGCTGCTCTTCACAGGGATGAACATGCTGTGGCAGCATAGCCCAAGGTTTTGGCTCACGACGTATACTGTAAAACAGCGTAACCCCCATCATTAATATAAAAATGGAAATAGGGAAGCCAATGATGATAGACGCATATTTAATCGCCTGTAGGCCACCCGCGTATATTAAAACCCATGCAATTAACGCGATAACAATACCCCATAAAATACGAATTGATTTTGGTGGTTCAGTATCGCCAGCTGCATCTAGGATACATAAAATTAAAGTTCCTGAATCAGCCGATGTAATAAAGTAAGTTGCAAGTAAAATGCAAGCAAGTACACTTAATAACTTACCAAGGATCGCACCATCTAAGTTATCAAATAAAGTGAATAATGCACGCGTACTGTCTTTCTTCGTTGCATTTAATATTTGACCGCCAGTAAATTCGCCAGTGTCTATTTGAGCTTCTGAGTCTGCTATTACGGTTTGCTGTTGGTGAGCAACTCGCTCATTTTGTTCCATTTTAAGTGCACTTCCACCAAAAACAGATAGCCAGATAAAGGCAATGACTGTTGGAGCAACAAGTGCACCTCCAATGAGCTCTCTGATCGTGCGCCCGCGGGAAATACGCGCTATAAACATCCCTACAAAAGGTGCCCACGTCATCCACCAAGGCCAATAAAAAGCAGTCCAAGAGCTTTGCCAACCTGAATCACTTTGAGTGTCGGTCCATAGGCCCATACTGACCAGATTTTGCATGTAGTTACCAGTACTTTCCATAAAAATATTAAGAACATACCGAGTAGGGCCTATTGCTAGAACAATTAACACTAATAAAAGTGACAGTAACATATTCCATTGAGATAACAGCCGAATGCCACGGCCAACCCCTGACAACACCGAGCCAACAGCAATTGTACACAAAGTAATAATTAATATTGATTGGGTCATTAAGCTCACTTCAATACCAAAAGTTTGCCCTAATCCTGAGTTAATCTGAATAACACCTAAACTTAATGTTTGGGCAATACCAAATGCAGTGACTGCAACGGTAATAATATCTGCAATATGGCCAATAGGTCCGTAAATACGTTCGCCAACAATAGGATATAAAATCGATCTAAATGTAAAGGGTAAGCCTTTACGGTACGAAAAGTAAGAAAGTGCCAGTGCAACAATGACAAATAACGACCATGGGTGGAGTCCCCAATGGTAAAAGGTGAGCTGCATAGACATTGAAGCCGCCTCATCAGTTAGTCCCTTAGTAAATGGATTAGAGGCATAGTGCCACATTGGCTCAGCGACTGACCAAAAAACTAACCCTATACCCATTCCCCCTGAAAATAACATGGCAATCCATGCCCAAAAACTGAACTCGGGCTTATCGTCATCATTTTCACTTAACCTAATATGACCATAACGACTGACCATAAGGTAAGCTAAAAACCCAACGACTAAAGTGACCAAGCCGATAGAAAACCACTTCATATTGTAAAGTAGAAAGGTAGATAAAGTTTCGAAATATTGCCCCGCTTTATTTGCAAGTATCACAATAAATAATATAAACGCAATGAGTATAACTTTTGACGCTATCGTCACCGTGGGGTTTAGTCCTTTGAGTACCCCCGACTTAGCTCTAATGACGGATTTTTTCATGTGTGTGCCCCGATGTTGTTTTTCTTGTTGTTGAATAAGTTTTAAGAAACTAAAAAATTAACCAGTATTTTACAAATGATTAATTCTCATTGATTCATGAGTTTTGGTTATGTGAGTGTATGGCAATGTTTGCTTCGGAAAATATTTGAAATAGTAATGCATGATAAAAACTCATAGGTAGGAGGCTAATTAATCGTTTGTTTAGTGCGTTTTTGTTAATCAAAATCAACTCAATTGATAACAAAATGTAGTTGCGCTGAAGAGGCTTATTTGAAGTTGGGTTGTATCTAACGTTTAAAGAAAGCCATGGTGTTTCTGCAATTGTATGTACCGTCACTTCCACACTTGGAGATACAACAATGAGCATTGCAAAACAAACAATTATTCCTATTCAACAAATTGACCAAGTACTAAACCCTATCCATGAAGCAACGGGTATGCCTAATGAAGCTTATACAAACCCAGAATATTTTAAATTTGAGCGTGACCACGTCTTTAGTAACACTTGGGTGTGTATCGGTTTTGCATCTGATTTAATAAAAAATGGGTATGTTGTACCTATTGATTTTATGGACTTGCCCTTATTGATGATGAAAAACCGCCAAGGTGATGTGCAAGTATTTCATAATGTATGTAGCCACCGAGGAATGAAGTTAGTGCACGAAGCGGGTGAAGTTCAAGGCATGATCCGCTGCCCTTATCACTCTTGGACTTATGATTTAAATGGCAGTCTAAAAGGCACACCTCATGTGGGAGGTATAGGCAAACATAAGGACGATCGTTTTAAATGTGAGCAACATGGGTTAAAACCACTGCGTTCAGCTATATGGATGGATATGGTATTCGTCAATCTATCTGCTGATGCGCCAAGTTTTGAGCAACACATTGCGCCTCTTCAAAAGCGTTGGCATGAATTTTTAGGCGATGATGGGCTTAGTTTATTACGCAGAGCGAATATGGGCGGTCATCTCGAAATTGAAGTTAAAAGTAACTGGAAGCTAACCATAGAGAACTTTTGTGAAGCCTATCACTTACCTTGGGTTCACCCTGCATTGAACACTTATTCGAAGCTTGAAGATCATTACAATATTATGTTTGATGAACGTTTTTCTGGCCAAGGAAGCTACAAATATAATTTATCCGATACTGCAGGGACACACCTTCCTAAATTTCCTAGCTGGCCAGAAGATAAACTACGCCATGCCGAATACATTGCGTTGTTTCCAAATGTATTAATTGGCATTCAAGCCGATCATGCATTTGCCATGATGATTGACCCAATTAGCACTGACAAAACGATTGAGCGGCTACGTGTATTTTATATCACCGATGAAGCAATTAAAGATGAATATGCTGCGTGTCGTACTGCAACACTTGAATCTTGGCGTGTGGTGTTTGGTGAAGATATCGGCGCTGTTGAGGGAATGCAGCAAGGTCGTTATTCACCGGGATTTGGTGGTGGTGCATTTTCACCTGAAATGGATACGCCAACCCATTTTTTCCAAACTTGGTTAGCGCAGCAAGTTAAATCAGTATCGGAGGCTTAAATGAAGCACTATTTAAACTATATCAATGGCCAGTGGGTTGATGCTGAGCAGTATCTCACGGTTATGAATCCTGCTTCGACCATGGCATATGCCACGATAGCAAGTGCCACAGTAAAAGATGCCGATAACGCAATGCAAGCAGCAAGCCTATGTGTACTAGGTGGTGAACTTTCTCAGGTACGCCCGGCTATTCGCACTACATGGATGCTCAATGCTGCAAAAGCAATTAGAGATATAGCGGATGAAGGAGCTTTAGTTCTTTGCCGTGAAAATGGCAAATCAATTATTGATGCTAAAGATGAATTTTTAGAGGCTGCTCGTTATTTTGAGTATTACGGCGGGATGGCCGATAAACTTGAAGGCACATCTATCCCTTTAGGTAAAAACTATATTGATTTTACACAATACGTGCCAATGGGCGTGTCGGTACAAATTGTTCCATGGAATTTCCCCGTATCAATTTGTGCACGTTCTTTAGCTCCGGCATTGGCAGCAGGAAATGCCGTGGTGATTAAGTCACCCGAAATATCTCCCATTGGTATGGTGTACTTAATAAAAGCGCTGCAAACAGCAGGCTTTCCTAAAGGGGCTATTAACTTACTGTGTGGTAAAGGTTCCACTGTCGGCAGCCACTTAGTTTCGCATAAAGATGTAAATCAGATTGTTTTTACAGGCTCAGTTCCTACCGGTCAGCGAATATTAAAAGATGCCGCTGCACGAGCTACTCCTTCAGTCATGGAGTTAGGCGGGAAGTCCGCAGCTATAGCTCTCGATGATGCAGACATTCATAAGGTTATTAACAGTGTGCGCGCTGGAATTTTCTTTAACGCAGGGCAAGTTTGCTCAGCTATGTCACGTCTTTTAATCCATCAATCACGATATCAAGAAATAAAAGATGCTGTGGTTGCAATGGCACAAAGCTTAGTGATTGGCTCAGGTGAACACCAAGTTGATTTAACGCCCGTGGTTTCTAAAGAACAACAAACCAGTGTATTAGCGATGATCGAACAAGCAAAGGAAGAAGGTGCAAATATACTCACAGGTGGTTTTGCACCTGATTTACCCGGCTATTTCGTCGCCCCAACAGTGATTGAAGCGACAGCTGATATGTCGATTGCTCAACAAGAGGTGTTTGGCCCTGTGTTAGTTGTGATGCCTTTTGAAGATGAACAACACGCTGTTGCCATTGCAAATGGCACTGAATTTGGTTTAGTTGCCGGTGTATTTGGTGAAAGGTTGAATCCGACTCTGCAAATTGCGCAACAGCTACGTGGTGGACAGGTCTTTATTAATGAATGGTTTGCTGGAGGGATTGAAACACCATTTGGTGGCGTTGGCTTGTCTGGTTTTGGCCGAGAAAAAGGCCAAGAAGCAATTTATAGCTATGTACAAACACGCAATATAGCCGTTCGTTTATAGTTTTAGGGTAATTATATTAGCTTAAAATGACCTGTGTATGCTTACATTTATATACAGTGAGTAGGTCATTTTGAGCTCAATCAGTAGGATTAGAAAAATGAAAAAGTGGCTTTGTATTATTTGTGGTCTGATCTACGATGAAGCTGAAGGCTGGCCTGCAGATGGAATTTTACCAGGCACTCGCTGGGAAGATGTACCTGAGGATTGGGTATGCCCTGATTGCCTTGTTGGTAAAGCTGATTTTGAAATGATGGAGTTAAGCGACGATGAAAATACGCTTGTATCAGCCCAAGCTATTGCGGCTGAACCTGACGATATAGCACCACTGAGCGCACCTATCGTTATTGTTGGCAGTGGTCACAGTGGTTATCAAGTCGCAGCTGCATTACGTAGACAATCAAAAACAGTCGATATTACAGTATTTACAGCTGATGATGCTGCTTTATACAGTAAGCCTGCGTTGTCTAACTCATTTGCACAAGCTAAGAAAACAGCAGACTTACAAATCGAAATGGCCCTTGATTGGGAAAGTAGACTCAATATTCGTGTTTATCCTTTTACGCGTGTTGAACACATAAACCGTGAAACGAAAACCCTCTTGACAAGTATTGGCACATACCAGTATGGGCGTTTAGTGATCGCTACTGGGGCAACAGCCATCGAAGTACCTATTTCAGGTGATTGCAGTCACGTATTTAGCGTCAATGACTTGATGGATCATGATCGATTTACACGCCACCTTGGTCAAAAAAAACGCGTTGCAATTTTAGGGGATGGTTTAATTGGTTGTGAGTTTGCTAATGATTTAATTGCTAGTGGCTACCAAGTTTCTGTTATTGGATTAGGTCAATGGCCTATGTCACGCTTGATCCCACGTGTTTTAGGTGAAGCTTTACAACAAAAGCTGTCAGAGTTAGGTGTTCAATGGTTTCTTCAAAATAGTATTAGCCATATAGAGCCAAATAATGATTCGGGTTCAATCGTTAAGCTAAGCAGTGGCGAAGAACTTGAGGTTGATATTGTACTGTCTGCGGTCGGTTTAAAGCCCAACACATACTTAGCAGAGCAAGCAGGGCTTGATGTTGAGCGAGGCATAATTGTGAATGATTATGGCCAAACCAGCGATGAAGCTATTTTTTCTTTAGGAGATTGTGCTCAAACATCACAAGGTTGGCAACCTTATATAGCACCAATTAATCAAATGCTTCCAGCGTTGGTTAATAGCTTATTAGGTAAATTTGAAAAAGCTGAGTTTGTCGCGTCACCTGTGTTAGTGAAAACACCTATCATGCCTTTATCAATTTACCCCGTTGCAGCGCAAACACAAGGACAATGGCATATTACGCAGCAAGAAGAAGAGTTTACTGCCGTGTTTAACTGTGCAGAGGGTAAAGTATTAGGTTTTGCTTTATTGGGTAAACAGGTGCAATCGACACGCAATTATTGGCTTGGACAGATTGATTTACCAACACATGTTGTAACGGAGTAGCAAATGATTAATCTACCACATGATGATAATACTTGCGGCTGGTATCACGCGCTAACACCTCAAGTTGAAAAGCCGAGCTTAAAGGGCGCTCAAAGTGCCGATTATGTTGTTTTAGGGGCTGGGTTCGCAGGTCTTGCAATGGCAAGACGTTTGGCTGAACTTGAACCCAATGCTCGTATTGTGCTAATTGATGCGCAACAAGTTGGCCAAGGCGCATCAGGGCGCAATTCTGGATTTGTAATCGATTTGCCGCATAAATTTTCATTAGAGCATCCAGATCCTGCCCATAAACAAAGGCTATTGTCGTTAAATCGTGCTGCAATTAAGCAGCTGTCATCTTTAATTGATAAACACAATATTGATTGTCAATGGTCCGCCGCCGGAAAATATCAAGGCGCAGTAGGGCCGCGGGGTGAAGCTTATTTAGATCATTTTGAGCATTTAATGACAGATCTAGGTGAGCCATTTGAACATGTTGATAGTAATCAACTAGCTAAAGTACTGGGCACAGATTACTACAGCCGTGCTATTTATACCCCCGGTGGTTATTTAGTTCAACCTGCTGCGTTGGCTTGTGGGCTTGCAGCGAGTCTACCAAGCAATGTTGAAGTACTTGAAAATTCGCCTATTCAACGTTTAACAAAAGAACAGGGAGCTTGGCAGTTACACGGAAAAAATGGCAGTATTAAAACAGCAAAGCTGTTATTAGGCACCAGTATTTTCACCCGCGAGTTTGGTTTTTTAAAGAACCGGCTATTACCCGTGATGACCTTTGCGAGCTGGACCCGACCATTAACCGATTATGAAATGCACCACTTCAGCGGGACGCTTGATTGGGGGCTCACACCTGCTGACCATGCTGGCACAACTTTGAGAATGACCGCTGATCGACGCATTTTAATTCGTAATACCTATAAACACGTTACGAAATATGGCAAGAGTATTAACGACAAGGTGCGTGCAGACATTCAGAGCGAACATCGCAGAGCCTTTCTAGCTAGGTATCCCCAATTAGCTCATGTACCTTTCACACATACGTGGGGAGGGAGCTATGCTATTTCACGAAATTTCACCAATTTTTTTGGCGAACTCGATGATGGGGTCTACGCCAGTGCTTGTGATAACGGTGTGGGTGTCGCTTGGGGAACAGTATCAGGTAGTTTACTGGCTGATTACGTCGTCGGCGCAACGTCAAATGCGTTGAGTGATATACAAAAAGTAACCGGCATGCCGAGCTTAAACCCACCAGAACCATTTTTAGGTTTAGGGGTAAAAAGCCGGATCACGCTGGCGAAATGGCAAAGCAGGAGTGAAATATGAAACAGGTAAAATTAGTTGACAGCAAACTACTTAATTTCAATGTACGTGGTGATAACCCAGGTATGGCTTATGTCGCGCGCGCGCTGAGCACTGAAATATCACCTAATATCGGTGTCGGCTTTGCTAAATGGGAGGGCGCAGAGGTCGCATGGACTGTGCTCTACGATGAGGTTATCTTTGTTATTGAAGGTTGTTTTGAGCTCACTGCAGATGGCGAAACCCATCATGTATATCCGGGTCAAATGCTTTGGATACCCGAAGGGACAGAATTGGTTTACGGTGGCTATGCACTATTTGGTTATGTAGTGCACCCAGGAAATTGGAAGGAGCTTCACGGTATCGTCTAAAGCCAATAACGTTAAACTTAGTTCCCAAGCCCTTAATTCAACCCGCCGTTAAGGGCTTTTTTAGTTAATTGATTTTCTACTCGCCAAATATATCTGTGTTTGTACTTACAGCACGAAAATTAACGTTTTTAAGACTAAAGTCTATAGATTAAATTTCTTCATCTATTGGGTTTGTTTTTATCGTTTGTTGAAATTGTTAGAAGCGCTTAAAGTTCAGTTGTCGGCAACAAAGACGACGTAACTTAATAGGAATATAATCATGAAACTTACACTAATCAAAACCATCGCACTTGGCTCATTACTAACTTGCTCAGCAGCGGCTATGGCTGGCGGTAGTGACTATAAGTTAATGGTTATTGAGCAGGCAACAGCGCCACAGCAACTAGAAGAGTCATTCAATGGTTGTGCATTAAATGTTAAGTCAAAAAACTATGCAGAAGCTGAAGCCATTTGCACAAAAGCAATTGAGTTATTAAAAGTGACAAAAGGGCGTAAACTCAAAGTACGCGAGCTGACATCATTCGCTTTAAGCAACCGTGGTATATCACGTATCAAATCAAAAAATAATACAGCGGGTTTGGCTGATTTATATGAAGCAACACAGATTTCAAATAACATCTTAGTGTCTCATAACCTCACACGTGCTAAAGAAGACTTATCTTTATAAGTATTTATTGATTAATACACTCTAAAGCATTCTTAAAAACCACGTTAGTTACTACTACGTGGTTTTTTGCGTTTAGAATGTATTTTATTGCATTGCAACGGCTAGTTGGTGATACAGGCCAATTCCGATGGTGACGTTAAAGGCAAAGGTTATTCCTAAAGAGCTAAGCATAGCAAGGCCGATGTCTGCTTTAGGGATTGCGGCTTTGATAGCCGCAGGGGCAGCAATATAGGAGGCACTCGCCACTAAACTTGCTAATACAACCACAGAGCCTAGCTCAAGATTTAACATTGTTCCAACTGTCACACCAATGACACCTAAAAACAGTGGTGAAATTAACGCGAATAAAGCAACACGCCAGTGGTGCCATGGAATAGGGCGCAGTGTTTTGGCCGCTGTTAAGCCCATTTCTAATAAAAATAAAGCCAACACAACCTTAAAGCTGCTGGTTAATAGGCTGGTGACTTGGCTACCTAGCTGCGTGCCGTACAGCATGCCGATGATCACGCCTCCCACTAAAAGGATAATGCTTTTATTGGTAAGAGTTTCATGCCAAAGTGCATTTAATGGCAGCGTGTGTGCTCCGCTGTTTTCTTTATCAAGTCGTCGGTATAGCAATAGGCCGACAATAATGGCAGGCAACTCCAGCATTACTAAATAAAGCGTTACTTCGGCACCAACCACTAACTGTGATGATTCTGCATAGGCCAGTGCTACCGCAAATGTCCCCGCGCTGACCGAGCCGTAATGGGCTGCAATACTTGCGCTATTAGCGACAGAAAGTCTAATAAGGTATTTTAAAACGGGGTAGAGCATCAGCGGAATAAGTGCTCCCAACAACATTACTGAGCCCATTTCTGGTAGCAACTGCCAGCTTAAATTACCGTGTAATACCATGCCGCCTTTTAAGCCGATGGTCAGCATTAATAGCAAACTTAAGGTGTCGTAAGTTGCTTTTGGAATAACAAGATCAGAACGTAAAACCCCCGCAACTAAACCCAAAACAAAAAACATTACAACAATATCAGGCACACCTTTCCCCTTTTAATTTAAAGTCTCGCTATTGTAGATAAAATCATGCATTGTATATAATAAAATGATTGATAATTAGTTATAGATTATTATCTATGTGCCAATTAATACTAGAGGTGTTTAGATAACGATGGATTTAAGACATATTTCTTTTCGGCTGCTAGAAGTATTTATGAGTGTAGTAAAAACGGGCTCTATTAGTGAAACCGCTCGCAGTCTGCATTTAACTCAGCCTACGGTGTCACTACAAATGAAACGGTTGCAAGAAGCTGTTGGTGAACCATTAGTTCTTATGCAGCAACAAAAGTTAGTCGTAACCGAGGCCGGCCTTGAACTGTTTAAAACGTGTCAGCAAGTTTTTGGTCAGTTTGATGATTATAAAGATTTTTTAACTGAACTTCGAGGCGGTGAACGAGGGCGCTGTAAAATCGCCATGGTGAATACGGCACAATATATTTTGCCTAAACTACTGGGCCCTTATAGTAACTTGCATCCTCACGTTGAATTGCCACTAGAGATTGGTAATAGAGCTGAAGTGCTTGCTCGATTTGAACGAGGGGAAGATGATATTTATGTATTCAGCCACCCACCATCACTTGAACATGCTCAAGCGGCGCGGTTTTTACAAAACCCGCTTGAGTTTATTGTGCCCTTTGATCACCCCTTAGTAAATGCTACAGATATTAGTTTAGATCAACTTACGAGGTACCGTTTCTTATTACGTGAACCAGGATCAGCGACCCGCATGTTATTTGAAAGTGAGTTGCAAACGAGAGGGTTCGTGCTCAGCAACAGTGTTCAAATGGCCAGTAATGAAGCAATACGTGTTGCGGTTTCGTCAGGGATGGGAGTTGGGGTGCTTTCTCGTCACGTATTGCCGCAAGGGGAGCATGGCTTTAAAGTTCTAAAAGTAAAAGATACACAGCTTGCGAGCCATTGGTACTTTGTTGTGCGTACTGACCGTCATATATCTCATGCAGCACGTAGTTTTTTACAATTTGCGCAAAATCACTTAGAGCAATACCTTGATGCTCGTTGGGTGTGCAATGAGTTAAACGAACTTAAACTCAATTAATTTATTACTATTTAATGCTTGGTGTTGAATCTCTAAGTATTAAATTAGGTTGGAACACGTGATTTATTGTTATACCTGTGTGCTTGTATATATCTTTCAATACTAAATTAGCAGCCATTTTCCCCATCTCTGGCACTGGGTTGTTGATAGTGGTTAATGTTGGGTATAAGTAATTGGTGAATATCACGTTATCGTAACCCATAATGGCTAAGTCTCTAGGGAGATTAAACCCGTGTTCGCGAGCATACTTCATTGCACCAGAAGCCATTTCATCATTAGCGCAGACTAAAGCAGTAAATGTGGCTTTATTATCAATAAAGTGCTTCAAACCATCATTACCACCGGTTTCTTTAAAATCACCGATGTAAAATAAGTTTTCGTTAAAAGTTAAATCAAACTCAGCGAGTGCTCGCTTATGGCCTTTAAAACGGTCTGATGCATCGGGTTTGAATTGTGGTCCAGCGATATAGGCAATGTTAGTATGACCTTTAGTGATCATTGTTTTAGTCGCAAGGTAACCACCCATTTCATTGTCTAAACTGATGCAGTTATCTTTGATTTCTTCGACGTAACGACTCATTAAGTAGATTGGGGTTTTACCTTTACTAAGCCCAATTAAATACTCGTTTGATACCGCTTCAACATGGGCAATAATGGCGTCACAATTACGACTGATTAAAAACTCAAAACCACTTTTTTCTTTGCTTTCGTCACTGTGTCCGGGCGTAATAATGACGTGCTTACCTGCAGCGCGAAGTTGTTCTTCAATCGCTGACATCATCTGGCCGAAAAAGGGACCGTCAAGCTCTGAGACTAAAATGCCAACGCTGCTGGTTCTACTTGAGGCGAGTGAACGGGCAATCGAGCTTGGTTGATAACCAAGCTCTTGCATTGCTTCCATTACTTTTTTTTTGGTCTTTTTACTAACATAGTCATTATTGTTCATAACTCTGGACACAGTGGACAGGGATACGCCTGCAAGCTCTGATACCTGATAAATTGTCGCCATTGTTTTCCTAACTCTAATGCGTTGTTTTATATAATGCTTTATAAAGCAGTATTGTGTGTGTCCCGTAATTTACACATTACCGCGCCGAATTGCCAAGTCTTCTGTAATTTTTTGTGTCATTACTGAGGTAAGCGGATAAATTAACATCAAGGCGGCACCTAAAAAAGCAAATGCAGCGGGGATCCAACTCATTAATAATTGCATACCTGGTAATGATTGGCTAATAGTTGATTCATCCATTCCGTTATAGCCATAACCTGCTAACACAACAAGCACTAATGCGCCGGCAAAACCACCACCGGTTTTTTGTACAAATGTGCCTGCTGAATAAATTAGCCCAGTAGCGCGGCGATGGTTTTTCCATTCAGAGTAATCGGCTGAGTCACCTAGCATACTGAAAAACAGTGTGGGCATCATGGCTGCAAAAAACTCCGCGGCACAACCAAAGGTAAATATTGCAACAATATTATCACTGGGCACCCAATAAAATGCGGTTGTTAACAACCCACTTAATACCAGCGAAATAATAAACAAATTACGCTTACCAAGCAGTTCAGCAAGCTTACCTGTAGCAAGTGCACCAAAAATAGACACCACTAATAAGGCGACAAAATATTGCCCCGCCATAAGTTCATCCGCCACTTGGTACTTAAAGTAATAGGCAATCACACCGTATTTGATGCCGTTGAACATCATGGTTAAAAAGCCGATACCGAGTAATATTAACCAAGGTTTATTGGTGAGTAAGTCAACCATGTCTTGCTGTGTGCCAGTTAAGCTTGATTGCGTTTTGTTAAGTAATTTTTTGATCACATAAGTCATTGCTGCCATAACAATAACGAAAAATAGGCCACTGTATATATCGCGATAATAAAAAAATAGGGTGGTTGCAAGCAGGGGTAAAATAATAAAGGGGAGGTTTTTAGTCAGATCTTTTAACTCTGTTTTCAAACTGCCTTCGTTTGATGAGTGGGGGATCACTCGCTCTTTGGTTGAGACAAAGGTGATTACCATGAGTGCAATGAGTAGTGCGGCGAATAAATACATGGTGAATTGGTAGCCTTTGGCATTATCGCCAGCACCAAAATAAGCAACTAACTCAGGCAAGAAGCCCATTACTAACAAGCCACCGGCAAAAGCGCCAGCAAAGCGGAAGCTCGAGAGCTTAGTGCGCTCAGTATCATCAGGAGTCATGACCCCCATTAAGGCTGAGTAGGGCACATTGCTTACAGTATATGCTAGTGTTAGACCAATATAAGTGACGTAGGCATAAATAAGCTTATTTGTTTCACTAAAGTCAGGTGTGGTAAAGCACAGCACCATAAACAAGCCTAAAAATGGGGCTGACCATAAAATCCATGGTCTAAACTTACCAAAGCGGGTGTGGGTGCGATCTGCAATCATACCCATAATTATATCGGTAACACCATCAGAGAGTCTTACTACCAAAAATAACATAGCAGCTGCGGCGGCTGAGATACCAAAGGTGTCGGTATAAAATACGGCAAGATAGGCAAGTGCACCACGCCAGACTAAGTTAGCGCCGGCATCGCCCATGGCATAGCCTATTTTTTCATATAAAGGGATTTTATTCACTGTGTGTGTTTCTTATTGTTGTTTAAATTGGCGGCCTAGTTTGTGAAAAATTCAGGCCGCTTGATAAAAGGGGTTATCTGCTAGTAATTAATTTACTATACGCAAGACCACTGGCTTTTACTGTACGTTGTTGAGTTTGATAATCAACGTAAACAATACCAAAACGTTTTAAGTAGCCTTCAGCCCATTCAAAATTGTCCATTAGGCTCCAAGCAAAATAACCGTCGACAACCACACCTTGCTCGGTTGCATTATGCAGCGCATTGAGATGGCCTTGATAGTAATTTATCCGATCTGCATCGTTCACCTCACCGTTTTGTATCGTATCAGCCATAGCTGCACCATTCTCGGTAATATAAATAGGCGGCAAGGTATATTTTTCATTTAATGAGACTAGTAAGTCCGTTAATGCTTGCGGGTAAATTTCCCAACCGATATCAGTTAATGGGCCTTGATGGGGTAGCTCATGATAAAAATCAGTGTCACTTGCTTGGTAATGCAAACGGGTATAAAAATTAACCCCTAAATAATCTAAAGGCTGAGCGATAATTTCCATATCTCCTGGCTGAATGTCAGGGCGCTGCTCAGGAGGGAGTTGATTGATTATGTCAGGGTATTTACCTTCCATCACAGGGCGTATATACCATTGGTTTATGTAATCATCAGCAAAGGCTGTGGCTTGTAAATCCGCATCAGACTGACTCACTGGGTAGCAAGGAGTAAAATTAAGCACGATGCCATTTAAAGCGTTAGGACAATTTTTGGCCAGTACTTGCATCGCTAAACCATGGCCTAATAATAAGTGATGCGCCGCTTTGCGACCATATTCACGACCCACAATACCTGGCGCATGTACTCCAATTTCGTAACCTAGGTATGAGCTACAAAACGGTTCGTTTAATGTTGCGTATGAGTGAACACGCTCGCCAAAGGCCGTACTGATTAAATCGGCGTATTTTGCATATTCATAAGCTGTGTTGCGATTTAACCACCCTCCATCATCTTCTAGGTATTGTGGTAAATCCCAATGGTAGAGCGTAACAAATGCTTTAATGTTTCTACGTTTAAGCTCATCTAAAATATCGGTATAAAATTTAACGCCTACCGGATTTAAATGACCATCCGCTGTCATTACCCTAGGCCAAGATATTGATAAACGATAGGCATCTACGCCTAATGAGTCGATTAGTGCGATGTCATTAGGCCAATTATTATAGTGATCGCAAGCAACAAGCCCGTCGGAATTATCGGCAATTTTACCTGGTGTTGCGCAAAAGGTATCCCAAATGCATGGAAGTCGGTCGTCTGCACCGCCCTCAATTTGAAATGATGCTGTGGCAACACCAAAAGTAAACTCTTTGCTAAGAAGCGGTGAGTTAGCGGGTAATGATAGTTGTTTCATTAATAGAAAACCTCTGCTTGCTGATACGGTCGATAAACGTATTTCTTTAATTCAAATTTGTCATTCTGTGAAAGCGCTTCCATAATTAATTTGATTAATGCTCTGCTATGGTATTTAATGTGATTTAGGGAAGCGCTTCCATATTCAGGTTAGTGACTATTTCTTGGCAGGTCAATAGTTAAATTTAGATAACAATAAATACTTGCTGAAATGCTAAGAGTAAAACCACACTGGGGTGAATAAATGGGTCAGCCCTCGTTTTATAAACAACAAGTGACATAGGGTAGAGACAAAAATGATAAAACACTTACACACAACTAAGTTGCCTGCGCTTAGCTTATTAACAAGCTTGGCGATTCTTACAGGCTGCGCAAAAGATGATATTGATAAACAAACCGAGACGACTCAATCTTCACAGCAGGTTGAAGCGCCCACGAATAATCTAGATATATGGCCCAAGCTTGAGTATTCAGTCAAGCAAGATCCTAAACTTGAAGCGAAAATCAAAGATTACCTTGAATCGATGACACTTGAACAAAAAGTAGCACAAATGATTCAACCTGAAATCCGTGATATTAGCGTGGAAGATATGCGTAAATATGGCTTTGGTTCATATTTGAATGGCGGGGGATCGTTTCCTAATGCGAATAAACACGCAACACCACAAGATTGGATAGCCCTTGCTGAGGCAATGTATCAAGCATCGGTGGATGATTCGTTAGATGGCAGCGCGATCCCTACGATGTGGGGCACTGATGCCGTACACGGGCATAATAATGTTATTGGTGCCACGTTGTTCCCTCACAATATAGGATTAGGCGCTGCAAATAATCCTGATCTAATTGAAAAAATTGCTGCAGCAACCGCTATTGAAGTAATGGTAACAGGCATTGATTGGGTGTTTGCGCCAACCGTAGCCGTGGTACGTGATGACAGGTGGGGCCGCACCTATGAAGGGTATTCTGAAGATCCTGAAATTGTTCGTGAGTATGCTGCAGCTATCGTAAATGGTTTACAAGGCCATGCTGATGGCGACTTTTTAAGTGATAGTCGCGTTGTGAGTACAGTAAAACACTTTTTAGGTGATGGCGGCACTGTGACTGGCGATGATCAGGGTAATAATATTGACTCTGAAAAGGTGTTATTTGATATCCATGCGCAAGGCTATGTAGGTGGTTTGAGCGCTGGTAGTCAATCGGTGATGGCATCGTTTAATAGCTGGCACGGCAAGAAAAATCACGGTAATAAATACCTGCTCACGGATGTACTGAAAACAAAAATGGGCTTTGATGGCTTTGTTGTAGGTGACTGGAACGGTCATGGACAAGTGGCAGGTTGTAGCAATGAAAGCTGCCCGCAAGCGGTGAATGCTGGGCTTGATATCTTTATGGTGCCAACAGATGCTTGGAAACCTTTGTACGAAAATACAATTGCACAGGTTAAATCGGGTGAGATAGCCATGAATCGTATTGATGATGCCGTTTCTCGTATTTTAAGAGTGAAACTCAGAGCGGGTTTATTTGAAAAGCCAAGTCCCGCGAAACGTCAATTTTCGGGTAAAACGCAGTTGATTGGTGCGCAAGCGCACCGTGATATTGCTCGCCAAGCAGTACGAGAATCATTGGTATTACTGAAAAATAAAAACAATATTTTACCGCTTTCTGCCAATTCACATGTTTTAGTGGCGGGTGATGGTGCAGACAACATTGGTAAACAGTCAGGTGGTTGGAGTATTACGTGGCAAGGCACCAATAATGAAAATGCGGATTTTCCCGGTGCGACATCAATTTACGCTGGCTTAGAGGCGCAAATAACCGCTGCTGGTGGTACGGCAACACTAAGTGCGCAAGGTGAATACGATAAAAAACCAGACGTGGCAATTGTTGTCTTTGGCGAAGAGCCTTATGCAGAAGGGCATGGCGATAGAGACAACCTAGAATTTGAACGCAATAATAAAAAGTCATTGGCGTTATTAAAGCAACTTAAATCACAGGGTATCCCTGTTGTGTCAGTATTTATATCTGGCCGCCCAATGTGGGTTAATGCTGAATTAAATGCATCAGATGCCTTTGTTGCGGCTTGGTTGCCTGGTACGCAAGGAGAAGGTATTGCTGATGTGCTGCTTACAAACGCTGAAGGTGGTATACAGCATGATTTTAAAGGTAAGTTATCGTTTTCATGGCCAAATACACCGCTGCAAACGACAGTCAATAGAGGCGATGATGACTATTCACCATTACTGCCGTATGGCTTTGGCTTAAGTTATGGTGATGGCAATACGTTGGCTGATGACTTAAATGAAGATTCAGGTGTGAGTATTGATAATTTAGCGCCCCTAGCCATTTTTAATGGTGCATTGATTAATCCATGGCGATTATTTATAAAATCAGCAGACCAACAACAGCAAGTGACAAGTAATAGTGTGAAGTTTGATGGGGTTGAATACCGAACAGAAGATAAAGATATTCAAGAAGATGCGATGTCATTTGTATTTACAGGTTCAGGTTTAGCGACAGCTGAAATCAACAGTAACTTTACGGAAGATAAGGTCGCTTATGTTGAGGCCAACTCAGCGCTAAGTTTTGAATACAAAATCAGCCAGTTACCAAGTTCTGCGTTTTATATTGCCATGACCTGTGAGCATGGCTGCGGCGCGCGTGTTGATATTAGTAATCAACTGCAGAGCGCAGAGTTAAACAGCTGGCAAACTCTTACTATTGATCTAAATTGTTTTGCCGAAAAAGGGCTTGATTTTGCCAGAGTAACGAGCCCTTTCTCTTTACAAACAGACGCTGATGCGGCTATTTCCATCGCGAATGTTAATTATGTGCCCCACAGCGCTACAGATGCCATGATGACCTGCCCAGGGAATTAAATGCTAAGTATACCAACTCAGTTAATATGTTAGTTGGTTGATATTTTGTTGTGTTGTCCAAAGCCCTTTAAGCAATTAAAGGGCTTTTTTAGTGGTTATTCAGCAGGGCAATATTGTTGTAAAAAGGCTTGGTGTGAGGGAAGTTGTGATACTCGTTGGCTAATTTGTTGTTTAATGCTATTTAAAAAGCGGGTTAATTCATCGTCACTCATTAAACTTGCAATCAAATGATGTTGTTTTGGCATTACCCCTTGTCCCAACATCACTTGCACCCACGAATCGACTCTGAAAATATCACCATCATCTAAAAATACCCGACCTGTTTGTTTAAATAAGCTAATTTTATGGGCAAGCGTGTCTGGCACTTCCATACTCTGACAGTGTTGCCAAAACTCACTGTCAGTTCGATCAGTGACTTTATAATGCAGCACGATGAAATCGCGAATATTTTCGATCTCACTTTTAAGCTGCTTGTTGTATTCATTTATGGCTTGCTCTGTAATGCCATTAAATGGAAATAACCGCATAAAGCGAATAATGCCAGACATAATTAAATGAATACTGGTGGATTCAAGAGGTTCAACAAAGCCACTCGCTAAACCAAGCGCGAGGCAGTTTTTATTCCAACCTTTACGTCGACGGCCGGTTTTGAATTTTATAACCTTGGGCTCAGTTAAGGTTTCACCTTGGATATTATTTAGCAATAATTGCTTGGCATCAGCATCGGCGAGGTAGCGGCTGCAATACACTAGACCATTGCCGACCCGTTGTTGCAAAGGGATTTGCCATTGCCAGCCAGCATCATGGGCAATAGCCCGCGTGTAAGGGAGAATATCGTTACTGATGGCTTTAGTTTGCACGGCAATTGCACTGTCGCAAGGTAGTAAATGAGACCAGTCTTCGTAACCGGTATGTAGCGCTTGCTCGATCAATAGCCCTCTAAAGCCGGTACAATCAATAAAGAAATCTCCGGCAACAGTGCTGCCATCTTCAAGGGTTAAACTGTTTATATAACCTGTATCAGCAGATTTATTAACCTGAGTTATTTTACCTTCTCGGCGCTTTATACCTAAATTTTCAGAGAATTCACGCAAAAATGATGCATAGCGGCTGGCATCCATGTGAAAGGCATAATTAATTGGGTTTTGCGGGTTGAAGGCAAACTTACCTTGTTTAGCCGCTTGGAGTTCATAGCAGTATTGGCCAAACTCAGATTCTAAGCCAAGTGATAAACTATGGAGCCAAAAATGATGGAATTCGCCGGCCCAACATTCTTTACCTGTCATACCAAATGAGTGGATATAATCGGTTTCTTTTTGGCCCCAGTTTTCAAAACTGATCCCCAGTTTAAAACTCGCTTGGGTGGCTTTCATGAAGGCCTGCTCATTGATCCCTAATAACTTATGAAATGTGCGTATAGGCGGTATTGTAGCTTCGCCAACACCCACAGTGGCAATCTCATCTGATTCAATTAGCGTTACTGTGATATTTTTACCCAACAGTTTGCACAATGCTGCGCCTGCCATCCAACCGGCGGTTCCGCCGCCTGCGATCACCACATTTTTTATTTGTTTATTGTGCGTCATGTGTCAGCCTTGTTACTTAATAATTGATTTAATAGAGCGCGGTTTGAGGGCAGGCCATGCAAATACTTGGCTATTTTTTTACGGTTGTGCTGATAGAAATACTGCCCAACTTCAGGATTGTTAAATGCGTTGTTGCTGTTAGCTATTTGTGTTTTAAACCCCATACCATAAAGCACGTACTGGTAACTGGCAGAAGGGAAAACCTCCTCGTTTTCAATTAAATCAAACCGACTCGGCGTTTGATATTGCCACAGGTTCAGCAGCTCTTTTAAACGCGTAGGTGCACTACTAGGTGCTTTAATATCTTGCCAATATGGGCTGTCATTTCGTTCGCTTAATACATAGTGTAATTTTAAAAAGTCGATTACACGTTGCCATCGATAGTTAAAGCGGCTATTAAAGCGTGTAGCTAATAATGCCATATGTTCTCGGCTCTGTGGCATTTGTTCGCTTAGCATATTCAGTGACAGCTCCACCATAGCAAGTGCTGATGCTTCAAGGGGTTCTATAAACCCTTGTGACATACCAATCGCAAGGCAGTTTTTAACCCAAAACTGTGCTCGATAGCCTGGGGTAAAGTGTAAAGTGCGGGTTTGCAATTGAGCTGCTGCATCATGACCTATAGATTTGGCAGCATATTGCTTTAAAGTGTCGATTGCGGTTTGTTCATCACAATACTGACTGCTATAGGTATAACCAATGCCTCGGCGACTGGGTAAGCCTATATCCCATATCCAACCAAATTGCTGCGCTGTTGATAAGGTCGCTGAAGCGATATCTTGTTGTTGCTTTGTATAAGGAAGGTGCGCTGCAATAGCGCTGTTATTAAATAATATATGATCTTGAGTCATTAATGGTGTGTTGTAGTGCTCGCCAATCAAACGAGCATGACTCCCTGAGCAATCAATAAATAAGTCAGCACATAGGTTGCCATGATGAGATGTTTGTAAGTATTCAATATAGCCATCAAGGTCATTGTGCACAGAAGTTACATCATCAATAATGTGCTCAACCCCAAGATTATTGACACAATGCTGGTTTAAAAATGTGGCAAACTTTCCTGCATCAAGATGATAGCCATAATTAGTAACCGCAGCGTACTCGGGGGTATTGAGCTGTTTTGGAGCTAAAGCGGCTTGGCAAACAAAGCTTTGCATATTAACAGCATCTGCATACTTTTGGCTTGCAGCATGTTGCTGCCAATAGGCGTGTAAGTCAGTGTCTAAATAGCCTGAGGGCGTCATAAAGGGGTGGTAGTAGTTTTCACCCGCCGTTAAATTACGCCAGTTAATAAATTTAGAGCCTTGCTTAAACGATGCATCACAGTGACGTAAAAAGTCGACTTCCTTAATACCAATCCGCTTTAAGGTATTGCGCATTGATGGCCAAGTACCTTCACCAACACCTGAAATAGCGATGTTAGCGGATTCAATTAATGTGATTTTTTTATCTAGGTGCTCAGCGGCAAGTAGCCCTGCACTTAGCCAGCCTGCTGAGCCGCCGCCTAACACCACAATATGTTGTATTGTTTTATTCATAGATTGAGCGCTTTTATTCTTAAATGTAAAAAGCCGCTAACACAGTAGCGGCTTAATAATGCTTTATTAATATATAGCGTTTATCACTATTAATTAAAAGTTGTAGCGCATACCGATATTATAGCGCGCGCCGTTTTGTTCAAGGTTCCATAATTGAGCTTCATAGCGGCCATGTTGACGCATATTTTGCTCAGTTATATTAATACCTTCAATAAAGAACGACATCTGTTCACTGTAATTATAGGCAACATTAAAATCAATTTGATAATACTCTTCAGTAAAACTTGGCTCATTAACGTATCTTGCAGCACTGTTTAAGAATTTATCACGCCAGTTATAGGCAATACGCGCTTGAAACTTATCATTTTCATACATGGCGATAAAGTTAGCTGTATCACTTAAACCTACTAATGCAAACTGAGTGGTGGTCGGATCGGCGGCAACGTCAAAGTCGATATCACCGTTTACGATTGTGTAGTTTGCTTGTAAACCAAAGCCAGTATCACCAAAGAAGTGTTGAACAGCAAATTCATATCCATCAATTTTAGCGTCTTTATTATTGGTGGGTACTTGCGCAGTAAAGTCCATCAGTGGGTCGTCACTGTTTGGCAATACATCATAAGCGGCTTCAAATTCTTCGTAGCTCATCGAGTCAAAAGCAACGCCATTTTCCATCGCAGCGACCATTTGGAATAAATTTGAATCTGTTAACGCTAAACCTTGTGCTTCTAGTTCAGCTCTCGCTGCTTCGGCACGAGGGCCCGCCGATACATCGCGAAGACCATAATAGTTTTGTGTCATTGGTGATAAACCAATAAAGTTATCTACTTTTTTGTTAAAGTAACCTAATGAGATATAACTAACATCAGTAAAATACCATTCAGCTGATACATCAAAGTTATCAGATTCAAGTGGTACAAGCCCAGGATTACCCGTTGCAGCAGGTGCATTGGTTGTTCCAGGAATAATTGTGGGTCCGGTTGGTACGCCAACGGTAGCCGCTGAACTTAAATTATCATAGGTAGGGCGGGCGATTGTGGTGCTATAAGATGCACGTAATGTGACATCATCAAGTACATTGATATCAAAATCTAAACTAGGTAAAAAGTGATTGTAACTTGAGCTTAGTGAGTAATCTTCTTTGTTAGTTCCATAGCGTACATTAAAGTCGTTATTTCCTTCCCATGCTACGGCATCAGGTAAATCTATGTTCGCTGTTGAGGTTATATCGGTTGTCTCATAGCGTGCACCAATAACTAGATTAAATGGCATATCGCCAATTTCATTTGTGTAGTTATATTGTACAAACGCGGCTTTAATGTCTTCTTCGATGGTGCGATTGGTTGCAAACGCGCCATCGGCTGCAAAATTAAAACCGTATTGTTCAGCCGCCCAATAACCGACTTCAGATGCACTACCTGTAAAACCTTGATTAAATGAGCCATCCGTATTGTAGTCATCAAACTCAGCTAGGAAATTGGTTGGATCTAAATAACCTTCAGGCAGCTCTCCTGGATTTTCAATGCCCCAGTTACCCATAGTATTTCGAGTAAGTGATTGCAGTGAGTGGCTCTCCATTGAGCGAGCTTCTACACCGAAATCGATACTGCCGTTATCCATTTCATAGCTACCGTGTAAACGAAATTCATCAACAGTAGACTCTTGACTAGCAAAGTTTGAATCTAAAATAGAGGTTCCTACATCAGATTGTTCCAGTGTATTTGTGCAGTTTAAATTGGTGCGGCTACAATCATCAAAATCAATAACCATTGATGGTAAATCACGGCTAAAATCAACTTCTTGAGCCGCGACTACGTTGGCTCCTAACCCTGCATTTACCCAGCTTCCGTACTCGGCATCAGGCTTGCTGGTGGCTTTTGAACTGTGGACATCAAACATAAAGCTAAGCTGATCATTAACAAAATATTCAAGGTTTAAACCGATCGAATTATTTTCGTTTACCTGGTTTTGTTCTTGTAGTGCTAAACCTAGGTCACGGGTTGACAAGTCACGACGTTCTTCGCGGTAATAAATCGGTGTTTTTACGTCATTGTCATCAAAAGTTAAATGAGTTTTATAGTTATCCATCCAAATTGATTGCTCAGCGCGGGCTTCAAACAACTCTTGTTGCGAGTAGGTATAATCAAGGGTGGCTGTAAATGAGTCAATCGGGCTGTATTGTAATGTTAGCTGTGCATTCGTACGTGTACGTTCGCGATCGGCAATTGTGTAGCGTAAATCGGATGGCATCGAGTAGTACTGGCCCATTGCAGGTGCGTTTTCTACAATTATGTCATCAGCAGCTTGAGGGATAGTGCCGTCATACTCAGTGGTACGCCATTCGTTTACAAATGCGCCGGTGCCTGAGCTATCACGTTGCTGCATACTGGCGGTAAGAGACGCGCCGAATCTAGCGTCTTCATCAGTCCAGCTAAAAATACCTGAAATTTCAGGGGTGATATCATCGCCTACGCGGTTTGTTGTATCGTGTTGTGCTTTTACACCAATATTAGCAACAAGGCCTGGGTTATCAAGCGGGCGGGCGGTATTTATATTGATAGTGGCACCAATGCCACCAGACGCAATCTGTGCTTTACCTGTTTTATAAACTTCAACAGATTTAACACTTTCAGATGCAAGGTTAGCAAAGTCATATGCACGTGAATTTGGTGTACCACCGCCGGCTGGTAAAGAAGCTGCTGGCATTGTTCGGCCATTCAAAGTCACCATATTATAGTCTGGGCCAAAACCGCGTACGGTTACTTTTGAGCCTTCACCATTACTACGGTCTATTGAAACACCTGTAATGCGTTGCAGTGATTCGGCTAAATTAGTATCAGGGAACTTACCAATGTCCTCAGAAGAAATAGCATCAACCACACCCGATGAATAACGCTTGAGTTGTGTTGACTCTTTAATACTTCCTTTAAACCCCGTTACTTGAATGACTTCTACGTCATCTAGTGGCTCAACTTCAGCGGCTAAGATCGGCAATGCAGTTGATGCACTTAAAACCAAAGATAGGCTAGTAGCCAACTTTGTTTTCTTCAAAATATGATTCGACATTAGGTTTCCCTCGTACTTTTATCATTATTATTAACCGCAAAATAAAATTAAGCGATATCACTGTGTGTGGAAGCGCTTCCATAAGGTTGCAGATTCATTTGTTGGAAGCGCTTCCAGAAAGGCTAGTGGATTTTCCCCGTATCGTCAACTGTTGTGATTAATAAAATGTTTTTAAAATGTATTTAATAATTAACAATATAAAAAAAGCTATGCAAAATAAGCGGGTTGGCAGTATTTAATAAATGACAATATTTTTCTTTAATTAAATATTCTATGAAAAACAGTGTCGTGAAATGATTTGAAACTCAGCACAGTCATCTTATTTGTGCTGTTATATTTTCATTTGGTAGGAATTGATTTTGGTCAGTGCTTACGACTTGGTCACGCCCTTGAGATTTCGCAATGTACAAACGTTTATCCGCAAACTCTAATAGACGCTTAATTGAGCATGTGTGGGTGTCACAACAACTTACTCCGGCACTAACTGAAAGGTTAAGTGTATTGCCTTTATATTTTAAGGTGTTCTCTCTTATTGCTACACAAATATTTTGTGTAGTGCGTTTTGCTTGATTGAGGGTTTGCTCAGGTAACAAAATAGCAAACTCTTCACCACCGATGCGCGCAGCGATATCATTGTCATTAAGTTGGTTTAAAATATGCTGAGCAATCCACTTTATTGCCATATCACCGGTACTATGACCATATTGATCATTCACTTTTTTAAAGTGATCTATGTCTATCATTACAACTGAAAATGCGTGTTTATGGGATTTTAATTCTTTGCTTATTTTATCACCGTTGATAAAGAAGCCCCTGCGGTTTAGCAAATTGGTGAGTGAATCGCGATTAACTAAACGTTGTAATTTAGCTTCTAAATCTGCAAATAGCACAAATGGCATGACGACAGCGGTAGCGGTTGCCAATATTAAGTGATTAATTAGGATGACTTGTAACGGCTGGGTAAAATCAGAGACGGTGAGACTTGTTAGTGGTGCTGCTAGAAGCGCGGCTTGAATAAACATAATTAGACTGTGAATAGAAAAGCAAGCAAGTAGAATCTTCTGTTGTAAGTGGGCATTAGTGTTTATTTTATAAACGATAGTTGCGGCATACAAAAATAGAGTGGCGATGATGATAGTTGTTAATAGCTGTCCGCCACTAAGATCGTATAAAGGCAGTAGCACCAGCGCACTTGTAGCTAATATAATAAAATATGGCAGGGCTGGTTTGGCTTTATGTGACACTTTTTGCAAACCAATAATTGCTAAAAGGGGACTAGCAATTATAAATAAATCAGCGAGGTAATGCGTTATAAAAGGCTGATCGATAACTAATCGTAGGCAGGCTAGCACTTCTGCAACAGCGAAGGTGCCACAAGCAAGTGAAAAATATAAATAGCAGCGTTGCTTCTTATAAAAATAAACAGATAAAAAGAAACAACTTATTAAAATATTTAAAAGTAATGAGATGCCTATCACTGTAGGTAAATGCAGCATTTGAGGTTGCTCTGTGTTTAACGGTATTAATCGGTTAAGTATTATGTATTAGTTAATCCATAGCAAGCTAATCCTAATTAACCAGTTGAAAATAATAATATAGTTGTGCTTTATCAATGCTGAATAGTCGGTAGAGTCGATACTGTATTTTTTGAATTTAAAAGCCAGAGTATTAAAAATCAGTGCGATTAAGCTTGTGTTTATGTATTAATAAGGGTACGTTGTGGTCTGTTATTTATACGGTGAAGACGCGATATGAAAACCCTTAATTTTTTAATATCAGGCTTAACACTCATTGTTTTATTACCACTTAATACATTTAGCGCAGAGGTGGATTTTAGTTCAAATCCATTTCTAGAGGAAAATAAACACGTACAAGGACCACAGGTGTTTTCTTTTTCAAAGCAGCCAGAAAGAGTTCCTGATATTTTTAACGGATCTAGCTATGTTGAACTGGCAAAACAAACTCAAGTTAATGGATTTGCTTTAGTAGAGCCTAACCAGGTTATTGATTTAACTACTTGGATAGAAGGTTTTACGCAGTACACCGAGACTTTTTCAAAAAAATTAAAACCTTTAATATTGGCTGAGCAATCAGATTATGATCAAAGCCATTTAGTCAATAATTTTGCTGCTGATACAGATAATCTGGAATCTGTAATAGGCAAAGAGTTTACAGTGAAAAGTAAAAACTTGGGGGGGAATTTTATAGCAGGTAAAGGGTGGGATCACCTCACCTATATAGTTACTCATCCTGACTACGAGATTGTGGTTATTGAAGTTCAGGCATTTGATGAAAGCTCAGAGGCGGTAATGGACGCTGATGCGATAAATTACCAAGTAAAAGGCAGTCCCGCTATACTTTATGTATTGCAAGATAAGACGGGTAACGCGTCTACACAGCTTTCATGGTTAACACCACAGGCATCGTACAATATTCAACTTGAAAAAAACGTAAATACTGTGGCATTACAAAGCAAATTTAACACCTTAGTAGAGACAATTACACCTGATGATTAAACACTTGAACCGCGAATTATTAATCGTGGTGGTAGTAAAGTGTTTTCAACCTCATCACCACGTATCAGCTTGAGTAAATTATTTACCAGCATTTGACCTGCAAGGGTTGTGTCTTGTTGTACCGTAGTCAGTGGGGGGTTTGTAAAACTGGCTACTGCAATGTTATCAAACCCAACTACATGTACATCACTGGGTACTTTTATACCGGCTTCTTTCAGTGCTCTAATGGCACCTATCGCAATTAAATCACTGGCTGCAAACAAAGAGTTAAACGCAATATTATTAGCAATTAACGAACGCGTGGCGTGGTAGCCAGACTCTTCAGTAGAAATAGCATTAGCCATCTTACGTTCGCTTAAGCTTACACCATGGCGGTTAAACTCGTCTTTGAAACCTTGATAGCGGGCAAAAAACTCAGGGCTGTGTTCTGATGCATCACCAATAAATGCGCAATCTTTGCGATTGCTTTTTAATAGATGCTCAGCCGCAAGTCTTCCGCCTCCGTAATTATCACAGCTAACCGTTAAGTCTGGGCGATTATCAACACTGGCTCCCCAGCAAACAAACTTTGTATTTTGCTCTATTAGGCTTCTGAATTTTGCTTGGTAATCTACATAATCACCATAACCTAATAATATGATGCCATCAGCGCGATGGCTATCTTCGTAATCGGCTTGCCAGTCTGCGCTGGTGGATTGAAATGAGACTAGTAAATCATAACCTTCGCTAGCACACGCGCGGGTGATACTGCCAAGCATTGCGAGAAAGAATGGGTTTATTTGCGAGTCGTCAGCAGTCGGGTCTTCAAACAGTAACAAAGCGAGTGTACTGCTTTGTTGTGTACGCAAATTACTGGCATTTTTATCTACTTTGTAATTTAGCTGTTTGGCTACGTCAAAAACGCGTTTACGCGTTTCTTCATTCACTAATGGGCTATTACGTAATGCACGCGATACAGTAGATTGTGAAACCCCTGCGTAGTGGGCAATATCAAATGATGTAGCTTTACCTTTCATATACACAACCTAATAAGAGACGACGTAAGCAAACTGCTAACACTTCGTGCCATTTTCGTTTATTTGTTAATTTTTTCAAGCAATTTATCAGGATTTGAATATTTATATTGATCCCAACCTGACACCGGTGTCATAATGTCGGTGTTTTATCATTTTGTTGTCAAAACGTATTGGCTGCCCATTTATGGGCAGCATTTTTTACTAGGATAGCTACTTTGAGGTGATAGCTCAAAGTTTATCTCATAGCGATGGCAAAGCCGTTGAAACTATAATAATAAGCTTGGTTATAGCTATTTAATAAACCGCTTAGACAAAAGAGAAAACATGAACAGTTACAACCTAAATACAGAATTCGCCCCCATTTTAGTCGCCGATATTGGCGGTACTAATGCTCGCTTTGCTTTGATTACTGCGTTCAAACCTGAGCTGAACCAATTTGTAATTGAGCATAATATCACATTTCCAAGCGCCGACTTTGCTTCTTTAGAGGCCGCACTTGCGCATTATTTATCGCAAGTAAGCCATATTAAACCGACACGCGCATGCCTTGCTGTTGCTGGCCCTATAAAAGCAGGGCAAGTACACCTGACAAACTTAGGCTGGCATTTTAGTGTTGATCAAGTTAAGGCCGAATTTAAATTTGCACAGCTTGAAGTTATTAATGACTTTGCAGCATTTGCTTATGCGGCACCTTACTTGGATTTAAAACAGAATATTACCGTTAAAGCCGGACAAGCTGATACCGATGCCACTATAGCCGTTATGGGGCCTGGTACCGGTTTTGGCGCGGCAAGCTTAGTTAGAAGCAGTCAAGGCAGCGCCGTTCTCAGCTGTGAAGCAGGTCATATTAGCCTTGCCGCAGTTAATGAACTCGATTCTCAGCTGATTAATGAATTACGTAAACAGCTAGCCCATGTGTCAGTAGAAACAGTATTTTCAGGCCCAGGTATTAGCCACTTGTATCAAGCTATGGCAGCCGTTAAGGGTGTTGAAGCAAAAAACTTAACAGCGGCACAAATCAGTGAACTAGCAAATAGCGGTGAATGTAGTGTGTGCGATGCCACACTGAATCAATTTTGTGATTGGATTGGTAGTGTAGCAGGGGATTTGGCACTTACTTTTGGTGCGTTAGGTGGTGTATTTATTGGGGGCGGTATTTTACCTCGCATGCAAGCTCGTTTATTAGCGAGTCGTTTTGTAGAGCGTTTTACGGCTAAAGGGATTATGTCTCAGTATGTTGGCCAAATACCGGTAACCTTGGTTACTCAGGATAATATTCCGCTTATTGGTGCCGCAGCTTGCTTGCATGTCAATGAGCAGGCATAAAACATCGCTTTATAAGGGTGTCATTGGGAAGGTTGGATGAAAAAAGTTACTATAAATAGTGTTGCAAGTTATGCTGGTGTGTCTAAAAAGACGGTATCACGGGTCTTAAATAATGAGCCTAACGTCAGCGATGCGACCCGTGAAAAAGTTCTAAAAGTTTTTAAAGAACTTGATTACACGCCCAATCCAATTGCCCGAGGGTTAGCGCAGAACCGAAGTTTTATCATTGGTTGTATCTACGATAACCCCAGTAAAAGTTATATCACGCGTGTACAAACCGGTGCTTTGGCTGCCTGCCAAGAAAATAATTATAACTTGCTGATTCATCCGTGTGATTTGCGAGGCGATGCCTTGATCAGCAATATTGAGCATTTAATTCAAACTTCACGCCTCGATGGTTTAGTACTTACGCCGCCATTTTCAGACTTTAAAGTGCTGGTCGATTTCCTCAAAGCTAAAAAAATACCTTATGCTCGGGTTGCATCTGCAGTACTCGATGATGAGTCTATTTCAGTGCGCAGTAATGATGAGCAGGGGGCATTTGAAATTACAGAACATTTAATTCGTTTGGGTCATAAGTCAATCGCATTTATTAAAGGCCACCCTGATCACAGTGCGACAGAACAACGTTTTAATGGGTACTTAAGAGCACTTAATACTCATGGTATTGAATTCAACGAACGTTTAGTTGAAGAAGGTAACTTTAGTTATCACTCCGGTGTTGATAGTGCTCGCAGCATATTAGATTTGAGTCCACGTCCGACGGCTGTATTTGCATCGAATGATTACATGGCTGCGGCAGTACTTAAATTAGCAACTCAGCGCCAATTAAAGGTGCCTGATGATATTTCAATTGCCGGCTTTGATAATGCCCCGATTGCACGGCATATTTGGCCTGGGTTAACAACCATTGCTCAGCCCGTTGAAGATATGACTAAGCAAGCGGTTACCAAACTGATCGAGCATATTGCTGAGCCACAAGAGGCGCCTTACCAAGTGACGCTTGAAGCGCGTTTAATCACCCGCGAGTCAACTGCACAAATCAAATAACTTTTAGCGCCTGCCAACCTTGTTAAATCAATTAATAGCTTACCCGAGTGTTGAATACTCTGCACTTGGGTGCTTCTACAGAGCATAGCTTTTTGCTTATACCATTTTTATAAATGAACCCGCTTCAAATAAATGATAATAAGATTCATTTAGCGGCTTTGATGTCGAGAAATCTGCTTTATTTTAAATTTTAGCTGGTCATTATTTGGTCATTTTAAATAATTATACTAAATTTAAGTGATAAGGTTGACACCGGTGTCACAGTCATGCGTTAATACAGTGACACCGGTGTCAGGTTGATTGTGAGAGACAACCTGACAACGTATACCTTTGAACGGGTAAATCAAAGATGCTCAGTGCAATTACATTCGTGGAGTATGTGGTTGCCACTGAGCCTTTATCCTCTAACCATAGAGATGAGTCGAATTTTATGTTGCATCCTCGTATTCAAGAAGTCACCGAACGCGTTATCGAACGCAGTAAAACAACCCGCCAAGCCTATTTAGATCGTATTAATCACGCAAAAAAACAAACAAGAGTTCGTTCAGGTCTAGGTTGCGGGAATATTGCCCATGTTATGGCTGCATGTAGCAGCGATGACAAAGCTCGCTTAAAAGCAGACGAGCAGCCAAATTTGGCTATTATCAACTCATATAACGACATGCTTTCTGCGCATGTACCGTATAAAGATTTTCCAGATTTAATTAAAGACATTGCGACTAAATATGATGCCACAGCACAAGTAGCCGGGGGTGTACCCGCTATGTGTGATGGTGTTACACAAGGTCGTGATGGCATGGAGTTATCGCTTTTTTCTCGTGACGTGATTGCAATGTCTACTGCGGTATCTTTGTCGCACGATGTATTTGACGGTGTATTTTGTTTAGGTGTGTGTGACAAAATTGTCCCGGGCCTTTTAATTGGCGCATTATCGTTTGGTCATTTACCTGTGTATTTCTTACCAGCAGGGCCTATGCAATCAGGTATTCCAAATAAAGAAAAAGCCCGTGTTCGTCAAAAGTTTGCACAAGGCTTAGTGAGCCGTGATGAACTGTTAGAAGCTGAAAGCGCGTCTTACCACAGTGCGGGTACCTGTACTTTTTACGGGACTGCTAACTCAAACCAAATGTTAATGGAAATAATGGGTTTACACCTTCCAGGTAGCTCATTCATTAACCCTTACACAGAGTTACGTGACGGCTTAACTGGCAATGCAGTTGAGACCATGCTTAAACAGTTAATCCAAAGTAAAGATGCGAATACGCTTGCTGATGTCGTAACTGAAAAAACCATTATTAACGGCTTAGTTGGTTTGTTGTCAACGGGTGGCTCTACTAACCATGCTATTCACTTAGTTGCTATTGCCAAAGCGGCGGGCGTTCAGCTGACATGGAAAGACATGTCAGACTTATCTGAAGTGGTACCACTATTAACCCGTATTTACCCGAATGGGTCAGCTGATGTAAATCATTTCCAAGCTGCTGGCGGTATGGGCTTCTTAATGAAGCAGCTAGTTGGCGCTGGATTCTTACATAATGATGTGAAGACGATTGTAGGCGAAGGCTTAGAAGCCTATACCCAAGAGCCTCGTTTAGACACTAACAATAACTTAATCATGACCGACAGCTCAGGCCCGAGCAAAGTGAAGTGGGTTCCATGTCCTGAAAAGTCACTTGATGAAGAAGTACTTCGTCCAGTTGATAACCCATTTAGCAAACAAGGTGGTTTACAGCTATTAACGGGTAATTTAGGTAAAGCAGTTATCAAAGTATCGGCTGTAGCAATAGAGCATCAAGTAGTAACGGCACCGGCTAAGGTATTTAGTTCGCAAGGGGCATTACAAGAAGCTTATTCCCGCGGTGAACTAAACCAAGATTTCATTGCGGTATTAAAAGAGCAAGGTCCTAAAGCGAAAGGCATGCCAGAATTACATAAGCTCACACCTGTTATGGCAACATTACAGGATCAGGGCTTTAAAGTGGCAATTGTTACAGATGGCCGTATGTCAGGGGCATCAGGTAAAGTGCCCGCAGCCATTCACCTAGCACCTGAAGCGGTTGAAGGGGGCATTATTGCAAAAATTCACGAGGGCGATTTAGTCACACTAGATGCACCTGCAGGTATTTTAAAACTGCATGTAAGTGACGATGAAATTGCACAACGTGAACTACAACTTAGTCCTGCAGCGTTAACATTTGGTACAGGACGTGAGTTATTTGAAGGGTTCAGAAACATTGTAAGTAGCGCAGATTTAGGCGCTAGTGCGTTTGGAATAGAATAATAATCAGCCATTTACAGGGTAATGAGGACATACAATGAGCATAGAAAAAATCTTATCATCGGCACCGGTTGTGCCAGTAGTGGTGATAGACAAACTTGAAGATGCCGCACCGCTCGCCAGAGCACTTTATAACGGTGGCCTAAAAGCGTTGGAAATTACATTGCGTACGCCAATTGCGGCACAAGCAGTTAAATTGATGAAAGCAGAAGTACCAGAAGCCTATGTCGGCACAGGCACTGTGGTTGATAAAGCAAGTTTTGATGCATCTGTTGCTGCAGGTGCTGACTTCATGGTGAGCCCAGGTGTAAACGACGAGCTTTTAGCGCTAGCGAAAGACAGCGACATTCCATTTTTGCCAGGTGCAGCGACACCGAGCGAAGTGATGAAGCTAGCGAGCCATGGCTTTAAGTTTTTAAAGTTCTTCCCAGCTGAAGCTGCCGGTGGCACTGCCATGCTTAAGTCAATTGGTGCCCCATTACCACAAGTTACCTTTTGCCCAACAGGTGGCATTAGTTTAGCTACTGCACCCAATTACTTAGCATTAAGCAATGTGATTTGTGTAGGTGGAACCTGGATGCTAGATAAACAACTTATTGAAAACAAAGACTGGCAAGCCATTGAAGCGCTTGCTCGCCAAGCAAGTGAAGTTAAATAATTTAAGGGGAATTTTGAAATGATTAATGTAGCAATTAATGGCTATGGCCGTATTGGTCGCAATGTATTACGTGCACTTTATGAGTCAGTGCAAAATAACGATATTAAAATCGTTGCAATTAATGACTTAGCACCGGCTAACGTAAATGCACACCTTACTCAATTTGATTCAGTGCATGGTCAATTTTCTCAAAAAGTAACCCTTGCTGATAATACAATGCTTATTGGCGATGACGTAATTACCCTGACACAAGAGCGTGATCCAGCGAACTTACCGTGGAAAGAGCTAAACGTTGATATCGTTTTAGAGTGTACAGGCTTTTTCACTAAGCGTGATGATGCTGCAAAGCATATTGCTGCTGGTGCGAAAAAAGTGATTGTTTCAGCCCCAGGTACTGATTTAGACGCAACAGTTGTTCATGGTGTTAACAGCGACGTAATTAACGCCGACAGCAACATTATTTCGAATGCATCTTGTACGACTAACTGTTTAGCGCCAATTGCAAAAGCTATTAACGACACAGTAGGTATCGAACAAGGTAGCATGACAACAATCCATGCTTACACGAATGACCAAAACCTATCAGATGTTTATCACCCTGATTTATACCGTGCACGTAGTGCAACACAATCTATGATCCCAACTAAAACAGGTGCAGCAAAAGCAGTTGGCTTAGTATTACCTGAGCTTGCGGGTAAACTGGATGGTATGTCAGTACGTGTTCCAACAATTAACGTATCATTAGTTGATTTTACCTTTATCACTAAACGTGAAACAACTGCAGCTGAGATCAATGAAGTGATGAAAGCCGCTGCTGAAGGTTCAATGAAAGAAATCCTAGAGTACAACGAGCTGCCGCTTGTTTCTATTGATTTTAATCATAACCCAGCGTCTTCAATCTTTGATTCAACGCAAACAAAAGCCGAAGGCAAATTAGTTAAAGTGATGGCTTGGTATGATAACGAGTGGGGTTTCTCAAACCGCATGTTAGACCAAGTTAAAGCGTTAGGTCAGTACTTATAATTGACCCTATAAAAGTTTAGCTTTATCCAACAAAGCCGCGTTTATCGCGGCTTTTTTATGTTTAAATCCCTGACTTTACAGTGTTAAAGAAGAGCGCTAAGTGTGGATAAATTCGGGCGTAGGGTGATTTCTCTATTCATACATTGTGCCGCAACGTGCTGCAGTTTAACTACCGTTGCGTTAGCCTCATCACAGACATTGAGTAAATCATCAATTAAGCAGCCAATCGCTCTTACTTCTATCATCTGCATTTGCAGACGTTGATAGTCAGTAAGTGAATCTAGATATGTTGCTGCACCAAAGTCACCAAACAATACGGTGTATTCATCGTTTATCATCATGTTATGGGCGTAAACATCGCCATGGCTTACTTTATTAGTATGTAAGTGGGCAAGGGTACTGACCATTTGTTTTACAATGTGCTCAATTGCTTGGGCGCTAAATTGGGTATGCTCGGCAAAGGTATCGCGAGTACAGGTTTCAAGTGTGGGTGGTAAACCAAGGTTTTGATAATCTTGGCTTATAAGCTCCATAACAAGGCCTAATTGCTGTGGGTTATCAATATACGCAAGCACCTTGATAAGATTAGCGTGAACGCCGGCTTGTAAACAGCAGTTTACTTCATCGAGAGGGTAGCCATCACTGGTGATTGCCCCTTTAAATAACTTTAATGCCACGCTTTGTTGTTGCCAATCAGCTAAATGAATTATGCCCGATGCACCTTCACCAATTTGATCTATAAGTTTAAACTCGTTGAGTTCGGCTTGTATTAAGTCAGCATTGTGTAAAGATTGCGATTTATTAAACTCGTTTCCCGCAAAGGCAAGCCAAGTTAGCTTGGGAAGTTCAAACAACCAATCATCTATTTGAGTCAGTTTATTTGCTGATAAACGCACAAGCTCTAGTGCTTGGCAGTTTTTCATACTCTGTGGCAAGGTCGTTAATTTATTGCCTGCAAGAGCTAATTTGCGTAGTTGTGTTAGCTCACCAAATGACGCTGGTAATTGCTCAATGTGATTATCGGTTAAAATTAGCCATTGGGTAGTAACAGGTAAGCTATGCTCGGCAAATTCACTAATCTGATTCCCTTTAAACGCAATCATTATAAGGGCTGGGCATTTTGCTAATACTTCTGGGATATGCTTAAACTGATTAAACGATAAAAACACTCGTTTTAGCTTTGTTAAACAGGCAAATTCATCGGGTAAATCTTTGAGATTATTATTTGATAAATCGAGAACTTCAAGGGTGTCACGTAGGGTAAAAATCTCTTCTGGGAATGTGTCTAGCTGCTCAACTAATTGTAAGCGTTTTGCGCCAACTAATTGACCACGGCGAAGCTGTTCAAGGGTATTCAAAATACAATTCCATTTTTTATGTTTTAAAAATCAAAAAGGCCAAACTAAGTTGGCCTATTTTTAAGTCTTAATGAATGTTATTAAAACTGTGCGTTGTGGTACACGTTTTGTACATCGTCACAATCTTCAAGCATAGCTAAAAAGCGCTCCATCACTTCTACGTCTTCACCCTCGATAGGGGCTTCAACTTGTGGTACAAACGCAATTAAATCTTCGTCAAACTCAGTGATGCCCATTTCTTCAAGCGCTGTGCGGGTATTGTTGTATTCAGTGTGAGGGGAAAATACAGTAACTTTACCAGCTTCAACTTCTACGTCAGTAACATCAACATCTGCCATCATTAGTGCTTCAAGTACTGTTTCGTCATCATCGCCATCAAACACAAAAATTGCTAAGTGATCAAATAAGTGAGATACCGAATTTTGTGCGCCAATTTTAGCGTTGGCTTTAGTGAAGCATACACGTACATCGGCAAAAGTACGCTTGTTGTTGTCAGTTAAACAATCAACAATGATCATACAGTTGCCTGGGCCATAACCTTCATAGCGGGTTGCAGCGTAATCTTCACCGCCGCCACCCTTGGCTTTGTCGATAGCTCGCTCAATAACATGTGCAGGCACTTGGTCTTTCTTTGCGCGTTCTATTAAACGACGAAGTGCTAAGTTGCCATCTGGATCAACGCCACCATTTTTAGCGCAAATATAAATTTCTTTTCCGTACTTTGAGTAAACTTTTGTTTTAGCACCCGCAGTTTTAGCCATTGAATCTTTTTTGTTTTGGTAAGCTCTTCCCATCTGCGTTTCGCCTTAAATGATTTTTAAAAGTATAAATTTTGTAATGCCGTATTCTAAAGGTAAATTTCGGGTAGGGCTAGTAA
This sequence comes from Pseudoalteromonas sp. APC 3893, assembly GCF_030408095.1. Lineage (NCBI taxonomy): Bacteria > Pseudomonadati > Pseudomonadota > Gammaproteobacteria > Alteromonadales > Pseudoalteromonadaceae > Pseudoalteromonas > Pseudoalteromonas sp. APC 3893. The sequence continues at coordinate 566,591 of NZ_JASDCD010000001.1, forward strand.
GTATTCGAAGATTAAAGTGCGAGCAGTGATAATGAGCTCGCTTTAGGGCTGTAAGAATAAAATAACCCGCGAATGCGGGTTATTTTACGGTTTATGATTTTTTATTCACGGGTACAAGTTACCAAATACGTACACGCTCTTCCTCAGGTAAGTAAAGTGCATCACCAGGTTTTACATCAAATGCTTTGTACCAAGCGTCATGGTTACGCGGGGCTTGTGCTCTGAAGCGACCTGGTGCGTGCGTGCCACCACGCAGTTGATTTAGCATACTTTGCTCTGTGCGTTTTTCTTTCCATACTTGCGCCCAAGCTAGAAAGAAACGTTGATCGCCCGTTAAGCCATCGATCACAGGGGCTTCCTTACCATTTAAGCTTAATTTATATGCATGGTAAGCCATTGCTAAGCCGCCAACGTCACCAATGTTTTCACCTAAACTGTTACGACCATTTACGAAATTACCAGGGATTGGCTCGTACTGGCTGTACTGGTCTGCAAGCTGATCGGCTTTAGCATCAAATGCTGCACGGTCGGCGTCAGTCCACCAGTTACGTTGAACACCATTGGCATCTGATTTCGAGCCTTGATCATCAAAGCCATGGCCCATTTCATGACCAATTACAGCACCAATGCCGCCGTAGTTAACCGCAGGATCAGCGTTTGGATCGAAAAATGGGGGTTGTAAAATAGCAGCAGGAAATACAATTTCGTTAAATGAGCTGTTGTAATAAGCGTTCACACGTTGTGGCGTCATACCCCAGCGGTTACGATCTGTTTTTTCCAGCTCTTTGGCAACACTGTCAGCTCTAAAAAATTCACGAGTATTTTTAATATTAGCCATTAAATCATCTTTGCTGATAGTCAAACCATCAAATGATTGCCATACGTCTGGGTAGCCAATTTTTGGTACAAATGCGGCAAGTTTAGCGTGCGCATTTACTTTGGTTTCTTCACCCATCCAATCGAGATTATCAATACGCTCGCCAAGAGCTGTACGTAAGTTCTCTACCAGTTCAGACATTTGTTGTTTTGAAGATTCAGGGAAGTATCGGTCAACATACACTTTACCAATCGCAAAACCTAACGATGTGGTTCCTGACATTTGGTTAATAGCACGTTTCCAGCGAGGACGAGGCTGCTGTTGACCGTTTAACTCTTTACCATAAAAATCAAAGTTGGTATTAAAGACTTCTTCTGATAATAGTGACGCGTTACCGCTCAGTGCGTGATACGTTAAGTAGTCTTTCCATACAGCTAAATCTTCTTGATTGATTAGCTCAATCATGGCTTTAACAGGTTCTGGTTGAGAAACATTAAGCTGCGGTACTTTATAGCCCGTTTGCGCAAAATAAAGATCCCAATTAAAATCGGGGTAGGTTGTGCTGAGTTCGTCACGTTTTATTTGATTTAATGTAAGATCGCGATTACGGCGTTTTTCACGCGGCCAATGACCTTGTGCAATTTTTGTCTCAAGCGCTAAGACTGATTTTGCACGTTCTTCACTGTTATCAACGCCTGCCAATGTTAGCATTTCACTGATATGTGCAACATAGGCTGCGCGTGTTTTTACAAAACGCTCAGAATCTTCAAGGTAATAAGAACGATCTGGTAAACCTAAGCCACCGGCGCCTAATGACATTTCATACTTATTAGGGTCTAGACGGTTAAACCACATGCCACCGCCAATCGGCGAATTTACACCAGATAACCAGGCTTGGCCAAATAACGTAGTTAAATCATCAATCGATGAAACGGCATTAATGTTATCAAGCAGCGGTTTAATAGGGGCTAAGCCTAATTTGTTAAGCGTTTGTGTATCCATATAGGCATTGTAAAAATCAGCAATTAATTGCTCTTCTGGATTTAAATCATCACGCGCGGCAATTTCTTCAATAATGGCTTTAACACGCTCTTCACTACGCTCTGCTAATCCTGAAAACGCGCCATAGCGAGTTTTATCTGCTGGCATTTCGTAGTTGTCATACCATGTGCCGCTGGCGTACATAAAAAAGTCGTCGCCAGGCTTCACCGCTTCATTCCGCGCTGAAAGATCAACACCAAAGCTACCAAGCTCTGCTTTTTGTTCGGTTGTGGTCGTTGCTTCGGCTGGTTGTGTTTCAACTTCGGTTGTTTCAGGCTTTGAGCAACCTGCTAAGAATAGGGCAGCGATTGCTGCTGCAACAAGTGTTTTTTTCATTAAATTGCCTTTATTATTTTTTATTTAGTTTTAATGATCAATTGTTATTGAGAATGGTGTACAAAACAAATTATTTGAGTTGAATCCCTTAACAGCTCGATAAGTTGAGCTAGTTTGTGAGTTTGGTTTGTTGTAACTGCCACATATGTGCATACTCTCCTTGTTTTTCAAGCAATACTTGATGAGTACCCTGCTCAACTAATCGACCGTGTTTAAGCACAATTATATTATCAGCATCAGTAATGGTTGATAATCTGTGGGCAATGACAATACTTGTATGATTGCTAGCAACTTCACGCATAGCGCTCAAAATAGCTTGTTCAGAATGAGAGTCAAGTGCTGAAGTTGCTTCGTCAAAAATTAAAATAGGGGATTTTTTTAAGATAGCTCGGGCAATCGCTATGCGCTGTTTTTCGCCGCCAGACACTTTTAATCCGCGCTCACCGACTAAGGTTTGATCGCCTTTTTCTAAGCTGTTAATAAAATCAGTTAAATGTGCCATGGTAATGGCTGTATCGATCTCTTCATCAGTGGCCGCAGGTCGCCCGTAGGCAATGTTTTCGCGTATGGTAGTATTAAACAAGACGGTGTCTTGCGGGACGATGGCGATAGCTTGGCGTAAACTATGCAGTGTTACTTCGTTAATTGCCTGTCCGTCAATGGTTATAGTGCCTGCGATTGTATCGTAAAAACGATAAAATAAGCGTGCTAATGTACTTTTACCTGCCCCACTTGCGCCAACAATAGCAACTTTACTGTTAGCAGCTATTTTAAAACTTAAATCATTAATGATAGGGCGATTATTATGATAGTAGAATTTTACAGCGTTTAAGCTTATTTCTCCTTTAGCTAGCAATAGCGGTTTAGCACCTACTTTATCTATTATGGTTGGTTTTCGAGTAAGAAGTCCGAGCATGTTCTCTAAGTCGGTAAGAGCGCGGCGAATTTCCCTATACACAAAGCCTAAAAAGTTAAGCGGTAAAAATAACTGAATCATGTAGGCGTTAATCATCACAAGTTCACCAATAGTCAGTTGCCCAGATACAACATCTGCTGCGCCAAGCCACATCAATGCGGTAATGGCCCCAGCTATGATGAGTGCTTGGCCTGAATTGAGGGCTAATAGAGACAGTCTGTTTTTAAGCCTGGCATGCTCCCAGGTAGCTAAAAAAGAGTCGTAATTACTTGCTTCAAATTGTTCATTGTTAAAGTATTTCACGGTTTCATAATTAAGTAGGCTATCTACTGCGCGGCTATTACTGTTGTTATCGGCTTGGTTGGCTTCGCGAATGAAACGATTGCGCCATTGAGTGACATTAACAGTAAAGGCAATATAAACAATTACTGCGAGCAAAGTCACCAGTGCAAACCAAGGCGAAAATAAAGTCGCAAATATCACTGCAACAATGACAATTTCCAGTAATGTAGGCACGATGTTAAACATTAAGAAACGCATTAAAAAACTGAGGCCTTTAGTACCACGCTCAATATCACGGCTAATGCCACCGGTTTGTCTATTTAAATGAAAACCCAGTTCAAGAGCATGTAGGTGCTTAAACACTTTTAAACCAATGTGACGCATGGCATGTTCAGTGACTCGTCCGAATAGGGCATCCCGTACTTCACCTAAAAACACGCCAGCAAAGCGAAGCCCACCATACAGCACTAATAAGGCTATAGGCACTAACAATACGGCATGTAAGTTACCGTCTACTGCATCAATGATTTCTTTTAACGCCCAAGGCATTAAAAGTGTAGCGCCTTTTGCGCCTACAAGTGCCAGTAAAGCTAAAACGACACGACCTTTAAATGCCATTAAATAGGGCCAAAGTGTTTTAATACTTTGGCTGAGATGCATCGCGTCTTGATGTTTTGTTACTTCTTGTTCGCCGGCACCGCGCATATTTTTCCTGATGAATTAATACGTTATTAAGTCTGATAGTAAAGTCGAGTATAAACTTTAATGACAGCTATACTCAAATATTTCAGCCATAGCCTTGGGTATAATAAATTCTAAACATGAGTTAAATACAGGATGAAGATGTTGCCATTGAAATTTTATATTGCGGTTTAATTAATCATTGAATTATTTCAAATTGCCCCCATATAGCTGTTTACTGATATTAATAGATTATAAAATGATTCGCTTTCGGCTAATTTTTTCTGTGTTGTTATTTGTTGTTGCATTTTTTAGTGCGCAAAGCAATGCTGCGGGAGCAGATAAAGCAAATTGGGTTCAATCTATTACTGCTCATGAGTTCCTTATAGATTTGAATAGTGAGCACAGCATAAAAATACAATTATTTGATAAGGCTGAATCAGTTAAACATGTTTCTCATGAGCAAAATTCCTCTGGTTTTGAGCCAACTTACTTTCGTTTAGTTGTTAGTAATTCATCTTTATTTTTACATCAGGTTCAAGTTGAACCCAAATATGCCCCTATCTTTGAGTTTTTTACTCCAACTCTTGCTAAAGAACTGTTTTTACAACCTTTAGAGCCGCCAATTAGACAACCATGGTATACGGCTTATGAGGGGAGAAAATCACGTTTAAGTGGTTGGAAAGACGCTAATCTGATTTATCGAGCAAGAAACACTTACCATAGTTAATTTCTACATTAATTTATAAACCTAAACCAATTAAAAAATTAATGTGCCTAATAGGCATGAACCAATGCTATGCGTTGGTTTAAAGGAAAGTTATGTTTAAAAAAAGTTCGAAAAAACCGTTGTGGCAACGGTTTAAAATTAGCTATGTGGCAATGTTTATGGCACTGATGCTATTAGCTATCAGTGCGTTACCTAATTTATACCCCGCTAAATCTTGGCTGCATATCCAAATGCAGGAGAGTCAAACAGCGGTGCAAGTCGACACCCAAAAAGATGTTATCGCGTTTCTTAATCAGCATGGTTTTCTAGTTGCGCAATCTATTGATGAGCCACAATTGAATGGCGGCTCGTTAAATATATTACTTAACACGCCTAGTAAAAGTGCGGCAGCACAACAGGCATTAAAAGCCGAATTTACTTCACTTGAAACCAAAATTGTGACTCATCAAACGAGCCCGGAGTGGCTACAAGGACTTGGACTTGCGCCTATCAAACTAGGGTTAGATTTAAATGGCGGTGTGCTCTTTGTTTTAGACGTTGATCTAGATAAAGCACAGCAAGAGCAGCTTGATAGTGCATTTGAGCAAACCAAAACCATTATTCGGGAACAAAAAGCTCGAGGAGTCAGAGTGCAAAAAAATGACGCTGGGTTTGAACTTCATGCTTTAGATAAATCCCTCACTGACTTAGAAAGCGTTAAGGATGAAGTTTTAGCACGTTTCGAGCGTTTGCAAGCAACGAGTCATAATCAAGGGAATATGACATCAATGGCATTTAGCTTTAGTGAGAGCGGGGTCAGCTCATTTACAAAAGAAGTGATGAGCCAAACACTCACAACGCTCAGAGGCCGTATTGAAGAGCTAGGCATTACAGAAGCGGTCACTCAGCGTCAAGGCAAGCAACGTATTCGTATTGAATTACCAGGAGTGCAAGACCCAGCAGAAGCAAAGCGTATAATTGGTGCAACAGCTTCTTTAGATTTTTATCAATTAAAAGAAGTGGGTGGTAAATCATTTAAGCATAAAGACGGCGGAACAATTAACTTAGATCCGGTGGCTATTTTTTCAGGGCAGCATATTAATAATGCTCAATCCGGACGAGATGAGTGGGGAAAGCCATTAGTTCAATTAAGTTTAGATAGCCAAGGTGGTGAGGCTATGTCTGCGTTCTCAAAACGCAATATCGGCAAACCTATGGCTACAGTCTACTCTGAGTATTACCAAAATGAGCAGGGTGAGATTGTAAAAAATAGCGAAGTCATCAATGTAGCCAATATTATTCAGCACTTGAGTAGTCGGTTTAGTATTACCAATATGCAAAGTGCACAAGCAGCACAAGACTTAGCTCTTTTGTTACGTGCAGGGTCATTAACCGCGCCAGTTACCATAGTTCAAGAACAAACCATTGGGCCAAGCTTAGGGGCTGATAACATAACCAACGGCTTAGCAGCCTTAATGCTTGGAATGGGAATTACACTCGTTTTTATGGCGCTGTGGTATCGCCGTTTAGGCTTGATTGCAAATATAGCGTTATTGCTAAACTTAACCGCACTTGTCGGTTTAATGTCGTTGCTACCAGGTGTTGTATTAACACTGCCAGGAATCGCAGGCTTAGTGCTTACAATTGGTATGGCGGTCGATACTAATGTGATTATTTTTGAGCGTATTAAGGAGGAGCGTCGTAAAGGGCGAGCGCCTTATCAAGCTATCGAACAAGGGTATAACCAAGCATTTAGCACGATTTTCGATGCCAACATAACTACCATGATCACTGCGATTATTTTATACAGCATAGGGTATGGACCTATTAAAGGGTTCGCTATTACGTTAGCGCTAGGGCTTATTACTAGTGTGTTTACAGGCGTCTATGTTTCAAAAGCATTAAGTCAATCATTGTACTTAAAACTGGCTGATAAACAAGGAGCAAGCGCATGAAAATCAATTATAATTGGTTAAAAAGTGGCTCGAAAATGCGTTTTGCAGGCTTGGTAATCTCACTCGTGTTAATATTTATTTCAACATTTGGTATTGCCAGTAAAGGGCTTAATTTTGGCCTCGATTTTACTGGGGGTTATTTAACTGAATTTACGACAAGTACGCCACTGACACTAAGTCAGTTGAGCAGTAAAATTGATGCCTCAGGGTTAGAGAATTACACTGTAACTGCGCAGTCGGCTCAGCATTTTCAACTAAGAGAAAGTGAGCAGCATAACCCTTGGTTAGATACACTTGAGCAGAACGAGGATTTTTCAGTGAATGTTTTGTCCTCTTCTTATTTAGGCTCGCAAGTAGGCGATGAATTGTTTGAGCAAGGTTGCTTAGCTTTGTTTGCGGCCATGGTTGCGGTGATGTTGTATTTAGCTATGCGGTTTGAGTGGCGTTTAGCACTGGGGGCTGTGGTTGCATTGTTACACGATATTATTATTGTGGTTGGGCTATTTGCTTGGTTACAGCTTGAATTTAATTTAACCGTGCTTGCAAGCTTACTCGCCATAATCGGTTATTCCCTTAATGATTCTATTATTGTAGGAGATAGGGTTAGGGAGCTATTACGCATTGATACTGCGCAGAACCTTGCGGTAGATAAAGTAATCAATAATGCAATTAGCAGCACATTAACGCGAACGTTAATTACCTCAGGGACGACACTTGCTACTGTCGCCAGCGTTTGGTTATTAGCTGGGGCACCACTTCAAGGGTTCTCAATTGCATTATTTACGGGGATAGTTGTAGGCACGCTATCATCAATTTGTATCGCTGCGACGCTACCTCAATTTTTAGGCTTAAGTGCTGAAAATTATAAAGTAAAGCTAGATGAGAAAAGCCAAGCACTAATGGATATGCCTTAAATAAAGTACAACAAATGCCGCGAATAACGCGGCATTTTTAATACCATTATTTAAAATAAAACGGGGGTAATTAACTTAAGTTGATAGTGACCACATCAGCAGTTTCTTGCTCATGCTCTGCGCTAGGCTGTTTAGGAATATCAGGCTTGTCTAAGGCAATATCACCACCATCTATTACATCACCGGTTTGCAAGTGGGCAAAATCAAACAATTCATTGTCCGCTAGGTGAGATGGCACCACGTTTTGCATTGCAGTAAATATGCTTTCAATGCGCCCTGGGTGCTCGGTATTCCACTTAGCAAGCATGGCTTTTGTGTGCTTACGTTGTAGGTTTTCTTGTGAGCCACATAAATTGCACGGAATGATCGGGTATGCTTGGTGTATAGCATACTGTTCAATATCAGCTTCTTTGCAGTAGGCAAGAGGACGAATAACCATGTGTTCGCCGTTATCACTCATTAATTTTGCTGGCATGCTTTTTAACTTACCGCCGTAAAACATATTTAAGAATAAGGTTTCTATCATGTCGTCACGGTGATGACCAAGTGCTATTTTAGTGGCGCCTAGCTCTTTTGCGGTGCGGTATAAAATGCCGCGGCGCAGGCGAGAGCATAATGAACAGGTTGTTTTACCTTCAGGGATTATATCGGTAACAATACTGTAGGTATCTTCTTCGACAATTTTATATTCTACGTTTTGAGTGTCTAAATACTCAGGCAACACATGCTCTGGGAATCCGGGCTGTTTTTGATCAAGGTTGACAACAAAAAGATCAAACTTAATCGGTGCAACACGCTGCAAGTGCTTCAGCATCTCTAAAAGGGTATAGCTGTCTTTTCCTCCTGATAAACACACCATGATGCGGTCGCCTTCTTCAATCATATTGAAGTCCATTACTGCTTGACCAGTTTGGCGGCGTAAGCGCTTTTGTAACTTATTGAAGTTAAATTGAGCTTTGGCTTGAACAGAATGCGACATTACGGCCCCTTGAGATACTATACGTAAAAATAAGGGGCGTATTATATGCTGAAAATGGCAATGCTCAAAACTTATTTATTGGCTAATTTATTTTGCCAATGGAGAAACATAACCATCAGGCTTTAATGCCAAAACATCGCAGTCTAAACTATCGATCACATGTTCTGCGGTATTACCAACTAATGCAGCACTTAAGCCGGTACGGCCAACAGTACCAATAACCACTAGCTCACTATTTAAACGTGCAGCTACATCAGGGATGACATCTTCAGGTAAACCTTCTTCAATCGCACAATTCTGATGAGCGATTTGGTGTTTATCGGCTAATTCATAGGTGGATTCTAGGTGATGTTTTTTCACTGACTCGTTATAAACACTTGGATTAAACTCAGGAATTTCTATAGCAATATTAACTGGTGTTGCTGGGTAGGCATTTACAAGGTTTAATTTAGCATTGGCAAGCTCACATAAAAATTGTGCGTCTTTTATAATACGATTATTTAATGCTAGATGTTGCTCGTTTTCGCTGACTGCGTTCACAGCAGCTAAAATATTTCCCTGCGCTGGCCATGCATGTTCTTTGACTAATAATACTGGGGCAGGGCATTTACGAATTAAGTGCCAATCTGTTGGTGTAAAAATGACTGATTTAAGAGTGTCGTGTTGGTGGGTACCTTTGACAACTAAATCAAAACCTTGATTAATGACGGTATCGATTATGGCTTCGTAAGTGCGATTGTGCCACACCACCTGGCTGTTAATTTCTAAATCAGAGTATTGCGCGAGTATTTCATCAAGCCAGGCTTGGCGATCTTTTACGACAGCGTTTCGCATAGCTTCGCGTTCGTCACTTGAAAGCATCGTGGTCATTTCATATGAGAAATCGTAAATACTCATAAAGGCAGTGATACTACCGCCTGATTTTTTAGCTAAATCAATTGAGCGAGATAGACCATGCTGTGAATCAGCTGTGGGGTCAATTACGGCAAGAATTTGTTTAATGGTATTCATGAGCTGCTCCTTTAACTACTTTACATACAGTGTAACGTATTATTTGCGTAGTTAAAGGTGTAGCTAAAGAAGAGTTGTTTTAGATCAAAGTTTATTTTGTATGTATTGCAGCAGCTTCGCGTAAACCGTCGCTATTCAAAATAGTAATGAATTTACCTTCAACTTTTATTAAGCCAGCTTTTTGAAAACGGCTAAGTAAACGGCTGATTGTTTCAACGGTAAGGCCTAAGTAATTACCGATCTCACCCCGGGTCATAGTAAATCTGAATTCTTTACGAGAAAATCCCCGTTCACCAAACCGGTTGGATAAATTATGTATAAAGCTAGCAAGGCGCTCTTCTGCTGATTTTTTATTGAGCAGTAGTAGCATTTCTTGATCGTAATTTATTTCGTTGCTCATTAAACGCATTATTTGTTGGCGCAGCTTAGGTAATTTACCAGAGAGCTCATCGAGCGTATCAAACGGAATCTCACAGACCATTGATGTCTCAAGAGCTTGGGAGAAGCTTTGATGTTGCATTTTATTTATAGCATCAAAACCGACTAAATCTCCGGCTAAGTGAAAACCAGTAATTTGTTCATCGCCTTGTTCAGATAATGTGTATGATTTAAATGAACCAGAACGCACAGCAAAGATAGCATTTAAAGGCGCGCCAGATTCAAATAAATAGTCGCCTTTATGCAAGGGTTTTTTACGCTCAATGATTTCATCAAGTTTATCCATTTCTTGGCCATTAAGGGTAAATGGTAAGCATAGTTGGCTAATGCTGCAGTCGTTACAGCTAATTGTGCAGTTGCTTTTCGCTTTATTGTGAGATAAATCCATCAGTTAAATCCATTAAAGTGCGTATTTTTAGTTAGACTAATGCACTAATTTGTCAGTTGCAATAATAAGTAAGTATAAACCGTACCATATAAGTATACTGCCCATAGCCACACGTGCCCATGGGTGATTGAGAAATTTATGTAAAACTTGTGCGCCCATTCCAATACTTAACATGGCAGGAAAAGTTCCCAGCGCAAAAAATAGCATTACTAAGGCGCCATCTATTGCTGTTTTACTAGTCATTGCCCATGTCAGTGCTGAGTAGACTAAACCACAAGGCAACCAGCCCCAAAGTGCACCGTAAGCTGCTGCTTTTGGTAATGAGTTTATTGGCATTATGAAACGATTTAGTTTAACTAAGTGTTGCCAAACAAGTGTTTTACCAAGTGATTCGAGCCACTGTAAACTTATCCCTAAACGCATAACATACAGCCCAACAAGCAACATGAACAGACCACTTAAAAATGCTAATAGCATGGCAAACCAGTGGCTTTGGCTTGCAAAATGGCTACTGATCCCAGCTACTAGCGCTCCTGCTAGCATATAGCTCGTTGCACGGCCTAAGTTATAAGCTAACGAGTAGGCAAAGGGCCGCGTTTTATCTGTTGCCAATTGTAAAGAGCTGGCAATGCCCCCGCACATAGCAATACAGTGGCCGCTACCAATTAACCCCATAATGAATGCACTAATAAAAAGAGGATTAATCATTACTTTTTTTGTGTTGCTCTTTATCGTCTTCAAACAAGATACTGTGGCCTTGTTTATTTAGATCTGAAAATTGCTCACCTCGAACAGCCCAAAAGAACACCGCTATGGCGATAATAACAAACAAGATAGCGATCGGGATCAAGATATAAATTATACTCATAACTTTAATAACCTCAGGGAGTTAGTTATAACAATGATTGAACTGGCAGACATGCCAATCACTGCCATCCACGGAGCAACTAGGCCCATTGCAGCAAGCGGTAAAATTGACCCATTATAAAGTAATGAAATGGCTAAATTTTGTTTAATAATACGGCGTGTTTTTTTCGATACACTAAGCAAGTGCGAAATAGCTGCTAAATCACTGTTAAGTAATACCACATCGGCCGTATTTTTGGAAATATCAGCGCCAGTCTCCATGGCGATAGATAAATGCGCACTGTTAAAAACAGGGCTGTCGTTTACGCCATCACCAACCATAGCGACGATTTCACCTTGAGCAGACCAAGTCTCGACATACTTTTGTTTATCTTGAGGTAAACAACCCGTCGTATAGCTATCTAAGTTTAGCTTTTTGGCTATATTTTGTCCTGCATTTGAAGCATCACCTGTCAACATATGACAGCTCAAGCCTTGATTTTTTAGTGAAGCAATTAAGCCATGGGCATTTTGTTTTACTTCATCAACAAAATAAAAGTGTGCAATGGGTTGTTCATCAATATAAAAAGTTGCTTGGGCATTGGTTTTTTTAGATTCAAACCATCCACTTTTACCAATGGCATAGCGGTGGCTTTCATCTGTACCTGTGATGCCTAACCCCGGATGCACTTTGATACCTTCAAGGTGACGGCTTTGGGGAGTAAACTGAGTAAACGCTGAAGCGATAGGGTGCTCAGAGTAACTTTCAAGTTGGGCAGCCAGCGCTAATATATCTTCTTTACTGATATTCTTTGCAAGTATATCAATCGCATCGAGACTAAAGCGTCCTTGCGTCAATGTGCCTGTTTTATCAAACGCAACGCGTGTTAACTGCGGCAAAGTCTCAAGCACATGGGCTTGTTTGATTAAAATGCCCTTGCGTGTGAGTGTCGCGACAGCGCAGGTTAACGCCGTTGGTATAGCTAAACTAAGTGCACATGGGCAAGTAGCAACGAGGACCGAGATGGTAATCCAAAATGCATGCTCGGGGTCAATTTGATACCAACCAACCGCGGTAATCGATGCAAATATTAGCAAGCATGCCACAAACCACTGAGCTACTTTATCAGTAATTTCTACAAGCTTGGGGCGTGTGGCAAGGGCGCTGTGTTGTAACTTTATAATTTGGTTTAATAAAGTGTTTTGGCCAAGCTTATTAATGCGAATTTCAATAACACCATCGTGATTCACGGTGCCTGCAAACACTTGATGTTCAATGTACTTATTAACGGGGAGGTGTTCGCCCGTCATCATTGACTCATCAACGCTCGTGGTTCCAGCTGATACAATACCATCCGCAGGAATTGTTTCACCTGCCTTTATTAGAACCCGGTCATCTAATTTAAGTTTTTTGGCTGCAATAATCTGCTCTTTACCTTGCTCATCTAATATACGGGCGGTTAAAGGTAGTAACTTTTGTAAGTTTGCGGTGAACTCACTGGCTTTAAGACGTGCTCTAAATTCTAAGTATTTACCTAATAAAAGTAAGAAGGTAAACATACAAATTGATTCAAAGTAAACCTCACCCACGGCCATAATCGTTGCATAGCAACTTGCTCCATAGGCTCCAAAAATGGCTAAGGAAACGGGTAAATCCATGTTTAACTGTTTGGCTTTAAGACCATTTATAGCATTGGTTAAAAATGGTAGGGCACTGTATAAAATGACCGGAGAAGCAAGAATTAAACTTATCCAGCGAAAATATTGTTCAAAGTTTTCTTCCATGCCAGAGAACATACCAAAGTACATAGCAAAGGCGAACATCATCACTTGCATGGTCATCAGGCCTGCGACACCTAAACGGCGAATATAGGCTTTTGCAGTTTGTTGCTTTTGACTTGCTTCAATATCGGCTTGAAAAGGGTAGGCTTTGTAGCCTATCTCTAATAATGATTTGATTATTTCGCTAAGGGGTAGTTCGTCTTTATGCCATTGGATCATCGCGCGGTTAGTCGAGGTGTTCACATCAACGCGCTTTACAGCAGGCATGTTTAATAATTGTTTTTCGATAAGCCATGCACATGCCGCACAGGTTATGCCTTCAACAGTTAATAAAACTTCACTGATTTCGTTAGTTTGTGAAATAAACTCTTCTTGAATATCAGGGTTATCGTAGCTTTCAACAAGCTTTAATTGCTCAGGTACGAGTTGTTCAACTTTACCAGCTTGCACGGTCCTGAATTTATAGTAATCCGTCATTCCTTGAGCAACAATTGTTTCGGCAACAGTTTGACAGCCAATGCAACACATAGGTTCAGGGCTACCGTTTATTACAACGGTAGCATTAAACCCAGTCGGTACACTTTCAAGGCAATGAAAGCAGTTTTTTGACATGATAACTTACTACTTATATTCCGGATTTATCGCAATACTTTGCTCATTTGGCAAAGTAATATTTTCTTTTAGCTTCCAGCTAGCGTCAATGGGCTCAATAAATACGGTGTAATTGCCTTCGCTGTAGGGCTCAATGATTGCAGTAAACTCGCCATTCGCATTGGGTGTTAAATGCGCACTAAAATCATGCTCACCAATTGTGCGATGATAAAAAGACATTTTTAACGAATGAATATTATTGGTGTCACCTTTATTAAATTTAAAGCTAACTTTGTCGTGCTCTACGGTTAAATTACCATGTAAATATAATGCTTTGGCTTTATCAAATTTACTTAATTCTAAGTTAATCGCTTTGCCTTTCTTATAGTAGTCATCAACAACCATATCTGGGCCATGTCCGATTGCAGTAATAAACAATGAAATACATCCAATAATGGCAACCACTGGGAAAAAGATTAAGAACCAAGGCCAGAAATTTTTATACCAAGGAGTAGGTTTCATAAAAACACTTAATTAGTTTGTGATAAGGACATTTTATAGGAATTGATATAAAAAGACTAAAAAAAAGCCTCCATCTGGAGGCTTTTTTGATCTTAATTAATCTATTGATATAAAAGATTAAAGTTTAAACGTTTTATTAACATTTTGCTTATTTATCTTGCGATAAACTGTAAACATAAGCAGTTAATAAGTGTACCTTGTCTTCACCTAAAATATCTTTCCAAGCAGGCATTACACCAGCGCGGCCGTTAACAAGTGTTTCTTCAACTGCACGTTGAGAACCACCATATAACCAGATGTTATCGGTTAAATCAGGAGCACCAAATGGTAAATTATGAGCAACAGAGCCTTTACCGTCAGCACCGTGGCATGCTGCACACATAGCAAACTTGGCGGCACCAGCACTCGCATCTTTTTGGTTTACAGTACGACCTGATAAGCTTAGGACATGGGCAGTCATTTCTTTAATGCCTTGTTCACCTAACGCTGCACCCCATGGTGGCATTGCTGCAATACGACCATATAAAAGTGTTTCTTTAATTTTGTCAGGTGTGCCGCCATATAACCAATCTTTATCAGTTAAATTTGGAAAACCTTGACCACCTCGTGCATCAGAACCATGACACTGTGAACAGTTTTGCGCAAATAAACGTTGACCAATCTCAAGCGCTTTTTCATCTTTAACTAATGTTTCAATATCTTGTTTAGCAAAACCTTCAAAGATTGGGCCAAAACGCTCGTCTGCAGCTTCATATTCTTTATCAAGCTTAACAAATTGGCCGTTGGCTTTGGCTTCTTCAATTGCTTTTTTAGATTCAGCTAAAGATGTTATGCCTTGGTTAGAACTGGTCCATTTACCTAGCCCTTCCCAGTTACCTAAACCAGGGTAAGCTGCTAGGTAATAAACAGACCATGCAAATGTAGCGAAGAACATGTATGTCCACCATTTTGGCAGTGGATTATTTAGTTCTTCAATGCCATCAAATTCATGGCCACAACTTTCACCTTCTTCAACGCCAGCGTAGTTTTTTAAGTTCCACACAAGCAGAGCAAACAAGATAATTAGACATGATAGGGTCAATACAATAACCCAAATACTCCAAAAGCTAGTCATTTCTCAGACCCCTTTTCCTCATTAGAGAGTGTTTTGTTGTGTTTGCTCTCATCTTCAAAGATGGCATTAGCTGCATCTTTAAAACGCGTTTTGCTACGTTTGCTATATGCCCACACAACAATCACAATAAACAATACTAAAATTACCAGAGTTAAAATGCCTCTGTATGTTCCGTAATCCATAATTAATTACTTCAAATGTGTGCCAAGCTGTTGCAAATAGGCGATAAGTGCTTGCATTTCTGTTGCACCTTTACCGTCATTCATTGCATCAACTTTAGCAATATCAGCGATTAGTTCTTCATCACTACCATAACCTAAGCCTGGGTGAGCTGGGTTTTGTGGATTGATAGCGAACGTATCACGGAAAATTTTAAGTTTTTTAAGAGTCAGGCTTGTATCAACACGATTCTCATCTAACCAAGGAAACGCTGGCATATTTGACTCAGGAACCACTGCTCGTGGATCCATTAAGTGGGCATAATGCCAATCATCTGAGTAACGCTTACCTACACGGGCAAGATCAGGACCAGTACGTTTGGAACCCCATAAAAAAGGGTGATCCCATACTGATTCGCCGGCTACAGAATAGTGACCGTAACGCTCAACTTCATCACGAAAAGGGCGAATCATTTGTGAGTGACAGTTAGAACAGCCTTCACGTACGTATATATCTCGACCTTCCATTTCAAGGGCGTTTAGCGGACGTAAGCCATCTACCGGTTTTGTTGTATCGTCTTGGAACATTAGAGGAGTGATTTCTACTAATGCACCAAAGCTGATAGCAAAAACAGTCAATATAGCCATTAGGCCGATATTCTTTTCGACTATTTCGTGTTTATTTTGTGAATTTTTATTGCTCATCATCTCACTCCATTATGCTAACTGGGCTTGCGCGTCTAATTTCAACGAATCATTTTTCGCTGTAATTGTACGGTAAACGTTATAAGCCATAACTAGCATGCCTGTTACGATGAATACACCGCCTAAGAAGCGCATAACATAGAAAGGGTGTGATGCTTGTAGTGACTGAACAAAGCTGTACATTAATGTACCGTCAGTGTTAACAGCACGCCACATTAGGCCTTGCATTACACCTGAAATCCACATAGCAACAATGTAAAGTACTACACCTACTGTATGTAACCAGAAATGGGTGTTAACAAGTTTCACACTGTACATTCGACCTTGTGAGAATAGTGCCGGAATTAGATGGTAGATAGCGCCGATAGAAATCATTGCAACCCAACCTAACGCACCAGAGTGAACGTGACCTACGGTCCAATCAGTGTAGTGAGAAAGTGCGTTTACAGATTTAATTGCCATCATAGGGCCTTCAAAGGTAGACATACCATAGAAAGATAATGAAACAACTAAGAAGCGAAGTACTGGATCAGTACGTAGCTTATGCCATGCACCTGATAGCGTCATAATACCATTGATCATACCGCCCCAAGAAGGAACGAATAAGATGATAGACATCACCATACCTAAACTTTGTGTCCAATCAGGTAGTGCAGTGTAGTGAAGATGGTGAGGACCAGCCCAAATATAAAGAGACACTAATGCCCAAAAGTGAACTACAGATAATCGGTACGAATAGACAGGGCGACCAGCTTGCTTTGGTACAAAGTAATACATCATACCCAAGAAGCCAGCAGTTAATAAGAAACCTACAGCATTATGACCATACCACCACTGCACCATTGCATCTACAGCACCTGCGTAGATTGAATATGATTTAGTAAGTGATACAGGTACAGCCATGCTGTTTACAATGTGTAATACTGCAACAGTAATAATAAAACCAGCATAAAACCAGTTAGCGACATAGATATGCGACACTTTACGTTTAGCGATAGTGCCCATAAATACAACTGCATAAGTTACCCATACAATCGCGATTAAAATATCGATAGGCCACTCTAGCTCTGCATATTCTTTAGAGCTTGTGATACCTAGTGGTAGTGTAATGACTGCCAATACGATAACTAATTGCCAACCCCAAAATGTAAAGGCTGCTAATTTGTCTGAAAGAAGGCGCGTTTGACAAGTACGTTGCACAACATAATATGATGTTGCGAAAAGTGCACTTGTACCAAATGCGAAAATAACTGCGTTCGTATGTAACGGACGAAGTCGAGAGTATGTTAACCATGGTGTATCAAAGTTAAGTGCTGGCCAAGCTAATTGGGCAGCAATCAGAACCCCAATACTCATGCCAACGATGCCCCAAATCACTGTCATAATAGCGAATTGGCGTACAACTTTATAATTGTACTCAGTTTGTGATGCTACTGTTTGGCTCATTTTCTGGCTTCCGCTGCAATATATGCGTTTAGAAATGAATTACCCACTTAATGAAAAGCGGGGCCTACTATTACTTCACAAGTGTGTTATCTAAAACGACCAATACTTGACTGCTTCAGAAAACAAACTCGAGAAACCCTATTTTTTGCGGGGGAAATGATAAAATTTTTGACCTAAAAAAGATAGGTCAATTGCATAAAATTATGACATCAATCAATTTTTATCATGTAGTTGACTATTTTTTGTTACACTTTTTGAAATTAACCTGCTTTTTAACTCTTCGTCGTTGTGTTTATAGTGTGCGCTAATTAGTATTTGCTTTTTATATAATAGGTAACACACATGACTTTTAGCCAGGTAATTCTTTTTTTGTCGATAATACTCTGTTTGACTGCATGTAATCCCCAAGCGATTAGTATAGAAGAGCAGCCCGTTGCTGCAAGTTGCCAACCAAATGAACCATGTGATTATTCTAATACAACAAAAATTTGGTTACCTGTAACAGACCTAACACCGGAAACAGCTTTTAAAATCAATTTGTCTATTCCCGAAGGTAGTGCAATTATTTCTGCCAAATTGGAGGGCGTGACTATGTATATGGGTTACATCCCAGTTACTTTCGAGGCTATTGATGATATTTATCAAGCTACTACTATGGTTGGTATTTGTTCTGAAAAAAACATGAAATGGAAATTACGGCTACAACTGCAAGACTCAGAGGGCCATACACAGCACATAACTTATTTTTTCATTGTTAGGTATTAGCGATAACTTTGCCTAGGTTATCATTTATCGCTTTTACTACACCCTAAGCATCAAAATATTATTTTCATATAGCGTGAGAACTATTTATAAACCAAGTGGCTGATCTCTGCACTATTTAAGGTTCCAACTTTAGGTTGCGTTAGTTCCAAACAACCTTCCTTGCTTCTTTACTAAATAAAATAGACTCTCAGCTTCTTGCATATTTTTACCTCTACTTCGCAATAAACGGTAATGAATATAGCCATACCTAGTGTTATATGCCACTCATCCTTTGTAATTTCGATTATTTACGCATTCTTACTGAATAATTATGGTTAGTTTTTAGCAGCGAGTTTTACGGATTCTATAAAACAGTGTGATCAATATGTGAAAATTTCTGTTTTGGGTATATTTGGCGTTCAGTTACATTTGATTACAAAGTCCGGCCATTTGATTTCATTCGTGTTTTTAATGTGATTTGATATTCTCATTCTACTGATTTTTATATGTTTTATAGTGTTAACACTGAAACATCAATTAACGTTTGTTTCTTTTGTAGTTCCTAATAAAAACAGTGGGTTATATTACGTTCCCTTATTCAGTTTTCGTTCAGTTAATTCAGCCTAAGTTGCCTGCCGTTGACTCGTCATTCTAACAAAAACGAGCACTACCTGAATAAGGTACTTTTTCCAACAAGTAGGGTTTCACATGAAAAAATCAATTATTGGTTTAGCTGTTATTTCAGCAATTCCTATGTTCTCAACAAGTGTTATAGCTGCAGACGAAGCAGCACAATCTATTGAAAAAATCCAAGTAACGGGTTCTCGTATTAAGCGTTCTGATATGGAAAACGCAAGCCCAGTTACTCTTATAGGTGCAGATGACATTAAAGCTATGGGTGCAACAAGCATTGATAGTGTTTTACAAAAAATGACTGCCACTGGCGGCGCAATGACAAACCCTGCAGTTAATAATGGCTCTGGTGGTAACGCACGTATAGATTTACGTGGTCTAGGCTCACCGCGCACTTTAGTGCTTGTAAATGGTCGCCGTATGATTGCGTCAGGTACTGGTGCAGCATCTTCTGTTGACCTTAATACCATCCCTGTATCAATGATTAAATCTGTAGAAGTCCTAAAAGATGGTGCTTCTGCTGTCTACGGTACTGATGCTGTAGCAGGTGTTGTAAATATCATCTTAAAAGATGATTTTGAAGGCCTGGACATGAATGTAAATGCAGCAATCACTGGTGAAGGCGATGCATCTGAAAACTCTATCGACTTTACTGTTGGTACATCATTCGATAAAGGTAACATTGTAATCGGAATGCAGTATACTGACCGTGGTAAAGCAAAGCAGTCTGATCGTGGCTTTTCAAGCTGCCCAATCGCTGAAGGTGAGAATGGTTTAAATTGCAATGGCGGCTCACCTTACAATGAAGGCGGTCATATTTGGCAAGACAGCCTTATTGGTGATATGAACTCAGATGGTGAGTTTTTTGATGATGATGGGAATCCAATTACATCAGGTCTTGCTATTGGTGATAATGGTTTAAGTGGTCAAGGTGGTCTTCACCCATTTACTGATGCAGACCGATATAACTTTGCTCCAGCTAGCTACCTTTACACGCCAATGGAGCGTTTAAACCTTACGGGTATCGCGACATACGAATTAAATGATGATACTAATCTTTTTACTGAGTTTACCTATACTAAACGTTGGTCAGAGCAGCAAATGGCTGCACAGCCAGTATGGTTTGGTTTTAACTACACAGAAGAAATGGGTGATTCACTATTAGGTCAATCGTATAACAGTAAAGTTGACCGTGATGGTGACGGTATCGCAGATCGTGATGCAAATGGTGACTACATCACAGAAAGTGCTAATTACGCTTATGGTGATGATATTTTCTATGGTCGTCGTATGAGTGATACAGGCGCTCGTTACTTTGAACAGTCAGTTGATACTGTACGTGCAGTAATTGGTGCTGAAGGCTTTGTAGGTGATTATTCTTGGGATGTTTCTGCTAACTTTGGCCGTAATGACTCGGTAGATAAACTAAGCAACCTTCATAATATGGGCGCTATTCAAGACCAGATCACTGCAGGTACATTTAACCCACTTGATCAAGCTGCATGGACATCGGAAGACTTCCGTAAAAATGTTTACACTGAAGTAAATAACGGCGGTAGCCAATTATTTATTTTAGCTGCTTCTGTATCTGGTGAAATGTTTGAGCTTCCTGCAGGTTATGCTGCATTTGCAGCCGGTGTTGAACGTCGTCAAGAAAAAGCATGGTACACGCCTGATTCATTGACAGCACAAGGTTTAGCGAACGATCCTCCAGTTGAGCCTACATCAGGTAGTTTTGATGTAAATGAAGTATATGTAGAATTTGCAATTCCATTACTAGCTGATGCACCATTTGCTCAAAACGTTGATTTAAGCGCTGCAATTCGTGCGTTTGATTACAGCACATTTGGTTCAGATGAAACCTGGAAACTTGGCTTAACTTGGAAAGCTAATGATGAACTAATGTTCCGTAGCGTTGTTTCAACTGCATTCCGTGCCCCAACTGTTTCTGAACTTTATTCGGGTAATTCACCTTCGTTTGAGAATGTTACATACCCAGGTGCTCAAAGCCAAGCAGAAGTAACTGTAGGTGGTAATGATCAATTAACACCTGAAGAAGCAGATACGCTAACTGCTGGTATCGTATATGAGCCAGAGTGGTTTGACGGTTTTTCAATGACATTAGATTACTATGACATTGAAATTGAAAATGCCATCGTGACAGTTGATAGTCAATACATTGTTGAACAGTGTGTAAATAATGCAGCTAACGCTGGTACAGCTTTATGTCAATCAGCGAATGCATCGATTGATGGTACAGGCCGTATCATTTTCAACAACCAATTACAAAACATTGGTTCAGAGAAAACATCTGGTTATGATTTAAACCTAGCTTACAGCTTTGAAGCTGCGGGTTTAAATTGGAAAGCGGGCCTTGATACTACTTACTTAGATGAGTATGTAACACAAGTAACAGGCGAACCAACTGATTATACAGGTGTTGTTACATCTGGTTCAGGTGGTTATGCTGAAGTTAAGTCAAACTTTACACTGAATGTTGCTGGTGATAATTGGGATGCGCAGTATCAAGCTCGATATATCTCAGGTATGGATAGCTTTGCATGTATTGATGATCCTGCAAGCTGTTATGCGCCTACAACGCCATCGGTTGTATACCATGATATTAGCGGCTCATATTTAGTAAGCGAGACTGTATCTTTATCAGCTGGTGTTAATAACTTGTTTGACAAGCAGCCTCCTTACTACACAGGTAACAACGATTCAAATACAGACCCGTACACATACGATGTACTTGGCCGTCGTTTCTTTGCTGGTGTTAACGTTAAGTTCTAATCAGTAAAAATATTTGATTCTTCTTAAGGCCTAGTTTACTAGGCCTTTTTTGTTGAACAATTTTAACTGTGGCAGTAAACTAATTATCAAATAAACTTTTAGGAGAATTGATTGTTAAAACAGGATGAGAACTTATCCTTTATTATTGAACCAGAACTAAGCCCGCGCTCAGAACAACGTATTGACTTGTATTTTTCCATCCCCAATGAAATGGGCATTAATCCACAAACGCTCAGTGAAGAAGCATACTTTAATAATCACTTTAAATCTCACTTAGCTTACAACGCGAACAATATTCACTTACCTTTAGTAAGAAGCCGTTTTGTGAGTAAGAATAAAGGTGAACAGCAAGATTATCGACAAAACTTAAACCTTTACTGTTATCAAGTTCGCTTAGCCATTGATACAGATGTTAAAGATGCACTGAAAATTGAGGATACGGATGAGTTTTATCAACGTGCAATTGAATTATCAGAGCTAAGTCAAGGGCTGCTAAAAAAACTTCGCCGCTATACACCCGATAACGAAAAGTTAATTTCTTTTTATACCAATGCAGACAATTATTTAAGTTGGCAAATTGAGCAGTCGTTTTTAAGGTTACTTGATGAAGGGCCAAGAAGCAGTGACCACGCAAAAGAACGTGGGGACTTATTGAACTTTTGTAAAGCTGAGCAAGCATATCGGCAAGAGCAGCAATATAATTCTGACTCAACGTTAAAAGATGCAAACCGCATCACCAATAAAATGCGTTTACTACAGCGCCTTATTGAACACGGCGTGGTACTAAATCGCCATACGCGTTATTTGAATAGCTACTTAAAGCGATTGGTAAAAGGAAGTGTGACAGCAGTTATAATGGCATTGGTAATGCTGGTTGTACTAAATGCACGAAGCAGTTTTACCGAAGTAACAGCCACATTGATTGTTATTTTAGGGGCTATTTATGGCATGCGTGAGATTTTTAAAGAAGATATAACGCGAGTTATTTGGCGGACTATTGTAAAAGGGCGGCCGAAATGGCGCTTTCAATTTCGTAACAGTGTGACGAAAGATAAAGTTGCAACGCAATTCATTTGGCTTGAATATACTCGGTTTAAAAAAATCCCTGAAAGTGTACGTAATATATTTTCTAAGCGCCGCCAGCAAAATAAGCTCGCTGCACAATGGTTTCATTTTGCTAGTGAAACGCGAGTTGGGGCTAAAGAGTTCTTACCCGGCTATGACACACTGCAACAAACTCTAAGGTTTAGCCTTGCACCCTTTACCCGTTATCTGAAAAAAGGTGAGGGTAAGCTTTACCATCTTGATAATAGTAAAATCTCTAAGCAGAGTGTTGAACGCAGGTATCAATTGAATGTTGTTGTGGTGTATCAAAACAGGGATCAGGTTAGGCATCAGCGCTACAAAATAACGCTTAACCGCAGCAAAATTATTAATATTGAACTGATTTATAGTGAAATAGAGTAATTAATTTTTTGTCTGGGTATGTGTTTCTGAGTTATGTTCTCACCATGTATAAACCATTGGTTAATGGTATTTCACATAATTGCTCAATAAGAATCGAGGCATATCCTTTACCTCGAAGCCTAGGGTTAACTACTAGACGAGCCAGATGGCACCTTCTTACACGCAGGTAAAATTGCCCAAACCCTAAAAATTCTCCCTCAGTTGAGATCAAAACTAATGAGTTCAAAGTATTCAGTTGCAAGTCGTCGGTAAATGACGCTAAATCAAACGGGAATCTAAAATCTGGCCCAGCCCACTCACGAAGCGCTTTCTCACTTTCAAACCAGTTTAGCATTTGTACAAGGTGACTTTCCTGCGGGGGAATTAACTGCACAATAATTTTACTCCAGAAGATATAACTTGTTATATGAACTGTTTACTATTAACCAGTGACTAGTCAATTAATATCTATTGCGTAAGCTTCCAGCAGCGATTGCATTTTTTCTCGTTCTTGGTCTGCGAACTCAATTCCAACATTGAGCCGGTTACCTTGCATTTGATTATTACGTACATGTGCACTAATCATCACTGCAGTGCTGTCTATTGGCGAGAGTAAATGAACAAAAACCTGGCGTTTTTTTAGTGCTAAAAAACCTGAATTAACATGTACTGTAAAGCGACAACCTGTGGCTGAGATATCAATAATAACGCCTTGTAATAAATTTTCGCTATTGAAATCTTGATCTTTTTTGATGCTTATTTTTGCTGGGATATGTGTTTGTAATCGGTTAACTTCTCTGAGCTGCCGACTCTCAATTTGCTTAGGGTAAGTGAGGTAGAGTAACTTTTCAGGTCGCACTGATATCGCTAAAATTGTGGTCGCAAAAGCAACACACTCTCCTCGTTCTCCTTCGACGATATAGCGAACAATCGCACCATTGCCTTCTTTGAGTATATCTGAATATTCATTGAGTTTAGCTTGCTTTGGGTACTTTAAAATGAGGTATTTACCGGTTTCATAACCAATTAATGGTAACTTAAATCTAAATGACAAAGGGTTGGTAAATTGAATGTCAATAATTTTACCCGGTAATAAATCTAAGAAAAATTTAGCGTTGTTTGATGGTGTAGGAAGATCTTGAGCAATTTCCATATTGTTGTTTTTTATTATGTTGTTTCCAATAAGTATTATTTAAATCCGAACAAAAATCACTAGTACAAATGGCTGGTATTGAGCTCAGTTTACATCTTTAACATTCATTCTTTGTTACAAATTCCAGTGAACTGATTTAAATAGGGTCGAGTCCATTAATATGTTACTTAATAAACGGACGAAGACTATGAAATATTTATATAAAACTTGCTGGGTATAAAACATAAAATACGCGTGTCGAAGTATGCTTCAAAAATGCAACCATTCGATACTATCATCATTACTAAAGGGTTTTACTTAGCAACGGGTGATAACAGGGATCACAGTGCAGACTCTCGCGTGATTGGTCTTGTCCCCAGAGCTGAACTACTTGGTAAAGCAAAGCGCGTTATCGCGTCGTTAGATTATGATAATTACTATTTTCCCCGTAAAAATCGCTTTTTAAAAGAATTAGATTAGATAGAGTACGCTCATAAGGAAAAGTCGCTGTAAGCTCAGCTTACAGCGACTTTTAATTTTCAACCAATAGCAATGTATAAAAACAACTAATTGACGGGCTAAATCAGTGTTGTTTATTCATTGATAAAGGAATGAATTAAATACCTAACGCTTGTCCGCCACCGATTTGGATAGTTTCAGCAGTAATGAAAGCAGCGTCTTTACTTACTAAAAACGAAATTACGCCAGCCACATCTTCAGGCTGACCAAGTCGACCCAGCATGATGCTGTCTTTCCATGAAGCAAAAACTTCTGGCTTGGTTTCTTTAATTTGAGCGTGGAAAGGAGTGTCAATAGTGCCTGGTGACACTGCATTTACACGGATCCCTGCAGGTGCAAGCTCTTTTGCTAATGCGCGTGTTAATGTATGCACAGCAGCTTTTGAAGTCCCATAGATACCAGCACCAGGGCCGCCTGCATTCCATGCCGCATTTGAAGTGTAGTTAATGATTGAACCACCTTCTGTTTTCTTCATGAATGGGATAGCTGTACGAGAAACAAAAAACGCGCTGTCGAGGTTAAGCGCCATTACGAAGCGGAAAAACTCAGTTGTCATACCTTCGATTGGACTACGTCCACCTAAGCCACCCGCGTTGTTGATCACGACATCAATTTGGCCATATTTGTTACCAATTGCTGTGACGTTTTCTGTAACAGCTTCATCATTGGTTACATCAAAACCGTAATATTCTGCTTCAATGCCAGCAGCGGTTAGCTCTTCAACACGTTTAGCGCCTACTTCATCTTCGATACCATTAAGTACCACTGTATAACCATCTTCGCCAAGACGTTTAGCTACTTGGAAACCAATACCACCGGTAGCCCCGGTGATTAGTGCAATTTTTTTAGACATATTTAAGTTCTCAGTATTTAGTTAACTAATTAGTGATACTTAAGGGTATGAGCTTAATGCTATTTACTTAAGTAAAGGCTCGTAAAGAAGGCACTCATATTGAGGCTTCCAGTAGCTTGATTTGTAATCAAGCTATAAATACCATTTCATTGTAATACAAATAAACTTAACTTTAAAGTCTGTTTTTGTGTATTGGTAATACAATTTGGTTTAATTGGTTTTGTTGTCTGTAAAACTGATGGGTAGGAAACTGAGTAAAGATGCTTTATATTGTTTTTATTGATAAAAATATCAATGTTTTTATTAATAAAAAGAGTGGCAGGCCTATTGAATCTATTTTAAAGGCGGACTCCTTAATAAAGAATAATATTGAATAGATAACTTTCATAACGTATTTTGTTAACCAATTTAGTCTGATTTTTAACTGGGTTTTTCATGTGACGTCTTTTCTTTACTTGTTCTTTGTCTTACAATTAGTGTGGTATGTTACATTAACTATTGGTTGAATGTTGGGCGATACATCATTCTGACAATGCTATATAAGGAAGATTAAATGAAGATAATGACTGCATGTATAGTCACTGGATTACTATTCGTCTCTCAAGTTTTGGCACATGAACCAACATCAGATAAACAATTAAACTCGATAAAATTTGAAAATGCTTATTTTTACAATAGCGAAGGTGAGTTTGCCAAAGAAAAAGCGAAAGATGCAATTATTGCTCTAATGAAATACCATCAATACCCTATATATGAAGGTATCCGTGACGATTTATGGGTAATGGATTATAACGCGGGGCGTTTTGCAGAAGTTGGACTTTCTGGGATCACTTATGAGAATAACCAGAAAAACTTGTACATGCTGCTAGATATCTTCTTATTACCTAATCAAATGCTTGCCGAGCATTGGCATGTAGATGGCGAAGAAACAGCAGCTAAGCGTGAAGGTTGGTTGGTGCGCTGGGGCAAGAGTTATATTGCCGGTGTTGGCGAGAATAATATGGCTGATTTTCCTCAGGTTAAAATTCCACACATACATTGGGGTGGTAAAGTAGAAGCCAAAAACATTGTTGAGGGCGTGCCGGGCTCATTTACTAATTTACAGCAAGTGTTATCTAAACACTGGCAAATGGCAGGTAAAGAAGGCGCAATAATTACTGAGGTTGCTAACTTTGCTGACGGAAAAGCGGTTAAACGTTCAGATCCAAAAATGAACTAACCTTTAAGCTGTTTCTAATGCTTGGATTTGTTCCAATATTTTTTCAGCTTGGTGTGTAAGCTCAGCGTAGCGTCGAATATCACCGTTTCTTTGGGCATGCATCGCTTGCTCTAGTTTTATGCTGTAGTCTTTATTCAATTTTTTTAACGGATCAGATTTGAAGAATGAAAACATGATTTTTCCTTGGTAGAATAAGCGGCTTTGTAATAGTTAGTAGGCTTATACGCGCTATTAAGGAATTTAGATTAAATTAATTTTTCCACAACAAAAACAGTAATAAAAAGCCGCTATAAAAAGCGGCTTTTTGTATACATATCGTTGAATTACATTACGCGCATACCTGGCTCTGAACCGTCATCCGGGTTAAGAATATAAATTTCTTTTCCACCAGGACCAGCTGCTAAAACCATGCCTTCTGACATGCCGAAACGCATCTTGCGAGGTTTAAGGTTTGCCACCATCACTGTCAATTTGCCTTCAATATCTTCTGGCGCATAAGCTGATTTAATCCCGGCAAATACTTGGCGGGTTTCGCCACCTAAATCGAGTGTTAGTTTAAGAAGTTTATCGGCACCTTCAACATGTTCTGCTTTAGCAATTTTAGCTACACGTAAGTCTACTTTGGCAAAATCATCGAATTCGATTTCATCTGCAATAGGCTCTTTTGCAAGTGGGCTATTTGGATCTATTTTATCTTTTTCAGCGAGTAAGCTTTCTTTTGATTCTTCAACCATTTTGTTTACTTTATCCATTTCTACACGTTGCATTAACGGTTTAAATTTATTGATTGCATGATTCACTAACGCGGTTTGCGTACCTTGCCATGCAAGCTTATCATTTAAGAAAGCTTCAACGTTAGCTGCCATGCCCGGAAGTACAGGTTTTAAGTAAGTCATCAGTACACGGAATAAGTTCAGGCCCAATGAACAGACTTGATGTGCTTCTTCCTGCTTTGCTTCGTCTTTAATTAATACCCATGGTGCTGCAGTATCGATGAACTGGTTAGCTTTGTCGGCGAGAGCCATTATTTCACGAATTGCGCGGCTGTATTCGCGGTTTTCATAATGCTGTGCAATACCGTCAGCGGCAGCTTGGAACTCGGTAAGTAGTTCAGGCTGCATAATAGTGTCGCTTAGCTTGCCGTCAAACTTTTTAGTAATGAAACCTGCGCAACGGCTTGCAATATTAACCACTTTACCAACTAGGTCAGAGTTAACACGTTGAGCAAAATCTTCTAGATTTAAATCAAGATCGGTAATACCGCTGTTAAGTTTAGCCGCGTAGTAATAACGTAAAAACTCAGGATCTAAGTTGTCTAAATAAGTACGCGCCTTGATAAAGGTGCCTTTTGATTTAGACATTTTGGCGCCATTTACGGTAACAAAACCGTGGGCGAATACGTTTGTAGGCTTTCTAAAGTTTGCGCCTTCCAGCATTGCAGGCCAAAATAGGCTATGGAAGTAGATGATATCTTTACCAATGAAATGATAAAGCTCTGCATCTGAGTCTTCAGCCCAAAATGCATCAAAATCAATGCCTTTGGTATCACATAAGTTTTTAAAGCTGGCCATATAACCGATTGGTGCATCTAGCCATACATAAAAGTATTTACCTGGCGCACCGGGTATTTCAAAACCAAAGTAAGGGGCATCGCGACTAATATCCCATTGTTGTAGGCCATCAGCAAACCATTCATCAAGTTTGTTTGCCATTTCTTGCTGAATTGTGCCTGAGTGTAGCCACTCTTTTAACATGCCTTCAAAGGCGGGTAAGTCGAAGAAGTAATGTTCTGAATCTTTTAATACAGGCTCAGCACCTGACATAACTGAGCGAGGGTTAATTAGTTCAGTCGGACTATATGTTGCACCGCATGCATCACAGCTGTCGCCATTTTGATCTTCAGACTTACACGTAGGGCACGTGCCTGTGACAAAACGGTCTGGTAAGAAAATGCCTTTTTCAGGGTCGAACAACTGAGAGATAGTGTGCTTTTTGATGTGACCAGCTGCATTTAAACGATTATAAATTAATTCGCTAAACTCTTTGTTTTCTTGGCTGTGAGTGCTGTGGTAGTTATCAAACTTGATATTGAAATCAGCAAAATCACGTTGACGCTCTATGCTAACGTTTTTTACCATTTCTTCCGGCGTGATCCCTTGTTTTTGCGCATTGAGCATAATTGGCGTGCCGTGGGCATCGTCGGCGCAAACATAATATGTTTCGTGGCCTTGTAGTTTTTGAAAACGTGACCAAATATCAGTTTGAATGTATTCCAATAAATGGCCTAAATGAGTTGGGCCATTGGCATAAGGTAATGCGCTGGTTATAAGGATCTTTCGCTGTGCCATAATCATTCCGAATTGACGGTTCCGGTAAAGGAACGGATGAAAATCATAATTTTTATCACTAAACTGTAACGCAAGCGTACAAGGCTAGCCGATATTTATTAATTGACT
The DNA here is from genome assembly GCF_030408095.1 of Pseudoalteromonas sp. APC 3893. Classification (NCBI taxonomy): domain Bacteria; kingdom Pseudomonadati; phylum Pseudomonadota; class Gammaproteobacteria; order Alteromonadales; family Pseudoalteromonadaceae; genus Pseudoalteromonas; species Pseudoalteromonas sp. APC 3893. Next base: position 596,017 of record NZ_JASDCD010000001.1, read on the forward strand.
GGTGTTAATGCCCTGAATGTTACATAATTCCGAGGCAATTTTCATCAAAGAAACGCTATTTTATTGCTATGTTTGGACTGTCAAAACTATTCTCTTCTAAATCGGTGCAAAAACAACCGATAATTGCCGCCTTAGCCGCTTATCGCAGTGCTGCATTTGCAGTGGGTGTTGATGAGCAGTTTATTAAATCTATCCACAATAAAGATGATAAATCTTTCGTTATTGAACTAATTTTACCGTTCGCTGCTCGTTCAGAAATGAATGCTTTAGCGGCGTTTGTTAGTGAACAACTAAAACAACTCGTGGAAATCAGTGCAACGGTGGCATTACCTGCGCAGTATAAATTCAAAAAAATAAAACACATTGTATTAGTAGCATCTGGTAAAGGTGGCGTTGGTAAATCTACAACTGCGGTTAATTTAGCCGGTGCTCTACAGCAAGAAGGCGCCAAGGTGGGGATTCTAGATGCGGATATTTATGGTCCGTCGATCCCCATGTTACTTGGTCTTGAAGGCGCAACACCTACAGCAAAAGATGACAAGCAGCTATACCCATTTGATGCCAACGGTATTAAGGCGCAGTCTATCGGTTTTTTAGTGCCCAGTGACGATGCAACTGTATGGCGTGGACCTATGGCATCCGGCGCATTAACACAGTTATTAAACGAAACTCTCTGGGGTGAACTTGATTACTTAATCGTGGACATGCCACCAGGCACTGGCGATATCCAACTTACTATGAGCCAAAAAGTGCCCTCAAGCGGTACCGTTATTGTCACTACCCCACAAGATTTAGCACTTGCCGATGCACAAAAGGGCATTGCTATGTTTAACAAGGTCAATGTGCCTGTGCTAGGTCTAATTGAGAATATGAGCCACTTTATTTGCACTCATTGTGGCGAGCCAAATCATGTGTTTGGTAAAGACGGTGCGGTTAAACTCGCGCAGCGTCACGGTGTGCCGGTCCTTTCCCACATTCCGCTAGCGATAGATATTCGAGAATATTCAGAGCGAGGCAAGTTAATTGCCAATGACAACGAGGCGGCTATCAGTAGTACTTATGCCAGTGCAGCACGTTTAATAGCAAGCCAGCTTTATTATCAACAACCCCATCATAATCCGTTAGAGATTGTGATTACGGACGATTAAAATAATGAGATTATCAGATACCCATATTAAAGAATACATTGCACAACAACGCATTGTTATAGAGCCAAGTCCAAGCGATGAGATGATTTCAGGCGTGACAGTTGATTTACGTTTGGGAAATAAGTTTCGTGTTTTTCAAGATCACACAGCCGCGTATGTTGATTTAAGCGGACCCAAAGATCAGCTTAATAAAGCAATGGAATCGATAATGAGTGATGAAATTGTGCTTGATCAAGAGCAAGCATTCTTTTTACACCCAGGTGAACTTGCTTTAGCTATTACTCACGAGAAAGTTACTTTACCCGCTGATGTAGTTGGGTGGCTCGATGGGCGTTCATCACTGGCGCGTTTAGGATTAATGGTGCATGTGACGGCACACCGAATTGATCCCGGTTGGTCTGGTAATATTGTCTTGGAGTTTTACAATTCAGGGAAACTACCGTTGGCGCTAAGACCTATGATGAAAATTGGTGCAATGAGCTTTGAGACGATGTCAGGCCCTGCAGCTAACCCGTATAACATTCGTAAAGATGCAAAGTATAAAGATCAAAATAGTGCGATAGCAAGTCGGATTAGTGACGATAAAAACGAATAAAAGCAATATTCACAAAAAGAAATTAAAAGGCCTGAAATCAGGCTTTTTTGTTTTTGGGACACAGATTAGAGTTTTTTACTGGCATTTATAAATATTCCTTCCATACTTTAGTATAGCTCAATCGACACATGGAGTGAGAGTGAGGTATATAAACACGTTGTATAAGGCTTTTATTCTGGCTGTACTGTTATTCGGCAGTGTTGTTAGCCCACGTGTGCTTGCATCTGTTGTGGAAAATGCAGCTGTGCTTCGCAGTGATACTTTGTCAGATACACTTCCTCCATTTGAGCAGTTAATTCGCACTGCCGAATACAAAGATGCCTCATCATTTAATCTACCAGCCCAGCAAGGTTATTGGTTACTGTTTAATCTTCATGAGTTGAGCCCCAAGCAAGACCATATTTTATACCTTGACGGTGCACAAATTGACACCGTTAAATATTACTTATTAGATAGTGATTTTGCGTTATTGAGCTCAGCTTCTCACCGTCATGGCGCTTATCTTGATAAGATAATTCCCCATAGCGTGTTAAAATCAGGTTCAAATCAAAGTTGGGCAGCGCTTTACCTTAAACATAGCCGCAGCAGCCAATTGGCCATTAATATAGTCCCTGAGCAGGCTTTTTATAACCTCGTGGAGCAGCGATTATTTACTGTTTCAGCCCTTACAGTTTTACTCTTGGTTGCGATGGCTATCAGTTGTGCATTTTATTTTTTATCACGACGTATTAAGTTTGTTTATTTATTCGCATACTTATTGTGTTTACTGGTCGGTATGCTAGCAAGTAAAGGTGTATTCATATTTATTGATACAACGATCCCCGTCAGCTTTGCTGTGAAGGCTAGTGCTGCAAGCTTCATTGCTGCACTTGGTTTTGCATGTATGTTTTTTATGCGCTCGAGCTATGGGCGAAGAGAAATTATCATCGCAAGAGTAAGACTGCCACTGATATTGCTGACTGTTTTTGGGTTGAGTGTTATCGCGAATACCTTAACGTATGACTTTGCTATTTATCTATTGATGACAAGCTTTATTGCTGAATCAGCCATTCTGATATATTTATACATGCAATGGAAAGAAACTCAACCTTCTTGTAGTAGTATCTATTTTTTAGCTTGGTATGTGATTATTGTTCAAGCGGTTGTCTGGCAGTTAACTCTGATGCTGCAGCTATCGTCATACTTACTAAACGATATCCTTATAGTAATAAATACCTGCGTGTTTATCGGTACAGTATTAATTCAAGATAGATTACGTATTTTGCAATACAATTATAACCTGTTACATGATGATGAAACTGCATTGCCCAATAAGAAGCTGCTACTAAATTGTCTTCAAAGCAAGGTAAAGTTATCCCAGCCGCATTCAATTATTTTATTTCAGCCTGCTATATTGTTAGATGCACGAGCTAACTTTGGTTATGAACATGCGAATGAGCAGATAAAAATAACGATGGCTAAATTAGCCCATCAGTTGAGTGTAATGAATGCAGAAAAAATAGAAGCGACACAACTTAAAAGTCACTATATAGCGCGACTTGATGATAGTACATATGCATTTGTGGCTAACGGTAAATTGGAGTTGAGCCAAATAGAGCAGTTTGTATGCGTTACGATGGCGGTATTTGCCGAAGGAATTAGCCATAACAGCAATCATTTTGTGAATAAAGTTGATATAGGGGTGGCAAATTACCCGCTACATGCTGTAAATGCGGAGCAGTTAATTCAACGCGGCTTGCAAGCATTGAGCGTAAAACCACTTCATGGTGAGCGTTGGCATATGTATGATGCGCAAAACTCAAGTTTGTCGCAATACCGCCTAGAAGTTACATCCTCGTTAAAAGAAGCCATTGAAGAAAATCAACTAAGGTTATTTTTTCAACCACAAATTTGTTTAACTACAGGTAACCTTCACGGCGCAGAAGCTTTATTACGTTGGCATCACCCTACATTAGGGCATGTGCCACCAGATCAATTCATCCCCATTGCTGAATCTTCAGGAATGATTTTTGAACTGACAGAGTGGGTGGTTGAGCAAGCTTTAGCATATCAAAAAGAAGTACAGGCTATTTACCCGGACCATATTATTTCCATCAACATATCGGCCAAAGATTTATTGCGTAAAGAGTTACCGGTATTATTTTTAACGCTTTTAAATGAGTATCAAATAAATGCCGCAAATGTGATGCTTGAGCTGACTGAGTCAGCAACATTAAATGATGGTGTAAACATTAAAACAGCGTTAAATGATTACAGGTTGATAGGGCTAAAAATTGCGATTGATGATTTTGGTACTGGTTATTCTTCTTTAGCTTATTTGAGTAAGATGGGTTTTGACGAAATAAAAATAGATAAGCAATTCGTGATGAATATTGAGTACTCTAAAAATGACCAAACAATCTGTCGTGCAACGTGTGATATTGCTAAAAGCTTAGGTTCTTATGTGGTCGCAGAAGGCATAGAGGACATACAAAGTTTAAAACGACTCAAAAGCTTTGGTTGCGAAATTGGCCAAGGTTATTATTTTTCCCGGCCATTAGCATTTACAGACTACCTTGCATGGCTTGAAAATAACTTACAAACACACACTAAGGCTGATATATACCAGCTAAATTGATTTAGCGAATTAATAACGCGCCTAAACCATGAAAATAATCGTCGAGTGCTTGTTTACTTTTTAGGATGTGTTCAGCATCTGGATAAACTAGCTCTGAATTTGCTAAGTTATCAACCAAAAAAAGATTAGTTATTTGCTTATTACTCGCAATACATGCTTCAAAACAACGCGCTGCTAGTTCCTCAGGCATGCTCATATAAAATAATTTTTGTTGTTCATCGATTAACCTTGAACGCCTAACGTAGTCATTTTCTTGCAATGTGTCACGGCTTAAAAATACGTGCTTGTAAAATTCATTGAGAGCACTGTTGAGCGGATGGCTATTGTTAATAGGCTCTTCAAGCCATAACTTGGAAGCAAAGAAATGAGAGCTGAAATCAGGGTATAGGTGGCGTGTTATATGATGATCAAAGGCATGAAACCACTCGTGGGCAAGAGCACCTCCGCCAGCGTTTTTAGCCAGGGCTAACGTTTGTGTTGTACTATTATAATGAGCCTGAACATGCTGTTGCCCACCATGGCCAAAAGCAAAGTTTAATTTACCTCTAAGTCCAATGGCACTCGGTGGTAGCTGTAATATTTGTGCTAAATCCGCTAATGCATCATAAATTAAATTTGCGCTGATATAACGCTCTTCTTTAGTGACCCATTTTCCAACAACCATAGTGCGAAAACCAAAAGTGTTTTTAATATCGCTGAAGTCAACTTGGTCATCAAAACGGTAATCAGGCCCTTGCCGGTAAAAGCCGCGTTTTAATCGATTGGTGTAGATCATGGGTTTAAGTAACGTGTTTTTACATGCTCTGGCATAAATTGTGTCTGTTTATCATTGAGTGCATCTAAAACTTGATATAAGGGCGCAGGATCACATTGCTCTATCAACATCAGGCTATGTGCAACGGCTTCGAGGCTCGATAAACTATCAGCTCTTGGTGCTTTACGGATCCGATACCTATTAGTAGGAACAGTGGCAAAGCTCACTTTTTTAAACATCTTTAGCTTAGGTGTTAATTGCATTATTTTAAATGCTTTTTTCCATGTTCCATCCAAGACCACTAAATGAGTGAGTTGTTCACAAAAAAGTTTGGTGTGTGAGTTTATTTTATCGAGCAAGATTGCATCGTGATCGGGGTAAAGTAGGGCTGTTGTAGCTGCTGGTAGTGTGTCTAAAATTTTAAAATCTTTATCACTTTCACCTTGTACAAGGGTACAGCATTTCAGACATAAATTAAGTAGCTTAGCTGTATTTTTAGTTATTTTTAATTCACTTGGATGCTGCAAGATAATAATGTTAAGTTGGTTTTGCACTGTAACCAGATCATCACAAAGACAAGTTACGGCACTATATTGGCATTTATCACATACGGTGCGAGACATAAAAATAATCTATTCTTATAACAATTAGTTTGAAAACACTGTAATTATACGCTTAATATATCGATTAAGTGGATTTTTTTCTAAAGACAGTTAAAGTAGTTAAAAAGTGCGTGATAGTAAACAGAATACAAAGGAAATAAAATGAATACAGTAGTTATTGATGAAAATGCCCTAAAGAGTATGGAGTCATTACTTGGAGAGCAATTTAGCGATACATTGACTTTTTGTTGTGCTGAGTTTGAACGTTTAGCCGGTGAAGTGTTAGCCACTATAGGGAAAGATTTAGAAGCATCTATTCGTCATGCGCACAGCTTAAAATCGAATGCATCTCAGTTTGGGGCAACAAGTTTGTCTGATGTGGCAAGAGAGATAGAGCAAAGCCTTACGAATGGTCAACAGGAGCAAGCAATTACGGCTTCAAAGTTGCTGGATGAGCAAGTTGAAGGCTCTAAACAAGCTTTAACTGATTGGTTATCTACACGCTAAATTATTCGTTGTATAAAAACTACTTAGGTTGAACAAATTTCAATTCACAAAGAGCAACACACGCTAGCATTTTGATCCTCTATTAGGTTAATCTAGGTATTCACTAGTAGAGGTAGAAATGTCACAAATTAAAAAGAGTCACAAATTAGAAGGTGTTTGTTATGACATTCGCGGGCCTGTTTTAGTACAAGCACGTAAAATGGAAGATGAAGGCCAAAAAGTATTAAAGTTAAATATTGGTAATCCGGCGGCATTTGGTTTTGATATGCCAGAAGATATGCATCGCGATATTATTCGTAATTTATACTCAGCCCAAGGCTATTGTGATTCTAAAGGCCTCTACTCAGCCCGTGTGGCTATTTATCAGCACTACCAACAACGCGGCTTAAATAACTTAGACGTAGATAATATTTATATCGGTAATGGCGTCAGCGAACTTATTCAAATGACCACACAAGCTTTGTTAAATAATGATGATGAAGTGCTCATACCTGCCCCAGATTACCCACTTTGGACAGCATCAGTAAAGTTGGCTGGTGGAAACCCAGTACATTATTTGTGTGATGAAGAACAAGACTGGTTTCCTGATATTGCAGATATACGCAGTAAAATCACGTCAAAAACAAAGGCGCTGGTACTTATAAATCCAAATAACCCAACAGGGGCGGTTTATAGTGACGACTTGTTACAGCAGCTTATTGATGTTGCTAGAGAGCATAAGCTATTGCTGTTGAGTGACGAAATTTACGAAAAGATTTTGTACGATGGTGTAAGTCATAGCTCTATAGGTGCTTTGTGCGATGATGTGCCAATAATTACGTTTAACGGCTTAGCCAAAACATATCGTGCAGCAGGCTTACGCATGGGTTGGATGGTGCTAAGTGGTCGTATTGATTTGATGGATGATCTTAGTAAAGGCCTAAATATTTTGGCTTCTATGCGGTTATGCGCTAATGTGCCGGCTCAATATGCTATTCAACAAGCGCTGGGTGGGGTGCAATCTATAGATAGCCTAATAAATCCTGGAGGGCGGTTATACGAGCAACGAGACATTGCATGGCATGGTTTAAATGCAATTGAGGGTATAACGTGTGCGAAACCACAAGGTGCGCTTTATGCGTTTGCAAAAGTAGATACTGAACGCTTTAATATCAAAAATGATGAAAAGATGATTTTAGATTTACTTAAAGCAGAAAAAATATTACTGGTTCACGGTCGGGCATTTAATTGGTCTAACCCAGATCACTTTAGATTGGTTTTTTTACCCAACAAAGATGACTTAAAATCGGCAATGGGGAAGATGCAGCGTTTTTTTACTCATTATCGACAAGCTTGATTTATAAACACAAAAGCGAGCACCCAGTGCTCGCTTTTACTACCACCCTAATAGGATTTATCAACTCTGACTGTGTTATCAGATAAGTAGACTAAACGAACATCATCGCCAGTATTAAAGTGCATTTGGCTGTCTACGTCTTGTACCACCATAAACTGCTCACCGTTTTCGACTTTTATCATCAACTCAACTAAATGGTATTCATTATAATGACTGGTTTGTTGTTTATTGTGGGCAACGCTTCCACCAATCACCGAACCTAAAATAGTGGCTGCGGTACGTCCGCTACCACCACCAAATTGATTTCCAATAACACCGCCAAGTAAAGCACCGCCAAAGGTTTTCCAGCCATTTGCTTTATCTTGTACCAATTCTTGTTCGGCGATTTTACGTACTGATCTTACCTCGCCAAATAGAACTTGTTGCACAGGTACTGCTTTGTTACGTTCATATGCTGCAAAACTCGGTGCAGTAAATAACAGTGTTGTACACAGAACTAACCCTGATTTTTTCATGGTTTTCTCCTTAGCTATTACCAGCCAAAGGTTGATTTTTCACGTGTTTTACGTATTTCAGTTTCATCGGCCCATTCAACTAAGCCACTTTTTAGATCCATTAAACGCATTGTGAACTTATAATAAACATCAGCTTTATCTTCGTTAGATTTAACAATGCTCGATAAGTTGCCATAAAGCATGTACTGCGCACCCACTTGTTGTCCAAATGCAACCGCAGTAGATGGATCAACAAGTGCGTCTACGTTTTGAAAGTTTAATTGCTCGCGTACAGCTTCGACACGACCCATATCAACAAAGCGGAACTTACCGCTGCGTAACAGCTGAGTCGAGATAGAGTCAGTAATTGATTCAGTATCTATATGCTCACTGGTTTTGTTTTTTATACGTTCGACAAATACGATAGGGCGACTGTTAGCTGTCATAGTTCCCACTACAGGAGATGAAAGTAGTGAATCTGTCATTTGTGTTGCTACTTTTTGTAGATCAGTAGAACCAAAATTGATATCAGTGGTTTCAACTGCTTGTGCATCGCCATAACTGACGACTGCTTTATTAGCACAACCAGCTAAAGTGAGCACACTTAAACCTACTAAAGCAAACCCTGACAGCTTATTAAAAGTCGTTTTTTGATTAATTGTATTCATGTTTATTTCCTTAATCTTCAAATTCTTGTGCTTCGGTGGAAACTTCACGTACCGCGAGCGAAAAAGTAACGGCGTCAGAAGTAGGTGCAAGCCCCGGCAATTGTATATTGGCAAAACCAAACAATGTGAGTGCCTGCCAAGGAGAATGATTCCCTTTTATTACAAAGCCATCACTGTCGTACCACGTAAATTGATATTGTAAATACTGTGATTTTTTATATTGACTCGACAATGTAACAACAACATCAGTCAGTTGATTTGTCTGTCGCGTCTTGACGTCTGTAATTGCTAATTTTTTTCCAAGCTCAGGGTTGTTTACTTTTAACTGTTGCTGATATTGTGCACTTGATTGCTCCACTGCAACACCTGATGTTGTTGGTCTGCTGGAACATCCTGCCAGTATACATACCGCGAGTATTGGTATTAAAATTTTCATGGTCGCTCCTAAAGTTGCACTACATGAGAGTTAAAGTAATTATTAATAGAGGTTAGGTAAATCAACGTTAACCCTTGCTTACTAACTTCAAAGTTTATATTTGGGTGATTGTTACCAATGTTTAATGTATGTGTTCCAGCTGTAATATCCGTACGTGCAACACTTATTTGATTTGGCAAAGTTAACCAGCTTCGTGTATCAGCTTGCTCTGATGCTAAGTTATAGATATTTGCTAAGATATTTCCAACATCACCGCCACTTCTGGCAAGTTCAGCTCGTACTTTTTCTTTTGCAACTAACCGCAATACCTGACGAGTAACACGTGCTGGTGTTTGCTCTTGTAATGTTTTAGCTGCTAACGCCTCTATACGCACCAAAGGGCTGAGTGAAACATTTTGACTGGCAATCTTTATCTGCTCAATCGCAGGTACAAATGCACTGTCTTTATAAACAGGCATCGCTAAACTGTAAAAGCGTGCGTCTCCTCGAGAGGTGTAAATGGGTAAACGTAATACAAATTCATCTTTTTGAGGCACCAATCCTTGCTCAATAATTACAACTACCTCGCCATTGCTAGTTGCTTGCTTAGGTTGACCAAAACGCTTGATAAATTGTTCTAAATCTTGCTCAAAGCCTTGTTGCTTTGCTAAACGCATGACATCTTGCTGTAAGTAGCGGTTATCAGGGTTTATTTCTAATGCTTTTTTATAATCAATGTAAGCATCGTCGAATTGTTTGTTACTTTGATAAAGTAGCGCAGAAAGATAAAACGTAAAGGCATTTTGGTAGCCATTTTTTACGTTCTTAATTACCTCATCCATACTCGGGTAATGTTTTTGTGCTTCCTTAACCGTGGCATCAATTTCACCTTGGTTTTGTGCTAAAGCATCAACTTGTACTTTGTTAGCTCGGCGTACTTCAACCAGTGCACCTTCTATATCATTATTAAACACATAATTAAGTGCTTTATAGCTGTGCAGCATACTCATTTCGTAAGGTGCTGGCTCATAGGCAATCACAGAGTCATTGGTTAGCAATGCATTACTTTGTTCAAGACCGCTCGATACTTGCACTTTTGCTGCTTGGCGAATGTTTTCCATTTGTTGATACACAGCTTCGTAATCTGTTTGTGCTTTACTATTTTGATTACTCAAATCGTTTAACCGCCCATGCTCCAATTGATTGAGCAAATAGTTGCTATGCGATTGCGAATTACTGGGTAAAAGTTGCTGAGCTTCAGTGACATCATTCACACGTATCGCTTGACGTACGGGGTTTATTTGCGTTGCATAATCAGTGAAAAGATCACCAAAGCCCACTGTGCTACAGCCACTGATACTCGCTAATATAAAACCCAATCCAACAATAAAACGGCGCTTCACACGTCACTCCTTTATGCTTTTAATATAGATTAGCATAGTCTTATTAATGGTTGATGATAAACAATGTAAAAATTCGTAGTATTTAATTTATATTAGCCTATATGGGTATTATGAAAACTGATACCCTGCTACAGCTTGTTCAAAGTTCAAAGTTCAAAGTTCAAAGGCAAAAAGCCAGCTAATAAGGATTAGATTTGAAAGCAATAATATATACAGTACTTGCGCTTGTTGCCTTTGCTGGTAACTCTTTACTTGCACGCATGGCATTAGCCGATGGGTCTATTGATTCATGGAACTTTACGTCGATACGTTTATTCAGTGGTGCGATATGTTTAGGAGTTATTTTATTAATTCAACAAAAACGTTTTGCAACTAACCACACTGTTATTACCCAAGAGCGGGGGAGTTGGCGAAGTGGTATAAGTTTACTTATTTATGCGCTTTGCTTTTCTATTGCCTATGTTGAGCTGGATACCGGAACAGGTGCGCTCATATTATTCTCAGCGGTGCAGTTGACCATGATAGGGTGGGGGATCTTCAACAAAGAGCGCTTTTCAATGGTGCAATGGTTAGCATTTTTTGTGGCGCTTGCTGGTTTTGTTTATTTAATGCTGCCATCCGCCGCGGTGCCATCATTATTACCGGCGTTATTAATGACCTTGAGTGGTGTTGCTTGGGGAGTTTATAGTATTCGTGGTAAAAACTGTGGAGCTCCTTTAAAAGCGACAAGTTATAATTTTGCTAGAAGCATTGTCGCCTTACCAATATTGATGATTATAGGCTTTATGGCGGTATCTCAAATAAGTTGGCAAGGAGTTTTACTTGCGTTTTTTTCAGGCTCTGTAGCTTCAGGGCTTGGTTATAGTGTTTGGTATCTTGCTCTTCCATTATTAAAAAGCAGTCAGGCAGCAGTGGTGCAATTATGCGTGCCTGTCTTGGCGGCTATTGCAGGTGTGATATTTTTAGGCGAAGCCTTAACGGTGCAATTTGTTATAGCCAGCGCCGTGATCCTTGGCGCTGTATTGGTTTTTCTGATGGCTAAATCGGCGCCGACACATTAGTAACATAGCGTTCAAATAATTCGGGTAGGTGGGTTAAAATGGTTTGCTTACCCAGTAGATCACTTTGCTGAATTAGCTTACTAAGCACCTCGATATTGATTGCTTCACACATAATATGTGATTGCTCAATATGGCTAATATGCCAAGGTTCAGGTGCAACCCCGCCTAAATCTTTCTCATAAGGGCGGTAAAAACCAAATTTAACTAGGTTATCGTTAAGCCAAGTTGTCATCGCTGCAAAGGGGCCTTCATCTTCATACTCATGCGGCTCAAGCTGTAATTTGTAGCCTTGCTTAATGGCGGCTTGGTCAAATATATCAACATCAGTACCAAAATGGTGGCGGCTCGCTCCGGGCAATGCACTATAGAGTAATATTGCATTGCAAATATCGAGTTCTGATAAGGTTGATAAATCAACTGGCTGCTGATCTTTATTAAGCACAGGGCGAGCGCCAGAGAATTTAGCATTCCAAATGGTACTTTGTCGCTCAAAATCTCTAAAGCTAGAGGCTATTGTAAGCTCAAAGCCAGCTTGTTTTGCGGCATTTTGCAATGCTATAAAGTCATCCACTATACCGACATGAATACGGTGGTTAGCGAAATCAACCAAATGTGCGTCACTGCAACCCGTTGCGCATGCAGATAACTGTAACGGGTTTAGTGATAAGGCGGTCATACTAATAGTTTCTCCAATATTTGTTCATAAATATCACTCAATTCGATTAAGTCATCGGTGCTTACACATTCATCTACTTTATGAATTGTTTCATTACGAGGACCAAGTTCTATTACTTTGGCGCCTGTCTGCGCTATAAAACGGCCATCTGATGTGCCTCCCGAGGTTTCAAGTGCAGTATCAAGGCCTGTTACTGATTTTATAGCTGCAACAGTGGCCTCTATTAATGGGCCGCCTTCAGTAATAAATGGCTGGCCATTCACGATCCAATTTAGCTCATAATCAAAATCATAGTCTTGTAATATGGTATTCACACGTTGCTGCAATTGCTGATGCGTGACCTCAGTACTAAACCTAAAATTAAACTGAATCTCAAGTTCGCCAGGTATCACGTTGCCTGCCCCAGTACCGCCATTGATATTAGACACTTGAAAACTGGTTGCTGGAAAGAATGCGTTCCCATTATCCCATTGAGTTTGACTAAGTTCGCTAAGCGCAGGCGCTGCCAGATGGATCGGGTTCTTAGCAAGATGCGGGTATGCGACATGCCCTTGTACACCTTTAACCTTCAAAAAGCCGGTCAAAGAACCACGGCGGCCGTTTTTAACCACATCGCCTAACATATCGCGAGAAGAAGGCTCACCGACTAAACACATATCTATTTTTTCGCCACGCTGTTCAAGGGTATCAATTACTTTAGTGGTGCCATTGATAAATGGGCCTTCTTCATCGGAGGTGATCAAAAATGAAATAGACCCTTTGTGATCAGGGTGCTTAGCTACAAACCGTTCAGTAGCTACAATCATGGCTGCCAAAGATCCTTTCATGTCAGCAGCGCCGCGACCATGCAACATGCCATTTTCTACTAGCCCTGAAAAAGGTAGGTGTTGCCAGTTCTGTTCAGGTCCGGTGGGTACAACATCAGTGTGGCCAGCAAAACAAAAGTGAGGAGATTGCTGTCCTTTTCTAGCCCAGGTATTTAGAGTATCTGTAAAAAACAGTGATTCGATATTAAAACCAAGTGCTGCTAAACGTTCGTTAATCATCGCTTGGCAACCTGCATCTTCAGGTGTCACAGAGCGGCGTTGAATAAGTGCTTGGGCAAGTTCAATAACAGGGTTTTTCATAGGCCAAAAATCTCATCAAATTGAGCGGGTTTAAAACCTAAATGATAGCTTTGGTCATGGATCATAACAGGGCGTTTTATCATTGCAGGTTGCTCAACTAATAAACTAAGAGCGGAGTCTTTGTCTAGATTTTGCTTTTGCTCATCAGGTAATTGGCGATAAGTTGTGCCACGTTTATTAACCAAGTCCTGCCAATCAATATGGGCAGCAAACTCTGTGATCATCTCAAGGCTTACACCATCTTTGCGATAGTCATGAAAAGTGAAATCGATGTTTTTATCTGTTAAGTATTTTTTTGCTTTTTTTATCGTATCGCAATTACTGATACCGTAAAGAGTGGTCATATTATTTACTTCTTAGTTAATGTTAAAAGAGTGTCAGTCCCAGCAGTTACATGGGATAAAGAAAAATACATAGGCTTTAATTGATGGCCGTTTAATAAAATTAAACTGGCAAGTAACGGGGTGTTTAAATCACGCAAATCAAAGTAAGCAAGCCGTTGACCTTTTGCTATTTTACTGCCATTGAGCTGAGCAATATGGGTGTGGTGAATATCAAGTTGCTTATCAAGATGTAAATTGATCAACACTTTGAGACCATTTTTTGCTTGCAAAATGAACTCACATCCCGCATTTTTTACCTGTAATAAAATGCCATCAAATGGAGATAATATTTTGTGGCTAGTTAATTCAACCATAATACCAGGGCCAACAGTGCCATAGCTGAAGAAGGGCTCTGGGTGCTCACTCAATGGGAGAACTTTGCCGCTAAACGGACTGCAAATAGACAAGGTATTAGTTTGAATTTGCTGCTGTGGCAAATAAGTTATATCGTTATTTTGCATTCTTAGAGTGAGTCACCTATTACATTGTAACCGTCTTTTTTAAGTGATTTTATAGCATCATTAATGGCTTGTTTTTTCACTAGCACGTAGTCGGTATCATAGGTTGATATGGCAAAAATAGAGATATTAGCTTTGGCTAATACGCCAGAAATATTGGCCATGATCCCTGTTAGTGAAAACCCGAGTGGCCCAACAACTTCAAGAGCTAACCAATTGTGTACAGCATCAAGGCTATGAATAGTAAATTCAGTACTGTGAAGTTGTAACGTTTGTTTAGACATTAAAAGCCTTTTTATGTAACCACCTTGGTTTATTAATAGTATAGTTAAAAAGATTCGAATAAAAGAGTAATCTTGTCCACAATTTCTGTGGATAACAATGGGATTAAAAAGGTATAACCGACTTAAGGTATTAATATAGCGTTCATTTTTAATTTGGGTAGATAAACGACAGCGATGGTGTAAAGTAAAAGGGCATTGCTTTACACCATCATAAAATACTACTTATCACTCACTTGAGCTGCTTGAATTGCAGTTAAAGCAATCGTGTAAACAATGTCATCAACTAAAGCACCACGACTTAAATCGTTTACGGGCTTACGCATACCTTGCAGCATTGGACCAATACTGATCAAGTCGGCGCTTCTTTGTACGGCTTTATAGGTTGTGTTACCAGTATTTAAATCTGGGAAAATAAATACAGTAGCTTTACCAGCGACAGGGCTATTCGGCGCTTTTTTCAGTGCCACATTTTCCATAATTGCCGCATCGTATTGCAATGGGCCATCAATAATTAAATCAGGACGCTTTTGTTGGGCAAGCTTGGTTGCTTCACGCACTTTCTCAACATCAGCACCTGTGCCTGAGGTACCTGTACTGTAACTTATCATCGCGACGCGTGGCTCAATACCAAATGCTTGAGCAGAATCGGCAGATTGAATTGCAATATCAGCCAGTTGCTCGGCGGTTGGATCTGGGTTAATTGCACAATCACCGTATACCAGTACTTGATCAGGTAACAACATAAAAAACACCGATGATACTAACGAAGAACCTGGGGCCGTTTTGATTAATTGCAGTGGTGGTCTAATCGTATTTGCAGTGGTATTGACAGCACCTGAAACCAAGCCATCAACAATACCGCGCTCTAACATCATGGTGCCTAATACAACATTATCTTGCAGCTGTTCTTGGGCGACAACTTCAGTCAAACCTTTGCCTTTTCGAATTTCAACCATAGGTGCAACATAATCATTGAGTACTGATTGAGGTTCAATGATGGTAACATTTTCATTGAGTTCTACGCCTTGCTGGCTTGCAATGCGGTGAATTTCTTCTCGACTACCAAGTAAAATTGTTTTTGCGATCCCGCGTTGCCCACAAATAGCGGCAGCTTTAATAGTACGTGGTTCGTTGCCTTCAGGTAAAACAACCGTTTTATTGGCGTTACGTGCTTTATCTGTCAGTAAATAACGAAATGCAGGAGGTGACATTTTACGGGTTTTACCTACGCTTTGCGCAAGTGTGTCTAACCAGTCAGAATCAATATGGCTTGCATTATGATGTTTGACTTTGTCAATCCGTTGTTCATCATCACAGGGTACTTCCATATTAAAGTTATGTAATAACAAAGAGGTGCGCCAAGTATCTGCGTCTGTACACAAGATAGGTAAGCCTGTTGCCATTGCTTGTTCACATAACGTCATTATGCGAGGTTCTGGCATAAAACCGCCCGTTAGTAAAATGGCACCAATTTTAGTTCCATTCATTGCAGACAAGCATGCAGCGACTAAAACATCAGAACGATCTCCTGGTGTTACAAGTAATGCGCCAGGGGTAAAGTGGTTAAGAATGTTTGAAACAGTTCGTGCACAAAATGTCACGCGGCGTAGACGTCTGTGTGCCATGTCGCCTTCATTTAATACCTGAGCTTTTAAATAAGCGCTTAAATCTTTTACACGTGGTGCAACTAATTCAAAGTCCCACGGGATAGAGCCTAACAGCATAAAAGGGTGCTTTGTGAAAATAGGCAAAGATGCTAGGCGGTTAAGCTCATTTTCAAGTGCTTCAGGGTTATGCGAATCAACTAAGTCGGCACGGGCACGGCCTTCATCATCAAGCGGGGCATTTACTTTGTTAAATATACAACCAAGTACCCGTGCATGACCTACGCCTCCATAATAACCGGCGGCTATTTCTAATCTATCTTCAATTTGATCGTTACTGTCATTACCTGGGGTAAGCACAAAAATAATCTCAGCGCCTAAAGTTTGGGCTATTTCACGATTTACCCGACCTGCGTACGGTTGGCGACGTGTTGGGACCATACCTTCGATAATGGCAACTTCATCATTACTGATTGTGCTTTCAAAGCGTTCGACAATTTCTTCTAGTAGGTCATCACCTTTGCCATCGCCAATCATCTGTTCAGCATAATCTAATGCAAATGGGGTAGGCGGGTTGATAGGTGAGCCTTGTGTCACAATTAAGGTTGATTTTTCAGGCCCGGTTTCACCAGATCGAGGTTGTGCGATGGGTTTAAAAAAATTTACTTTTACTGCTTTTTGTTCAAGTGCACGTACTAAACCTACTGACACCGACGTTAAACCAACACCGGTAGAGATAGGCACTAACATAATTCGACGGGCCATATTATTGCTCCTGTGCAATATTTGCTGCATCACGGGCGATTACCCACTCTTCATTTGTCGGCATTACAACAGCGGTTGTATTTGCATGTGCTGAACTAATTATGCCTTCACTACCAAAACGAGCATTCAGATTTGCTTGTTCATCACAGTCGAGCCCTAAAAAGGCAAGTTGCTTGATTACTTTTTGACGAATTATATCTGAATTCTCGCCAATGCCGCCTGTAAAAATAAGTGCGTCTAAGCGTTGTACTGGCACCATAAATGCGGCAATTTGTTTTGCAAGGCGGTAACAAAACATATCAAGAGCAAGCATTGCTCTTTTGTTTCCAGCTAATGCTGCGTCTTCAATAGTTCTGCAGTCATTTGACAACTCACTGACACCTAATAAACCACTTTCTTTATTTAACAAGTCATCAATTTGTGCCGCGCTGTAATCTAACTGGGTTGTTAAAAAATTAAATAAACCTGGGTCTATATCGCCACTACGGGTGCCCATCATTAAGCCCTCAAGAGGGGTGAGTCCCATGCTTGTATCAACGCTTATGCCATTTTTAATGGCGCATACTGAGCAGCCATTACCTAAATGCGCACTAATAAAATTGCTATGCTCTAGTGGTTTTTCCAATAATTTAGCAGTTTGACTTGCAACATAATAATGACTGGTACCATGAAAGCCATAGCGCCTCACTCCATAATCTGTGTAAAGCTTGTAAGGTAGGGCATATAAATAAGCAACTTGTTCCATTGTTTGATGAAATGCAGTATCAAATACGGCTATTTGTGGGAGTCCTTCAAATGAGGCTTGCGCAGCAGCGATACCCAATAAATTCGCATGGCCATGCAATGGAGCAAGTGCCGCAGCTTTTGTTATACCTTCAATAACAGACTCATCAATAAGTACTGATCTAGTAAAGTGTTCTCCACCGTGAACAACACGGTGACCAACAGCAATCAGGTTATCTGCTAAGTGATGATCTTTAATAAGATTAACAAGCGTATTAATGGCATGTGCGTGAGCTTGGCCCTTTGTCAGTTCGACCAGTGTTTTTTTACCTTGAAATTTATATTTAATAGATGGTGTATCAGAGCTTAAGCGTTCAGCAAGACCTGAAATAACTTCATTCGATGTTTGCGCATCTAAAATCGCAAATTTTAAACTTGAACTTCCACAATTAAGTACAAGCACATGGTGAGGGGAACTAGGTTGCAAAGGCATATAAAGTCTCATTATTGTGTATGTCTGTAAGTGCGCATTAAGTTAAGCTGATGCATATCTATTGTGATAGTGCTATACAGGCTAAAGATAAATAGTATTTTGCCGATTAACAACTAAGATTAAACTAAAGTCTAGTTGACTTAATGCTTAAATATTTTAACTCATTTATTGAATTAACGTTAGCCATAGCCTTGATCAAATACAAGGATAGTAATTAGATTTTACAAAGGAATGTTGTTTTGGGTATGGTACACTTAAAGAGTCTAATCGTTAAACTAGCGACACCTAGGAGTCATGATGCAAAAAAGTGTGATGTCACAAGTCCAAACTGGTCGAGAGTACGCAAAAAAGTGGCCAATGCGAAAAGAGCTAGCACCGTTATTTGCCGAGTTTAAGGTTATTAAAGCCACCGAGCATGCAATTACAGTTATGCCGATATTGGCAATGTTAACGTTATTTATGCAAATTAATTATCTAGGGAGTGATTTTTTACCGCAAGCGATTGCCGTAGCGCTGTTCTTTTTATCGTTGCCGCTACAAGG
Organism: Pseudoalteromonas sp. APC 3893; assembly: GCF_030408095.1. Taxonomy (NCBI): domain Bacteria; kingdom Pseudomonadati; phylum Pseudomonadota; class Gammaproteobacteria; order Alteromonadales; family Pseudoalteromonadaceae; genus Pseudoalteromonas; species Pseudoalteromonas sp. APC 3893. The sequence goes on from NZ_JASDCD010000001.1 coordinate 614,672, forward strand.
GCTTTTGTGGTTAGGTAAACGTGCAGAGACTACACTTGAACCAGCAATAGAACATTGGTTTAAAGAGCTTCATACTAAAATGGTGGCTAATGGTTACCAAGGTGCTTTGGGTAAAAACAAACCACGCTACGCGGATTTGGCCCATTTACTTAACGATATGTTTGATAAAATGGACCGTGCTTTTACTAAAGAGAATCTCTAATCGACTTTCTTAAAATGACTTACATAAAATGACAAGGTGACAGTGTGTTCACCTTGTTGTTCTAATTCTTGCCAATGTTCTGGTCTAAACTTCCATGCAAAAGGTGTCATAGTAATCAGGTTTTTAAGGTCTTCAAACCCAAGTTTAACCTGTTGTTCAATTAAGTCTTGTTGGGTTAATGTAAAACCTCTAGGCACATCAATAGGCGTATGTGCGTTTACTTCTCTATAAATTTTTTGTTTTAACTCTTTTAAGTGCCAAGGGCCTGGGCTTGCGACAATCAGTGAACTATTCTGATTAGCTAAACGAGCGAGTTCTTGTTCAAATAATGGTGCAAAAATACTCACAAGAACATCAGCTTGGTTAGCAGAAAATGGAGCTTGGCTTATTGAGGCAACACTAAATTGGCAGTTTTCATAGCGTTTGGCGGCATACTTAATGGCTGACTTAGATATATCAACACCATACACCTTAATTTGGCACTGGTTTGCAATTGCGTGCGTGTAAAAGCCTTCTCCACAACCTAAATCTATCACACTCTTTGGAGCAAGCTCTGCGACAAGCTTTGCGATTGCTTGTTGCAAAAATTGATAGTGCCCGGTGCTTAAAAAGGCTCGTCGAGCTTGCACCATGTCAAGGTTATCCCCAGGCTGTTTTGAGTTTTTATTTTGCACGGGTAAGAGGTTAACATAGCCTTCTTTAGCATAATCGAAAGTATGATTATTAACACAGCGCAGTGATTTTTCACTTAGCTGCAAAGTTGTTTGGCATAAAGGGCATTGATACGCGAGACTCATGAGTCTAGATAGTCCTTGTCATAGAATGTTTTCACCCAGTGTGGGCGATAAGTAATAAGTATTGAAATAGCCATGCCATTGAGCATTGCTTCAGGAAACCAAATAATGGCGCATAGGTATAAGTAATTTTCACTTAATTCATACCAGTTATAGTTTCCTGAAAAATAATAAAAGGCACTTACTGTCACTATTTTAACGCAACTGACTAACGCTGCGCATAAAAAACTGCAGATAAATATATAAATAAAAAAATGGCGAGGTAATAGGTTGTAACAAATAATAAAAACAGCGTAAGAAAACAGTATAGGAATAAATGCTGTTAATAATAAATGTAAGGGCAATTGTACCAAGCTAATTTGGCCAAAAGCTACAAGCAGAGCACTTGCGCAGGTTGCACTTAAAATAGCAAAGCGCCAACCAAGCACTAAAGTGATAGCGGTGACACCTAATATGTGTAGTTCAAGGCCTGGTAAGATACCCGCTTTAATCTGCCATAAAACACAAAATACCATTGCGCAGGAAAATATACCGGTTTGGCGTGCTGGTGTAGTAATAAGGCTTTTATAGAGTCCCTTATCAAAACTGCCCCAAGCAATAACCCCAACCACAAGCCATAAAACTAATTGAGTGTTTGTGCTGATAAGAGCTGTAAGTTCAAGGTTATGAGACATTGTAAATTAACTAAAAGTTGACCAAATTGGAGCGTGATCAGACGGTTTCTCTATGCCCCTTAATTCGTAGTCAATACCGGCATCAGTACAACGCCCTGCTAATGCTGGCGTTGCAAGGACCACATCGATACGCAAGCCTCGGTTGTCAACAAAACCTTTTGAGCGATAATCAAACCAAGAGTATTGTTCACCTGTATCAGGGTGAAGCTCACGATAGGTATCTTTAAAACCCCAGTTTAATAAAGTGGCGAGCCACTCACGTTCAACCGGTTGAAAAGAGCATTTACCAGTTTTTAACCAACGCTTACGGTTGGGTTCACCAATCCCAATGTCTAAATCGGTCGGAGAAATATTTATATCACCCATAACAATGACATCTTCATCCGGAGTATGGTTAGTCTCAAGGTGAGTCATAAGATCTTTGTAAAACTGCCGTTTATAAGGGAATTTTGTTTCGTGATTAATGTTATCACCTTGTGGGAAGTAGCCATTCATAACCGTTAAGTCTCGGCCATTTTCTTGTGAAACGGTTACACTGATCATACGTTTTTGTGATTCATCAGTATCAGTAGCAAAACCTTTAAATACTGACTTAGGCTCACTCTTACAGAGCATAGCTACACCGTAATGAGCTTTTTGGCCATGAAAGTAAACGTGGTAACCCATTTTTTGTACATCATCTAAAGGGAAAGCTTCATCATGTACTTTGATTTCTTGCAAACCTATAACATCAGGTTGATGTTTATCAATAATTGCTTGAAGTTGGTGAAGTCGGGCGCGAAGCCCATTGATGTTAAATGAAATAACTTTCATATTATTGGCCTAAAGTGCATATTTATTTGCGACAAATTCTATCATTAAAATGTCGATGGTACATGCGATTATTTGGAAATATAGTTGGACTAATGTTGAACAAATGATGATTAAAGATTAAGCATTGTTAAACTTGAATTAATTAAAAAATTAAATTGATTATTCAGTTGATCTGATTTTTTTGTATATATAATGCGCGAAATTCACCCGTTCACTCTATATTCATACAGGTAAGTCATGAAAAAACAGCTTTTAACTTTATTCGTTGCAATAGCTTCACTCTCTCACGTTGCTCAAGCAGCTCAGTACTTCAGTGCTGATAAAAAAATTGAATCTCAACTTTGCTCAATTAGTGCAAACGAAGGTTTTTCTGCCGCACGTAAAGTAGCTCACCAACATGGTATTTTTATCTCTCGTCACTCACAAAGTATTTTATGTAACGGTCAAGACATTCGTGATATTGCTAAAAAAGAGAGTGACAAAAAGCGTAATGTAAAAGTTGTAGAAGTATTCGCCACCAATGATCAAACTGAAACTCAACTTTGTGTTACTGCTGTAAAGCAAGGTCTTACACCTGTGCGTGAAAAAATTGGCAACTTAAACTCATTACGCTGTAATGGTGAGCCAGTAACTGATTTTGTTAAGCGTTATCAAAATGCAGCAATATAACGGTTAATTATTGTAAAGAAGCGCTGATTAGCGCTTTTTTTATGTCTGCAATTTTTACAAAAGTTGTGCAATGATTTTACAGCCTTATTCTATTAGTGAAATTGTTTTTAGTTAACTGATTGATAATAAAGTATTTATAGAGTTGGCGCAGTCCTTGTATTATTTCATTTGAATTTGATTTTTATTTATTACAAGGAAACGTCTTATGAAAAAGTTAACACTTGCATCAACTATTTTGGCCGCTCTAACTCTAAGCGCATGTTCAGCGAATTCTTCTCTTGCAAAAATCGATAGTGATTTTGGTAGCTTAGACAACGATGATGATGGCTATATTTCTAAAGTCGAAGCTGATGATGACGATATTTGGGAGCATTTTTCAAACATCGATACCAATATGGACGAGCAGATTAGCCGCAAAGAATTTGCAAATTACACTCACCTAAATACAGGTAAAGTTGCAACAGACAGCGAAGTAACTGAGTCAGCATTTAAGGCAGAAATTGCAAAGTTTGATCCGATTGAAAGTGATTTTAAGTCATTAGATAACGATCGTAATGGTTATATCTCAGTCGTCGAAGCAAACGATGACGATATTTCAAATCACTTTGGTTACATGGATCGCAATAAAGATAAGCGTATCAGCAAAAACGAATTTGTCACTTATATCAAAACTCATGGTAGTGGCGTTGCTGAAGATGAAGCTCTTGAAATGATAAAAAATAGCTAATTTTATTTTTAGTGATATTAATGCCAGCTTTATGCTGGCATTTTTGCTTTTTTAGATAATAAATTTTCCAACCTAGCTAATGTTCTGTCATAATATAACGCTCATAATATCCAACCTTTAGCGCGTCTATTCTTAAATGGTTATTTAAATGGCAACAAAACGAATTAGTGATGAGCAACTGATTGAAATCATTGAAGCGGCAATTTTTGTTGCAGGTAAGCCGTTAAGTAAGCGGCACCTTAAAGAAACCGTTTTAAGTGAATTAAGTGTATCGATGTCGCGAGTTAATGATGCTATTGATCATATTCAAATTCATTATCAAACGCGGGGTATTCGATTAGTTGAAGTCGGCAGTGGGTATCGGTTTCAAGCCTGTGCAAGTTTAGCTCCATGGCTGAGTAATTTATTTCAAGAGCGAGCGCCTAAATATTCTCGTGCGTTATTAGAAACACTGTCACTAATTGCATATCGTCAGCCTATAACTCGTGGTGAAATCGAGCAAGTCCGTGGCGTGGCTGTGGGTTCTGGAATTATGAAATCCCTACTTGAAAGAGAGTGGGTACAAGTGGTCGGGCATAAAGAGGTGCCAGGAAGGCCTGCTTTATATGCGACAACAAAACAATTTTTAGATTATTTTTCGTTAACGGGTCTTGATAATTTACCTGATTTGCCAAAGCAGCAACAAAGTAAAATAGACCAGTTATTGAGTGATCCTTCTGTGAGAGAACTATCCGAATGAGTATACAAGGTGAAAAGTTACAAAAAGTCCTAGCCCGTGCTGGTGTAGGTTCACGCCGTGAGATGGAAAAATACATTGATGCAAATCGTGTGAGTGTAAATGGTAAAGTTGCCAAGTTAGGTGATCGAGTCGAAGAGACCGACCAAATCCGTGTTGACGGCCACACCGTTAAAATTGAAGAAAAAGCAGAGCGTATTTGCCGCGTAATAATGTACAACAAACCTGAAGGTGAATTGTGTACACGCAAAGACCCAGAAGGGCGTCGTACCGTGTTTGATCGCTTACCACGCATTGACGGCGAACGTTGGATAGCTGTAGGTCGTCTAGATATCAATACAGCTGGTTTGATGCTATTTACCAATGATGGAGAGTTGGCTAACCGCTTAATGCACCCAAGTTATGAAGTTGAACGTGAGTATTCTGCACGGGTATTTGGTGAAGTGACTAATGAGACTATTAAGAACTTAACCAAAGGTGTTGAGCTTGAAGATGGTATGGCTAAATTTCTAAACATTAAACCACTAGGCGGTGAGGGAATTAACCGCTGGTATAATGTTACACTAACTGAGGGGCGTAATCGTGAAGTGCGTCGTTTATGGCAATCTCAAGAGGTGGAAGTCTCTCGTCTAATTCGTATTCGTTACGGAAAGTTAGAGCTTGATAAGCGTCTACCACAAGGTGGCTGGAGTGAGCTAGATTTAGAAACTGTTAACTACTTACGTAAAACTGTAAAACTGGGTCGTGAAACACAAACTAAACTGTCAGTTATGCCAGAAAAGCGCAAAGATAAACGCGCCAAAATTAACCAAATACGTAAAGCGGTTAAAAAGCACAATAATCGTGTAAAACAAACTAAACGCCGTTAAGTCACTGTTTTATTAGAATATAAGCCGCATTAAAAGCGGCTTTTCTATTTTAGGATCGGATTATGCCGGTTTTTTTTCCTGCGCATCTAATGACTGCCCGTTAACATCTTTAGAGTCATCACTCATTAGATATAAGTAAGTAGGCATTAAGTCTTCTGGTGTTGCTAGTTTATCTCGGTCTTCACCAGGGTATGCCGTTGCACGCATTGAAGTACGTGTTGCGCCAGGGTTGATACAATTTATACGAATATTAGTTTTGCCAACTTCTGCAGCCCACGTTTGCATCATACCTTCAACCGCAAATTTAGAAATAGCATAAGCTCCCCAAAATTCACGACCTTGGCGTCCAACTCCTGACGAAGTAAAAATTACCGAAGCATTAGGTGATTTTCGCAATACCGGAAACATATACTTAGTGATCATCGCTTGTGCGGTTACATTCACTTTCATGATGTTGTCAAACGTTGAGGCGCAAAAATGCTCTAAAGGACCTAATGAGCCAATGATTCCTGCGTTATTTAATAAACCATCCAATTTACCAAACTGCTGTTCAATGGTAGCACCTAAATCACGGTAATTTTGTTTAGTTGCGCCTTTTAAATCCATTGGCACTATCGCTGGCTTTGGTCCACCTAAAGAAATAATTTCGTCATACACGCATTCTAGCTTTTTAGTTGTTTTGCCAAGTAAGATTACTGTAGCTCCGTGTTGCGCGTAAGTTAAAGCCGCAACGCGGCCAATACCATCGCCAGCACCCGTGATCAGAATAACTTTGTCTTGCAGGGCATTTTTAGCCGCTTTATAGGTCTGCATAATAGAGGTCCAAAAGTATCAATTTTTGTGATTTTAACATAGCAAATCCCCAAGTTATCGAATTTATTGCAAAATAAGGTGGCGAAATTTGAAACTTTACGTTAACTTTAACTGGTCTAATGTCTCATTAATAAACTAATTACATTATTTTAACTATTATTGACAATAAATTAGAACCATTAACTATACTTATTCAACTGAACACACAATAAAAATAAGATTATGTGCGGAGCAAATCATATGAAAAAAATGCTACTCTCACTCGCAATTACAGCTGCACTTGCTGGTTGCGGCGGCGGTGAAACGTTAGAAGATGTGAAGAACGACACACCACCTGTTATCCCAACTGCAACCGTTTATTTTGACCCTGCTAACGGAGATATTTCCGTACCGAATGACCTGTTAATGAGTGGCACAAAAGATGGCACGATTAATATTCCGAATGAATTAGATGAAGATGGCGTATCAGTACCGCGTGCAGCCTATGCTGATCCATCAATGGCGCTAGGAGCGCTAGATGGTTGGTCTAGCCAAGTTCCGTACAAAATAGATCTCGTTATGCCTTCATTTGTTAGCGATGATGTACCTGAAGGTGTTAGTTTAGATGCCGCTTCTGCGGCTGCCCCTGGTGCTGTAAGAATATTTGAAGTCATTATGGGCGCAAGTCTAACGGATGCAGAATGTTCACAAGCACCTGCAGGTACTGCTTGTAAGTTGATTGGCGAGCTAACTTTTGGTGTTGACTTTATAACCCAAGCCAGTGGCGATGCCGTGGCAGTTATCCCTCTTAAGCCGTTTAAAGCTGGCAGCTCATACGTTAATGTATTAACTACAGATTTAAAAGATTCGTTAGGCCGCTCAATAGAGCCCTCTTCAACATACGGACTTGTTAAACAAGAAGCTCCGTTAATCACTGAAGCTCAATTGGGTTTACAAGGTGCAGTAAATAGTTACGAAAAAGTGGTGACCTCCGGTGGCGCTATTAGTAAAGACGAAATAATTTACTCTGCTGCAATGACTATCCAATCTGTCGGCCCTGTACTTAACACGATTAAATCAATGCTTGCGATAAGTAGACAAAATCCTGCGCTGGATAGTCCTGTAGTTAATATTCCTGAGTCAGATACCATTACAACTGTTCAAGACAAGTTAGTTGAATTAGAAAGGCCCGCCCCGGCTATTTTTGCGGGGGTGCAATATCAAAAAGGCAATGTTTTTCTTCCTATGTATTTATCTACGCCTACAGGCACAGATAATGCTGATTTAGCAGACACATATTGGCAAGGTATGTGTTCAAGCCCTGTTGCTGTACTTAATCAACAAGCTGCAGACCAAGCGCTTGTTGATGCAGGTAAAGAAAATGAAGTAGACCCGACAATGTTTGATGTTGGTCCATATGAGCCGCTCTGCCAAGGTTTAAGCGAAGGCAGATTACATGATTACCCGAAAATCGACACCACTCGTCACTTAACTAAATACAATCCTATTCCAAAGAAACAAACTCTTGCTGATGTTCCAGTACAAGTTACTAAACCTTATTTGCCAGTGTTAAATACAATACTCGAACAGCAGAATAAGCCAGCGCTGACAATGCCTGAAGGTGGCTGGCCTGTGGTGATTTTACAGCATGGTATAACTTCTCAAAAAGAAGATATGCTTGCGCTAACTGCAGCTTTATCTATGCAAGGCTTTGCTACTGTTGCAATTGACCACCCTGTTCATGGTGAACGCGGTATTAATGTTGATGGCAAGGATGATGATGGTAAGTATGATTTTAACGCAACCAAAGGCAAAGGCTCGGTTCTTGCGTATATGAACTTAGAGTCCTTATTAGTTGCGCGTGATAACTTAAGACAATCGGCTGCGGATTTACTTGGCTTACGTTTTGGTCTTAATTTTACTGATGACACTTCGTTAAATTCATCTGATGTATCATTTATTGGGCACTCATTAGGCTCTATTGTTGCGCCAGCATTTGTGGCTCAAGCGAATACGCCTTTAGATAGCCAGGTCGATGGTTTATTTAGTGTTAATACGGTTGCTTTAGCAAGTGGCGGCGGCGGTATCGCTAGCTTCTTGTTAGAGTCAGCGAGTTTTGGCCCATTTGTACAAGGCTCTGTTTTAAAATCAGCAGGAGCGGCTGAATCAGCCGAATTTGAAGCTTACAGAGAAGGTCCAGCAGTGGCTAATTGTGGAGAGAGTGCAGATACGCAAGCAAGTGTTTCTTGTGGTTATGCTGAATACATGACTTCTTTAACAGTTGCGGGTGAAACAACTAAAATAGCAAATATTCAAGGTGTAATGTCGCAATTCTCGTTTGCAGCTCAGTCGGCTCTTGATAGCGGTGATCCGACAAATTATGCCGCTGCAATAAAAGCGCTTGGTACGCCTGTTTATATGAATGTTGTAGTAGGAGGAAAGGACGGTAATAAACCAGACCAAGTGATTCCACCGACAACTGTGAATAACCCAATTGCAGGTTCGTTGCCACTAGCTAACTTAATGGGGCTCCAAGGAGTGACTGAAACTCAAGGTCCAACAGAGGACGGAATGAGCTATTTAGTGAAATTTACTCAGGGTCATCATGGTACTGTGCTTGATCCAAGAGCTGATGCTTCAGCAGGAGCCACAGCCGAGGGAAGTGCTGCTGCAACCAGTGAAATGCAGATGCAAATTGCGACCTTCTTAAAGAGTCGCGGCCTGTTTTTACAAGTTACTAACTCAGATGTTGTAACTGAATAGATTTATAGTACTCAATGCAACCAATATGCAAAAAGCCACCTAGAGTGGCTTTTTTTTATAGTAAACCATGGTAAATTGTTGCCAATTAAATAAAAGTACTTGGAGATATTTTTGGAATTTTTATATGAATATGGTTTGTTTTTCGCAAAAACCATTACTTTTGTGGTTGCTACTATAGCAGTTGTGACTATTGTTGTTGCTTCATCAGTTAAGCCTAAAAGCAAAAAAGGTGAGATTGTTGTAGATGACTTATCTGAGCAATTAACAGAACTAAAAGATAGCTTTATTTCGAGCACTTTATCGAAAAAAGAATTAAAAACGTATCAGAAAAAGCAAAAAGCTGAGGCAAAAAAAACCGAACCAGCACCATTACCTAGATTGTATGTAATTGACTTTAATGGCAGTGTTGACGCTCATGAAGTTGACAGCTTACGTGAAGAAATTAGTGCTATTTTAACGTTTGCTGATAAAGAAAAAGACAGTGTACTTGTACGATTAGAAAGTGGTGGTGGCGTAGTACATGGCTATGGCTTAGCGGCGTCTCAACTACAACGATTAACTAAAGCAGGTATTAACTTAACTGTGGCTATTGATAAGGTCGCAGCAAGTGGTGGGTATATGATGGCATGTGTTGCAAACAAAATAGTTGCAGCACCATTTGCTATCGTCGGCTCGATTGGTGTGATAGCACAAATTCCTAATTTTAATAAAATATTAAAAAAGAACGACATAGAATTTGAGCAGATCACCGCTGGTGATTATAAGCGAACGTTAACATTATTTGGTGAAAATACAGATAAAGGCCGAGAAAAGTTTAAAGAAGAAATTGAACAAACCCATGGCTTATTTAAGTCGTTTGTCACGCAACAAAGACCAAGCTTAGATATTGACGATGTCGCTACTGGTGAACATTGGTTTGCCACACAAGCGCTAGGTAAAGGCCTAGTCGATGAAATTAATACCAGTGATGATGTACTTATGGCTCAATACGAAAATAAGCAAATTTTTAAAGTAAGTTATAAAATTAAAAAGAATCTAAGTGATAAGTTTGCAATAGGCTTGTCTTCATCACTGAGCCGAGCGGGTGTTGCTTTATATTCACACTTCTCTAAATTAAAACCTTAGTACTCCCCTTAATTACGTAGAGCAGCAATTGGCTGCTCTAACTCCGGCTTGTTAACTTTTTGCCAACGTATTAATAAATAAACCTTCGATTATCCGAATTTAGGACAGATAGAGGTGCTAAAACGCAGGCTAATAAAACGTTATCCATTCTCAAACAAATGTTTAATTTTGGTGTTGAGCGAGATTTAATACAAGGTAACCCAATAAGCACTGTTAAAAAGAAGAGTGTGAGTGGCCTAGAAAAGTCGCGAACCAGAGCGTTTGAGTTTGAAAAAGTGATTCAAGTTTTCGAACGCTTGCCAAAGCTAGGTATCAGCCAGCAAGTTATTTACGCATTGAAATGCATAACTTTAACAGGTTGTCGGCCAATAGAGGTCACAGGCGCACAGTGACAAGAGTTTGATTTTGATAAAAATATATGGACAATCCCAGCCGAGCGCGTGAAGCAAAATAAAAATGGCGAAAGAACCCATAAAGTACCGATTACTCAAAATATGGTATTTTTGCTTGATGAATTACGGGCAGCATTTGGATATCTCAATTCAAAATATGTATTCCCAAGCACATCAACTACAAGGAGTTCAGGGGGGTTATAACATGCAGGATATTTGGAAAAAAGAAAGAGGGCCTTAATTGCGTGGGGGGATAAACTTGAATGGTAGGTAACTCGGTTATATGTTATACTTACAACGAAATTGATAGATTGTGTCTGGTGATTGAATGTGCTAATTTGTGCTTAGGGCACAAATTAGCACATTCAATCACCATTAACTTTTCCATATTCGAGCAACTAATTTAAGGGGGTAGCATGGGAAACATCAATAGAACTCACTACCATGAGTTGAACCTTATTTTGTGGGATATGCACAATAAATTTGTGAAACCTGAAATTGCTTTGGAGCTGTATGAAAAGCGTTGGAGTTATGTTGATAAGACAAAAATAACTAAAAAAGAAAAGGCTCTGGTTCAAAGGTTAGTAAAAAATATAGGCGGTGGTATTTTTATGCCTGCTGCACATTAAAATATGAGCAAGTATCGACTTACACACCATCAAATTATAGAGTCAGCGTTAACTAAGTTTAATGCTGACTTTTTTTATGAAAATAATATCATATTTGGTGGAGGGACTAGAATTGCGCTTGAGTTAGATGAATATCGAGAATCAGTTGATATAGACTTCCTGTGTCCAAATAAACAATCTTATAGGGCTGTACGTAGTTCAGTAACAAACGTTCGCTTAAATAAACTAGTCAATGAAGAATTCCATTACCCAAGAGAAATTAGAGCTGATAGAGATGCAGTAAGAACAATTATTAAACATGAAGGAGTAAATATAAAGTTAGAATTTGTGAGTTTTGCCGATTACGATTTGAAATTAGAGAATGATACGAATAAGTTTGTAGTTCCGTATCTAGATAGGGCGTCGTGTTTTTATACAAAGCTTCTCGCTAATAGTGATCGGAAACTTCAAGAGCCTTACAAAGATATTTTTGATTTACTTGCTATGTATAAAGCTTGGGGCAACATTCCTGAAGGGGCTATTAAACTAGCTGAGGCCTATTATGGTGAAGCAGTTATTATTCCAAGCTTACGGAGCGCACTTAAAGACATAATAAAGCGTAAAAAGGATTATTATAGTGCTGCTAAACGAGTAAAAATGAAAGACGAGTGGGCAAATGAACTTATAGATATACAAGCGCTTAACTTATTAGAAAAGTTCAAATAATTTATTGTCTGTACTTTTAAGACTCTATACCTGCACTGTGTAGAGATAAGTATGGTGTAAAGAAAAATTATCCAAAATAAACCTGTGTGATATCAGCTAAGCGCCCTATCTTTTGTAAATCTACCTAGCTTCAGTTCATCTACTCAAGTTTTCATAGCCATTATGTATCCGTAATATGTCTTCAGGTTTTAGACAAAATTACACTCTTTCGATTAAGTGGAAGTGCAAATATTTATCAATAATGCCTTCCAAAATATTTGTTTAAGCTACACTTATAAGTGAGGGACTTCCTCTTAATTGAAAGGATAACGATTATGGCTCTTAAACCTGGACCGAAACCAATTGCTGATTCAACTGGCAAACCTGATAAACGTAGACGTGATAATAAAAATACTCCAGGGAACACCTCAGGGTTAAAACCTAGTAAATCTTCAAAGAAATAGATAAGACTTGAAATTAAAGCTATCTCCACGGTAGCTTTTATATTTAACGCAAATAAACTTCAGTTATTTCAGGTCTAAAATGCCCCATCTCTTGCGAAATGGTCTCTAAGGCCGTTTTATATTTAAAACCTAACGCATTAAGCTCAACCGTTCTTTCTTGAGCATAGCTGTGCCTCAGGTCGTATGCACCAGTTGAAAAGAATCGGGTGCGGTTAGAGGCCTTAGAAAATGAATCAGACCATTTTTTACCACCACTGATACCGTAACGCTGCAAATAGTTAATTTCTTTATCGGTGACTGTGATAGGTTGCTCAAACTTTTTAAGCTTCAAATTGATCAACAAGGTGATTTGGGGTTGGTTGGAGTATCAAAGCGCTTTTACCGTTGCAGTCTATAGTTCATCAGACTTCGGTCTCGCCATTTCGCATTTAAGGCTGGAAGATTGTTTCTTGCTTATATTGAAAGCGTAAAAAACTAGTGGGCTCTTAAGATTCGTCATGTGCAAGTTGTGTTGATAATTTGAGATAAATTAGATTAGTTGTAATAGAGGGCATTAGTAATTCTCAAACCTAAAATTTAAACTAAAAGTCATTTTGAAAATTAATAATACAAATATAATACAAATCTAGTACAAATGGTTTTTTAGAAGTTAGCTTTAATTTTAATGTAAGCGCATGATATTAAAGGGGGAAGTGATGGTCGGTATGGAGAGATTCGAACTCTCGACCCCTGCCACCCCATGACAGTGCGCTACCAAGCTGCGCCACATACCGACTACACGAGCAATATACGTAATTATTTTGAAAAATCAATAAGCTTTTGTTTGTTTGAACGTTTATTGAGCGAGCTAAGTGAAAAAATCACTTAGCTCTAATAAAATATTAGTCATCTAACCAATCATTGATCGATTTATACATCTCATCTCGTAGTATTGGTTGGGCTGTTTTGTTAGGGTGTATATTATCGTTCTGCATCAAACTGTTATCTGTTGCTACTTTAAGTACGAAAAAAGGCATCAAGTAGCTGTTTGTTTCATCTGCGATTTTTGTAAAGCTTTCAGTGAACATACCTGTGTAACGTGGTCCATAGTTAGGAGGAATATGTATCTCCATAATCGCCACTTGTGCATCGGTTTGTTTACTGGTTTGCACGAGAGACGTCAAATTGTCTTGCAGCTTTTTAATCGGGAAGCCACGCAGGCCGTCATTGCCGCCAAGTTCAATAAGTACATGGCTAGGGCTGAATTCATTTAGTAGGCCTTCTAAACGACGTAGAGCGCCGCCGGTGGTTTCCCCGCTAATGCTGGCATTTATAAGCTGTACATTTGCTTGCTCGGCGTCGTATTTATCTTGTAACAATTTAACCCAGCCTTGCTCTTGTTTTAACCCGTAGGCGGCACTTAAACTGTCTCCTAAAATTAAAATTGTGTTGTCAGCTGCTGCAGTAAGTGGTTTGATTACTAACAGTAAAACGAATATAAAACGTAGGATTGAATGCATCATATGTCAGCGCTATCTCAATTAAATATTATTCAGGTTAATGGTCTTTCTAAAACGGTATCAACCCTTGAAGGGGATTTGCCCATCCTCAGTGACATCAGCTTTAATGTCAAGTCTGGCGATTCAGTTGCGGTTGTTGGTACGTCTGGCTCAGGTAAATCAACATTATTGAGTTTACTGGCAGGGCTTGACCAATCTAGCGAAGGTGAAATCTTTTTGGATGGCGAACCACTGCATTCATTAGACGAAGAAGCCCGTGCCGCACTAAGAGCTTCTAAAGTTGGTTTTGTATTTCAGTCTTTTATGTTAGTGCAAAGCTTAACTGCGCTTGAGAATGTGATGCTACCTGCTGAGCTTGCAGGGGAGCAAAATGCAAAGCAACAGGCGCTTGAGCTACTTGAAAAAGTGGGTTTGAGTCATCGTGTAGAGCACTATCCGTCGCAACTATCTGGAGGGGAGCAGCAACGTGTTGCGATTGCCCGTGCATTTATCGGCACGCCTAAGATTTTATTTGCTGATGAGCCATCGGCAAATCTAGACAGTAAAAATGGTAAAATGATTGAATCTTTATTGTTTGATCTAAACCAATCCCACGGTACGACGCTTATTTTAGTGACTCATGATGAAGCGCTCGCCCAAAAATGTCAGCACATTTTGCAGATCGAAGCGGGTAAGCTGGTAAAAGATACGAGTGAGGATGTGGCGAATGTGGGCTAAATTAGCATTAAAATTGTTTAGCCGTGAATTTCGTCGCGGCGAGCTAACGGTGATCTGCGCAGCTATTTCATTGGCTGTTTTAACCGTTTTAACTTTATCAATGGTAACTGATCGAATAGGCCAAAGTATTGCACAAAAGAGCAGTGCCTTTATCGCTGCAGACCGTGTACTGGCAAGTAGTCATGCATTACCTGATAATTATTTATCTGAGGCCGATAGCTATAATTTAAAAACGGCCAAACTAACTTACTTTGACACTATGCTTTTTGCTAATGATGAAATGCAATTAAGTTCCGTTAAAGCAGTGTCCGAGCACTACCCTTTAAAGGGTGAGTTAAAAATTAAATCATCTTTGACAGGCGACGTAGAAATTGCAACAAATGGGCCAAGTGTTGGTAACGTTTGGTTTAGCGAGTCTGTTTTTTATGCTTTAAACGTCAAAGTGGGCGATACAGTTGAGTTGGGCGCTGCGCAATTTACTATCGAAAAAGTATTAGTCGAAGAGCCTGATGCGCCTTTTAATATATTTTCAAGTAGCCGACGCGTACTACTCAACGAAACAGATATAGCAAAGACGCAAGTTATCCAGCCGGGTAGTCGGGTGTATTATCGCCAACTTTATGCCGGTGACGAAGGAGATATTAGCGATTTTTACACCTGGCTAAAGCCGCAAATGCAAGAAAACCAACAGTGGTATGGGGTAAAAGACAGACAATCGCCTATTGCTAATAGCTTAAACCGTGCAGAGAGCTTTTTGTTATTAGCGGGTTTGTTAGGAATCATTTTAGCAGCTGTGGCGATTGCCGTGTCGGCGAAACGTTATTGTGAACGTCAATATGACCCAGTAGCTATGATGAAAACCCTTGGTGGTAGCCGCACTACGATTCGAAAAATCTATTTACTGCATTTATCAATGGTGTGTTTTTTCTCAGTCGCTGTAGGTTTACTAATTGGGTTTGGTTTACAAGAAATAGCCACAGATTACCTTGCAAAATCAATGAATAACACGTTACCCGCTGCAGGTATAAAGCCATGGCTTGTGGCTATTAGCACCGGTGTGATTTGTGCGGTAATGTTTTCTATCAAACCGCTACTTGACCTATTCGATATACCGCCATTGAGAGTACTGCGCCGTAACTTAGGTGATAAGCTATTAGTAAGTAAAATACATTTAGCGATGTCTGGCGTTACAGTGTTTTTATTAATGTGGTTGTTTAGTAATAATTTAAAAATCACCGCAATTTTATTTATCTCTACTCTTGTACTGATTGGTTTATTATTTGGCTTGTCGCGATTAATTTTTGGTGGCGGTCGTAAACTTGGCTTGCGCCCAGGTAATAGTTGGTCGTTAGCGATAGCGTCTATTCAAAAGCGGGCGAATGCCAATGCTGTGCAGTTGATTAGTTTTTCATTGGCAATCAAATTGCTTTTGTTTTTAATTGTACTTAAGAATGACATGATCTCAGATTGGGAATCACAACTTCCCAGTGATGCGCCAAATGCTTTTTTAGTCAATATAACTGAAACTGAATTGCCTGAAGTCAATACCTTTTTGGCACAAAAAGATATTCTTGTTTCAGAGTTTTACCCCACAATACGTGGCCGTGTTAATGCGGTAAATGGCGAGCTTGTTGCCCGCGAAGTCTCACTTGAAGACAACGAGAAAAAAGATGAAGAAGCTCGCTCTGGTATTGGCCGTGAGCTTAATTTAACTTGGCTTGCAACACCGCCGGCCCATAATGAAATTATTGATGGGCAGTGGTTTGCTGATGGTGCGACTGCTGAGGCATCAGTTGAACAATCGATGCTTGATAGGCTTGATATTAAACTCGGAGACACGTTAACGTTTTTAATTGGCGCACAGTCGTTTGACGCGAAAGTAACCAGTGTACGCAAAGTAAACTGGGCGACATTAAAGCCTAATTTCTTTATTATTTTAAGCCCAGATGTTTTAGCCGATTTTCCTGCAACGTATATATCGTCAGTACGTATTGAAGCAGAGCAAAAACAAGATTTTAGTGAGCTTTTACGTACATACCCAACAATTAATGCGATTGATGTTGATAGCTTTGTTAAGCAAATTCGTTCTACCATTTCGCAAGTATCGCTGGCAATAGGCTTTGTATTAGCGATTGTTGTGTTATGCGGTGCTTTGGTTCTTATTTCTCAAGTGCAGGCAAGCCTTGGTGAACGGATGCAAGAAATTGTGATTTTGCGGACATTGGGCGCTAAAGGCCGTTTAATAAAAAATGCCACTTTGTATGAGTTTTTACTGCTTGGTGCTACTGCTGGGTTTGTTGCAGCGCTTATCAGTGACTTAGCATTATTTATTGTACAAAGAGAAATGTTTGAACTAGCAGGTAAATTACACCCGCATATTTGGTTAATTGGTCCTATCGCTGGCGGTGTATTTGTAGCTGCGTTAGGTTATTTAATGATTGCCCGAACTATGCGCAAAAATACACAAGGGTTATTGCGTTCATTGGCTTAAGTCTATAAATAAGCTTTCGAGTTGATTTTTTAAATGCCCGCATTAGCGGGTATTTTTTTGATTTATTTAAAATTAACAGAGCACTGGTAATTTATACAGTGCTCTGGCATTATTGCCATATTAACGATTAATAGGTGTAGGGTAGCGTTTGGCTATTATTTTAGGGATCGATCCCGGCTCTCGTTTAACGGGGTATGGTGTCATTGAACACCAAGGCGCTAAATTTAACTACTTAGGCAGTGGTTGTATCAAATTAGCTGAACACGAGTTTCCTATTCGATTAAAAATGATTTACCAAGGTGTTAGCCAGCTTATCGAGCAGTTTTCGCCAACTACGTTTGCAATTGAAAAAGTATTTATGGCCCATAATCCAGACTCAGCGCTAAAGCTTGGTCAAGCCAGAGGGGCTGCCATTGTGGGGGCATCAATGGCTGAGCTACCTGTGTTTGAGTATTCAGCTAGGCAGATAAAGCAAGCTGTAGTTGGGCACGGCGGGGCTGACAAGTCCCAAGTACAGCAAATGGTTAAAAATATTTTAAAGTTGCCAGGTACTCCTCAAGCTGATGCTGCAGATGCGCTTGCCATCGCAATCTGCCATGCACACTCTGAACAAAATTTAATAAAACTAGCGGGTAGTGCTTCAAAAACCGTTAGAGGAAGATTAAGGAAATAAATATGATCGGTCGCTTAAATGGTGTGTTAGTTGAAAAACAAGCGCCAGAAATACTCATTGAAGTCAGCGGTGTCGGGTATGAAGTAAACATGCCGATGACCTGTTTTTATGATTTACCGAATGTTGGTGAAAATGCCGTTATATATACCCATTTTGTGGTACGAGAAGATGCACAATTATTATTTGGTTTTAATAATAAAATAGAGCGAGCGTTATTTCGTGAACTATTAAAAGCAAATGGGGTAGGACCAAAGCTTGGGCTTGCAATTTTATCCGGTATGTCGGCGCAACAGTTTGTCAGTTGTGTAAACAATGAAGATGCAACCAGCCTAGTAAAACTACCTGGAGTTGGTAAAAAAACCGCAGAACGCCTGGTTCTTGAAATGAAAGACAGGCTAAAAGACTGGGGTAATGACTTATTCACACCATTTAGCGATAATGCAGTTATTGAACCGGTTGCAAACGATACGCTGGTCGCAAATAATGCAGCAGACGATGCGGTATCTGCACTCGTTTCTTTAGGCTATAAACTAGCTCAAGCACAAAAAACAGTTAAAGCTGTTGGTAAACCGGGTATGTCTACAGAGAATCTGATTAAAGAATCTCTAAAATCAATGTTGTGAGTAAACCATGATTGAAGCGGATCGTCTCATAGACGCAAGCGAGCAAAGTAACGAAGATGTTGTTGATCGTGCCATAAGGCCAAAATTACTGGCAGATTACACTGGTCAGCCTCATGTTAAACAGCAAATGGAAATATTTATTGAGGCGGCACGTAGTCGTAGTGAAGCACTCGATCATTTATTAATATTTGGTCCTCCTGGGCTGGGTAAAACAACGTTAGCTAATATTGTAGCCAATGAGCTAAATGTAAATATTAAAACCACCTCTGGCCCTGTACTTGAAAAAGCAGGGGACTTAGCGGCGTTATTAACTAACCTTGAAGAAGGTGATGTGTTGTTTATTGATGAAATACACCGATTAAGCCCACAAGTTGAAGAAATTCTCTATCCCGCGATGGAAGATTACCAACTTGATTTAATGATTGGTGAAGGACCAGCAGCGCGTTCAATAAAATTGGATTTACCAGCATTTACATTAATAGGTGCAACAACGCGTGCAGGCTCTTTAACGTCACCACTACGCGATAGATTCGGTATTGTGCAACGGTTAGAGTTTTATTCAATTGCTGACTTATCAACGATTGTTGGGCGCTCTGCACATTATTTAAATTTAGAAATGTGTGATGACGGTGCAACTGAAATTGCTAAACGCTCCCGTGGCACTCCTCGTATTGCTAATCGGTTATTACGACGTGTACGCGATTACACACAAGTTAAATCAGACGGTACTGTAAACGCGGAAGTTGCAGAGCTGGCCCTTAATATGATTGATGTTGATAAAAGCGGTTTTGATTACATGGATCGTAAATACTTACTCGCCATTATTGAAAAATTTATGGGCGGACCGGTTGGTCTGGATAATCTTGCAGCTGCCATTGGTGAAGAAAAAGAAACGATTGAAGATGTTATTGAGCCATTCTTAATCCAGCAAGGGTTTATTCAACGAACCCCACGAGGGCGTATAGTATCCGATAATGCTTATCACCATTTTGGGTTACTCCCCAAAAAAGATTGATTTTATAATACAGCTTTACGTCAGTAGAGCTGTATTTACTGTAACTTTTGTTTGGTACTTGACCAACTGATTGTCATCTATACAAACCTAAGATGATAATTAAAACTCACCATTAAAAATTCACATGTTGTTAAGCTAGAAACCTCTATCTTATGAACCAAAATTTGCAGGAGCGAGTTTTCTGTGGGCAAAAAAAAACCCGCATAAGCATGCGGGCAAACAACAAGTTGAAGGAAGTAATCCAGAGTATACAGCTTAATTAAATCATGTTTTATCATGAGTGCTTTAAGCGGTGTAATACGAAAAATCAGAATCATATTACGAAGAACTGGGCTTAATAGTGTTAGCTATTACTGCGCTAGCTCGGTATGAGTGAATAATACGTAAAAGCGATGTCTTGTTCAAACTAGAAAAATTTTATTTTCAGATTAAAAAAAGTAATATCAAAATTTTTTAATTTGTTTTATTTTCGCTCAATAAATTCATGAAGGTTATTTATCGCTATGTTATTTAAGGTTTTTAATGCTTTGTGTTTTATTGTTATAGATTAGTTTATTTTTGGCTAGTCTTAGTTCTTTGTTGGTTTTTGATTGTTTATGCACGGATAATGAATAAAGCAGGGGTTTTTATCGGTTTTTTGATATAAATAATCGAATAGTCTGTTGTTATATAATATTGTTGTTTTAACTGTAATCTATTATTTTATGTCGGTTGCACAATAAAGAGGCACTCAGTTGGGTTTTCACCGTTTTTTGCTGCTAATTCGTAGCAACAGCGTTGTCAGTTCACTGCGCAGTGGATACACTAGCCTGAACTATTGGCTATATTATTGGTCATAGTCGCACTTTATAAAAAGTACGACTTTAACAAGAAATTGAATTGGGAGTTTATTGTGGGATCAGGAATTAATTTTGTAGATTTAATCCTCGAAGCAAGTGTATTGGTACAATTAGTGATGTTAGCGTTAGTTGGCATGTCTATTATGTCATGGGCTATTATTTTTCAACGTAAAAAAGCTATTTCAGATGCGCTGTTAAATGCAAAGCGATTTGAGCAAAAGTTTTGGTCTGGTATCGATTTAAGTAAGCTCTACAATGAAATTTCGTCACGCAGCAGTGCTACTGGTATTGAAGCGTTATTTGTAGCAGGTTTCAAAGAATTTGCTCGTCATAAGAAAACCTCATTTCAAAGTGCCAGCATTGTTATGGAAGGTACCCATCGTTCGATGCGTGTTGCTTTATCACGTGAAATTGAAAAATTAGAATCAAGTTTATCTTTTTTGGCAACCGTAGGTTCAATCAGCCCATATATAGGTTTGTTTGGTACAGTGTGGGGTATTATGAATGCTTTTATCGCACTTGGTGAAGTTAAGCAGGCAACACTACAAATGGTAGCCCCAGGGATTGCCGAAGCCTTGATTGCAACGGCCATGGGTTTATTTGCCGCTATTCCTGCCGTTATAGCTTATAACCGCTTTGCAAATAGTGTTGAAAAACTTGAATCTCATTACATTAACTTTACCGAAGAGTTTGCAAATATCCTACACCGTCAAGCAGCTACACAAATAGAGGCAAAAGCGAATGTATCAGCGTAAGAAGCGTCGTCCTGTTGCAGAGATAAACGTAGTTCCTTACATCGACGTAATGCTGGTACTACTGATTATATTTATGGCAACAGCACCTTTAATTACTCATGGTGTTAAAGTTGATTTGCCTAAAATGGAAGAGTCTGATTTAGTTGATACAAAAGATACACCCCCTATTATTGCGTCAATTGACTCAGCGGGTAAGTATTATGTAAGTATTGGCACTGATCCAGAAGAGCCAATGGAAGCACTCGATGTTGCTGCGGTTATTAAACTACAATTAATGAAAAAACCAGAAACACCAGTGATGATTAAAGGTTCAGGTAAAGTATCTTATCAAGAAGTTCTACTATTAATGGATTTCTTAAAGAATGCGGGTGTACCTTCAGTTGGTTTGATGACTGAGTCATTTGAAGGAAGTAAAGGTTAATATGGGTGCTTCAGTAATAAAGTCAGTATTATTACATCTTGCAATTATAGGTGTGTTGTTTGGTACGGCAAATTTTCATACGCCAAGTCCAAAAGTGTTAGAAGTGACATTAAACTCTAAAGCTATGCCTGAGGTTGAAAACGCTGTGGCTGCGGTAACTGTTGATCAAAAAATGGTTGAGCAAAAAGTAGCAGAGCTAAAGCGTAAAGAAAATGAAAAAAAACGCGCTGAAGATAAGCGTATTCGTGATTTAGAGCGTCGAGCGTCTGATGCTCGTAAGCAGCGTGAAGCAGAATCAAGACGGATCAAAAAGTTAGAGCAAGAACGCAGAGCAAAAGAAAAAGAAACCGCACAAGCACAAGCTCAGGCTAAAAAAGCGCGTGAAATAGAGCAAAAAGAGCGTGCTAAAGCGCAGCAAGCCGAAAAGCAAAAACAAGAAGCTGAACAAGCAGCAAAAGCAGCTGCCGATAAACGCAAAGCTGAAGAAGATGCCCTTAAAAAAGCAGAAGAAGAGCGAAAGCGTCAAGAGTTAGAGGCTAAAAAACGTGCTGAAGCTGCTGAGCAAGCACGACAAAAAGCCTTGCAAGAGCAAATGTTGCAAGAGCAATTAGCGAAAGAGCAGGCGGCACGTAATAAAGTACGTCAGCAGCAGGTCGTTTCAGAAGTTGATAAATATAAAGCCTTGATAATGGCCCGTATTCAGCAAAACCTATTGATTGATGAGAAAATGAAAAATCAACAGTGTCGAGTTAATATACGTTTAGGTTTTAATGGCCTAGTGACTCAGGTCAAATCGTTAGGAGGTGATAAATTAGTGTGCGAAGCTGCACTTCGAGCCGTTCGCATGGCAGACACGTTGCCCGTATCGAAAGATAAAGATGTATTTGAGCAATTAAAAAATATTAACTTAACAATTAAGCCACAATTTTAAAGGAATGGTATGTTCAACCAGTTAAAAGCAGTTTGTTTAATTTTAGTTATTGGCTTTACAAGTGTAGCTAATGCTGCACTTGAAATTGTCATTACAGAAGGGATCGATGGTGCACGCCCCATTGCTATCGTGCCTTTTCAATACAATGGTGTGGGCCCAATACCGCAAAAACTCAGTGAAGTAATTGCCGCTGACTTAATGCGCAGCGGTAAATTTAAGCCTATTAGCATAAATGATATGCCACAATTACCGAGTAAAGACAGTGATATTGATTACTCAGCATGGGTCAATTTGGGTGTTGAAGCCATATTAGTTGGTAATGTCGAGCAACAAACTGATGGCCGTTATTTAGTGAGTTATGAACTTGTTGATGTTATTCGTGGCCAAATCACGGGTGGCGAAACTCAAATGATGAGTAACGGCAAACTTATCAAAAGCCAAGATCACGTACAAGAAGCACGTGAAAGTGTGATTTCTGAAACGGGTTTTAGACGGTACGCTCATCGTATAAGTGATGTTGTTTATGAAAAGCTAACTGGCGAACGAGGTGCATTTTTAACTAAAATTGCCTATGTAATCGTGCGTGATGATGAGCCTAAGCCATATCAACTAGTGGTTGCTGACTACGATGGTTTTAACGAGCAAGTGCTATTACGTTCAAAAGAACCGCTTATGTCACCTGCTTGGTCTCCTGATGGAACTAAGCTTGCTTATGTAACGTTTGAAAATCGCCAAAGCCAAATTTTTATCCAAGATTTATACTCAGGTAAACGTGAGCTGATAACCAGCCATGAAGGCATCAATGGAGCACCACAATTTTCACCTGATGGTACAAAGCTATTATTAGTATTATCTAAAGATAGAAACGGTGCCACTGAAGTGTATATGTTAGATATGCAAACGCGTAAAGAAACGCGTCTTACAAATCACCGTAGCATAGATACCGAGCCATCTTGGCATCCTAATGGTCAAGAAATCCTCTTTACCTCTGAAAGGGGTGGTAATGCTCAGATTTATAAGTTAAATTTACAAACTGGTAGGTCACAAAGAATGACATTCGATGGTGACATGAACCTTGCAGGTTCAATTACTCCAGACGGTAAAGAATTAGTGATGGTTAACCGAACTAACGGACAGTACCATCTTGCTAAGAAAGAGCTGGCTAGTGGCGCGTTTCAAGTATTAACACGAACGCGTTTGGATGAATCACCGAGCATAGCACCAAATGGCTCAATGATTATCTATAGCACGCTTCATAATAATAAACAGGTACTGGCGCTGGTATCAATGGACGGTCGCTTTAAGGCACGCTTACCTGTGCTAAACGGACAAGTAAAGGCACCAGCTTGGTCGCCATACTTGCAGTAATAATTGCTAGTTTACTCAATATAGGAATCTACTCATGCAACTTAATAAAATACTTAAAGGCCTGTTAATCGCTGTGCCAGTTATTACTCTAGCGGCTTGTAGCTCATCATCAGATATCGATGAAGGTGCTGCAAACCAATCAAACCAAGGAACTGTTGAACAAACTACGCAAAACGATACTGTAGAAGTAGCAACATTAACTCCTGAACAGCAAGCACAAGAAGAGCTTCGTGAGAAATATGAAGCGCTTCGTCAAGAGCAAGTAATTTACTTTGATTTTGATAAAGCGACTATTCAAGGTCAGTACGGCGAGCTTTTACGCGCACACGCGGAGTTCTTAGTACAAAACCCATCAGTTAAAGTACTTATTGAAGGTCATGCAGATGAGCGTGGCACACCAGAGTATAACATTGCACTTGGTGAGCACCGTGGTCAAGCAGTTGAAAAATACTTACAAAGTTTAGGTGTTTCAGCTAGCCAAATGTCAGTTGTGAGCTATGGTGAAGAGAAGCCAATGGTTAAGTCACGTACTGAATCAGCTTTCGCTAAAAACCGCCGTGCGGTACTAGTTTACTAAGATTAGAGACATTATGAAGCCGAAAATTATTTTGGCAGCCATGATATTGAGCGGGAGCACCCAAGTTTGGGCTGCTCCCGCTCCTGTTTCAGAAGCTGCAAGTTCACAATCAAGCATTGAAAAACGCCTAGCTGCATTAGAGAATATGATGCAGTCACGAAACTTATTACAAGTTGAATTACAGCAACAGCTAAATGTACTTCAAGATGAAGTTAGCCAAGTTCGCGGTATTACCGAAGAACAAAGCTATAAGCTTGAAAAAGTACTTCAACGCCAACGCGAGCTTTATCAAGAAATTGAAAACCGTGTTAGCCAAGCTTACTCACAACCTAGCCAAAGCGCTCAGCCCGATTATACCGAGCAAGCGGCATCACAAACAATAAGCTCTGACTTATCAGAGAACGAAGCTTATGAGCGTGCAGTGGCATTAATAATGAAGGATAAGCGTTACGATCAAGCTATTCCTGAATTTCAAACGTTCTTAACGACGTACCCAGAATCAGTGTATGCCTCTAATGCGCATTATTGGTTAGGGCAATTACTGACAATCAAAAATGATTCGGTGAAAGCCTCTGAACATTTTAGGGTAGTTGTTAACGAATTTCCTAATTCAAACAAGCGTCCTGATGCGATGTTAAAATTAGGTACTTTGTTACAAGAACAAGGATTAGCAGATCAAGCAACAAAAACCTTGAACGAACTGATCAACCAATACCCAAGTACCACTGCTGCAAAATTGGCCACAGAACGCCTAGCAAAAATGTAGAATGAGCTTGATTAGACTGCTTTTTGTCATAAGCGGTCTAAAATTGGTCAACTAGACATAAAAACTTAAAAAAAGAGACATTTTCTGTTGCACTCATTTTTTAAATAAGTATTATAAGCGCCCGCAGCAAACGAATGGTTCAACCACTCAAATTGCGGCAAAAAGAGCGGGTCATTAGCTCAGTTGGTAGAGCAGTGGACTTTTAATCCATTGGTCGATGGTTCAAGTCCATCATGACCCACCATTTTAAAGTTGGCTTTATGTTAACAATTTAATGGTCTTTTATCGGCGGATTTACGTATTGTCTAGTTACATTTAGTTGTAACGTCAGAGCGGGTCATTAGCTCAGTTGGTAGAGCAGTGGACTTTTAATCCATTGGTCGATGGTTCAAGTCCATCATGACCCACCATTCTTTGCTTGGCTTTATGCTAAAAGTTGAATGGTATCAATCGGCGGATTTACGCAGTGCAGATTGCACAATCAGAGCGGGTCATTAGCTCAGTTGGTAGAGCAGTGGACTTTTAATCCATTGGTCGATGGTTCAAGTCCATCATGACCCACCATTCTTTGCTTGGCTTTATGCTAAGAGTTGAGTGGTATCAAATCGGCGGATTTACGCAGTACAGATTGCACAATCAGAGCGGGTCATTAGCTCAGTTGGTAGAGCAGTGGACTTTTAATCCATTGGTCGATGGTTCAAGTCCATCATGACCCACCATTCTTTGCTTGGCTTTATGTTAAGAGTTGAATGGTCACATCGGCGGATATACGCAGTGCAGATTGCACAACCAGAGCGGGTCATTAGCTCAGTTGGTAGAGCAGTGGACTTTTAATCCATTGGTCGATGGTTCAAGTCCATCATGACCCACCATTCTTTGCTTGGCTTTATGCTAAGAGTTGAATGGTCACATCGGCGGATTCACGCAGTGCAGATTGCACAACCAGAGCGGGTCATTAGCTCAGTTGGTAGAGCAGTGGACTTTTAATCCATTGGTCGATGGTTCAAGTCCATCATGACCCACCATTCTTTGCTTGGCTTTATGTTAAGAGTTGAATGGTTAAATCGGCGGATTCACGCAGCAGCTACTTCAATCAGTAGTACAAGAGCGGGTCATTAGCTCAGTTGGTAGAGCAGTGGACTTTTAATCCATTGGTCGATGGTTCAAGTCCATCATGACCCACCATTCTTTTTAACATTGAATGGTTAAATCGGCGGATTCACGCAGCAGCTATTTCAATCAGTAGCACAAGAGCGGGTCATTAGCTCAGTTGGTAGAGCAGTGGACTTTTAATCCATTGGTCGATGGTTCAAGTCCATCATGACCCACCATTCTTGGTATTCCTTTCTTTTTATATTTTATTCCCTTTGAGTTCGTAACCACTACTGTTATTTAGCTTTATATTCTCGTATAATTCGCCCCATAAATGCACTGTAGATTTAAGTGGTCGAGAAATGAGTTTAGCTCAAACTATTATGCCTGAAGGATACATCTTTCCTCCTAAGCCAGCTCCATTGAATGTTGATGAGCAAGCGCAGTATAAGGCACGTATAAAACAACTATTAATTGATAAAAATGCGGTACTTGTTGCCCATTATTATACTGATCCTGAAATTCAAGCACTTGCTGAAGAAACCGGCGGCTGTGTCGCCGATTCATTAGAAATGGCGCGTTTTGGCGCAAAACATGATGCAGATATGATCATTGTTGCTGGTGTTCGCTTTATGGGTGAAACAGCTAAAATTTTAACGCCAAATAAAACCGTCGTCATGCCAACGCTTGAAGCAACATGCTCGCTTGATATTGGCTGTCCAATTGATGAGTTCTCGGCGTTTTGTGACGAGCACCCTGATCGTAAAGTGGTTGTATACGCCAATACTTCAACAGCCGTTAAAGCACGTGCTGATTGGATTGTTACTTCATCATGCGCACTTGAAATAGTTGAGCATCTAGATGAAATGGGCGAAAAGATCATCTGGGGCCCTGATAAACACCTTGGCGCTTACATTCAGAAGAACACTGGCGCTGATATGATCATGTGGGATGGCGCGTGTATTGTACATGATGAGTTTAAAACCAAAGCGCTTAAAGATATGAAAGCACTGTATCCTGATGCTGGCGTATTGGTTCACCCTGAGTCACCCGCTGAAATAGTCGCGTTAGCTGATGCTGTAGGCTCAACCAGTCAGTTGATCAAAGCGGCGCAAACAATGGATAACCAAAAGTTTATTGTGGCCACCGACCGCGGTATTTTTTATAAAATGCAGCAGCTATGCCCAGATAAAGAGTTTGTAGCAGCACCAACGGCAGGTGAAGGCGCAACATGTAAAAGTTGTGCGCATTGCCCGTGGATGGCAATGAACGGCCTCAAAGCCATTGAGGAAGCATTACTCGATGCAAGTGGTAAAGAAGTGTTTGTTGACATGGACCTTCGTGAAGGTGCACTCAAGTCGCTTAATCGTATGCTTGATTTCTCAGCATCATTACAGCGTTAATATCTCAAACGTTATTGCGAAAGGCCGTTAATTTAAAGATTAACGGCCTTTTTTGTGTATATACTAAGCAATTGAAATACAATGCTGAAAAACACCTTGCACCATTGTGCGCTATTTCATACTATTACGCCGCGTTATAAAATAACGCTTGCGGTGACGTGTCCGAGTGGCTGAAGGAGCACGCCTGGAAAGTGTGTAAAGGGCAACCTTTCGAGAGTTCGAATCTCTCCGTCACCGCCATTCAAATTCAAAAAAAGCGACCTTAGGTCGCTTTTTTGCTTTTTACGTTATTAAAATTAATAGCGTTTCTTTGTCGCTCTTAATTGTGAGTCAAATTCATCAGGGAATAAGATTGTGCCGTCGTCTTCTTCTGTTGGAAAAGCGGCAATGAGTAAGTCGTCTTGCTCTAGGCCTGGAGTCCAACGGCTTTGCCAGTCTTTCACAGGAATGGCCTTCGCTGTGCAGTTTTCCCATTCGCCGGTTGCCCACGCTTCAGCGTAAATGCGCTCAGGCCACACGGGTACGCAGTCATCATCTTCATTTGCCAGCATAACGCAGCCGTCATCGTCGTTTAATATCCATACTTGTTTGTATTCTTGGACGGTTTCGAACATAAATGCCAGTCGTTTCTTTGCTCCTAATCCAAGGATTGTTTCGAACTTTTCAGTTGCACTCGCTGTTGCATTATTCATATAGAGGCTCACTTTTGATTGGCTATCGTCTTACTTTAGTATATTGACTAATATGACAGATTATCGATTGCTTTAAAATTAATTCGTAATTGATGTATATAAATCATTTGCTAGCTGATTTATGTCTTCAATATTGCTGTTGGTTAATGCATATGTACGCAGACCATATAGGCCCATAGCTAAAAATCGTGCGAGTTGTTTGGCCGAGCGTGTGGTGTTTATCTCTTGCTGATCTATAGCGCGAGCAAACTGCTTGGCAAGGGCATTTTCATAGGCATTTAAATTTGCACTTAATACTTTACTAATTTGCTCGTCTTGTCCTTCTACTTCACTGATGCTTTTAGTTAGCAGGCATACTTTCATACTATTACCGCTTAAACATTCAGCCACCACAGAGTCTATATAGTTGCGCAAGCTTGGCAGTACAGGTTTGTGATCGCAAAATAGAGCCGTAAATTGTTGGTTTCTATCTGTTTGATATTGTTCAATTGCGGCTAAAAAAATACCTTTCTTATTTTTAAATGCAGCGTACAAAGAGCCGGGGTGTAATGCGGTAACTTGGGTGAGCTTTTGCATGCTGGTTTTAGCATAACCAAATTGTGTAAATGCAAGCATGGCTTGACGTAATACGTATTCACGGTCAAATTCAGCTACTCTCATTAATTATCTCTATAGCAAATAGTGTAAGAAGGGCTTAATGTTCTAGTTTACTTAATCTTGAACAAATATTCAAAATTACCCTTGAATAATAAGCTAACCATCCTTATCTTGAATATACACTCAAGATAAGGATTTATTACAATGGCCACAGATTTACTCAAACCGTTTAAACTTAATAACAGCATTGAGCTGCAAAACCGTGTATTAATGGCGCCCTTAACCCGCTGCATGAGCGATGACAACTTAGTACCAACACAAGCTATGGTAGATTATTACGCTCGTCGTGCTGATGCTGGTTTAATTATTAGTGAAGCGACTATTATTCGTCCTGATGCACAAGGTTATCCTAACGTACCAGGCTTATTTAGCAGTGAACAAATTCAAGGCTGGAAAAAAGTAACCGATGCCGTACATGCAAATGGCGGTAAAATGTTTGCCCAACTTTGGCATGTTGGCCGTGTCGCACATCCTCACTTTTTTGATGGCGAAGTACTCGCGCCGTCAGCCATTGGCATCGAAGGGTCAGTACCCAGAATGCGCGAGCTGACTTATCAAACACCAAAAGCGGCGACTATTGAAGATATTAAAGGCCTAGTGGCTGATTATGCAAAAGCGGCTGAAAATGCGATTGAAGCCGGTTTCGATGGTGTGGAGATACACGGTGCTAATGGTTATTTAATTGACCAGTTTTTACATTATGCGTCTAATCAGCGCGATGATGAATACGGCCAAACCCCAGAAAATATGTCGCGTTTTGCACTTGAGGTGGTTGATGCAGTTATAGACGCAATTGGAGCAGATAAAACAGCACTGCGCTTATCTCCGGGTGCGTATTTTAATATGCAAGAAGATAATCGTGACAAAGCGGTTTTTGATTACTTAATAACGCAATTAAACACACGAAAGTTGGCTTATTTACATGGAGGTATTTTTGACGACAGCATGCGCTTTGCCAGTTTAGAAGACAAAACAACCTCAGAATATTTACGTGCTAGTTTTTCCGGCACACTCGTTGGGGTGGGAAGTTATAGCTTTGAATCTGCTAAAACAGCCATAAACGACAATCAGTTTGATTTAATTGCTATTGGTCGCCCGTTTATTGCAAATCCAGATTATATTAATAAGATAGCAAATAACAAAGAGCTCGTTGAATATGAGGATGCGATGTTAAGTAATTTGGTATAGCTATTTGACTCTATCACTAAGCGCATGAATAAAGCCGTGCGCTTAGTTAAAATTCAATTCGATTTAACTAAATATGGAGCAGTATTTAGTTTATTTTTCTTATATCTTCTTATTACTAGCCACAAAAAATACATACCTTTGTAACTGTATGGTAAGTAAAAACTAATTTTTCTGTCATTTAAAGTCGCCATACTTTGCCCGAATTTAAAACAACAATTGTAAATGGGACAACAATGCGCGCTTTCAATAAGAAAACCACTTTGAGCTTAGCTATTGCTTTGGCTTTTTCTTCAAATAGCTTTGCCAATGCCACCGAAATAGAAGAAGTTACAGTAGTAGCTAAACCAACTAGTTATGCTAATAACGTTATCGAGCCTTCAATGCTTGAACAGCAAAGTTCTGTATCAAGTGTATTAGCTGTTATTGATAACTTACCCGGCATTAGTATAAACGAAGGTGATGCCTTTGGCGGTGATGATTGGTCGACCACCATTACAATGCGAGGCTTTAGTATTGATGGTAATCAACAACAGCTGGGTATGACTGTTGATGGTATTCCAAATGGAGGCTCGAATTATGGCGGTGGCGCTAAAGCGAATCGATACTTAGACAGTGAAAACCTTGCAACTGTAGAAGTAGGTCAAGGAACCTCTGATATCGCATCTGCATCGCTTGAAGCACTTGGCGGTACATTTAACTTTGTGAGTAAAGATCCAAGCCTTGATAAAAGTACTACATTTGCTTATACCAACGGCGACCATGATGCCACACGTTATTACTTTAAGCATGAAACCGGTACTATTTTTGATAACACCCAAGCGTATGTGAGTTATTCACAAACAGACACCAGCCGTTGGATTGGCGATGGCAGTAATGGCGGTAAAGACAACCAACACGCTGAAGCTAAGTTTGTATCTAACTTTGAGGCGTTAACAGTTACTGGTCGTTTATCGTATGATGATGTCAGCGAAACTAACTACAACAGTGTTAGCCTTGAACAATTTGCACAAACGCCTGATTGGGATCAACTTACGTGGAATTGGACGGGCACCCCACATTTTGACCAAATGTTTGCAGAAGGCTGGGGTACACTGCGCGAAAATACGTTAGGGTATGTAAAGTTTGAATACGCGATTACGCCATCTTCATTATTAACTATTAGCCCGTATTACCATAAAAACTCAGGTCGAGGCGACTGGATCCCACCTTATTTAACTTCTCCTGTTGATAATGAAGGAAACCCAACAACTGAAGGCGGCACAAATGCAGGTTCATATGGTTTTGCAGACAGTGATGGTAACCCACTCGCACCTGATGCAAATTGTACCGAGAGTCTAAGTTGGCCTTGGGCTTCAGGCCCAGGTTTAAACCCTGCTTGTTATGATGATTCAGCCACACCGGTTATGTCGTATCGGCATACCCATTATAATAAAAACCGCTTGGGTTTAACTGCAGACTATAGCGTAACACTTGGTATGCATGATATTGAAGCGGGTATTTGGTATGAGCAATCAGAGCGTGATGAATCCCGTGATTGGCACAAAGTAATTGATGCTCGTGTATACCATCATTTTGATAGCACACCATATTGGACGCAATATAAAAATACCTTTGATACAGATACGTTCAAATGGTACATCCAAGACTCAATGGCATTAGGGGATTTCACTTTAAACCTCGGTGCTAAGCAGTACTTAGTTGAGTTACAAAAATACGACCACTTTAACGATATCACTTCTGATAAAATCAATAGTGATTCAGACGTATTATTTAGTGCCGGTGTACTTTATCAACTCAATAGCAGCACTGAGTTGTTTACCAGCTACAGTGAAAACTTTGCTGCCATTAAAGATGGGGTTTTAGAGCGTGATAGTTCAGCACTGACAGATATAGAGCCAGAAACCGCTGAGAATATTGATTTTGGTGTACGTTACCAAGCTGACCGTTTAAGCTTAACTGCAACCGCTTATTCAATTGAATTTGAAAACCGTATAACTTTTATTGCTCCAGGAAGTGATACCAGTGGTATTGATTACACCATTGGTACTAATGGCTCATACATCAATGTAGGCGGTATTGAATCTCAAGGCTTTGAATTATCTGCAAGCTATATGCTAACCGATGAGTGGAATGTTTATACCTCGTATACCAATAATAGTTCTGAATATGCATCTGATGACCCAAGTTCATACGCTAATGGCAAATTGATTGATGGTGCAGGCCCAAGCTTTAGATCGGGCGATGATGTCATAGACTCACCGAGTGACATGTTTGTACTTTCTACTGATTACTACAGTGGAGATTTTCGCTTTGGAATATCAGCTAAGTACACTGGTGAACGTTTAGGTGCGTGGACCGATGAACAAACACGCGCGCGGAACGAAGTCGATAGCTACACCGTGATTGACTTTAACGCAGGCTACTACGCAGAAATAAATGCAGGTGCATTTACCTCAATTGATATTGCTTTTGCAGTAACCAATGTGACAGACAAGCAATACCTAAGTGGCGGGACTGGGAATGGTTCTACCTACTTTATAGGTGCACCGCGTACGGCTGCACTCACATTTACTGCTAACTTTTAAGTAGTTGCATTAATTTATAAGCCCATCAGTGATGGGCTTTTTGCTTTAAAGGGTAACTCAATGAACAAATTTATAAAAATAACAATATTAGGACTTCTCACGATTACCTGCACCTTGGTGA
The DNA here is from genome assembly GCF_030408095.1 of Pseudoalteromonas sp. APC 3893. NCBI lineage: Bacteria > Pseudomonadati > Pseudomonadota > Gammaproteobacteria > Alteromonadales > Pseudoalteromonadaceae > Pseudoalteromonas > Pseudoalteromonas sp. APC 3893. The sequence continues at coordinate 647,418 of NZ_JASDCD010000001.1, forward strand.
GTGCCACTCAAAATGTCGTGTTAGTAACACTTGATGGTGTACGTTGGCAAGAAGTGTTTACTGGCGCTGACAAAGCATTAATAAACAACGTGGATTTTGTAAAAAATAAAGCACAATTAAACAGGGACTTTTGGCATAGCGACCCTAAACAACGCCAGCAATTATTAATGCCATTTATTACTCAAACAATGGCAGAAGGCGGCTTAATTATAGGCGATAGAGAAAATGGTTCGCGTATGTCGGTGAGTAATCCATGGTATTTTTCATACCCGGGGTATAACGAAATTTTAACCGGTACTGTTGATGAAAACATTAATAGTAACGATAAAAACTATAATCCAAATAAAACCATTTTAGAGTTGTTACAACAACAGGACGAATATAAAAATAAAACCGCATTATTTGGCAGTTGGGATGTATTCCCGTTTATTGTTAACGATAAACGCAGTGGTGTTTACGTAAACGCGGGTTTTATGCCTATCGACGATGAATTATCAGATGATGCGCAGTTACTCAATGCCATGCAAAATGAGATCCCCAGTCCTTGGCATAATGTGCGTTTAGACAGTTTTACCTATCGCTTTGCTAAAGCCTATTTACTGGCTAAAAAGCCTAAGCTACTGGTAATAAGCCTGGGTGAAACTGATGATTTTGCCCATGATGGTGATTACGATCACTATTTAAACTCGGCTAAACAAAGCGATGCGTTTATTAAAGACTTATGGCAAACGCTACAAACAACCGATGGCTATAAAAATAACACTACCTTGATTGTTACTACAGATCATGGCCGTGGCAGTCATGCTAATGACTGGCAGCACCATAGCTCAAAGTGTGCGCTGGCTCAATCAGAGCAAGGCCGTAAAGCGTTTCCTAATGGGATTGTTGGCTCTGAACATATATGGCTGGCTGCAATGGGACCGGCTATTAAACCAACTGGTTTAGTGAAAACTGAGCAAGAATTTAAACAAGCACAAGTTGCAGCCACTGTATTAAAAGTGCTAGGGCAAAACCCACAGAAACTTAACCCAAATATAGCACCTGCGATTAACGAGGTTTTAAAATGAAACGACTTAAATCAGCCCTCATAACATGTGTATTTTTCAGCTTTAGTACTTTAGCTGCACCTGCACCGGATAAAATTCTGTTTGGCTCATGTGGCCACCAAGATAAAGCCATTCCAATATTTGATGCAATCAATAACGAAAATGCCGATTTGTTTATCTTTTTAGGCGATAACATTTATGGTGATACCAATGATATGACCATATTGGCTAATAAATACCAAAAGCTGGGGGCAAAGGCAGGGTTTAAAACGTTAAAAGCGAACACGCCGATTATTGCCATGTGGGACGATCATGATTTTGGCCAAAACGATGCAGGGAAAGAGTACCCACACAAAGAGCAATCACGGCAAATCATGCTCGACTTTTTTGGCGAACCAAAAAATTCCATACGCCGCACACGCCCTGATGGTATATATACCTCGTACATGTATGGTGAGGGAGATCAAACAGTGAGGGTGATCATGCCTGATTTACGCTGGAATCGTGACGCACTTAATCACGTGAGTGAAACGCAGTACTACACTCAGCGCAAAGCGAATAATCAAGGTCCGTATAGTCCAACACAGATAAAGGGTGCATCAATGCTTGGTGAGACGCAGTGGCTCTGGCTTGAGCAAGAGCTACAAAAGCCTGCTGCTATTAAACTTATTGCTTCAAGTTTACAGTTATTACCAGAGTTTACTGGCTGGGAATCATGGGCAAACTTCCCCGAAGACCGTAATCGTTTATTTTCACTGATAAAAAAGCATAAAGTAAATGGGGTTATTATCGTCAGTGGTGATACGCATTGGGGTGAAATATCAAAATACAGTAAAAACCTTAACTATTCATTGGTTGAAATGACAAGCTCTGGCCTAACTGAAAAATGGAAAGATGTTAGCCCAAATAAGCACCGTGTTGGCGATTTTACTCATCAAGTTAACTACGGTGATTTAAGTATTGATTGGCAACATACAGATCCAGCTATTTCATTACAGCTCAAAGGAATTGATGGCAAAGTGATCATGCAAAGCCAATTTAGTTTATCGAGCATTAGCCCATATAACTAGAAATTCACATGCACAGAGTAAATGTTACTCTGTGCGATTAACTTTAAAGCTAACCGCCTGATTTATTGACGCCATTAACCGTTAATGGCTACCCCTGTAATAGAAAATATCTTACACTGTTTTTATCTCATGCAAGGACAGTGTCGCAATGCTCAATATTATTCAATCTAACCGAATGGAAACCCTACAAGCGCAGTTCCATAAGCTGTTAACTGTTGACCCGCTCACCAACCCATTTGAAAAAGAAGTGGTACTGGTGCAGTCGCCGGGTATGTCGCAGTGGTTAAAAATAGGTTTAAGTGAACAGCTCGGTATTGCAGCGCAGGTAGATTTTCCACTACCTTCGAGTTTTATTTGGCAGCTTTATCAGCAGTTATTACCAAACGTACCCAAAGAGTCTGCGTTTAATAAACCAAACCTTGCATGGAAAATATTTACGATTTTACCTGATTGCATTGAAGAACCATTATATTTACCCCTTAAAACCTACTTAGAAGGTGATTTAGACGGGCAAAAAACCTTTGCTCTGTGTGAAAAAATAGCCGACGTGTACGACCAATATTTAATGTATCGCCCACACTGGATTGCAACGTGGGATAGCGGCCAAGATGCCCTTGATGATGTTGACATTAGTATTTCCCCCTGGCAACCCGATTTATGGCGGCGCATAGTTGCTTTAAGTGTTGAGCTTGGGCAAAGCCAGTTTCATCGTGCCAATATGCAAGGCAAATTACTGGCAGCACTTGAGACTATGGACGAGAGTTTATTGCCAAAACGCATTAGCCTATTTGGTATATCGGCCATAGCCAGCTCTCAACTGGAAATTTTTGACGCATTAAGTAAAAAAACACAGGTGTTTTTATTCTTTTTTAACCCAAGTGAACACTATTGGGGTGATGTGGTTGATGAAAAAACCGCAGCTAAAATTACTGCTAAATACGCCAAAACCCCGTTAATTGATGCTGTAGAGCATACACTTAGTAAACCAGATGATGAATATTACTTTATTGGTAATCCGCTGCTGTCATCGTGGGGTAAATTAGGCCGCGATTACTTTGAGCAATTAGTACAACTCGATGCTAACTGGATTGATGATGGTTTCAAAAATGACTTCGCGGACTCACTATTGGGTAAAATTCAAAGTGAAATATACCAACTAGCATTTAAAGGTGAATCACTAACGCTAGATAAAGAGTGGTTTATCAATGACGAAGGCAAACTGCCAATAAGCGAAACTGACACAAGTATTATAGTAAGTGATTGTTATACGCCGCTTCGTGAAGTTGAACGCCTGCACGATTATTTGCTTAACTTGTTTCATCAAAACCCAGCACTTACACCAAAAGACATCATTGTTATGATGCCCGATGTAGGCACCTATAGCCCGTATATCGAGGCGGTATTTGGTGGTGCTCATGGCAAGCGCCATATTCCGTATGCGTTAGCCGATTTAGCCATAGAGCAAGAAAAACCCGTACTGAGCTCGTTTGCAAGTCTAGCCAACTTACCGTTTTCGCGTTTTGGCGTGTCTGACATTTTAGACTTACTGCAAGTAACACAAATTGCCGAAAAGTTTAGTTTAGAGCCCCACGAGTATGAACAAATTCAATACTGGCTTGAGCGAGTAGGGGTAAAGTGGGGCATTAACGCCGAGCATAAAAGTAGCTTTGATTTACCGGCAATAGATTTAAACACTTGGCAACATGGCTTGAACCGTTTACTGCTCGGTATAGCACAGCGCGATGAGCAAATCCCATTTGAGGGTATTTACAGCGCCGATGAAGTCGAAGGTATGGCACTCGATACACTTAATAAATTGGTGCATTTTATTGATGTACTGCAAACATTTAAAGAGCGCTTAAGCCCAGATGACACCCTTATTAATAAAGCCGATATTTTAGATGAGCTGCTTGAAGCCATTTATGAAAGTGAAAGCGATGATATCTGGGATCTTTTAGTACTTAAAAAAGTGCTCGATGAGCTGAAAAAACATCATGAAAACGGTGATTGCACTCAAGCGGTGTCGCAGCGTATTGTCAGCTATTTAATCAAACAAGGCATTCAAGAAAAAGGCGTTGGCCAGCGATTTTTAGTCGGCCAAGTTAACTTTTGTACTCTGATGCCGATGCGCGCCGTACCATTTAAAGTTGTGTGTATGCTAGGGCTAAATGATGCCGACTATCCACGTACTGTACAACCCATTGGTTTTGATTTAGTGCCGTACTCTAAAAAGCAAAAAGGTGACCGATCACGAAAACTTGATGACCGTTATCTATTTTTAGAAGCGCTCCTCAGTGCCCGCGATAATTTATATATGAGTTACATTGGTCGTTCGTGTTTTGACAACCAACCACGCATGCCATCCACGCTGGTGAGTGAGTTATTAGAATACATTGGTCGAAGCTTTACCTTAATTGAGCAAAGCGAGCAAACCTTGCCAGATTGTTTAGTAAAAGCGCAGCGTCTACAGCCATTTAATCGCCACTATTATATGCCAAGCGAGGAATCATCTGCGCAATTAGCGTTTGATGAGCATAGTTATAACCCAGTATGGTTGCCGGCTGAGGCCATAACTCCTGAGCCACTTAGTAAACTTGATGTGACAATGCCTGAGAGCCTTGACCTTGATGTGTTTATTCGCAGTGTATGCAACCCCCATGAAAGCTTTTATCAGCAAACGTTGGGTCTACGCTTACCTGAGTTTAACGATGTGGCCAAAGATGAAGAGCCGTTTAGTGTTGATGCGCTGAAACGTTATTTTTACTTAGATGAAATACTTGAAGCGGCCATTTTTGATAGACCCCTGAGCCGTGAACAAATACTGCAACGAGGGGAACTACCCCAAGCTAATGTGGGTGACTTGATTTTTGAAAGTATGGAGCACCGTGTTGACGCGCTTGCAGGGCAAGTAAAAGCACATATTGCTAATGGCAAAAATGAGCCTGTTGAAGTGTCTTTAACACTTAACTGTGAAGATGCTGATGGCAATAACCAAAGCAGCCAGCTTGAAGGGTGGCTCAATCATATTTACTTACAAAAACAAGTGTTCTACAGAAGTGCCAGTATTAAAGCCAAAGACCTAATTAAAGGCTTTATTTATCATTTAACGGCTCAAGTGATGGGCCATCCTGTGGAAACCTTGATTTTAGGTTTAGATAAACAAATCGCTTTTGCGCCATTAAGTGCAAAGTACGCACAGCAACAATTAAACCAGTGGTTTGGTTTATACGCGGCACTCAGGCAATCGCCAGTGGCGTTTTTTCCGGCCAGTAGTTATGAATACGTAAAATCCGAGGGCGATATTAATAAAGCGATTGCTAAATTTAGCCCACAATACATTGGCCGCGGCGAGGGAGAAAACCCTTATATTCGTTTAACTACGCAATCTCTATTAGATTGCCAAGAAGAATTTACGAAGTGGAGCAATACACTCCTAACGCCATTAATTGATAACGCTAAGGAGAGCGATTATGCAAGCGCTTAAGCCACTTACAATGCCACTTACAGGGCAAAGTTTAATTGAGGCCAGTGCTGGCACAGGTAAAACTTATACGATTACTGGTTTGTATTTACGCTACTTACTCGGCATGCAAATAACGGATGATCCGCATTGTGAGGTAAATAAGCCACTAAGCGTGGAACAAATTTTGGTTGTAACCTTTACCGAAGCCGCCACGCAAGAAATTAAAGACCGAGTACGCGCTCGTATAATTGCCGCGCGCGATGCCTTACTTGGCTTAAAAACTAAAGATGAGTTGGTAAGCGAGATCATTGCAAGCATCGAAGATAAACACCGTGCTTTTGATTTACTCGATGCCGCGGCAAAATCGATGGATGAAGCGGCCATTTTTACCATTCATGGTTTTTGTCAGCGCATGCTCAAACAACATGCGTTTGAATCTGGCGTGGCGTTTAATTTAGAATTTATACTCGACGAGCGCGAAATTCTTCTTGAGACCATTAAAGATTTTTGGCGTACTTTTGTATACCCACTAAATAAAGAAAAAACTGATGCTATTTTAGATATCTTCCCAGCACCTGAATCATTGTTTAGTCAGGTATCGAGCTTGCTTAACAAAGGCAATGCACTCATTACTCCTACGATCAAACTTGATGATGTATGGCAAGCACGTGAAGAGTACTTAGCTAAAATACCCACTTTTAAACAAGCGTGTTTAAATAGCGAGTTTATTGCAGCGGTAAAAGCATCAGGGCTTAGTGGCTCTAAAACGCCGGCGCGCAAAGGCAGCTTACAAGCGCTTGAGGATTTTTGCCGTGGTGATGAGCTATTTTTTAAATTTGGCACTAATAAGTATTCGTTTGAAGTTTGGAGCACTGAAAACTTAAGTGACCCGGGTAACTATAAAAAGAATCAGCCTTTATTTAGCCATGAATTACTGCCCCAATTTGATGAGCTTGCAAAGCTCAGTAGTACCATTAACAAAGGTCTTGGTATAGCCATTGTTCAACACGCTGCAAGCTGGGTTAAAACAGCCATTGTTAAACGTAAAACAGAGCAAAGTGTGATCACCCCTGATGATCTATTAAGTAATTTACACAGTGCACTTAACAGTGAGCAAGGAAATACGCTTTCGCAAAAAATAGCCCAGTTATTCCCAGTGGCGATGATTGATGAATTCCAAGATACCGACCCCATTCAATACGGTATTTTTAGTAAAATTTATGGCCAAGAAAATACTACACTTGCGATGATTGGCGACCCTAAACAAGCGATTTATGGCTTTAGGGGCGCAGATATTTTCACCTATATTGGCGCAAAGCATGCAGTTACGCAGGAACAACAATTCACATTAGGCACTAACTTTCGCTCAAGTAGTGATGTGGTAAGCAGTGTAAATAAGCTATTTGCCAAGCACGATAACAGCTTTATTTATAATGAGGCCATTCCATTTAATCCGGTTGCAGCCAAAGGTAAAAAGACCGATGAATCATTTTTAATCGATGGTAAACCCGCCAAGGCTTTTGAGTTTTGTGTATTCAACGACACAGCTGCCGATGACAGTAAAAAACCCACCAACAAAGGCGTTGGGCAGCATCATTTAGCAAGTCATTTTGCTAACAAAGTTGTCACCTTACTCAACCAAGCACAAGAAGGGCGTGCATGCATTGGTGAAACACCGGTAACCGCTGCTGATATTTGTATTTTGGTACGCGACCGATTAGAAGCTCAAATCATTAAAAAAGCACTGAGCGACGCGAAAATTGCCAGTGTGTATTTATCTCGCGATAGTGTATTTAGCCAAGAGCTTAGTCATCATTTACTTAACTTTTTAACCGCATTGCATGGCCAATATAATGAATCATTACTGCGCGGTGTATTGGCAGGACCGCTGTTTTGTTTAAGTTATAACGAGATTTATGCGCTGGCTGACGATGAAGAAAAGTGGCAATCGTACCTTAACTTTTTTTCCTCCTTAACTGCAATGTGGCATAAACAAGGCGCCATGGCGATGCTAGAGCACCTGTTAAGCCACAATCAACTAAGCGCGAAATGGCAAGGTTTAGGCTATAACGTAGAACGCTGGCTCACCGATTACCGCCATTTAAGTGAAATACTGCAACAAAAGCAAATTGAGCTTGAAGGTACATTAAGGCTATTGCGTTGGTTTGCGCAAAAGGTGAGCCAACAAGATGGTGAGGCGGTACAAGTTCGCCTTGAAAGTGACGCAAACCTAGTGCGTATTGTGACCATGCATGCATCAAAAGGGCTTGAGTTCCCGCTGGTGTTTATGCCATTTGCCAGTGGTTACCGTGAAACTAAAGAGGCTTTGTATCATAAAGATGGGCAACTTATTTACGATTTAAGTAAAGCCGACGATGCACTGCAAAAAGCTGAGCAAGAACGCCTAGCAGAAGATTTACGCTTACTCTACGTGGCACTCACGCGAGCCATTCATTTTTGCGCCATTGGCATTTATAACTTAGGGCAAGGGCAAAGCAAGCGACTTGCTATACAAAGTAGCTCATTGGGTCATGTTTTATTTGCAGGGCTTGATATTACCAGTAGCGAAGTGTGGCGAAATCATCTAAAAGCATTCTGCGATGAAAACCAAGCGATGCAATACACAGAATTTACCAGTGAACAGTTGCTAGAGCAGGGCACGTTGCAATTGGCATCAACGCAAAGCTCAAAGCACAATCTCAACGTTAATAATGTGACCGTAGACATTGAAAAAGATTGGCGTGCCACTAGCTTTAGTGCCTTGAGCTTTAAAAAACACACTGATTATATTCAACCTGGACGCAGTGACGAAGATCACGAAAAAGACGAATTTGCTGCAGAGCAAGAAGACGTTAAATCGCCATACAGTTTCCCTAAAGGCGCAAAACCAGGTAGCTGCTTACATGAAATTTTTGAGCAAATTGATTTTACCAGCCCCATAACACACCCAAGCAACGATGAACAAAATCTCGCGTGTGTAGTAGAAAAAAGTTTAAACAAATATCACATCGATAGCAGTTGGCAAGAAACCACGGAGCAGTGGATACTCAGCGCCCTACAATGCCCACTTAATAACGAAGGGCTAAGCTTAAGTGTACTGCCACCGAGTGATTGCTTAGTGGAAATGGAATTTAATTTACCCCTAGAGAGCCTAAACGCCAAACAGCTCAATGCAGTGCTTATAAAGCATTTTGGTTTTAACCAAAGCAACCTAGAGTTTTTGAATGTTAAAGGCTTATTAAAAGGCTTTGTCGATTTAATATTTTGCTTTGAAGGGCAGTATTATATTTTGGACTATAAATCGAATTACTTAGGGAACATGCCAAGCGACTACGAGCAAGACTCTCTTGAGCAAGCCATGAGCAGCCATCAATACCACTTGCAGTATTTAATTTACACAGTAGCGTTGCACCGTTTGTTAAAACAGCGCATTGCAAACTACAGCCCAGAGCAGCACTTAGGCGGCGTGTATTACACCTTTTTACGGGGGATGGGTGAAGGTAAAGGTATCTTCTTTAATAAACTCACCACTGAGCAAGTGGCTATTTTAGATGGCTTATTTACTCAACCCGCGATTAAAAAAGGAGAAGCATCATGAGCGAAGTCGATGCAATAAATGATTTACCATTATTAGCTGCGGAGCCTGATAGCACAGTAGTTACTGTGCCGTTAATTGACTATTTAGTAAGTGAAGGGCGCATGCGAGTAGTTGATGTAAAACTCGCTGAGCTTTTAACCGAGCATGTAGCAAGCGGTGCTGATAATAGTGATGTATTTAATTTAATTTTACTGCTGTGCTTAGCAGGGCAAAGCCAGCACAGCTGTTTAAATCTAGATGATGTAAATTGGCAAAATCCATTTAACTTACGAAAGTCTGACTTTAATAAAGCGCAAGGTTCAACACCCGATACAGTTAGCCCATTTAGTGATGCGTTTGATATTCAGCAAGCGGTTCGCTGTTTAGAGTCGCACCCAAGTGTGGGTGAGCAACAACCATTGTGTTTATTTGGTACTAGGCTCTACTTTGCCCGCCTTGCAGGATATGAACAAACGCTCGCTTCACGCTTATTAGCTATGAGTAAGCGTGAAATTAAAATAGACGAAGCAGCGCTTGTTAAGTTGCTCAATGACTATTTCCCCGAAGATAAAGCCCCCCAAGAAGGGCTCGATTGGCAAAAAGTAGCCTGCGCTATGGCGGCCACAAAAGGCTTTAGTGTTATCACTGGCGGCCCCGGTACTGGTAAAACTACCACAGTAACTAAGCTATTAGCCATATTACAATCACTGTACCAAAGTGCGCCGTTAAGCATAAAGCTGGTGGCCCCAACAGGTAAAGCTGCCGCGCGGTTAAGTGAATCTATTTTAGGGGCTAAGCAGCAATTAAAAGCGCTGATACCAAATCATGTTGAGCCAAATATTCCGCAAACGGCGCAAACTATTCACCGTTTGCTTGGAGTTAAACCCTTTACCAATAAGTTCAAACATAACAGCAGTAACCCATTGCACGTTGATGTATTGATCATTGATGAAGCGTCGATGGTTGATTTATCACTGATGGCTAAACTAATCGAGGCATTACCCGCTCGCGCAAGGTTAATATTGCTCGGCGATAAAGACCAATTAGCGTCGGTAGATACGGGCAGTGTAATGAGCGACTTATGCCAAGGATTATCTCTTGGGCAAACGCCGAGTTATTCTGGTACGCGCTGCACTGAGCTTAATGAGCTGTGTTTTAAAGGCGAGCAAAAGCTTCAACCACAACAAAGCTCATTTGCATTGGCCGATTGCATTGCGTTTTTACAACATAGTTATCGTTTTGATGCTAAAAGCGGCATTGGCGAGCTGGCTTTTGCGGTTAACACTAACAATAGCGGTAAGCTCAATTATGTTGAGCAGGAAATCTATTCAGGTAAATTTAACGACGTTATTTTAGATTACGATATTGTCACTAAGCCAATTGAAAAACTGGTGCAAAGCGCTGCTAGTCATTACAGTGAGTATTTAAACCTCATTAAACAAGGAGCGCCGAGTGCAGACATTCATCAAGCATTTACTCAATACCAATTACTCGCCGCCGTGCGTGAAGGTGATTATGGCGTAAACAGCTTAAACCTTCGCATTGAAAAGCAATTACATAACCTTGGTTTAATCAATACCCATGCAAATAACCGCCATTATTTAGGTTTACCTATTATGATTGCGCAAAACGACTACCAATTAAAACTGTTTAACGGCGATATTGGTATTTTACTGCACGATGAAAACGCGCAGCTAAAAGCGGTATTTATAGACGAGCAGGGCAATGAACGGGCATTTTCACCCGCACGACTCCCAGCCCATGACAAAGTGTATGTAATGACCATACATAAATCACAAGGCTCAGAATTTGCCTACACCGCCATGGTTTTACCCCCTGCAAACCAAGCAACGGCAGGTATAAATCGCCAATTGGTCTACACCGGTATCACCCGTGCAAAACATACATTTGAGCTGGTGGCCGACAAAAAAGTATTACTCATGGCCATGAGTAAATCAGTCAGCCGCGCATCAGGGTTGTATGAGAGGTTGGCTAGGTTGAGTTAGCGAGGGTTAAGTTAGCGAGGTTAGAGACTAGCGCGGTGTTAAGTTTATTATGTGGGAACTTGCTTTAGCTGTGATTGTTTCAGTTTGCGAGTTAGCGAGGGTTAAGTTAGTAAGTCATTAGAAGCTACAGTACTCAGCATACTTATATTTTCAGTTGAGTAAGGTTTTTTGGAGAAATGTTTGAAAGTTAAACCCAATAAAAAGCTCCGAAATGAAATGCTCAAAAGGGTATTTATAGCTTTGGTTCTACTGTGCATCGCAGTATATATTCTGACTTCAATTGATGGCGATTGCTTTAGCATTTTATTTCGAGAGCTATGTGACTCAAAAGACAAATCAGTTATCTTAACCTGGCTCTTAGTTTTTGATTCACTGTTAGTTTTATATGTAATGGCACCATTTGTTTACTTTGGAGCAGTAAAGTTTCTTATAAAATCTAAGAACAAAGGCTAACAGATTTAATTTGCTAATTGTTTCACTAGCCATTAATAGTTTTTAGTGCATCAACTAAAAGCCATTCTACATAACCATGGCCTCAAGAATAAATATACGCGTATTGCTTTTCTCGCATCATGATTCACGATAGAACCTAGAACCTAGAACCTAGAACCTAGAACCTAGAACCTAGAACCTAGAACCTAGAACCTAGAACCTAGAACCTATTTCCTCACCGTTCTTTTTCTAAATATATTCGGTTGCCAGCCCCAATGTAGGGCGCTGAGCCTTAAAAAAACGGTGACAAAGAGCGAGCCAATAATACACCATATGTAGTTTACTTCGAGTAAAAACAGTGCAGCGTAGGTAAGACCACCACAAAAGCAGGTGGTAGAATAAAGTTCGTCGCGCATCACAAGTGGCACTTCACGGCATATTACATCGCGCATTAAGCCACCAAAAATACCTGTGGTCATGCCCATGGTGATCGCGACTATCATGGTGGTGCCTTCTATAAGGGCTTTTTCAATGCCGACTATATTAAAAATAGCCATGCCAACGGCATCAACCAATAACATATAATAGTTCGACACATCAGGTAGGTAGCGAATAAACATAACGGCTATAAATATAGAGCCATAAGTGGCATATAAATAATTGGGTTCTGCAATCCAAAATATGGGTTGATCAAGCAGTACATCACGTAATGTACCGCCGCCCAAGGCTGTGACAGTGCCGACAACAACTACGCCAAAGCCACCTATGTCTTTATCGTGCCCAAGTAACGCGCCAGAAATAGCAAAAAAGGCGACGCCTATTAAACTTAGAAAATTAAAATATTCTGCTGTCACTTGGTATCCTTTCCTCGTTTTGTATTCGCGAAAAAGCTTAGCTCATGGAGTATTTATTTATGCTGAATAGCAGTAGTCGTATTTCACAAAGCTACTGCGATGGTATTAAACTAATAGTTACTGTAGGTAATCAACAACTAACTGAGTCATAGAATCGATTCCTAGCTGCAGTGCTTTTTCGTCGGCAAAAAACTGTGGCGAATGATTACTCGGTGCTGTTTTTGCGTCTTGACCTTGTGGTGTTACGCCTAAAAAGTAAAATAAACCAGGTACTTCAAGAGCGTAGTAGCTAAAATCTTCTGCGCCAGTGATTAAGTCAGTAGTGATTATGTTGTCAGCTCCAGCCACCTTAGCGAGTGTTGGGGCCATTTTTTGAGTTAATGCAATGTCGTTTACAGTAACAGGGTAGCCGTGATCAATATGCACATCGGCTTTGGCTCCCCCTGACTGTGCAACCATTTCGGCTGTTTTAACTAATCTCTCTTTTATGTCGGCTCGCATTGTTTGGTCAAAGGTGCGTATTGTGCCAATGAGCTCTACGCTATCAGGAATAATATTAGAGCGAACACCGCCATTAATTGCACCAAAAGAGATTACTGAAGGGGCTTTAGTTACATCAACTTGGCGTGATGAAATGGTTTGCGTGGCCATGATGATTTGTGATGAAGCAACTATTGGGTCTACACCGTTCCAAGGGCGTGAACCATGCGTTTGGCGCCCTTGAACGTTAATAGTGAATGAATCTTCACTGGCCATTAATGGGCCCTCACGAAAACCAATTTGGCCTGTATTTAACGAGCTGGTCACATGTAATCCAAATACAGCATCAGGTTTTTGTTTAAATAGACCTTCTTTGAGCATCAACTCTGCGCCGCCTTCTTCACCTTCTGGCGCACCCTCTTCGGCAGGTTGAAATACAAAAAGCACCTCGCCCGCTAATTCATCTTTAATTTTGACTAAAGACTCGGCTACAGCCATGAGTATTGCAACGTGGTTATCATGGCCACAGGCATGCATTACGCCCACTTCGTTACCACGATAGGTTGATGTTTGTGTTGAGGCAAAAGGTAAATCGACTTGCTCAGTAACAGGTAAGGCATCCATATCAGCACGCAGTGCAACAAGTGGCCCTTTTTTGCCGCCTTTCAATTTAGCTACTACGCCGGTATGGGCAATACCTGTTTGTACTTCAAGTCCAAGGGATTTTAAATGCTTTGTAACATATTTAGCCGTTTCAAATTCTCGGTTACTGAGCTCTGGGTGCTGGTGCAAATGCCGACGCCACGTAATCACTTTTTCACTTACGCTGGTATTTGCTTTTTTAAGCTCTGTATTGATGTCACTGGCAAAACAGGGCGTTGCTAGAGTGCCTAGTATTAGGCTGCTATAAATAACTTTGTGTAACATGCTGATCCCTTTTATTATTAGTGTATTAATATCAATGTAGAGTAAACCATGCTCAATGAACAGGACCGTGCGATAATTAACCAAGGAAATTGGTTTAACAGTTGTGGTAACTGCTTGCAGCATGACTTACTTAGTCACGCTAAAATAGTTGAACTAAACTCTGGAGAATCTTTATTTTTACGCGGTGACAATAACTGCGGTGTGTATTGTGTTATCAGTGGTGTAGCAAGAGTCAGTGGTATTAACGCTCAGGGCAAGGAAGCTGTCTTAAGTTTTATTCCTCAAGCTGTTTGGTTTGGCGAAGTCGCATTGTTTGATGGTGGTAGCCGTACTCATGATGTATATGCCCAAACGACACTTAGGCTTGTGCATGTAAGTGAGCGCGCATTAAGTAAGTTGTTGAGTGAGCACCCTACCTATTGGCAGGATTTTGGCGTTTTATTGTCGCAAAAAGTACGATTGTTATTTTCGTCTTTGGAAGATCAAGCACTGTTATCGGCGCAGCAAAAGGTTAGTAAATATCTGTTGATGTTAACAGCATTCGACTCTAACAGCTCGAATGTTTATCTATCGCAACAACAGTTGGCAGATATAACTTATTTAACACGGCAAACAATTAATCAGATCCTTCAGGCCTTGAGTAAACAAGGTTTGATTGCTTTGTATTACCAACGTATTGAGATCTTAGACAAGTCTGCATTAGGAGATAACCTGAACCCGCCCCTATAAAGGAAACTTGGCGTCATAATTGCTTTATTTATGCATACAGTCAAATAAAGCAGGAAGCTTAAGTAATGTCATCACTTACGTTTAACAACCAATATCGCTTAGAGCCATACAGTGCGCCTTCTACACCTAAAGTAAGCTTGCCCGTGAAGCCTGTAGATCAAATAAAAGATGTGGCAAAACCTGGCCAGCAAGATTTTGCCACTCAGTTAAAACAGCCAACTCATGATAAAAGCTTTTTAGAAGAAGCCAAAGAAGCCCTTGTTTATCAACGCTTAGGTGTTGATAAAGAAAAAATAGATGAAATAAAGGCCCAAATTGAAGAGCTAGCAGAGCAAATGCAACAACAAGGTGCTGATATTGAGACGTTACAAGCAAAAATGCAAGAGCTGCAAAGTATGCTTGAGCAAGAGTATCAAAAGGGACGAGAGCGACTAGAGCAAAAACCTGAACATGAAAAAGGTAAAATTATCAGTGCATTTGTTTAAATTTATTTTAGTATAGCTAACTGTCGGGTAGCCGACATTTTTGCCTGGTGCTATTTGCTACAGTGAATTTATTCTTGCAATTAAAAGAGTAACTCATGAAAACACTTCAGCAACAACTAGGTCAATATGCCCTTTATCATCGCTCTAAGCGCAATGTCTTTACACATTTTTTTGGTATTCCATTAATTGTCTTTGCTGTCTTATGTTTATGTGCGCGTATTGAGTTTTCCGTTGCTGGCTATTTAATAAATACCGCGCAAATCGTAGTTTTCGCAAGCGTGGTCTATTACTTAATGCTCAGTGTGTCACTGGGGCTTATTATGGCGGTTATTCTTGTGCTGCTTAGTTTGGGCGCTATTGTGATTGCACAGCTAAGCCTTAAGGGTTGGCTCGTTATTAGTATTGGTTTATTTGTAGTGGGTTGGGTGCTGCAATTTATAGGGCACTACTATGAAGGTAAAAAACCAGCATTTGTTGATGACATTGTAGGCTTAATTATTGGGCCACTATTTGTACTTGCTGAAGCATTATTTTTAATGGGCTTCTATCGTTCGCTTGAGCAGCAGGTAATTGATATTGCAGGCGCTAGCAAGCCTTAAAGAGAGTTTATGAATTTTAACAATAAAACTATTTGGATCACTGGTGCGTCGTCAGGTATTGGTCAAGAACTTGCTATTCAACTGGCAAATTTAGGTGCAAATATAATTTTAAGTGCACGTAGTGTTGATCAGTTAGAGCAATTAAAAATAAAATTAGCAACGGGTAAGCACCGAGTTATTGCGCTTGATTTAGCACAACCAGAGCAAGTTTTACAGCACGTTAAAAGCGCTATTAATGACATTGGTCAGGTTGATATTTTAATTAATAATGGTGGAGTGTCTCAACGTAGTTTGTTTTTAGAAAACGATTTTTCTGTGTACCGACAGCTAATGGAAGTGAACTATTTTGGTTTAGTTGCCCTGACGAAGGCGGTATTACCTTCTATGGTTGAGCAAGGCAGCGGCTCTATTGTGTCAATTAGTAGTGTTGCAGGTAAAGTTGGGTCAAAATTTCGTACAGGTTATTCTGGCAGTAAATATGCTGTTGTTGGTTTTATGGACTGCTTACGAGCTGAAGTAGCAGATAAAAACATTCACTGTTTAACTATTTGCCCTGGCTCGATTAAAACTGCGATTGCACATAATTCACTAAATGAACATGGGGTTGCACAAAATAAGCCGGAGCAGTCGATAGAAAACGGCATGAATGTATCATTAGCGGCAAACAAGATGATACAGGCTATTGCTAAGCAAAAAGATGAAGTTGTTGTGGGGCAGGGCTTGAGTGGTTGGGCACCGACAATTAAACGTTTTTTTCCTGGGATTTTTAACCGTTTAACAGCAAAAACAAATTATAAATAAGGAGTAACCAGAGCTAGCTACTCCTAATCTTACTATGCAATTATAAATATAAGTCTATTAACTCTGTTGACCAAATAGATTCTTTATCATCGTCTGCACTCAATGTTTCTTTTGCATTTATTAGGAATACCCTACTTTCACTAGTATCTAAATCACCTATTGCTTTAAGCGCCATTGCGCGATCAGACCATGTTCGGCTGTTCTTATACAAATCTTTGAGTAGCTGAAAATGTTCTACAGCGTGTATAGTACCAAGCGAAGAAATTGCAGCTAAGCGAATATATTCGCCGTCATGTTTTGTTAACTCTACAAGGTAGTCAACAGCAGAGGGATTATTTGAAAATCCAAGCTGGTATACATCAAGGTAAGTAATGTCTTTATCAAGGTTTGCTTTAATTTTTGCAATCAGTGCTTGTACGTCTTTATCTGCCAATTGCTGTTTATACAAAGTTTGGTTAATTTTGGCTGATAGCTCTTTTACTAAAACATCAATAGGTTGATTAAGTGTAGGTTCAATAATTTCATCAAAGCTCCATACAGGTACTTTTCCACGCTTAACATAAACAGCAACACGTTTTGTTTGTTCTGGCGTAACAATATCAGCGCTTAACATGGTAAATGTAATAAACGGCGTGTAAGCGTTTGTTCTATGATTTCGCATATTAAGAGTGTTAACACGGATTTCAGTATCGCTGGTATCAAGTACACTTGCAGGTAAGCCTCTAGCTTGTAGCTCTAGAACAACATGTTCTTGTAAAAACGATATAGGCTGCAATGGCTTGTCGTTGAGTACTAAATCAGCTTTTAGAACACCATGATTGAACTTTTTTGAGGTGTCTCGTTTATCTGAAAAGTGAAGTGTGTGGCTAGGCGCATTCTCAACATGGTATTGATTCGTTGAAGTTACTGGCGCAGTAATTTTGTAACTGCTCGGTGCACAGCCTTGAATAGCAACAAATGTTGTGGCCAATAATGTTATTTTTATTAGGTTTTTCATATAGTTTCCATTTTATAATTATGATTTCCCGAATTGGGTTCGGCATTATTCATGTTATATAAATAGAAATCAATTAGGTTGCATGTTTAAAAGTAAACAATTGTAATAAATGCTTCATTCACACTATTACTTATGTTCTAAAATGGCCTTGATAACTCCTTGCCTGCGCGCATGTAAAGGTCGTCGTATTTGAGGCCACCATTGCCATAAGGCTTTTTCTTTGGTCCAGTATTGCAGTTAGCTAAAAAGTAGATGAGTGGTTTTTCACGTTTCATTCTAAATGTAGCACTTTTATATACTAGGGTTTGCTGATTAAATTCACCGCCTTTTACATATACATCGTATTGCTGACCACCATTATTGACTGTAGCATTGTTTACCACATACCAAACTTCGTACCAGTTACCGGGCTTTAATGGTTTTGCCGATTGGGCCATTGAGTAGTTCTGAATATTGCTATAGCCAGCATCTGTTTTAACCATTAAAGCACCATCATTTTTAAGCCCGTTGGATTCTGCTTTATCAGTCACGCGTAATGTGGCTTCAAAGGCATCGTAACCGTGTTGCTTTATTTGTGCTGGCTCTAAATTACTAAGGCCAAAAGCGTGATTGTTCGGAAAGCTTTCAACATTTATTCGGGTGTAAAAGGTCACAGTTTCACCCACAGCAACGGCTGTTGGTAACGGGTAAAAACTCAGTGCTTTGCGATTACCTATGACTCCTTCTTCAGCTGGCTTTTTAATCAAAAAATGATTAGTGTCATGCCCCGTTTTTTCAGCTCGTATTTCGGTAATTTGTGGATTCTTAATATAGGGCTTCGTGTCGTTTTGAGTATCTGCTTTAGTCCAATTAAGCGCATTACTTTCAAAATTGTCGATTAGTAACCATGTTGATTTTGCTTGTACGGGGGCTGCGAAAGCTAATATACAACTGAAGGGGAGACCTAAATATAGTTTCATAATTACTCACTGAAAATTCAATTAAAGAAATGAAGAAAGGCGAAGCCTAAATTTTAGACTTCGCCTTTGCACTCACACTCAATATTTTTAATACGCAGAGGGAGAAGAACTACGTATTAATTGTGTATTAGAACTTAGCGCGAATACCTAAGCTATAACGACGGTCAGCTTCAGTGTATTTCCATGCACCACCTAGTTCAGATAAGTAGATAGATGGCTCACCTGTTAAGTTTGTAGCACTACCAACTAAAGTGAAGTTTTCGTTGATATCCCAGCTAGCTGAGAAGTCTAGTTGACCTCGGTCATCACGGTAGTTATTGCCATATACAGTGCCATCTTCAGAAATACCACCGGTAGAGTTGATGTTTTCAACACGTTTTTCATTTTCAGTATCTAAGAAACTGTCACGATAGTTGTAAGCTAGGCGAGTTGATACACCTTCATATTCCCAAAACAGTTGAATGTTATAAGTGTTTTTAGAAATATCTAACAGTGGGTTACCATTTGGTTGTTCACTGTCTGCATAAGTGTAGTTTGCATTAATACCTAAGCCAGAAAATGCACCTGGTAAGCTGGTAAAGAATTGTTGATAACCAACTTCAAAACCATTAACTGTCCCGTTCTCACCATTTACGTTTTTAACAGTATCGATACCCGTTAAACCTTGGTCACGTAAGCCTTCAACATGAGCAAAGCCATCTGCGTCATTCGGGTATTCTGTAGCATCAGAGTAAACCATATTTGACTGAGATACACCTGCTGTGTCTAGCTGGCAAACTTGGTTCCACTGAGTTACGTTTTGACCAGTGACAGTACCTGAAGCTGCGACGCAGCTGCTTTCATTACTTAAGAACGATTCAACATCTTTGTAGAAAACAGCGAACGAAAGTACGTTACCTTCACCAAAGTAGTGCTCTACTGACAGGTCATATTGTGTTGCACGGTATGGTTCTAAGTCGATAGAACCTTGAGTTGCACCTGTCATATCATTGTTTACATCAAAAGCAGGGCTTAACTGATTAAAGTCAGCGCGACGCATAACTTTTGCAGCAGCAAAGCGGAATAATGTATCTTCTGAATAATTATAAGTTGCGTTTATGCTTGGTAAAAAATCACTGTAGTCATTTTCACCTGTAATTTTTTCACCATTTAAGTAAACGCTTGACTCTAAATCTGTTGTTACATAACGACCACCAACAATGGCAGTAATGTAATCAAAGTCTAAATAAGCAGATACATAAATGGCAGCAGTGTCTTCTACTACATTGCGGTATGCGCTTTCTTGAAATTCTTTATTATCAGCAAGTGAGCCAGTGGTTGCTAGGGTTGTACCAGCAAGTAAAGTTTGTAACTGATCAAATGTATTAGAAGCGTTTGAAAGACCGTTATAGCTTAAGAACGTTAACAAATCGTTTTGACCAGATTGACCTAATTGGTCAAACGAGTTGTCGTGGCTCATCACAGTAAAGCTTTCAGGGAATAATTCGTTATAATCATCTGTCCAAATTGTTGCTTGTGACCCATCTGAGCTATTAAATGCATTTTTGTAGATATCTTTGATTTCTACTTTGTATTGCTCATATTCAAAATCACGGTTAGTAGCACGCACACCCGCCTTGACTTTTGAGAGCCAGCTTACGTTTAGCGGTTCAAACATTTCAATATCAAAACGAACCGCTGTTTCTTCATTATCAGTGAGTCTGTCTTCTGTTTTGAAGGTACGCAATGCTAAGTTTTGCGGATCAGTAAATGCGCTAGGATCTGAATGAATAATGCTTGGCAATTGGTTGCCTATTTGTGAAAAAGCACCATCATAAAGGTGGTTCACTAAATCAACACCGCCACTTGCTTCGTAGGTTGATTTTTCAATTGGGCGTAAAGTGAATTCTGAATCAGGTCGTACACTTTCAGAAGAAGCAATAGCAATCTCACCAGAAATTTTAATTGAGTCAGTTAAGTTCCACTCTGCACCTAATGCATTCGAAAATGATTCAGTATCACGAAAGTCACTGTATGCTTTTGGAATAGCAAATTCATTCGTTAAGGTGTAGTTGTTAACACCGTTAGCATCCTGTGTTGTGTTGGCGTCAGTAGAAAGTGAACCTACAACACCTAATATTGAGTTACCAGATTGCTCACCTGAG
Organism: Pseudoalteromonas sp. APC 3893; assembly: GCF_030408095.1. Lineage (NCBI taxonomy): Bacteria > Pseudomonadati > Pseudomonadota > Gammaproteobacteria > Alteromonadales > Pseudoalteromonadaceae > Pseudoalteromonas > Pseudoalteromonas sp. APC 3893. Next base: position 667,987 of record NZ_JASDCD010000001.1, read on the forward strand.
CGCTTGGTTCCACTTAAGTCAAGGTAAACCATACCATTGCCAGACTCAGGCGCCCATTGTAATGATAATGCCAGTGCAGTACGTTCACGGTTTTCTACGTATTGTTCAATGCTATGTTCGTCACGGACAATTGCGTTACCACTTGGTGTGTTACCCGGCTCACCATTAATTTCAATATCTTGTGGTTTAACACGGCTAGAGTGTTCGTCTTGACGAATCTCACGATCTTGATAAGAGATCATTGCAATGGCACCAAACGAGCCTGCATCACCTAAATCCCAGTTATCACCAATTGACCCACTAAATATAGGTGCTACATTTTCAGTTTTATCAGCATATTCTGCATCGATAGACATTGCTGCTGTTAATTTGTCTAACTCAAGTGGACGAACTGTTTTTAAGCTAACCGTACCACCTAAGGCACCTTCAATCATATCAGCAGTTGGGGATTTAACAACTTCAACAGTTTTTAAGAAGCTAGAAGGGTAATCCTGTAAGCTGATACCGTCACGAGAGTCGCCCACTGTTGAACGGCCATTCAATTCAACGCGGTTTTGCGGTAAACCACGAATTGAAACACTGTCACCAACACCGAAATCACTATTGATTGAAACACCTGTAATACGTTGTAGGGCTTCTGCAATATTATTGTCAGGTAACTTACCAATATCTTCAGCAACGATGGCATCAACAATGCGGCCATCTGTACGCTTTATAAGTGAAGCCGCTTTAAGGCTGCCTAAAATGCCTCTTACCTCAATAACTTCAAATTCGTTGTCGGCACTTGCTTGCTGTTCTTGGTTTTCTTCTGCAGCAAACGTTGATGTAGATAGCATTGCTACAAGTGCAGCACTGAGCATTGCAGTGCTACGAGTTGACATTAAGCTTTTGTTGTAAAGTACGGAACTTATTTTATTTAATTTAATATTCATGCCGATCTCTTATAGGTTGTGTGTTGAAACATGTTGAATCACGTTATTACCAATTTAAATATTGATGTCTTAATTTGTGACTGCATCAAATGTAGTCAATGGTATGGTGTCTTGTCAACCAAAAGGTTAACCAATTGTGGTTTTTTTTGTGCTTGAATTAGACTTATTGGTAATATGTAAATAAATAGATAGCAACATAGAGCCTTTGTACCTTTGAATTAGAGGGACAGTTTTTATTTTAATATCCCTTTGTTAATCGTTTTACACTTGCACCTGAGCTGGTTAGCACTTAAAGTGTCGAAATGTTGTAAAAGAGAATAAGTAAAATGAGTCAAGAACCAACAAAGCAAACACCAAAAAAACAAGTAAAAGAGCTAACAGCAGAAGAGCAAGCTCAAGCACATCAGCAAAGTGTTATGTGGCAAAGAGAATGCTTTCAAAATGCACAAAAGCATCTAGCCGAAAAAGGTGTCATGCCGCAAAGTTTAATTGAAAAAGAAAGCCGCTTTATTGCGCCACTTTGCGCATTGTGGAAATTTAAAGCACAAGATGGAAAAAAATATTGGGTTATTACAGGGCGTTTGCCAACAGACCATGCACATGAAAATGCTGCAGGAAACGCAAGGGATGCTTTACGCTATTTTTCTTTACAGTGGCAATTAAAAGCAGATCAAATAATGCAAACAGGCGTTGGTGATAAAACAAAGGTCGATTTTGCAAACTTATTAATTAACCGCGCTCACGGTATTTATGAAATGTATGAAAAAGAAGAGCTGTGGGTAAATGAGCCAAGCTGACTTGGAGATATTCAAGACGAATAAGCGAGTCAATTGGCTCGCTTTTTTAATGTACTAAGGTAAATGGTTCAGTATCGAACTGGCTGATAGGGCATTGCATTCGTTGGCGGGGGATACCAGCTTCCATAAACACAACCCCTTGTTGTTCAAAACCGTTGCGTTTAAAGCGTTCTACTTCATTTAATATGCAGTTTATGCTTACGCTATCATAGCCTTGTTGATGTGCTAGATTGACAATGTAAGTTAGTAGAGATTTATATACCGAGCGGTTACGGTGCTCGGGTAAAACAGCAATTCGACCAATTAAGCCATCACTACATAAGCGCCCAGTTGCAACAGGTGTTTGACAATCATCGGTTACTAACACGTGCAGGGCATTATAATCTAAACTATCGAACTCAACGTGTTTAGGTATATGTAGTTCACAAACAAATACCCGCTCTCTAATTTGTTGCAGTAAATCCTTACCTGTATTCCACTCTACCTTGTCGATATGATAGCTCATAGAAACCTACCTTTAGCAAAACCAAATGCCCTCATTTAACAGTGTAGTAAAGGTTTGTATAAATAATAAACTATTTTTTGAACTTTTTAACTCATTAGCAGTCACTTGAATCTGATCTGTGAGGCATTTTACTGCCGTTAAATCTTCGAGTGGCAAAGTATAGTTTTGTCCATTAACACTAAAAATGATGCTATTATCAGTTGCTTGGTAAATTGCGCGTGTGCCACCTAAGCGTTCAAATAAAATATCAGGATCTGCTATTAATAACTCAACTTGTGCTTGACTGTATAGCTCCTCTGGTGGCATTAAATCCATTTCATGTTTTGGCTGGCTGACTGTGTTTCCTAACCACGACTTGAGTAAGTGCTCATCATCAAGCAGTGATTGTAATAATTGCTTTATTTTGTTCGCTTCTGTGTTAGTTAACTCACCTTTAGATTCACGCAATTGTAGGTTTTGATCTTGGTAACGTACATTGCCAGTTTCGGTATCAATAACATGATCAGCAAAACTCGAGAATAAATCTTGTTGGTTGGGTGCTCTAAAGCCTACAGAATAGTTCAGGGCATTCTCTACTGCATAGCCTTCATGTGGACATCCTGGAGGAATATATAAAATATCACCGGGTTCTAAAATACAATCAATAACGGCAGGAAATTGCTCAACTTGTAATAAAGAGTTATTTTGCGCAAACTGCTTTAGCTTGCTGTCAGGCATGCCAACACGCCAATGCCTTTTACCTTCACCTTGGATAATAAATACGTCGTATTGATCTAGATGAGGCCCTACACCGCCACCGGGTGTGGAAAAGCTGATCATTAAATCATCTATCCGCCAATTAGGAATAAACCTAAAAGGCTCTAATAATTGCGCTGCATCAGGGTGCCAGTGATCAACCGCTTGTACTAAAAGGGTTGAGTTTTGTTCGGTCAGTAATTCAAAATCTTCAAATGGGCCATGGTGCGCTAACCATTCGTTATTATGGTTAGTGATAATACGTGATTCAATACTCTCTTCAACGGCTAGGCCAGCAAGTTCATTTGCATCTAGTGGATCTTCAAAATCAGTAAAACCTTGTTTGATCAACAGTGGCTTTTTTTGCCAATATTGAGATAAAAATTCTTGTTCGCTTAGGTTGTTAATCGTTAATTGATACATGATGATCACCACTCGATAGGAATAAAAAAAGCGAAAGGGCTACCTTTCGCTTTGTAAACATTTTAGCTAAAAGCTTTATGCTAAGTTGTCAATAAATTCAACAGCACGACCAATGTAATTAGCCGGGGTTAATTTTTTCATTTCAACTTTTGCTTCTGCAGGTAAATCTAAGCCATCGATGAACTCAGCCATGATTTCTTGATTTATACGCTTACCACGAGTTAAGTCTTTTAGCTTTTCATATGGCTTTTCAATACCATATTTACGCATAACTGTTTGGATTGGTTCAGCAAGTAGCTCCCAGTTTTGATCAAGCTCTTCTAATAAACGCTGTTCGTTTACTTCAAGTTTGCTTACACCTTTTAGCGTTGATTGGTATGCAATAAGTGCATAACCCATACCTACACCTAAGTTACGTAAAACTGTAGAGTCTGTAAGGTCACGTTGCCAACGAGAAACAGGTAGCTTTTGTGCTAAGTGGCCAAAGATTGCATTTGCAAGACCTAAGTTACCCTCTGAGTTTTCAAAATCAATCGGGTTAACTTTATGTGGCATTGTTGAAGAGCCAATTTCACCAGCAATTGTTTTTTGCTTAAAGTGATTAAGGGCAATGTAACCCCAAGCGTCACGGTCAAAATCTAATAAAACAGTGTTAAAACGTGCAATCGCATCAAATAACTCAGCAATGTAATCATGCGGTTCTATTTGTGTTGTAAACGGATTAAACGTTAAGCCAAGGCTTGTCACAAATTGCTCTGCATGATTATGCCAATCGTAATCAGGGTATGCACTAAGGTGAGCGTTGTAGTTGCCTACAGCACCGTTGATTTTACCTAGCATTTGTACTTGTGCGATTTGGTCACGTTGGCGCTTAAGGCGCATATACACGTTTGCAAATTCTTTACCCATGGTTGAAGGAGTCGCAGGTTGGCCATGAGTACGGGTCATCATTGGTACAGCTTTATACTCAATCGCTTTTTCTTTGATTGCGTCAAGAAGCTGGTCACAATAAGGTAATAATACGTTATCACGTGCTTCGGTTAACATTAAACCATGAGATAGGTTATTAATGTCCTCAGATGTACATGCAAAGTGAATAAATTCATTGATTGCATGAAGCTCAGCATTATCAGCTACTTTTTCTTTTAGAAGATATTCAACTGCTTTAACATCATGGTTGGTCGTACGCTCAATGTCTTTTACACGTTGTGCATCTGCTTCGCAGAAGTTATCAACGATTGCATTAAGTAAAGCGTTCGCTTCATCACTAAATGCCGGTACTTCTTTGATGGCTTCAGCAGCTGCAAGTGCTTGCAACCAACGAACTTCAACTGTTACACGGTATTTGATTAAGCCAAATTCGCTGAAAATACTGCGTAGTTCAGTGGTTTTGCTGCCGTAGCGACCATCCACCGGAGAGATAGCGGTTAACGCTGAAAGCTCCATAATAACTCCTAAATTTTAGTTTTGAACGATAATTAAATATGGTTTTTTGCAATAGCGATAATTTTTCTTTTAGCTAAGAAAAAATGACGGCGTTTACCGCCCATTTGTCGCCATAATACAGCACTGCGAATACCTGCTAATAAAAGCGCTCGTATCTTGTGTTGTATCAATTGCTGTTTTAGTAAATCAGGCTTGCCATAAACCTGTATTCGGTGCCCAAGGGGGCTAAGCACCTTTGAATATATATCTGCAAGTGCTGCAATCACAGTGTCATCAGTAATCGCAAAATGATCAAGGCGACGTTTTATATCATCTATACTTTTACCAAGCTCTGCCAAGCTACTTGCTTTTGCGCTCAGTGCACGCTCAAGCTGCATTAAACCGCCAACATACTTGACGATTTCAACATCTTTTTTTTCACCGGCGCTGAGTTGGTCTATTAAACACTGATAACCCGCACGTAAATTTACTGTACCTTGATATACATCTGCAGGAGAATCAGGTGTCGTCTCTACAATACTTGAAAGTAATTTTTCAAGTTCGTAATCATTACTGCTTCCGTATTGCGCTATTTTTTGTACTTGTTTTGCAACTTGGCACATTGCGGCCAGTGCCATGACTTGGTGTTCATTCATTATTTGATCACCGAATCTATGATTCCGCCACCAAGACATACTTCGTTGTCATAAAATACAGCGGATTGGCCAGGTGTAACCGCTTTTTGCGGCTCATCAAAAAGTACCCGAGCAAGGCCATCATCACCAACAAGCAGCGTACAGTTTATATCTTCTTGACGATAACGAGTTTTTACAGTACAGCGTGTGGTACCTTTAGGCCCAACTCTATCAACCCAGTCTAATTGGTTGGCATTTAAACCGTTACTGTATAGGCGAGGGTGATCTTTACCTTGTCCTACGATTAGCACATTACGTTCAATATCTTTATCAACAACGTACCAAGGCTCACCTGATCCTTCTTTCATTCCACCTATTAGTAAGCCTTTACGTTGGCCTAGTGTATGGTACATTAGTCCTTCATGCTCACCCACATTGTTGCCTTCGGTATCTTCGATAACTCCAGGTTGAGCTGGTAAGAATTTTTGTAAAAAGTCTTTAAACTTACGTTCGCCGATAAAGCAAATACCGGTGCTGTCTTTTTTATCATGTGTGATTAAATCTTGTTCCTCTGCGATGCGGCGCACCTCAGGTTTGGCAATGTCGCCAACCGGGAACAATGTTTGAGCAATATGTTCGTGACTAAGTGTATATAAAAAGTAGCTTTGGTCTTTATTATCATCAAGTCCACGGCACATAACATATTTATCACCACGTAACTCTCGACGAACGTAGTGACCTGTTGCGATATAATCAGCACCAAGCGCAACTGCAGCAAATTCTAAAAACGCTTTGAATTTGATTTCTTTGTTACACATGATGTCAGGGTTTGGCGTGCGGCCAGCTTTATACTCAGCTAAGAAATATTCGAATACGTTATCCCAATATTCAGCCGCAAAGTTGACAGTATGTAGTTCAATACCAAGCTTATCACATACTGCCTGTGCGTCTTTTAGATCTTCAGCGGCTGCACAATACTCATCATTATCATCTTCTTCCCAGTTTTTCATAAACAGGCCTTCAACTTGATAGCCTTGTTGCTTTAATAAATAAGCCGATACTGAAGAATCTACACCGCCGGACATACCAACGATGACTTTAATGTGACTATTTTCGCTCATGAATAATTTCGCTTATACAGGTTGCTGTCGTTTACACTACTTACCATTAAGCTGAAACAAAAGTGGAATAAAATAAATAACGCCACGCCCAGCCAATGGATTTAGAAAGGCCGCGATTATAGCACGCAAACAGGAAATCTAGCCACCCAAAATATTAGTTTTGTAAAGCGTATTATGCGGATTCTTTCGAAGCTTTTATATGTAGGAAATTGTGAGTGCGGTTAGTAATTATTTACGTGGAAAAATCAGTGCGTAGGTAATAATTTATTGGGTTTAAGTTAATTTGATGGTGTCCTTATGAAATTTTTTGTAAAGGTGGTATCAAGGGGGCTTTATTTTTGAGAAGATTGATATTTTATAGCTTCAGATTTTGCTTGGTAAACTATGTTTGGAACGCGTTCAAGCTTGATATATACGTCCTCAGCAGGGGATTTCTACCGAAGTCAGGGTATTAAATGGATTCTATCTTTATTAAACAGTCACTGTGTTCATTAATTGAATACTTTAGTGTGGATGATTGCGAAAAAATTAAGCATAACGCGACTAATGTAAACAGTGATTTGAGAAACAAAGCATACTCATTATTTGAAAATCGTATAACAAGTAGTTTATACAATAAAGAATTAATTAATAATATTAATTTGTTATTCAATGATTTGAAACAGCAGATGATGAGTCAATCGTCCCAGCACAGGCTACTTGTCGAAATACTGCATGGTTGGTGGCATGAGTGGACTTATGTATATCTTATGCAAAGCAAAGTAGTTACAAATTTACCGGTTGAAATTCAAAATGTAACCCATCTTACTCATGGTAATACCCAGCCACTTAGACAGCATGAGCTCAGTCATTATGCAAATTTATTCATCCAAGTGCCGATCCCGTTGTGTAATGTCAGTATGGTTACGGGTGACGTTATCAGGATTAATCAACGATTCGTAGATGTATTTGGTTATACAATTGAGGACGTACCGACTCTTAAAGTTTGGTGGCAAAAAGCTTATCCAGATCCTGAATATCGTGAGTGGGTACTAGAAACGTGGCAATCGGCCCTTGAATATGCAAAAAATCATGCCACCGATATTCAACCAAAACATTACCAAGTAACTTGTAAAAATGGTCAAACAATTACCATGGAAATTTCCGGTATCGTGATTGAAAATGAGTTACTAGCGATTTTTAAAGATGCAACTCAACAAATTGCAGCTGAAGATATTCTTCGTGATATGGCATTTTTAGATTCACTCACCCAAATAGCTAACCGCCGGCGTTTTGATGAGAAAATAGTACAAGAGTTTAATAAGGCTATTCAGAATAACCAGCCACTCTCTATTTTGTTAATTGATATAGACTTCTTTAAAAACTATAACGATACTTACGGTCACTTAGCGGGTGATGAATGTTTATTTCAAGTCGCGCAATCTATATGTAGTGCAGCCAGTGAAAATGACGATTTTGTAGCGCGTTATGGTGGCGAAGAATTTGTGGTTATATTACCAACAAGTCAACGAGAAAGGGCGCGTCAAGTAGCTGAAAAGATACAACAAGAGCTCAAAACATTGAGTTTGCCGCATAAGTTTGGGCAAACCAACGAAATTACTGTCAGTATAGGAATTAATACGATTCATTCAAGCGCACTAAGAGCAAATTATATTCAGTTTTTAGAAGGCGCAGATCAGGCTTTATACAAGGCCAAACAGCAAGGACGAAATAGCATCGCTTATATTGATTAAGCGATGCATAAGCTACTCACCTTGAAGTAATTGGTATTCGCCATTTTTAATGTTATCTAGCGTATATTGACCAATTCGATAGCGTATTAAACGAAGTGTAGGGTAACCTATATGTGCTGTCATACGTCTAACTTGGCGGTTTTTACCTTCGCTGAGTGTAATACTTAACCAGCTAGTAGGAATGTTTTTTCGCTCACGAACCGCATGCGTGCGGGGCCACAAATGGGGGGGGTGTAAACGCTCGACCTTGGCTGGTAATGTCATACCATCTTTTAGTTCTACACCTTTACATAATGCATCAATTGCCTCATCTGTAGGCTCTCCTTCAACTTGAACCCAATATGTTTTACTGGTTCTTTTATGCGGAGCTGTTAAAGTATTTTGTAATTTACCACAATTAGTTAATAGTAATAGCCCTTCGCTGTCTCTATCGAGCCTTCCAGCAGCATATACACCTTTTATATCTATAAAGTCTGCTAAGGTTTTACGGTTATCTTCATCTGTAAACTGACATAACACATCGAATGGCTTATTAAACAAAACAATTTTACGTTCAGCTAAAGGTATTTGTTGTTTAACTTCTCGTTTATTATGCGCTTTTGTCGGTTTTTGTCGAGTAAGATCACGGCTAAAACTTCGGCCGCTATTACGTCTATTTATTGGCTTATTAGATGTCATGGTTAAATACACCGAGCAGGCTTGGGTAAACCGGCAATTTTGGTCGCTTGTTTGGCAGGGCCCTTTGGGAAGAGCTTATACAAGTAAATACTGTTACCTTTATCTTCACCCAGTGCTTTAGCCATGGCTTTTACCAGCATTCTTATTGCTGGGCTGGTATTATATTCAAGGTAAAAATCACGTACAAAGTTTATCACTTCCCAATGTTGTTCACTGAGTATAATGCTTTCTTGCTCTGCTAAAACCGGGGCGAGGGCAGGTGTCCAAAGTTGGTGATCGAGCAGGTAGCCTTGTTTATCCGTTTCAATGTGTTGTTGATTAAATTCTAGCATGTGTTACCAAGTAATAGATTGCGAAGTGGAAAGAGTTAATGCAACAAAGTCAGCATAATTTTGGCACTCATCGGGTTTTACAATATCGATCCCCCGTGCCGAAGCATCTTCAGCTAATACTAAAAGAGATGCTGCTAGCTGGCGATAAAGGTTTATTGAGTAACAAGCATCACTGACCAACAATACCTTGTCCTGTGGCTGAATCAAGTTAACCAGCCTGGCATTATCATAATAGCTAATTGGTTTTGAAAAAATATGTAAAGTACTCATAAATTAATCACCTGTTGTTGTTGAGTAATTAAATTACGCTGTGCTTTAAAATCTAACGCTTTTGCCTCAATGATCAAGTCGTTAATATCTAAATTGTAATCGATTAATGACTTTTCACATACGTAGATATTTTCTACATCATAAATTTCGAGCGTTTTAATGCTTTTAAAGTAGTTTTTTAAGCCAAGCGATTCAGCTTCTTGGCCTTTTTTCAAAGCAAGAACAGCAGGGCCTGTGAATAGCCAACTAATATTTTGTTCAATAGCAGCAAATATTAACGTCATGTCGAGTGCATCACGGATATGCATATCATCAAATGGAGCATGCTGACTTAATACCAGTACGTTGATCATTTAAATTGCACCCACTTATCGGCTTCACTGGCAAGCATGGCAAATTCGGCAAGCCCTGCGACGCTAAAAACACCCGTGGTAGCTAAATTGAGTCCGCGTTTCTCAGCAGCCGTTACACAGAGCATTAAATTTATATTATGCTGATGTAATTGCTGCCATAGCGATTTAATTGCCAGTTCGTCTGTAGCAAGGTTAATGTGTTCACTGGCATGGAAAACACCGTGTTGGTACAAAAAAATAGCATCAATAGCGTGGCCCTGTGCCAGACAGGCTAATGCAAATTTATATAATCGTTGTGTGGTGTCGTGGTCGGACGGTGCGCTATGCAGCGAAAGTACGAATCGTGCCAAAACTAATCCAAAAAAAAAGCCCCTAAAGAGGGGCTATTTTAACAGAACTTTTTAATTAGTCATTATTTGCGCCAAGCAGGGCCAGTAATGAAGTAAATAAGTTATACACGCTTAGGTATAAAGACACTGTAGCGCGGATATAATTCGTTTCACCACCGTTAATGATTCGGCTTGTATCAAATAGGATTAAGCCTGACATAATTAATACAACTGCGGCATTAAGTACCATAAACATCAGTGAACTGCCGATGAAAATATTAACAATACTTGCAACAATTACCACCAGTAAACCGACTGTTAAAAAGCCACCCATAAATGAGAAGTCTTTTTTGGTATTAAGTGCATAAGCAGATAAACCAAAGAAAATTAATGCAGTTGAACCTAACGCTTGCATAATTAACATAGGACCATTAGGTAATGCTGCGTAGTGGTTTAGCAATGGCCCTAGGCCTGCGCCCATGAGGCCTGTGAATGCAAACACCCAGGCTACGCCTGATGCGCTATCCGCTTTTTTATTCACTACAAATAATAAGCCAAAAGAAATAAGTGTGAAAACTAACCCCATAAAGTAAGGTAGTTGTAATGCCATTGAGATACCAGCCGTCACTGCACTAAATGCTAATGTCATGGCCAGTAAGAAATAGGTGTTTTTAAGTACCTTGTTTGTTTCAATGGTCGACATAACCGGTTTAGCGGTATTGTACGAATGATTAAATGCCATTGTAGAGCTCCTTTAAGTGAAACTGGTTGTAGTTCCGATAATTAACTAGAGTTAGACTATCAAGACTTATATATTTGGGCAAATGTTTGTAGTTCAATAGACCATGAAATAAATATAAAAGTTCCAGGTTGTACGATTATTCAGCTTACTTGTGCGAAGAGTATGCAAATTAATTGTTTTTTAAGCACTTGAAAAGTTTTTTATAAAAAAAGCTTCACAAAGAGCATTGGTTTATCTATTATGCACGCCGTCGGAGAGATGGCAGAGTGGTCGAATGCACCGGTCTTGAAAACCGGCAGGGGTTTGTAGCCCCTCTAGGGTTCAAATCCCTATCTCTCCACCACTTAATTTAAAATAGTTATGAGTACACTCTTACTCGTAACTTACAGCAGTTTCGGAGAGATGGCAGAGTGGCCGAATGCACCGGTCTTGAAAACCGGCAGGGGTTTGTAGCCCCTCTAGGGTTCAAATCCCTATCTCTCCACCATATATAAAACCCGCTTATAGCGGGTTTTTTTATACCTTTGAAAAAATAATTACGACCATAGTCTCTATTTCGAAGTCAAAAAACATCATGCATGATTGGTCTAAATACTTACATGATTTAGGACGCTTAATGAAACATAAACTTGCAAAGAGTGTTGCATTGTCACTACTTTCCCCCATTATTATTGGTAGTTTATTAGGTGCTTATTATGCACTGACCTTAAATGGTGATGCGTTTACTATTTTTCTCAATTTACTTATGAGTGCCATTGCCAATGCTCACATCGTCGGGTTAACTATGGCAGCATTTGTGGTACCTGGATATTTATTAATGTTTAAATACGCCAAGGTTAATTATTCAGGTGTGTTAACACTAGGGTTACTCGGTGGTGCTATCTTTAGTTATTTACTTAGTGCAACACAAGGTATGGTCTTTTTAGTTAATACCTCAATGTCAGCCCTTGCGGCCGGTTTATTTTTATATGGGTTAAGAAAAGGCGCACTGAAAAAAGACTCACATTAATAGCAGGATTATTGAGCAAGCTTGCTGAAAATTAGGGTAAATTGTTTTTTTTTACCCTTAAAAGGTTTCAATTATTGGCCACAAAGAGTACCTTTAGCTACTGTATGTTTGATAAGAAGTAGTTTGGTATGCAAAAGCAAGAATTTTACCAGTCATTAGTTAAACAAACGGAGTCGCTAATCACTGGTGAGACTAACATTATAGCCAACATGGCAAATATAAGCGCGCTATTATTTACATCATTAGACGATGTGAATTGGGCTGGCTTTTATTTAATGGACTCCCCGTCAGAATTAGTACTAGGTCCGTTTCAAGGTAACCCTGCGTGTATACGCATTCCAGTTGGAAGAGGGGTCTGTGGAACAGCCGCTGCGACTGCAGAAACTCAACTCGTTGAAGATGTACATGCATTCTCAGGGCATATTGCCTGTGATGCTGCGTCAAATTCTGAAATAGTGATACCGATCCTTAAAAATGGTGAGGTTTATGCTGTTCTAGATATCGACAGTCCGAGTATTGCTCGGTTTAATGCTGAAGATATGAAAGGTCTAGAAGCGTTAGTTGCTTGTTTTGAGGCTACGCTTGCATGAAAGACTTACTAAATGTACAGGATTATCTGTTTGCCATCACTGATGTTGGTGATTGGGAAGGGGATGAAGAACACGTAGCGGAAACGCTAAATGATTTGATTCACATTGCTTGGGAGCGTCTACCAGATGACCTTGAATGTGAACTGATCGACGAAATTATAAATGGTATTTGGGAACACCTTCGTGGCGATATGGCGCTTATTGAGGCTGAGTTCGAAGAGTTAACCGACTGGGTAACACACTATGTCGATTCATCAATCGATGAAAAGATGTAATAAAAGGTTCTAAGATGGAAACCACAAACAAGCTAAAAGATATTAATGAAGTATTGGAATTCTTATATCAAGAATTTCCACAATGTTTTAAACAAAAAGACGGTATCAAGCCGCTGAAAGTCGGTATCTTTAAAGATATCGCTGAGCGAATTGAAGGGTCAGATAAAGTAAGTAAAACTCAGGTGCGTCAGGCGCTTAGAAAGTATACTTCAAACTGGCGTTACCTTGAAGCAGTTACTAAGTCTGAGTTCCGTATTGATCTTGATGGTAATCAAGGCGAAAAAGTTGAGCAAGAGCATATTGACCATGCTCAAAAAGCGCTTGAAGAAAGCCGTGCAAAAATGGCTAAACGCAAAAAGCAACAACGCCCTCGTAATGATTCAGACACAAAGTCTTATAAAAAGAAACCTGGCCACTTTGCTAAAAATGGTGATAAAAACGCTAAGGTTAACAATAGCCCAGCAAAAGCTGCACCGGCAAAACGCTCAGGCAAAATTGAACCTTTACCAGCGAGTGAGGTCAAGGTTAATAACAAAGTTAAAGTTAAACTTGGCCAAGCCCTTGTTAATGCCACAATTACTGAAGTGAACAAAGATGATGTTCATGTAGAATTAGTAACGGGTATGCAAGTTAAAACAAAAGCAGACAGCCTGTATATCATTTAAGCTGTAAATAAAATTAAGGAGTTGTGTATGAGTCAGAAGTTTACGCTCATTCCGTTAGTCGCGGCCCTGTTTTCGGGTTCATTATTTGCATCAGCTGAAGTTGCTGATGTTTTGACAGAAAAAGACTTGCCTGTTCTTAAGCAAGAAAGTCAACACAGTACGGCTAGCAAACGGGTGACAAACTTATTTACTCGTGCACATTATAAACCCATTCGTTTTAACGACGAACTTTCTAGTAAAGTGTTTGATCGTTATATCGAGTCCCTTGATTTTAATAAAAGCGTCTTTTTGGCTGCGGATATTGCCTCTTTTGAGCAATACCGCAACCAATTTGATAATGCATTAACCACAGGTAAGCTAGATTTTACGTTTGATATTTTTAATTTAAGTATGAAACGTCGTTTTGAGCGTTATGATTATTCGCTTAGTTTGCTTGAAAAAGAAATGACATTTGATAAAGACGATGAATATTATTTTGATCGTGAAGATGCAGCATGGGCAAAAACCCAAGCAGAGCTTGACGAGCTTTGGCGTGAACGCGTTAAGTATGACGCGCTACGTTTAAAGATGACGGGTAAAGATTGGGAAGGTATTAAAGAAGTACTGACCAAACGCTACCACAATGCACAAAAACGTTTAGTGCAAACAAATAGCGAAGATGCATTCCAGATTGTTATGAATTCATTTGCCAGAAGCATTGAAGCTCATACATCTTATCTCTCGCCGCGTCGAGCTGAGCAATTCAAGATGGACATGGATCTTGAATTAGAAGGTATTGGTGCTGTGCTGAGTTACGATGAAGATTACACTGTAATACGTAGCCTTGTACCAGGTGGTCCTGCCGATAAGTCTGAACAAATCAAAGCTGATGATCGTATTATCGGAGTTGCACAAGATGGTGAAGAGTTTGTTGATATCATTGGCTGGCGCTTAGATGATGTAGTTGACTTAATTAAAGGGCCTAAGGGCACTAAAGTTCGCTTGCAATACCTAAAAGGCGCTGATGCACATGGCACCCCAAAAGTTGTAGAAATTACCCGTGATAAAATTCGTCTTGAAGACCGAGCTGCAAAATCAGAGGTTTTCGAAGCGAAGTATTCAGATTTAACCAGTAAAATAGGCGTTATTGAGATACCTGGCTTTTACAATAATTTATCTAAAGATGTAAAAGTTGAACTCGCTAAACTCAAAGAAGCTAAAGTCGATGGAATCATTATTGATTTACGTCAAAATGGTGGTGGTTCTTTATATGAAGCAACACAGCTGTCAGGTTTGTTTTTTGACCAAGGCCCTGTAGTGCAAATTCATACTCTTAATAATCGCATCGAAGAACAAAAAGACAGAGATGGTGTTACATTTTATGATGGGCCATTGACTGTTTTAGTTGACCGTTATAGTGCATCAGCTTCAGAAATTTTTGCTGCAGCGATGCAAGATTATGGCCGCGCAGTGGTGATTGGTGAGCAAACGTTTGGTAAAGGTACTGTACAACAACATAAAGGGTTGGGTAGAGCCTATGATTTGTATGACAACCCATTAGGCAGTGTACAATATACTATTGCCAAATTTTATCGCATTAACGGCGGCAGTACTCAGCACAAAGGTGTTATACCGGATATTTCATTTCCTTCAGCGATAGACCCTGCTGAGTGGGGTGAAAGCCAAGAAGATAATGCATTGCCTTGGGATAGTATTATTCGTGCTAAGTATAATTCGGTAGATAATTTAAAACCTGCAATTAACTATATTGCTAAACAACATGCGCAGCGTATTAAAACCGAACCAGAGTTTAACTATGTGTTTGAGGATATTACTCGTTATAAAGAAGAAAAAGATCGTAAGACTATTTCTTTAATGGAAGCCGCACGCATCAAAGAAAAAGATGAAAATGAGGCTCGCGCGCTTGCGAGAACTAACGAGCGCCTAACACGTTTAGGTGAAAAGCCTGTTGAAAACTTAGATGATTTGCCAGAAGTACTTGACGACTTAGACCCGTTTTTAGAAGAAGCGGCTCTGATTACTCAAGACTATATTAAGTTTGGCCAAATCGCGAAGAAATAAACACATAAATCAGTCAATTTTAAAAAGGCGCAATAGCGCCTTTTTTGCTGCCTAAAGCAATATGAATTGCTATAATCGCTGATTAAACGCTGAGAAAAACTATGCTTTAGATAGTTAACAGTGCTAAAAAATAATAATTAAGCGCGTACATTGCTACGTGTAGGAGTTCCAATTTTGATACCACAAGAAGAAAAAAACGTGCAACAAGCAAGCTTTTGGGATGCACTGATACCAATCTCAGTGTTAATTTGTTTATTAGGTGCAGCGGTCTATTTATTTGGTGATAGCTCTTCATCAGGTCCAAACCAAATTGCATTATTGTTTGCAACATTCACGGCAGCTTTAATAGGCCTTAAAAACGGTTATACCTGGAAAAAGCTTGAAGATGCAATGATAGAAGGCATCACTTTATCTTTGGGAGCGATACTAATTTTACTTATGGTAGGTGCTTTAATTGGTACTTGGTTGCTTTCTGGTACAGTGCCTACCTTAATTTATTATGGCCTACAAGTTATCGATCCGAGTTGGTTTTATGCAGCTAGCTGTTTAATCTGTGGCATTGTTGCGATGAGTATCGGCAGCTCATGGACCACGGCGGCAACTATAGGTACTGCGCTACTGGGGGTAGCAACAGGATTGGGATTAGATCAGGTTGTTACAGCAGGGGCGGTTATATCAGGTGCTTATTTTGGTGATAAGCTTAGTCCTTTATCTGAAACAACCAATTTGGCTCCTGCTGTTGTTGGCGCTGATTTATTTGAACATATTCATCATATGTTATGGACCACAGTACCCAGCTTTATTATCGCTTTAATTATTTTTATTGTGATGGGTTTTAATGCCAGTGCCGAAAACGAAGCTGGTCGTATTGATGAAATTACCCTTATTCTAGAGCAAAATTTTAACATTGGCATTGAAATGCTTGTGCCATTAATTGTCTTACTCGTATTAGCGATTAGAAAAATGCCCGCGTTTCCGGCTATTTCTATTGGTGCGGTAATTGGTGCTCTATGGGCTATGTTGTTCCAATCAGATTTAATTACCAGTCAAATAGATGGGTCACAAGGGCAAATTATTGGTTACTTTAAGTTAATATGGAGCACATTTTTCGATGGCTTTTCAGTTGTTACAGGTGACGACAAAATGGACTCCTTACTCAGCGGTGGTGGTATGGCTGGTATGTTAACTACTACGTGGCTGATAATGACTGCATTAATGTTTGGTGCCATTATGGAAAAGACTGGCTTACTGGACATTTTTGTTAAAAGCATCTTAAAAATAGCAAAAAGCACAGGCTCATTAATTACAGCAACGATTGCTACCTGTATTGGAACAAACGTTATTGCTGCCGATCAATATATTGCGATTGTTGTGCCTGGGCGTATGTATAAAGATGAATATGAAAAACGTGGGCTTAAACCTGTTAATTTATCTCGTACATTAGAAGACGGCGGTACTATTACCAGCCCGTTGATCCCTTGGAATACATGCGGAGCTTACATGCAAAGTGTATTGCATGTTAATCCATTTGATTATTTATTCTATGCGTTTTTTAACTTAATCAACCCATTCTTAGCCGTTGTTTACGCCTATTTAGGTATCAAAATTTTACGCATCAAACCAAAACAACAGGCTTAAATTTAGTGCTCCTCTTTATAGGGGAGCCTCTGTGGAGTTTACCTATGACTGCAAGCAATAAACCTCAAGCACAATATCTAAAAGATTATCAAGCCCCCGATTTTAATATAGAGCATGTCGATCTGACATTTAAACTCAGTCCACTTGAAACGCAAGTAACGTCTGTATTACAACTTGTCAGAACCAATGAGAGTAAAGCTGATTTAATACTAGACGGTATTGATCTCACGTTACTCTCTGTTCAAGTTGACGGGGATGATTACGCTGATTATCAACAGCAGAACGAACAACTAATAATTAAAAACTTGCCTGAGAGTTGTCAGCTTAGGATTGTGACGAATATTTCGCCGGATACTAATTCATCCTTAGAAGGTCTGTATTTATCGGGTGGGGCTTATTGTACCCAGTGTGAAGCGCAAGGGTTTAGAAAAATAACCTACTATTTAGATCGCCCTGATGTGCTTGCCAGTTTTGATGTAACGATAATTGCTGAGCAAAAATTTGAGCATTTATTATCAAATGGTAACAAAGTTGATGAAGGCTTACTTGACGACGGCCTACATTTTGCTAAATGGCAAGACCCTTTTAAAAAGCCAAGCTATTTGTTTGCTTTAGTTGCGGGAAGCTTCGATGTTTTAACTGATAATTATGTGACTAAAAGTGGACGAAATGTTGAACTAGCTTTGTTTGTAGATAAAGGGAATTTGCCTAAAACCCCTCATGCTATGGCCTCACTTAAGAAGTCTATGCAATGGGATGAAGAGCGCTTTAACCTAGAATATGACCTTGATATTTATATGATTGTTGCTGTTGATTTCTTCAATATGGGGGCGATGGAAAACAAAGGCCTGAATATATTTAATTCTAAATGTGTATTAGCCAATCAAGAAACAGCCACTGATAAAGATTATCATACAATTGAATCTATTGTGGGTCATGAGTACTTTCATAACTGGACTGGTAATCGCGTAACCTGTAGAGATTGGTTTCAGCTATCGTTAAAAGAAGGGCTTACAGTATTTCGTGACCAAGAGTTTAGTAGCGATTTAGGCTCTCGTGCACTTAATCGAATTGATGCTGTTAAAGTGATGCGTACACACCAATTTAGTGAAGATGCAGGCCCTATGTCTCATCCTATTAGACCTGAAAAAGTTATTGAAATGAATAACTTTTATACGGTAACCGTATACGACAAAGGAGCAGAAGTTATTCGTATGATGCACACTTTGTTAGGAGAGCAAAAGTTTCAACAAGGTATGACACTTTATTTTGAGCGCCATGATGGTCAGGCGGTCACGTGTGATGATTTTGTAGCAGCAATGCAAGACGCGTCGAACATTGATTTAACACAGTTCAAGCGTTGGTATAATCAAGCAGGTACGCCTCGCTTAAGTGTTAAGCAAGATTTTGATAAAGACAAGGGTATTTTGACCTTATCTGTTATGCAATCTGCACCTGTTAATCAACCCGATAATGCGCCTTTACATATTCCATTTGCAATCGAGTTACTAGATGAGAAAGGGCAGAGCATTACCTTATCATTTAATGGTAAAGAGCTTGATTCTGTACTTAATGTTACTGAATGCTCGCAAGAATTTAAATTTGATGGTTTAACTAAAAGTCCTGTTGCGGTGTTATTAGAGGACTTTTCAGCGCCTTGTATTGTTGAGCAAACAACGGATGAAGCCAGTTTATTGCATATCATGCGTTATGCGCGTAGCGATTTTTCGCGCTGGGATGCACAGCAAAAACTCTTTGTTATGGCAGTTAAGCAGGCGATAGCTTCATCAACAGAAGTGAAGTTAAGTGATGCTGTTATTAGTGTATTTACAGCATTAATTAATAATTTAGAGGGTGATTTAGCTCTGACAGCAGAACTGTTAAAACTGCCAAGTTTTGATACATTAGCTGCAGAGTTTGATGTTATCCCTGTAGATAGCATCTTAAATGTCACTGAGAGGTTCGAACTGCAGCTGGCTCAAGAGCTGCAGTCAGCACTGCATAATTGTTATAATCAACTTCATGATGATGGCTCAATCAATGCCAATGCAGTTGCTGTTCGAGCTTTAAAAGGGCAATGTTTACATTATTTGGCTAAAACTGAAGATAATCGCGTAACGACATATCTATCGCAAGTTGCTCAGTCAACAAATATGACCAATGTACTAGCGGCATTAAGTGCAGCAGTCAAAGCACAGCACCCGTTAACAGATGAATTGTTAAATGGTTTTGATGGTCAATGGCGCCATGACGTACTGGTTATGGATAAATGGTTTGCATTACAAGCTATGCAAAGTAAGCCTGATGCCATAAAACATATTCAAAGCTTGTATGAACACCCTTGCTTTGATTTTTCGAATCCAAATCGTGTACGAGCCCTGGTTGGTAGTTTTAGTCACTTTAATACTGCACAGTTTCATCGTATTGATGGAGCAGGTTATGCGCTATTAGGCGATTTGCTGATTAAACTCAATGCGATAAATCCACAAAATGCCTCAAGAATGCTTACACCATTTATGTCATGGCGGCGTTACGATGATACGCGTTCAATGGCAATGAAAGCTCAGCTAGAGCGATTGTCACAACTGGAAAATCTCAGTGATGATTTATTTGAGAAAGTTGAGAAAGCATTAGCTTAAGCATGCGCGAGTATTACTTTTTACTAAATCTGACGTATAAACAGTGTATGGATTATTACGATGGTAAATATACGTCAGTACAAGTAACTGAAGATGGTGGTAAAACAGTACGTTTTGCTGCCCATCATTTGCGACCTTTTATTTCATCTTTGGGGGTTAGAGGGCGGTTTAGGTTGTTGCTTACAGCCGAAAATCAATTTATTAGGCTTGAGCGAGTAAGCTAAAAAATTTAAAATATTCCACATTTATATTATCTTTTTGTTAATTCAATTTGTCCTATTGTTAATTTACGTGTATAAATTATCTGGTAGGACGTCTTACCATTACGTAAACGCTAACTAAATTGTAAATTAATGGTTGTTTCAACGCGTTCTATTTGTAATTTTTATGTTTCGGTTCTATCGTTACTACTACACTAAAAACAACAACTTGATCACAAAATGACCCGCGACAGGGGGAAACACACAATGATAAGAAGATCGCTTTTTGTTAAAAACAAAATAGTTTTAGGCCTAGCAGCTGCTTCGTTAGGTTTATCCACTGGCGTAGCTCAAGCCGCTAACTTTGATGTTGGTGGCTTTGATATTACGTTCGATTCAAACTTTTCTTATGGACAAAGCATACGTATAGAAGACCGTGACTTTGCGCTGATTGGTAAAAGTAATAGCCCTGCACTTGATTGGACTGGTTATAACCCTTCAATTAACAACATTGTTTATTCTTCACAAGATGTGTGGGCACAACCCGGTGCTTATTCTAATAATGGTGATGCAGGAGATTTGAACTTTGATAGCGGTGAATCATTTTCTAAGTTACTCAAAGGCACACATGACCTATCTATAAGCAAAGACAATTTTGGCTTATTTACTCGTTTTATGTATTTTTATGATTTTGAATTAATGGATGGCGACCGCGCCTATGTTAATCCAACATCAGGTGGTGGCGTCGATCCATGTGATGACGACGACACTAAAGAGCAAGTGTGTGCTGATCTGCGTTTACTTGATGCCTATGTTTGGGCCAATTTTGATTTGAATGATGGTAATAACCCACTTTCAATCCGCCTTGGCCAGCAAGTGGTTAACTGGGGGGAAAGTACTTTGATCTCTCATGGTATTAACGTTAATCCTGTTGATATAGATCGTTTAAAAGCGCCTGGTGCAGAACTTAAAGAAGCGTTTATCCCTGTAGGTATGTTATGGGCGTCTTTAGGCATAACTGAAAATTTAAACCTTGAAGCTTTTTATCAATATGAATGGCATGAAACACGCTTGCCTGCTGCCGGTAGTTATTTTTCAACTAATGACTTTGCCTCTGAAAATGGTTATCAGCAGAATATCCAATTAGGTTTTACTTCAAACCCTGATATTGATCTGGAGTTCTTAACAAATAGTTTAAACAGCTTAGATGATATTGTCCGATCACAAGGTGTTGATCCAACCAGTGATCAAGGTAAAGAAATGATGAGCCAGATGTATATGGCTTATCCGACTAAAGTTGCCTTGAAAGGCAAGGGTGGTGCCGGTAAAACTGATCCTAAAGATGGTGGTCAGTATGGCTTGCGCCTAGGTATGTTTTTACCTGAGCTCAATGATACTGAGGTTGCGCTTTATCATATTAATTATCACAGTCGTCGCCCTTTAATTTCTGGTAAGGTATCTGATTTCTCTACAGCTGCTGTTAGCCAAGATATCGCAACTATTTTGTCGGGCGAAATCACAGAAGATAACATTACCCAGTTAAATGCTTTCACCCAAGGTGTTTTAGAATACCCCGAAGATATCAAATTGTATGGGCTTAGTTTTAATACATCATTAGGTGAAACTGCTTTTGCTGGTGAATTTGCGTTTCGCCAAGATGAACCATTGCAAATTGATGACGTGGAGTTATTGTACGCAGGTATGCCTGAACAGTTAGCTGTGGCAGGCTTACGCCCTGACCTTGAGCGCATATCACAAGTGCCAGGTAATGCACAAACCACTCAAGCTGATGGAACCGTGGTAACCAGTGCTGTTGCACCGGGACAAGTTGCCGCGGGTTATATTTTAAGAAACACAGCACAGCTTCAATTTACAGCAACACACCTGTTTGGCCCATCGCTTGGTGCTGATAGTTGGGCTGTTGTGGGTGAAGTTGGCGGTGTTAGAATTAATGACATGCCTGAATATGACGAATTACGTTTAAATGTTTCAGGTACTGGGCGCAGTGGTGTAATTATGGGTCCAGGTACTGATGATTATTCAACACTTCACTTAGGTTTATCAAATGGTCCAGAAACGAACCCATTCCCGACGGCATCTGCTTGGGGTTATCGTTTAATCGCCAAAGGTGATTATTATAACTTCTTTAAAGGGGTTAACTTCTCACCTCGCTTTGTATTTTCACATGACGTAAATGGTATTACACCAGACCCTATGTTCCTATTTATTGAGGATCGCAAGTCATTGGGTGTAACTGCCAATTTTAATTACCAAAATGCATGGTCTTTTGACTTCAGCTACAACTCGTTTTGGGGTGGTGGTGACACAAATACTTTCTCTGACCGTGATTACGTTTCTTTCAATATTAAATATTCAATTTAAGGGTATCATCATGATAAAAAAACCTACCCTCATCGCATTAGCTGTTTGTGGTTTACTTTCGACTACGTCAGCTGTTGCAAAAATGTCTGCAGAAGAAGTTGCACGTTTAGGCAAAGACTTAACACCTGTTGGCGCTGAAAAGGCCGGAAATGCAGATGGCTCTATTCCAGCTTGGACAGGTGGTATAACAAAAGCACCTGCTGGTTATACACCTGGTATGCATCACCCAGATCCTTATGCCGATGACAAAGTACTTTTTACAATAGACAAATCAAATGTTGATAAGTACAAAGAAAATTTAAGCCCTGGACAAGTAGCTTTATTTGAAGCCTACCCAGAGACATTTAAGATGAATATCTACAAAACTCACCGTAGCGCGTCTAACCCACAATTTGTGTATGATGCTACGAAGCAATATGCGCCAACTGCAGAGTTAATTGAAGGCGGTAATGGTATAAAAAATACCGCCATTGGTATTCCTTTTCCCATTCCAAAAGATGGTTTAGAAGCTATTTGGAACCACTTATTACGTTATCGTGGTTTGTCGATTGAACGTTTTGGTGGTCAAGCAGCCCCAACCGCATCGGGCTCTTATAATATGGTTGGTTTTGATGAGCAGCTACTTGTTAAGTACTCTGATCCAAAAGCAACGCCGGCCGAGCTTCAAGAGTCTAATATTCTGTTTAAGTTTAAACAAAAAGTGACACAACCTGCGCGCCTTGCCGGTACTGCACTTTTAGTGCATGAAACCATGGACCAAATTTTAACTCCTCGCCAAGCTTGGACTTATAACACTGGTCAACGTCGTGTTCGTCGTGCGCCAAATGTTGCTTATGACGCACCGGGTACAGCAGCTGATAGCTTACGTACTACCGATGATTTCGATATGTTTAATGGCTCGCCTAATCGTTATTCGTGGACGCTAAAAGGTAAAAAAGAACTTTATATCCCTTACAACAGCTATAAATTACACAGTGATAAGCTAGAGTATGATGATATTTTAATGGCCGGTCACATTAACCCTGAGCATGTGCGTTATGAAAAACACCGTGTTTGGGTGGTAGAAGCAGATTTAAAAGAAGACACTCGTCATATCTATAAAAAGCGTGTTTTTTATATTGATGAAGACAGCTGGCAAATTCATGTAACTGATATTTATGATAACCGCGACCAGATGTATCGTGTGGCTATGGCACACGGCCTAAACTACTATGATGCATTAACAAACTGGAGCACGCTTGACGTATATCATGATTTGAACTCTCGCCGTTATCTAGCAATTGGTTTAGATAACCAAGAAAAGATGTACGATTTTTCTAAATCGTTTAATGATAATGAATTTACATCTAACGCGTTACGTCGCGCAGGTCGTTAAAATTTAACTGGCACCTAATAAGTTAGGTGCCTTTTTCAAGCCGCGTTTGTCTTTCTGACACGCTCTGGTATTTCCATTTGCATGTCTTTTTCAAACACACTCTCCTCAAGGCGATTTTAAACTATGAAGTATTTGCTTTACGCAGGGTTAAGTACCTTAGCAAGTCTTACTTTTGTACTGTCGGCAGCAGAGCCTCTGCCTGCAATAAGCGCAACAAAGGCTGATAAAACACTGTTAACTGATATTGAATTTAATGGTGACAAACTTGTTGCAGTTGGCAAGCATGGGACAGTTATTACCAGTGCTGATGCTAAAACGTGGCAGCAAGCAACAGTGCCAACACAAGTTTTACTTACAGCAGTCAATTTTATTGACTCGCAACAAGGTTGGGCATGCGGCCATGATGCCACCATTATTAACACCACAGATGGTGGGGAGAAATGGCAACTGCAACACGTCAAAGAGTCGCTTGATAAACCATGCTTAGATATTTTATTTAATACTAAGCAGCACGGCTTTGCGGTTGGTGCTTATGGTATGTTTTATGAAACTTTTGACGGTGGCTTAAATTGGAACAAACGATTTTTAGATAGCCTGCTTTTTGCAGAGGACCGTGATTACCTCAATGATCTCAAAGAAACAGACCCACAAGGGTATGAGGCGGAAACGGCTTCTATTCTCCCACATTTCAATCGAATTTTTAAAGCAGATAATAAATTAATGCTGGTGGGTGAAATGGGTTTATTAGCACACAGTGTAGATAACGGTAAAACTTGGCAACGAGATGAAGAAATTTACCCAGGGTCTTTTTTTGCATACGCACAAAATACGCAAGGTGAAGAGCTTGTTGCTGGTTTAAGAGGTAATATTTTTACTCGCACCGCGCAAACTAATTGGCAACATATTCACAATGATAAAACCGCAACAGTAAACAGTATCGTGGATACTGGTAAAGATGGCTGGCTACTATTAGCAAATAGCGGGGTCATTTTTCACTATAAAGATGGCACGCTTAACTTAGAGCAATTACCAGATGGTAAATCAATATTAGATGCTGTTTTATTCAAAAAACAACTTGTTATGGCATCAGAAAATGGCATTAAAGTGAAGGAGATGACTCCATAATGCAGGGTTTATTAGACTTTTTAGAAAAGGCTGTGTTTCGTCATCGCCTCATGATGATTATTACTTTTGCTGTGATCAGTTGTGTTCTGGCATTTAAGGCAACACAGATTCAGCTTGATGCATCTTTTAACAAAAATATTCCGCTAAATCATGATTACATGAAAGTGTATTTAAAGCATGAAAAACAGTTTGGTGGCGCAAACAGTATTTTAATCTCGGTGTGTGATGACAGTGGTAACATTTTTAATCCTGAGTTTTTTACTCAATTAAAAGCCGTACACGATCAATTATATTTCATTCCAGGCGTTAACCGTCCCTTGGTTAACTCAATATTCTCTCCTAGTGCTCGGTTTGTTGAAGTTGTTGAAGATGGTTTTGCTGGTGGGCCAATCATCCCCGCTAATTTTAAGGCTGACAAACAGGGCTTAAGTGTTGTAAAAGAAAACATCGAAAAAGCCAAAGTTGTAGGCCGAATGATAGCGTCTGACTACTCGTGTGCCATGGTGAGCGCACAACTTTTAGAAACTGATCCGCAAACACAAGAAAAGCTCGATACACTGGCCTTTGCACAAAAACTAGAAACGCAAATTCGTGAGCCATTAAGTACAGATAAAGTCAGTATTCATATTATTGGTTTTGCTAAAATGGCCGGTGATATAGCAGAGGGCGCAAAAGGGGTTGTGCTGTTTTTTGCTATTGCTATTGCCTTTACTTTTATTATGGTTTGGTTGTTTTGTGGCAGCTTAAAACTGACTATTTTGCCCATTGCCTGCTCAATAATTGCAGTGGTGTGGCAGTTAGGCTTGCTCTCAAGCTTAGGGTTTGGTCTGGATCCTATGTCAATATTAGTGCCATTTTTAGTCTTTGCTATTGGTGTAAGTCATGGTGTGCAGATGATAAATGCCATAGGTAAGAAAGTAGCTGAGGGCCGTAGTACCCGTATTTGCTGCCAATCAAGCTTTAGGGCGTTATTGGTACCTGGTGGTATTGCTTTGCTTTCAGATACGGTAGGGTTTTTAACGTTACTTACTATAGATATTGGCATTATCCGTGAGCTTGCGATTACTGCTAGTTTAGGCGTTGCTGTTATTATTTTTACAAATTTGATTTTACTCCCTGTTTGGGCGTCGTACATGCGCTTTGAGAACACAGTAAAAATTAAAGCGGGCAACACAGCAAAACCAAATGTATTAGATGCTCTGCGTGAGTTGTTAGTAAAAGCGACGGATCCTAAAATTGCAAAAGTAATCATCGCATTAACCTTGGTGCTGTTTGCGGTTGGTTATTGGCAAGCAGACAAAATGCGCATTGGTGATTTGCATGCTGGCGCGCCGTCGTTACATCAGGATGCTCGTTACAACCAAGATACCTTTTTAATATCGGACAAATACACGATTTCCTCGGATATATTAAAAGTTATTGTTGAGGCGTACCCAGCAGCTTGTACTGAGCATGATGTAATGGAACGTATTAGTCGATTCCAATATAAGGTTGAGAACTTAAGTGGCGTTCAATCTGCGGTCAGTTTAAGTTCGGTAGCACAGTCAGTAAATGCCGGGTATAACGAGGGCAATTTAAAATGGCAAACCTTACCGCGCAATACCGCAAGCTTAGTTCAAGCCAGTGCGCGAGTAGAAACAAGCACCGGCTTATTAAATGGTGATTGCTCAGTTATGCCGGTTATTATCTTTTTAGATGATCATAAAGCTGAAACGATTGATAACGTAATAGCCCGTGTTAAACAATTTGCTGCTGAAGAGAAAACAGATAAATTGCAGTTTAAATTAGCGTCTGGCCCAGTAGGGGTGATGGCAGCAACAAATGAATCGGTTTCAGCTGCCCAACTGCCAATGATGATTTATGTTTATGGTGCGGTCATCATATTATGTTTGATCAGCTTCAAGAGCGTCAAAGCAACCATTGCAGTTGTTTTACCTTTGTATGTTGTATCGACATTAGCACAAGCGTTAATGGTGCAATTACAAATAGGGTTAACGGTATCAACATTACCTGTTATCGCGTTAGGTGTGGGTATCGGGGTTGATTACGGGATTTATATCTTGTCATCTATGATGGGGCAATTAAAGCAAGGTGTCGCGTTACCTATTGCTTATCGCAATGCATTAGCTGAACGTGGTAGTGCGGTTTTATTTACAGGTATAACGTTAGCGATTGGTGTGAGCACATGGATTTTCTCTGATTTGAAGTTCCAAGTCGATATGGGCATCTTACTAACCTTCATGTTCTTGGTAAATATGTTGGGTGCTGTGTTGTTATTACCCGCTATTGGCAGTCTACTGTGGACTGACCAGAAAAAATAATGTGAATAGTTTTGCTCCTAAATGGCCAGTAATGGCCATTTATATCTATAATTTGTGAATAGATGACCAAATAGCTGAAATGCTTAAAATGTTTTCATCGAAAGGGCTGTTTATTAGTTCTAAAAGGGTTAGAATTTAGCTGACTCCACACAATATAAATTGCTGTACAAATTTCCCCTCTATTTTAGATGGGTATAGATTTAAGGAACATGTAATGACACAAAATGAAGGGCAAGCCTCGGTTATCCTAGATAATGTCTGCAAGCTAATCCAGAAAAAAGTTCACGCTGATAATGTGTTACTCGTTGAAAAATTTGCCAAGTCCTTGTACAGCAATATGTCTAGAGAAGATTTGGCACATCGCAACGATAGTGACTTATATGGCGCTGCACTTAGCCTATGGAACTCGCTAGAAAAAAATAACTCTGATGATGCGGTGATCCGTGTTTTCAATCCAGAAGTAGCAAAAGATGGTTGGCAGTCGTCTCACACGATTGTTGAAATCATTGCTAAAGACATGCCATTTTTAGTTGATTCTGTACGTATGGCCATGAATCGAGCAAATATTGCGTCGCACTTACTTTTACACTCTCCATTAAAAGTAAAACGTGATAAAAATGGTAAAATATCTGCTATCTCCAATTTAAAAGTCGATCAAGAATCAACGTCTACTAAAACAGTTTTCTTTATTGAAATTGATCGTCAAACGGATTCGTCAGTGATTGACTCATTTAAGCAAGAGCTTGAATCGGTCATGGTTGATGTATCAACTGCTGTGGAAGATTGGCAGCCAATCCGCGAAAAGCTAATTGCGGTAAGCAAAGAGCTACCAAAGCGTAAAAATGTTGAAAACAAAGTTGAAGTTGCAGAAACCGTCGAGTTTTTAGATTGGTTAGTAAAAGATAATTTTACCCTAATGGGCTATCGCCAATATGACCTAGAGCCAGTGCAAGGCGACTATAAGTTGCAAGGCAAGATGGATACTAGCCTGGGTTTAATGAAAAACACCACTGATGAGCATGCCCGTTTATTATCAGAGCTGCCTGAAGCCGCTCGTCTTGAGGCGCGTAGCAGTAACCAGCTTATCTTAACAAAAACTAACTCGCTGTCTCGCGTTCATCGGCCTGCCTATATTGATTATGTAGGTGTTAAGCGCTTTGACGATAAAGGCAATGTGATTGGTGAAGACCGCTTTATCGGTTTATTTTCTTCTAGTTTTTATAATAACAGTGCTGTTGATGTACCTGTATTAAAAAGTAAGATTAACCGCATTATGGAAATGTGTGATTTTGCTAAAGGTACCCATGCATACAAAGCGGTGTTAAATATTTTAGAGACCTATCCACGTGATGAATTAGTTCAGGCTCGCGAGCATGAACTGTTAGAAGTTGCAATGGGTGTATTACAAGTGCAAGAGCGTGATATGTGTCGCTTATTTGTGCGTAAAGATGCATATGGGCGCTTTTTCTCGTGCATGGTTTATGTACCACGTGAGCGTTATAACACAGCGCTACGACGTGAAACACAATCAATATTAGCGAACGCATTTAATTCTGACGATAAAGTCGAATTTACTACTTTCTTCTCTGAGTCTACATTGGCACGAACTCATTACACTGTGCGTGTGACTAACAACAATATCGAATATAAAGTGAAAGACATCGAAAACAATTTAATTGAAGCGGCCCGTACTTGGGAAGATAAACTGCAAGCAGCGTTGCTCGAATCTGCAGGTGAAGCTCGTGGCAATGATCTGAACCGTAAATACTGCAGCGGTTTTGCACGTGCTTACAAAGATGAAGTATTACCAAGTGCTGCGGTAGTCGATATCGAAAAACTTGAATTATTAAACGATGAAAACAAGTTAGAAATGTTGTTTTACCGCCCTCAAGAAGAAGCGAATAGCAACATTGTACGTTTAAGCTTATTCCATAAAGATGAACCTATCCATTTATCAGATGTCATGCCAATGCTTGAAAACTTTGGCCTGCGTGTAATTGGTGAAACACCTTATTCAGTTAAAACCAGCGATGGTCGTATAAACTGGATCATGGATTTCTCAATGTTACTTGATAATCAAGGCGTTGCAGATTTTGATAAAGTGTCAGCGCGTTTTCGTGCAGCGTTAACCAATGTATGGGGTAATCGTTTAGAAAATGATGGCTTTAATCGCTTAGTGTTAATGGGTGGTTTAACAGGCCGTGAAGCGTCTATTTTACGTGCATACGCTAAATATATGCGCCAAATCGGTGTTACTTTCTCGCAAACTTATATTGAAAGTACATTTGCAAATTACCCGCATAT
This sequence comes from Pseudoalteromonas sp. APC 3893, assembly GCF_030408095.1. Classification (NCBI taxonomy): domain Bacteria; kingdom Pseudomonadati; phylum Pseudomonadota; class Gammaproteobacteria; order Alteromonadales; family Pseudoalteromonadaceae; genus Pseudoalteromonas; species Pseudoalteromonas sp. APC 3893. The sequence goes on from NZ_JASDCD010000001.1 coordinate 697,581, forward strand.
TGCTACTCAGATTGTAAATCTATTCGCTAAAAAGTTTTCTGTTAAAAATCCTGCGAGTGAAAAAACACTCGAGAAGCTTGCTGCGCAAATTTACCTTGAACTTGAGAATGTCGCTAACCTAGATGATGACCGTATTATACGTTTATACGTTGATATGATTATTGCCACGTTACGTACTAACTATTTCCAAAAAGATGAAACAGGTCAGTTTAAATCATATGTTTCGTTTAAAGTGAAACCTAGCTTGATCCCAGATATGCCATTACCATTACCGGCATTCGAAATCTTTGTTTACTCACCTCGCGTGGAAGGTGTTCATTTACGAGGTGGTAAAGTTGCTCGTGGTGGCTTGCGTTGGTCAGATCGTCGTGAAGATTTCCGTACTGAAGTACTTGGCTTGGTTAAAGCACAACAAGTTAAAAATACAGTAATAGTCCCTGTTGGCTCTAAAGGCGGCTTTGTTTGTAAGCAATTACCGAGCGAGCGTGAGGCATTCTTCAAAGAAGGCCAAGAATGCTACAAAATCTTTATCCGTGGTTTATTAGATATCACAGATAACATCATTCAAGGTGAAATTGTGCCGCCGGTTGATGTAACTCGTCATGATGAAGATGATGCATATTTAGTCGTTGCTGCTGATAAAGGCACTGCAACTTTCTCTGACATTGCAAACGGCATTGCGAATGAATATAACTTCTGGCTCGGTGATGCATTTGCATCAGGTGGTTCAGTGGGTTATGACCATAAAAAAATGGGTATTACAGCCCGTGGTGCTTGGGAGTCGGTTAAACGTCATTTCCGCGAAATGGATGTTGATTGCCAATCAACCGATTTTACCGTTGTGGCAATTGGTGACATGGCAGGGGATGTATTTGGTAATGGTATGCTGTTATCTAAGCATATCCGCTTGCAAGTGGCATTTAACCATATGCACATTTTTGTGGATCCAACGCCAGATGCAGCTGCTACTTACCCAGAACGAGAGCGTTTATTTAACCTACCACGTTCATCGTGGGAAGACTTTAATAAAGATTTAATCTCTGCCGGTGGTGGTGTTTTCTCTCGTGCGGCTAAATCAATTAGTCTAAGCCCTGAAATGAAAAAAATGTTGGGCACTAAAAAAGCCAGCATGACACCAAACGAGTTGATCAAAGCATCACTCATGATGGAATTTGATTTACTTTGGAATGGTGGTATCGGTACTTACATTAAGAGCAGCAAAGAAAGTGATGCAGATGTAGGCGATCGGGCAAATGATGCGCTACGTATTAATGGTGGCGAATTAGGTGCTAAAGTATTTGGTGAAGGCGGTAACTTAGGCGCGACCCAATTAGGTCGTATTGAGTTTGCTGCTAAAGGTGGTCGTGTTAATACTGACTTTATTGATAACGTGGGCGGTGTTGCATGCTCAGATAACGAAGTTAATATTAAAATTTTACTGAACGGTTTAGTGACGGCGGGTGATTTAACACGTAAACAACGTGATGAATTACTTTACTCTATGACCGATGAGGTGTCTGAATTAGTATTAGAAGATTGTTATCGCCAAACACATACGCTGTCGATTACTCAATCTAAAGGTTCTTCAACTCTTAAAGAGAAAGTACGCTTTATTCATGCCCTTGAAAAAGATGGCAAACTTAATCGTGCTATTGAATTCATTCCGACAGACGAAGAGCTTGCTGAGCGCGCAGCCGCTGGAAAAGACTTAACGCGTCCAGAGCTGTCAGTGTTAGTGTCATATTCTAAAATGGTGCTAAAAGAATCCCTAGTAACAGAAGAGATCACTGAAAACCCGTATTATCGCCAACTCTTAGTTAACTCTTTCCCAGCTCCACTACGCGAGAAGTTTAATGAGGCAATGGATAACCATCCACTGCGTAAAGAGATCATCGCCACTAAATTAGCCAACAATATTGTTAACGATATGGGCTTGAATTTCATGGTGCGCATGCAAGAAGAAACAGGCGCAAACGAAGCTGAAATTGCCTTGTGTTATTCTGTTGCGAATGAAATTTTCCAAATGAGTGATACATGGGATGCAATAGTAGCGCTTGATAATAAGATCCCTGCGGCGGTGCAAACAGAAATGTTATACCAACTTCGACGTACTGTTCGCCGTGCTACACGTTGGTTCTTACGTCATCGTAATAAAGCGTTAAATATTGAACAAACCATTGCCTTCTTTGCACCTACATTTAGCGATTTAAGCGAAAATTTAAATAGCTATATGGTAGAAAAAGAAAGCGAGCGTTTAGTTCAATCTGCAGAAAAATTAACCCAAAGTGGCGTACCTGCTGATTTAGCAACACGAATTGTTGCACTATCAAGCTTGTTTTCAGTAATGGATTTAGCAGAGGTTGCTAATAATTCTGGACGCAGTATTGATATGGTGTCTAATACCTACTTCAAACTAGGTGCACGTATGGGGTTACATTGGTTCTTAGACCAAATAACCAACCAGCCTGTGGCAAATCATTGGCAAGCCCTTGCTCGTGCATCGTACCGTGAAGAGCTAGATTGGCAACAACGTACACTTGCTGAAGTGGTACTTAATGGCTTTGAAGGAGATGACAAAGACGTTGATAGTCAAATAGATCATTGGATGGACAGCCAAGATTTATTACTTAAACGTTGGGAGCAAATGTTAGCAGAGTTTAAGACTTCGCAAAGTCATGACTTTGCCAAGTTCTCTGTGGCATTACGTGAACTTATGTTACTTAGCCATAACTGTGATACACCGGCAAAATAACTTACGCGTTTTCTAACGTGATAATAATGAGTTAATAGCTTACAATACCCCAGCCTAGTCTGGGGTATTTTTTTATATAGAGGATTTTTTAATGTTTTATGATCTTGCTCGCCGTTTTATGTTCACCCGTGATGCGGAATGGGCCCATGAGTTTGCATTACATAATTTACGCCGCTTTACTAATACACCATTTAGTGCCGCGTGGTCGCAATCAGTGGCTGATCGCCCAGTTGATTTTTTGGGTTTAACGTTTAAAAATCCCGTAGGTTTAGCAGCAGGACTTGATAAAAATGCTGAATGTATTGATGCATTTGCGCAAATGGGCTTTGGTTTTATTGAAGTAGGTACTGTTACACCACGGCCACAAGCGGGGAATGACAAACCACGTATTTTCCGTTTACCTGAGTCAAACGCAATAATTAATCGTATGGGCTTTAATAATAAAGGCGTTGATAATTTAGTAAATAACGTCAAGGCGGCTAAATACGATGGAATTTTGGGGATCAATATTGGTAAAAATAAAGATACCCCAAATGAGCAAGGCAAAGACGATTATATTCACTGTATGCGTAAAGTATTTGAACATGCGTCATATATTACAGTAAATATCTCTTCACCGAATACCCCAGGGCTACGTGATTTACAATATGGTGAAGCACTTGATGACCTTTTACAGAGCCTTAAAAACGAGCAGCTTGATTTAATTGCTAAACATAATAAGCAAGTACCTATGCTAGTTAAGATTGCGCCGGATCTGGATGAGGTGCAAATTGGCCAAGTTAGTGAGTCTTTGATCAATAATAAGATCGATGGAGTGATTGCCACAAATACCACTCTTGAGCGAACAGCAGTGCAAGGACAGCAATACGCTAATGAAGCAGGAGGCTTATCTGGTCAACCTGTGCGCGCACGCTCAACCCACGTGGTTAAAGAGCTTAAGCGTCTTACACAAGGCAAGCTACCTATTATTGGTGTAGGTGGGATTGACGATGCTGCCAGTGCAAAGGAGAAGTTTACCAGCGGGGCTGATCTGGTACAGGTATACACAGGATTTATATATAAAGGCCCACAATTGGTAAAAACGATCCTCTCAGGCTTATAAGGATCAGTTATCTAAGCTTTTGATCGTTCAATAAATGTTCTAATAAAATATTTATTAAATGGTCAAAAGCCGCTATAATCCTCATTTATGCAGTAAATTTTAGGAGCAATGGGGAAGCACATGTTACAAGCATCAAAACAATGGAAATGGATAGCTTGTCCTACAAATAATCGCTTATTGGTCGATCTAGACCAAGATATGCAACTGTGCACGCCTTATAAACTTCGACAACTTACCGACAGCGCTTTATCGGAGCCTAATTTTAGTTTAGAAGATGCAGCTTTTTATCAGCAAGTATATCAATATCTTGATGGTTTTAATTTATGGCAAGCAGCCCAGCTTTGTCAGATTGCGCTTAATGCTACTGCGGCAAAATTTCATTTAAAACCTGTGCTTGCTAAAAGTTGGTTTTTTGAACCGTATACAGGCCATGAGCCAAGTGTAGAGGCAATAATTAAGTTACAATCTCGTATTCAAACGGGAGAATTTTTAATAATTGACCACAGTGATGACGCATCCTTGTGTATTAGTTTGTCTGAGCATTATCAACTAGATGAAAACCTGAGCTTGAACCAGTTTGAAGCTATCCGTGTACTTAACAATCGAGTACACCCAATTTATACCCACGCACAAAACAGTAAAACAGCCTAAGCAAATTTTTTATTGTTAACCCCTTTATCACGTGTTTGTCTGCCAACCTATGCTATAATCCCGCGTAATTAGCTACTAAGGGTTTTTACTTTGCAATTTATCGCGCTTACTTCTATCGGAATCGAAAATTTATTGGTTGATGAACTTACTGAAATTGGGGCAACTGTCACCAAGCAAACAGTGGGCTCTGTGCGTTTTGACGCGGATACAACACTAGCACAAAAAGTATGTTTAATGAGCCGTTTCGCGACCCGCGTTATGATGTTGATTGAAGAAAAAGAAGGCGTTAATGACAAAGATAGCCTGTACAAATTTGCCCGTCTACAACCATGGCAAGAATGGTTTGGGCCGACTCAGACTTTTGCTGTTGATTTTAATGGCACGAATGATTCATTGAAAAATACGCAGTTCTCTGGCCTTGTGATCAAAGATGCGATTGTTGATTACTTCAATGATTTATATGAACAGCGTCCTAATGTTGATAAGCAAGATGCTAACGTGCGTGTGGTAGCGCGTTTATCTCGACAAGGTGTGGCAATGTACATCGACTATTCTGGCCCGCGTTTGTCTGAACGTGGTTACCGTGAAGGACAGGGTAAAGCACCTATCAAGGAACACTTAGCTGCAGCACTTATTAAGCGCAGTGGTTGGCTTGATAATGTACAACAACCTTTATTTGATCCATGTTGTGGTGCTGGCACTATTTTAATTGAAGCCGCAGGTATGGCTCGAAATGAAGCCCCAGGCTTATTTCGTGAAGGGTTTGCTTTTGAAAGACTGCCAAGCTTTCGTGTTGCGAAATTCAATGCATTAAGAGAAGAGCTTATTGCTCAAATTACAGATCCTAAATTATGGCTAATTGGCCATGATTACGACGGGCAGGTGTTAAGTAAAGCCGTCGATAATGCCAAGCGCGCAGAGCTCGGTGATATTATTAAATTTAAGCAAAGTGATGCCACTAAGCTGACATCTGTTGCAAAATTACCTGGTGTCGTGATTTCAAACTTACCTTATGGTGAACGTATAGGTTCAATGGCAGAGTTGGTTGATTTACATCGTAGTTTAGGCACGGGGTTTAAAAAGCACTTTAATAATTGGAAGCTGGCTCTTTTGGGCATGGATGAAAGCCTCTTTAAGCTTTTAAAATTAGTTAAACTTAAACGTTATAAATTTAAAAATGGACCGCTTGATGTGGTATTAAATTTATATCAGTTAGACGATAAGCAAGTCAGTCAAACAAGTGAAGATAAGCCTGCGCTTAATTTTGAAGGCTCAATGTCTTTTGCAAACCGTGTTAAAAAGAACAAACAAGGTTTAAAAAACTGGCTCAAGCAAAATGATGTGCAAGCGTACCGCGTTTACGATGCCGATATCCCAGAATATAACGTGGCAGTAGACGTATATGGTGACTCAGCAGTTATTTTTGAGTATGCCGCGCCAAAAGAGATTGATGACGCAACAGCGCATAAACGCCTGCAAGATGTGATCACTTTAACCGCTCAGCAGCTTAATATTGCACCCGAAAACATCGCTGTTAAAGTTCGTAAAAAACAAAAAGGGGAAGAGCAATACACCCCAATGGCGAAGCAAAACCGGACTCAAGTAATTGAAGAGTTTGGTGCTAAGTTTAAAGTTAATTTGTTTGACTACTTAGATACCGGTTTGTTTTTAGATCACCGTTTAGCACGTCGGTATATTCAACAAAATGCCAAAGATAAACGCTTTTTGAATTTATTTGCCTATACCGGAACTGCTTCTGTGCATGCCGCCCTTGGTGGAGCTAAAGCGATTACGACTGTTGATTTATCTAAAACTTACTTAAAGTGGGGGCAAGATAATTTTGAGTTGAACAATATTAGTAATACTCGCTACCGTTTTGAGCAAGCTGATTGTCTAAAATGGTTAGAATATGCAACAAGCCAGTATGATTTGATTTTTTTAGATCCGCCAACATTTTCAAACTCTAAGCGAATGAAAGATGCATTTGATGTACAGCGAGATCATATCAAGTTACTAACCTGGGTGAAAAAGATTCTTAGCCCATCAGGCACGCTTATATTTTCAAATAACAAACGTGGTTTTGCGATGGATGAGGTTGGCTTAATCGGATTAGGGCTCAAAGCGGTTAATATTTCAGAGCAAACACTATCGCCAGACTTTAAACGTAATAAGCAAATTCATAATAGCTGGTTAATTACGCATGGCTAATTGGACTTTGTACCATACTGATGGCTGTCACCTGTGTGAGCAAGCCCATGAGTTAATCGTCCCATTATTGCAAGACGAGCAGAATTTAAAGCTGGTGGATATAATGAGTGACAAAAAGCTCATTGCCGAGTATCAAATCAGTATACCCGTTTTAAAAAGCGAAAATGGCCAAATGTTATTTTGGCCATTTACTGCGCAACAAGTGCGTCAGTTATTTACGCAAACAGCATAAAAGAGTACATAAACAACATGGATTTAATCAGAATTTCAAAAGCGCAATTAGCTTATGGCACACACCCATTATTAGATGATGCTGATGCGGTGATAGAAACCGGTGAGCGAGTGTGTATAGTTGGTCGTAACGGTGCAGGCAAATCAACTTTATTAAAAGTGTTAGATGGCCAAGTTATTTTAGACGATGGTGAAATTAACCAGCTAGGCGGCATCAAAATTTCTCGTTTAGAGCAAGATCCGCCAAAAGGCGCCAGTGGCACTGTATTTGATTATGTTGCTCAAGGTATGCCTGAAATTGCAAACTTACTTATTGATTATCATCATGTCAGTACTCAACTACAAACTGAATGCACCGATAAGTTACTAAATCAATTAGAGCGCTTATCTAATCAGTTAGAAGCAGCGGATGGTTGGCGGTTCGATAGCCGTATTCAACTGGTTCTTACTCGCTTAGAGCTTTCACCTGAAGCAAAACTTGAATCGCTTTCAGGCGGTTGGTTACGTAAAGTTGCATTAGCTCGCGCTCTTGTGAGTGAGCCTGATTTATTATTACTTGATGAACCGACTAACCACTTAGACATGGACAGTGTTATGTGGTTAGAGCAATTTTTAAAAGAGTTTAAAGGCGGAATTGTCTTTATTTCTCATGACCGTGCATTCATTCGTGCAGTTGCGACGCGTATTTTAGATTTAGACCGCGGTAAATTAATCTCTTACCCAGGTGATTACGCGACTTATCTTGAGCAAAAAGCGCATGATTTAAAAGTTGAAGAAACACAAAATGCGCTTTTTGATAAGCGTTTAGCTGAAGAAGAAGCGTGGATCCGACAAGGTGTAAAAGCGCGTCGTACGCGTAATGAAGGGCGAGTACGTGAACTTAAGCAATTACGCGTTGAACGAAAGCAACGTGTAGAGCAGGTAGGTAAAACTGACTTTAATATCGAAACTGCGGATAGATCAGGCAAGCTTGTATTTGAAGCGAAGCACATTCATCATGCTTTTAAAGATAAAGTGATTGCTGATGACTTTTCTACATTGGTAATGCGTGGCGATAGAATTGGACTGGTTGGCCCAAATGGAATCGGTAAAACGACACTATTAAAGTTATTATTTGGTGATTTAGCTGCTGATAGTGGTGATATCAAACAAGGCGTAAACTTAGAGTTTGCCTATTTTGACCAATATCGTCAAAAGCTTGATGAAGAAGCAACCGTGCAAGATAACGTTGCTGAAGGTAAGCAGGAAGTTATGATGGGCGGGCGTTCGCGTCACGTGCTTGGTTATTTGCAAGACTTTTTATTCCCGCCTGCGCGTGCTCGTACACCCGTTAAGGCATTGTCAGGTGGTGAAAAAAACCGCTTATTACTTGCTAAATTATTCTTAAAACCATCAAATATTTTGGTACTGGATGAGCCGACCAATGATTTAGATATCGAAACACTGGAGTTATTAGAAGATATTATTAATCAATATCAAGGTACAGTGCTTATTGTAAGCCATGACCGTGAGTTCATTGATAACACATGTACCAGTGTATGGGCGTTTGAAGGTAACGGTACTATTACTGATATGGTAGGTGGGTATAGTGATTATGAAGCCTATGTAAACTACCTTGCGCAAGAGCAAAAAAAACAAGCGGCGGCACCCGTTAAAAAAGCTGAAAAGCCTGCGGTTAAAACAGCTAAAAACGACGAAAGTAAGGGCAATAAACTCTCTTACAAATTAAAGCTTGAATTAGAGCAATTACCCAGTAAGCTTGAGCAACTTGAACAAGCAATAGATGATCAGCAATCGGTTGTTAATGATGCAGACTTTTTCAAACAAGACGCAAGCATTACTTCTCAAGCATTGAACCATTTAGCACAACTTGAGTCTGACCTTGAAACCGCGTTAGAGCGCTGGGAAGAACTTGAAGATTTAAAGAATCAGTAGTAAGGACTAAAATGAAATATAAATTACTCGCTGCCAGTATTTTAGCGACAATAAGCACATCAGCTTTAAGTGCTACTTACCAATTGACCGAACTTGGTTCATTTGATGAAGCAAAACATAGTTATGTTACAGACGTAAGTGAAAACGGCCATATGATTGGCCTAGTAAATGGTTTATATAATTTACCTATTGATGTTAGTTATATTGATTTTACAGACAGTTTAATTGAAAGTGCTTATCGTGAGCGAGAAGAGTACTTTAAGCAAATTAAGAAAGAAATAAGCTTCACGCTTGACGATATTCAAAATAATAACGCTGCGGCAACAAACTCTGATGCACACAGCTTTATGCTTTCTTTTTTAACTAATAAACAGGCAACTAATTCTGAATATCAAAAGCTCGCCAACCTTGCTGCGATAAGATTTTCAGAGGATGGTTCACCAGCGCAAGAACAAGTGTTTTTTGATATTGGTTCAGTTGATTTTGATGGTTTAACTCGTTCAGTCAGTAATATTTACAATGCAATTTCTGATGATGGCGTATCTGTTGGTTGGGGCAGTGCGCCCTATGATAAAGTGCTTTTTACGCCTGATGGTGAAGATGATGAAGAAACCCATTTTGAACGAGAGTTTATTTCTCGCGGCGTTGTTGTGTCTGACTCGGGTGTTCCATACCCACTAGTACCAGAGTTTGCCGAACATGGTGGTATTAGCACTGCCAATGATATTGTTAAAACGAATGCAGGGTATACAATTGTAGGTCAGGTTTCAACGGGGATCCCAGTTGATAGACAAGAAAATATTGATGATAACTGTGATGGAGAAGATGAGTTAATCAGTGTATGTATTGAAGCATTGTATAGAAATACTTCATCACGTTTATTTGATTTACGAGCTGTAAAATGGTCTTTAGACTCTAATTTTAATGTTATTGATACGCAGGAGCTAGGTCTAGGCCTGACACCAGAAGAAGATGATGATTTTGCATTTATAAGTAACGCACTCGCTGTAAATGGTAATGGTACAGTTGCTGGTACATCAGATGTTCGAGATAATGATAATTCCAGTACAATTAGAACGCTGCCAGTTTATTATAAAGATGGTAAAATCGTCGAAATGCTTGATCAAGAAGACGATTGGTTTAGTGGTAAAGCGTTAGCAATAAATGAAAATGATGTTGTGGTAGGTTATGGTGTACGTCCTATTGAAGGGGCGAATCGTTATAAATTTTTCTATCACGATATCGCATCGGGTAGCACGGTTTTTCCGACTGATTACTTTAATAGCTCAAGCTCATTTGCCAATGATATTAATGATAATGGTTATATTGTAGGTGAAGGTGAAACTGATGTATTTAATGTTGGGTCTCGTCGTCGCGAAGGTTTCTTGTATAAGATAGGTGAAGATAGCATTACTAACCTTAACGACTTGCTACCTTGTTATGAGGAAGACGGTGAAACACGTTACAAATACGTTGTTTCAGAGGCGAAGTCTATTAATAACAACAACGAAATCTTTGGTGTAGCAACGAAAACGGTTGAAAAAACAGATACATTAGGCGGTGTAGTTACTGATATTAACGGCGATATAGAATACGAAAGTGTTTCTGTAGCAGTCAAGCTAACCCCAATTGATGGTGAAGTAGATAGTTGTACAGATCCAGAAACAGAGACTTATGAGCGTCAATCTGCAAGCTTCCCGTGGTATACGTTATTATTGCTTCCGCTGGTTGGTTTGCGCCGCGTATTTCGTTAATTTTAACTAGCTCTAAAAACAAAAAGCACGCTATTTAGCGTGCTTTTTCTATCTATTTAGCCATTATATTTAACGGCTCAGTTCACCTCGTAAATTATCCTGCATTAAGTGACGAATGGTTTCCACTTCAAGCTGCTGACTGAATAAGTAATGCAGTTTAGTTAAACAAGCTTCTAATGTCATATCATAGCCGCTTATTACGCCAATATTTAATAAGGCGTTTCCTGTCGCATAGCCACCCATATTGACATGACCTTTTAAACACTGAGTCAGGTTAATAATGACCATACCACGTTTACTGGCACTAGATAGTATGTCTAAAAACTCAGGGTCCTGAGGGGCATTTCCTACACCAAAACTTAATAACACCAATGCTTTTATGTTGTCGTTAACCAAGCTTTTAACCACTGCATGGCTAATACCTGGGTAGAGGTATAAAACACCAATAGGCTGTGGCGTTATGTTGGTTACTTGGAGTTCGTTTTCAACATAGGGGCTAAGTTGCCCTTTTAATAATTGTATGTTGATACCAGAGAGCGCGAGCGGGTCTAAATTTGGGGATGCAAATGCATCAAAGCCATCTGCGTGTGCTTTGGTAGCTCGATTACCTCGAAAAAGCTGGTTGTTAAAAAACAAGCTAACCTCAGCAATCGGGTAGTTAGCTGCTAAGTACATGGCATTAAGTAAATTAACTTGTCCGTCAGAGCGAAGTTGTGATAATGGAATTTGTGAGCCGGTCACAATAATAGGTTTAGTGAGGTTTTCAAACATAAAAGATAATGCCGACGCGGTATAAGCCATGGTGTCAGTACCATGAAGTACAACAAAACCGTCATAGTCTTGGTATTTATTTTTAATATCATCGGCAATGAGCTGCCAATGTTCAGGAGACATATCAGAGGAATCTATCAAAGGGCAATATTCGTGAATGTCAAAAAGAGGCATTTCATCACGGTTAAATTCTGCGTTATTAGCCACTGTTTCGGTCAAAAAGCCTTCTGCAGGAATATAGCCGCGGCTTGATTTTTTCATTCCTATGGTACCGCCAGTGTAAGCGATATAAATACGTTTACGTTTCATAAAAAAGCCCAGTAAAAAAACTGGGCTTAGTATAACCTGTGTAGGTATAGAGTACAGTCGAGAAGGACTAATTTACTGAATAACGTTACACACTAAACAACGAGAATAGATATTCTGTGGATCATTATAATCTTTTAAATCATTGATCTCAGTACTTAACTTTTTCACGATAGAGTTAAGATCTGTTTGACTCGCTAGCACACTTTGTGTGGTGGTTGAGTTGCCAATAAATGCTTTAACAGAGGCATTACCAAAAATGTCCTGCATCATCTGCTCTTGTGGTGTTAAGCTTTGTTTAATTGTTTTGACTTCATAAAAATCGAGTTTTGCTAGAGCTGCGGCCGCTTCAATGGCATCTTGCTTGTTACCTAGCTTATCGACTAAGCCAAGCTCTTGCGCTTGTGAGGCAATCCAAACACGCCCTTGTGCGATACTATCAACTTGTTCAGGTGTCATGTCACGTGCATCAGCCACAACATCTAAAAAGCGACGGTAAGCATCTTCAACGCTAAGTTGAATAACCTGAGCCATTTTTGCGTTTAGTGGACGAGTGATTGATAAACCAGCCATCTCAGTGGTTGCGACACCATCAGAATATACGCCAAGTTTAGCCATACTGTTTTCAAATGTCATAAAACTACCGAATACGCCAATAGATCCAGTAATCGTACTTGGTGCAGCCCAAATTTCATTAGCGGCAGAGGCAATCCAGTAACCGCCAGATGCAGCAACCGAACTCATTGAAGCAATAACAGGCTTACCAGCAGCTTTAAGTGCAAGTACTTCAGCACGAATTACTTCAGAGGCAAACATACTACCGCCACCTGAATCAATACGCAGTACCACTGCTTTTATTTTATCATCTAAGCGTGCTTTGCGAAGTAGGGCAGCTGTTGAGTCACCACCAATTTCACCCGCTTTACGCTCACCATCCACAATAGTCCCTTTAGCAACAACAATGGCTACTTTTTCAGTAATTGGATTATCAAACTCCATAGGTGGTTTAACTAACGATAAGTATTCATGGAACGACACTTGATTGAATGTCTTACCGGTTTCTTCAGCGCCTACAATATCAATTAACTGTTGACGAATTTGCTGATTGGTTTTTAATGAATCAACCCACTGATTTTCTAATGAGTATTTACCAGAGTCACCATTGACCGCTTGCATTTTTGTAAGTAATTCATCCATCGTTTCATCAAAATTTGATTCATCAAAAGGGCGTACTGCTGCAACATCACGCTTATATTCTTGCCATAAAGCACCTAACCATACACGGTTAGCTTCTTTTGCTGCATCAGACATATCATTACGAATAAAGGGTTCAACAGCTGACTTGAACGTACCAACACGGAAGATATGTTGGGTAACGGCAAGTTTTTCTAAGGCATCTTTAAAGTACAGTGGGTACATGCCATAACCTTCAATTGCGACTCCACCATAAGGGTGCATAGCAATCTCATCAGCATGAGCGGCAATGTAATACTGCGCTTGGGTGTAATAATAACCTGTTGCAATAACTTGTTTATTTTGCGCTTTAAAACGTTCAATAGCGTCAGTGATTTGTTTTAACTTATTAAGGTGTGCACTGGGCATTTTTTGAAGATCAAGCAGCATTACGCTAATTCGCTCGTCTTTAGACGCTTGATCAATAACTTCTATCACATCATCAAGTAATATTTCGGCAGGCGCTTCGTTGCCCATAGTGGCATCATTAATCGCTGCTTCAACAGGGTCGACATAAGTTTTCTCTTCAACGATTGGTCCGTTGAGGTTTAACCGTAATACAGACGTATCGGCAACTTTAATTTCATCTTCATCACTTGTTATCGCAACGATAAAAAGAATAACAAGTAACACGAATAATATATTGAGAACTAAACGGCGGGAAAAATTTAACCCCGTCCAAAGTCCTTTAAATACCTTTGCTATCAAAATAAATCCTTAATTTGGTACAGCTTATAACTACCACCATCTTAGCTCAGAATAAAAAATAATTTAACTGTTAAATCGTAACTAAGTATTTATGAAAGGCAAAACTAGCCTAAACTTATTGACATATTTTACATTTATTACCTGATTTGTTGCTTATTGCTTGCCAATCAAGCAAAATTCGCTAATGTATAGAGGTTAGACCAGTTGATTGGGGCACAGAATGTTAGAACAACAATTACAATTAAAGCACACACAATTACGCAACCGTTTAGTCATGGGCTCGATGCACACTGGCCTTGAAGAAGGTTGGCACAACCGAAAACGTTTAAAAGCGTTTTACGAGGCAAGGGCGAAAGGCGGCACAGGTATGATCATTACTGGTGGTTATAGCCCTAACTTAAGAGGTAAATTAACACCTATATCGTCTTCATTTAATAATTTTTATGACGTGATAAAACATAAAGCATACACCGATATTGTGCATCAACATGGCGGAAAAATTTGCTTACAGTTATTACACGCAGGGCGTTATGCATATCATCCGTTCAATCAAGCACCGAGTGCAATTAAAGCACCTATTAATCCGTACAAGCCAAAAGCAATGTCGTTGGGTTCAATTAAAAAAACCATCAAAGATTTTGCTCACTCAGCAAAACTTGCTGAAAAAGCAGGCTATGACGGTGTTGAAATCATGGGGTCAGAAGGCTACTTAATTAATGAATTCATGGCTCCTCATACAAATAAGCGAATTGATGAATACGGTGGCAGCTTAGAAAATCGAATGCGATTAGCAATCGATACGGTGAAAGCTGTCCGAGAAAAAGTGAGTGATAAGTTTTTAATTATTTTTAGGTTGTCAGTGGTTGATTTAATTCCTAATGGCTCGACTCCTGATGAAGTGGTAATACAAGCAAAAGCTTTAGAGCAAGCTGGGGTAGACATATTAAACACGGGTATTGGTTGGCATGAAGCAAGGGTACCTACCATTGCCAGCATGGTTCCAGCAGGTGCCTTTAAAGAAGCGTCTAAACGTTTAAAACAAGCGGTTAACTTACCTGTTATCGCGGTAAATAGAATTAATACTCCCGATATAGCTAATGATATTTTAAATGCAGGTGAGGCTGATTTGATCTCAATGGCAAGACCATTACTTGCTGATCCTGACTTTTTTAATAAATATAAAACCCAACAAAGCAAACAAATAAATATTTGTATTGGTTGTAATCAAGGCTGCTTGGATCATGTGTTTAAAGGTAAACGCGCAACGTGTTTAGTGAATCCACAAGCCGGGTTTGAGCTAGATTATCCACTGCACAAAACCAATAAAACAAAAAATGTATTGGTGGTTGGAGCGGGACCTGCAGGACTATCGGCTAGTTGTTATTTAGCGCAAAAAGGTCATCAAGTAACCCTTATTGATAAGAAGGCAGACATGGGAGGGCAGTTTAATTTAGCAATGCGTATCCCTGGTAAAGAAGACTTTAACCATACACTGACCTATTTTATAAATGAACTTGAACGTTTGAACGTCACAATTGAACTAGGAAAAGCATATTCTCAGCAGATGCTAGAAGAATACGATGATATTGTTTTCGCAACAGGTGTAAGACCTAGAGAAGCTTCCTTTGAATGCACTGATGGTAAACGTGTTTATACCTATGATGAAGTGATCAGAGGTGAAGTAGAGTTAGGTAAATCCATTGCAATATTAGGTGCTGGAGGTATTGGTTTTGATATGGTCGCTTTTTTAACAGAAAAACGCGAGCAATCTATTAGTGAGTTTAAGTCACAATGGGGCATTGAATGTGAACCATCGCCGCACAAAGATAGTCGTCAATTGTATATGCTCAAACGAAGTGCTGGCCGCTTTGGCAGTGATTTAGGCAAAACAACCGGCTGGATCCATCGCCAAGTGGCTAAACAACATGGCGTAAAACAAATTGCTGATTGCCAATATTTAGGCTTCGACAAGCACGGTTTAACTATCAGCGTAAGTGGAGAAGAGCAAGTATTACCTGTAGATACTGTTATTGCTTGTATAGGGCAGGTTTCAAATAATGAAGAGTTGAGTTCGCTTAGTGAAAACTCTAAGGTGCATGTAATTGGTGGTGCAAAGCTAGCTGCCGCTATAGATGCTAAACGCGCAATCTATGAAGCATTACAGGTTGCCCGAAAAATTTAACTGAAATAATCTCTCCTTCATAGCGGTCTTGTTATTAGCATAAGTTAAAAAGGCGCGACCGCTATGATAAATTCACTTCTCACTAGTTATAATAATTCAATTAAAAAATTAACTATATTGGATGGCATACCTTCATTATTATTTCGCTTAATTCTCGCACCAGTGATGATTATTGCCGGCTATTCTAAACTTAATCTAAGTGGTGATTCAGTAGGGTTGAGTGAGCTATTCCTAGCATCGCCAGATGTAGTTTCATGGTTTGGTAATGAGCAATGGGGTTTAGGTTTACCGTTTCCTGATTTACTTGCTTTTTTAGCTGGTTGGAGTGAGTTTTTAGGAGGATGGTTTTTATTACTTGGCTTATTTACTCGCGTTATTACAATCCCACTAATGTTCACTATGGTTGTTGCAGCAACCACAGTGCATTGGGGTAATGGTTGGTTTGCTATAACACCAACAAATCCACAAACGAGCGCAGCACAAGTATTAGATTGGTTGTCTATACCTGGCGCAAAAGACAGCTTAGCCAATTCTCTTGAGGCACAGCAACGTATTGATAAAATTAAAACCTTGGTTAATGAACATGGCTATCCAGAGTACCTTTACGAAACAGGAACCCCCGTTATTTTGAATAATGGTATCGAATTCTCAGCAATTTATTTTGTTATGTTGCTCAGTTTATTCTTTACCGGTGGCGGCCGCTTTGTCAGCTTAGATTATTGGTTGTACTCAAAACTTAAGGCAAAATAGGGCTTAAACAAAGCGACTATGAGTAAACTAATCATTAAGAAATGATAACCATGATTTAACGTCATACACTCTTATTTCTTTACTATTATTTGGTAATAATTATTTTACCGATAAGTCGTATTTGAGCACGAGCGCATCAATATATCGCGTGCGCAAAGTATGTTGCTTTTCATGATCAGCACCATGGCTCAATGCGCGGTTTAATAACTTCATAGCGGGGTGGAGTTGTGTGCGCTCATCTTGATTAAGACACGCCTTAGTACGAAGCTCTGTTATGTCGTCTACCACTAAACGGCCAATATCAACAGCCGCTATTTCGTCAATTAAGCCGTTTTGTGTTAGTACACCATACTTACTGCATAAATACTGTTGCCATACTTGTTGCAGGTGTTCTTCAACTTCACTACCAAATAGTTCCTCGTTAAACTCAAAACCTTGCTGTGCAAGCTTATTCAGTGCGGCCATATATTGTTGAGCAAAGTAATTAAATGCTTGGCTGGATGACGTTATTTTTTGTTTTGCTAATCCTTGACCCCAATTAACACATCCGCGCGGATAATAATCGTCGTACTCTTCACATTCATAAAGGCCGGAATATGAGCTACAACTTAGCTGATTTTTAATGCAATAGCTGGGTTTAGGAAATAGTCCCGACTCCTGCCATAGTAAGAGTGTGTCTTCGTCAATCGCTAGGGCCTGACAAAGCTCTTCACTGTGATAAAAATGGGTTGCTAAAAATCGTGATAAACGCATAAATTGATACTCGAAGTAAAAAAACAATGGTACTGTTTATTTGTACAGTTGTTTTATTTTGTCTTACACTCGGTCATAACACAAGTTATTTTATTAATTAGGCTTTGCAAAACTCCCAAAATAAGTTCATTTATGTTACAAATACGGCAAGTTTTTTTAAGAATATATTTTTATGCGCAGCCTAGAACAAATTAAACAAGCAAGTCTTATCACAGCAATTAAAACCCCATACTTATCAACGGGTGAAATTGACCTTGCAACCTATGATCAATTAGTTGAGCAGCAAATTGCTGGTGGCGTTGATGGCATTGTTGTCGGTGGCACAACCGGTGAAGGCCAGTTAATGAATTGGGAAGAGCATTTGATGCTTATTGCGCACAGCGTTAATAAATATTCAGATAAGTTAATTATTGTAGGTAATACAGGAAGCAATAATACCCGTGAAGCAATAAAAGCGACGGAGTATGGTTTTGCTAGCGGTATGGATGCAGCGCTGCAAATTAACCCTTATTATGGTCGTACATCAATTGCGGGTGTTAAAGAGCACTTTAAACGAGTGTTGGCGATTGGACCTGCATTTATTTACAATGTTGCAGGGCGTACAGGGCAAGACTTGACCCCCGATATTATTGAACCTTTAGCTCAGCATGAGCACTTTATTGGTGTTAAAGAGTGTGGTGGTAATGAACGTATTGAACATTACGAGCAACAAGGAATAGCATGTTGGTCAGGTAATGATGATGAAGCTCATGATGCTCGTCATATTTATAAAGCACATGGTGTAATTTCAGTCACATCGAACCTAATACCAGGGTTGTTCCGCCAATTAATGGATACAAAAAACGTTGAGCTCAATCGTTCATTACAGCCATTAATGAATTGGTTATTCTGTGAGCCTAATCCAATTGCAATCAACACTGCATTGATGATGACAGCGGCCGTTAACCCAGTATTTCGTTTACCATATGTACCATTAAGCGCCCAGCAACAAGCTGAAGGTATTGAGCTGATCAATGCATTATCTGTTGAAGACATTGTTGGAAACACGGCTAAGCTATTACAGCAAGATGATTTAATTATTGGTTAGTGATGTTTAAGCTATTATTTTAAAAGTCACCTAAGGGTGACTTTTTTGTATCATGCTGATTAGCCGTTTGGTTAAATCTGAATTTTGAATATAAAAAAACCAGCTGAATGAGCTGGTTTTTATAATAAACAAATTACTTATTTAGTAAGTTGCACTGCCTTTGGTGCGTGGGAAGGCGATAACGTCACGTACATTGCCCATGCCTGTTACATAAGCAACTAAACGCTCAAAGCCTAAACCAAAACCTGAATGTGGTACTGAACCGTATTTACGTAGGTCGCGGTACCAGCTGTAGTCTTCTTTGTTAAGGCCCATTTCGTCTAAACGTGCATCAAGTACATCTAGGCGTTCTTCACGTTGTGAACCACCAATGATTTCACCAATGCCAGGTGCAACGACGTCCATAGCAGCAACCGTTTTTCCGTCTTCGTTTTGACGCATGTAGAATGCTTTAATATCACGCGGGTAGTTTTTAATAACTACCGGTGCTTTAAAGTGCTCTTCTGCAAGGTAACGTTCATGCTCAGACTGTAAATCTACACCCCATTCAACGGCATATTCAAATTTCTTACCGCAAGCTTTTAGTATTTCAACAGCGTCAGTGTAATCAACTTGAGCAAAGTCTTTTTCAACAAACTCTTCTAAGCGCGATATAGCTGTTTTTTCTACACGTTGTGCAAAAAATTCCATATCATCACGGCGCTCTTCAAGCACGGCTTTAAACACATACTTCAGCATGTTTTCAGCAAGCTTTGCAATATCTTCAAGATCTGCAAACGCAACCTCTGGTTCAACCATCCAAAACTCAGCAAGGTGGCGAGATGTATTTGAGTTTTCAGCACGGAAAGTAGGGCCGAACGTATAGATTTTAGACATCGCAGATGCGTAGGTCTCACCATTTAGCTGGCCAGATACGGTAAGGAATGCTTCTTTACCGAAAAAATCTTCGCTGTAATCAACATCGCCTTTATCTGTACGTGGCAAGTTTTGCATATCAAGCGTAGACACGCGGAACATTTCACCAGCACCTTCACAGTCACTTGCCGTGATGATAGGTGTACTGATCCAGTAAAAACCTTGTTCGTGATAAAAACGGTGAATAGCTTGTGCTAAACAGTTACGTACACGTGTTACGGCACCAATAATGTTAGTACGCGGGCGTAAATGGGCGTGTTCACGTAGGTATTCGATACTATGGCGTTTAGCTGCCATAGGGTATGAGTCTGGGTTTTCTACCCAACCTAATACTTCAACCTTATTCGCTTGGATTTCGAATGACTGACCTTTACCTTCAGATTTTACCAGTACACCAGTGACTGATACAGAGCAGCTTGCTGTTAAGCGGGTCACTTCTTCGTAATTATTCAGTGAATTAGGCACTACCGCTTGAATTGCGTCAAAACATGAACCGTCATGAACGGCTAAAAATGAAATTCCTGCTTTTGAATCGCGGCGAGTACGGATCCAGCCTTTTACTGTTACTTGGCTGTCTACCGCAACCTTGCCTTTTAATAGCTCTGAAATCGCTAAGTGGCTCATCTTCACTCCAATGATATAAGTTGCCTACATTAATAAATGTGTGCTTTGTTGCACTTGAACCATGTATCTTACCTTTGAACGGAAAATAAAAAAACATGTGGATGCAACTCTTTGTCGTTTCTTTATGCTTTTTTTGTCGAAATTTGATATTTTTTTATAAAGCGGCGGATTATTAATCACCATTGTAAATTAATGTCTCTTAAATGTGCGATTAATGTCGCTTTTGTGGCATTATAGGTTTTTGATAATCTAGCTAATTAACCAACTAACAATTATAGGTTCCATGAAACAAGTTTTTATTTTACGCGGACTACCAGGCTCAGGTAAGTCTTATTATGCGCAAAACCTTGCTGATGAGCTCGTGCTGGGCGATCAAAGCCAATACTTGATATGCTCAACTGACGATTATTTTTACAACGAGCAGGGTGAGTATAAGTTTGATAAATTTAAATTATCACAATTTCATAATTTAAATTTAGCGCGCTTTATAAATGCGCTTTCGCAGTCAATTCCCTTAGTTATTGTAGATAACACCAATATTAAAAAATGGGAGTTTATTGCCTATAGTCAAGCAGCCGTTGCACTTGGGTATCAGGTCAAAGAGGTGATTGTAGGCGAGGTGAAAGATAAATCAATGCAACACTTATATGCAAAACGCAATGAACATAATATTCCACTTCGCATGATTAGCAAAATGGCTTACATGTTTGAATGGTAAGCCATTCAAACATGGTAATTTTAAGCTATTTAAAGTGGCTTCCCTCTATCGCACAATAAATAGCGTTGCTGAGGGTGTCTATGTCTGCCTTGGTGCTGATATACGGTGGCATTAAGTAAATAAGTTTACCAAATGGCCGTACCCATACCCCTTGACTGATAAAGTAAGCTTGAATTTTTTCAACGTTCACAGCATCTGTTAATTCAACAACACCAATAGCACCTAATGTACGTACATTTTTAACGTGAGTTAGCTCAGTACATTTATGCAAGGAGCTTAATGCATCGTTTAAATGAGCAATCTGCTTTGCCCAATCTTGTTCGATTAATAAGTCAATGCTTGCACAAGCGACCGCACAGGCCAGTGGGTTACCCATAAACGTAGGGCCATGCATTAATACACCTGCTTCTCCTTCACTTATACCAATAGCAATTTTGTCCGTGGTGAGTGTGGCTGAAAGCGTCATTGTGCCACCAGTAAGTGCTTTACCAATGCACATTATATCAGGCTCAATTTGGCTATGCTCAACGGCAAACATTTTACCTGTACGGCCAAATCCTGTGGCTATTTCATCGCAAATTAATAAAACGTCATACTTACTACATAATTGGCGAACTGTTTTTAAATACTCTGGGTGATAAAAGTTCATGCCTCCAGCATTTTGCACAATAGGCTCAATAATAAATGCTGCAACATCTTGGTGGTGAGCAGCGAAGTACTCAGCTAATTGATGTGCCTCATGGTGATCAAAAGTCTGGCCAAATTGACTAACAGGGGCTGGTACAAATACATGCTCAGGTAAAAAGCCGCTGTATAAGGAATGCATTGAATTTATTGGGTC
Source organism: Pseudoalteromonas sp. APC 3893 (assembly GCF_030408095.1). Lineage (NCBI taxonomy): Bacteria > Pseudomonadati > Pseudomonadota > Gammaproteobacteria > Alteromonadales > Pseudoalteromonadaceae > Pseudoalteromonas > Pseudoalteromonas sp. APC 3893. The sequence continues at coordinate 719,102 of NZ_JASDCD010000001.1, forward strand.
GCACACACTCATCGCAGCAAATGTATCGCCGTGATAGCCTTTAAGCGGAGTCATGAGTTTTTGCTTTGTTGTAATGCCTTGGCTTAACCAATACTGTAAGGCCATTTTGATGGCAACTTCAACGGCTACAGAACCGCTATCTGCTAAGAATACTTTTTGTAAGCTATTTGGCGTAATTGCTACCAGCTTTTTACATAGCTCAATAGCAGGTTGATGGGTAATACCACCAAACATAACATGACTCATTGTATCGATTTGATGATGCATAGCGGCTTTTAATACAGGGTGACCGTAACCGTGAATAGCACTCCACCACGATGCCATACCATCAATTAAACACTCACCGGTTGCTAAGTAAATTTTATTATCTTGAGTGTGGGTTACCGGATATACCGGCAAAGGCTGCGTCATAGATGTATAGGGGTGCCAAATGTGCTGACGATCAAAATTAAGGTCTATCGTTTGCTTTCTGTTCATTGGTAAACTTTTTTGTGCTTGGGTTCGTTGACAATGTTACGCCAAGTCGTAGACTAAGCCAATATCCACCGTCATAAAATAAAAAGAGAGAATTATGGAGTTTGCAGCCGTTCGCCACGATTGGACACACAAAGAGGTAAAAGCACTTTTTGAGATGCCATTTAATGATTTATTATTTAAAGCTGCGTCAGTTCATCGCGCTAACTTTAACCCGAATGAAGTGCAAATATCGACTCTGCTCTCTATTAAAACAGGTGCCTGCCCAGAAGACTGTAAATACTGCCCGCAATCAGGACATTATAAAACAGATTTAGAACGTGAACGCCTGCTTGAAGTTGAAAAAGTAGTTGAGCAAGCTCGGGTTGCAAAAGAAAAAGGCGCAACCCGTTTTTGTATGGGCGCTGCTTGGTCAGATCCAAAAGACAGAGACATGCCATACATTTCTAAAATGGTTAAAGAAGTCAAAGAGCTCGGCCTTGAAACATGTATGACACTGGGCATGCTTGATAATGACAAAGCCCATGCATTACGCGATTCAGGCCTTGATTACTACAATCATAACCTTGATACATCGCCTGAATATTACGAGCAAATTATTACCACACGGACATATCAAGACCGATTAGACACCATAGGAAATGTGCGAGATGCGGGTATGAAAGTATGTTCTGGCGGAATCGTTGGCATGGGCGAGCAAGCTTCGGACAGGTTTGGTTTATTAATGGGGTTAGCAAATTTACCACAGCAACCAGAAAGCGTGCCTATTAATATGTTGGTTAAAGTAAAAGGCACACCGCTTGAGAACGTTGACGACTTAGATCATTTTGATTTTATCCGGACCATAGCAACGGCGCGTATTATGATGCCACATAGCTATGTGCGTCTATCAGCAGGTCGCAACGCGATGAACGAACAAATGCAGTCAATGTGCTTTTTTGCAGGCGCAAATTCAATTTTCTATGGTGATAAACTGCTTACCACAGAAAACCCTGAAGCTGATGCCGATATGAACCTAATTAAAAAGCTGGGTATGAATCCTGAAAAACGCCACGATTATTCAGATGAAGCACATGAAGCCTCATTGATTTCACAAGTGGCAGACAAAGCTACGTCTGAGCTGTTTTACGAAGCATAATGGCCTTTACATACCTTAAAACGCATCTTCAACAACGCCAAGAAGATGCGCTCTTGCGTGAGCGACAGTTAGTCAGCCAATCTAATGCTCGTGAAATTACAGTCAATGGTAAAACGTATCTTAACTTTGCCAGTAATGATTACTTGGGCTTTGCTCAATTCGATGCGCCAATTGAGGGTGCTCAGCTGGGCAGTCATAGCTCACCGCTTGTAACAGGGTATACTGATACAGCACAAGAGTTGGAAGCATTTTTATGTAGCAAGCTTGGTTATGAGTCGGCCCTATTATTTAACAGCGGGTTTAGTGCTAATAGCAGTGTATTAAAAGCGCTATTTCAAGATAAACACGCTGCACAGCAAAGCGTGATGTTTCACGACAAATTAAATCACGCCAGTTTACTTGACGGAGGCTTAAGTTCTCACGCTGCGATGATGCGATTTAACCACAATGACATGCAACACTTAACATCACGTCTTGAAAAATCAAAAGCGACAAATAAATTAATTGTCAGTGAAGGCGTGTTCTCAATGGATGGCGATAAAGCCCCTATAGCTGAGCTCGCTGTAATAGCTAAACAGCACAATGCTTGGTTGATGATTGATGACGCCCATGGGTTTGGTGTGCTAGGTGAGAACGGACTAGGCAGCTGCGAGAAAATTAAACCCCAGCTTTTAGTTATTACGTTTGGTAAAGCCGCTGCAAGTAGTGGAGCGTGCGTGCTAGGTACTAAAGAAGTGATTGATTATATGCTGCAATATAATCGTGATTATATTTACTCTACTGGTATGTCACCGCTCATTGCACAGCACACATTGGCGAGGTTAAAACACATCACATCTGAGCGTGGTAATAAACAACGCGCAAAATTAGCGGCTAATATTAATCAATTTAAAATGCTTGCCAAACAGCACAAAATTGCACTGATGCCATCATCTACAGCGATTCAACCGATTGTACTTGGTTGCGCCGAGCAAACCTTGCACGCGGCTAATAAGTTAAAACAAGTTGGTATTTGGCTCAGTGCTATTCGCCCTCCAACGGTGCCATTTAATACAGCGCGATTACGAATTACACTCACCGCTGGTCATAATTGTGATGATATAGAACGACTCGTTAATGAACTGGTTAATAGTTTATGAGTGCATTATTACGCGATCATCTATCGCAGCCTTTGCAAGGCGATACATTAGCAAAAAATAAAACAGCCGCGAAGTTTTCCCAGGCCGTAACTAACTATGCTTTACATGCTAACGTGCAAAAGCGCGCCGCAAATGAATTATTTAAAAAAATTAATCCCCAGCATACACTTACCTGTATAGACTTAGGTGCAGGGCCGGGGGTTAATCTTGTAAAGCTCAATAAGCATTTTGATTACGTATTACCATTTGATTTAAGTATCGCGATGTTAAAACAAAGCAATGCAGGTAAAACTGCTATATGTGGCGATATGGATGCTTTGCCTTTTCAATCTTCATCAGTTGATGCTTTGTTCAGTAATTTTGCTGTGCAATGGTCTGCTAATTTAGGCTATTTACTGAATGAGGTTATGCGAATATTAAAACCGGGTGGGCGGGTATATTTAAGCTGCGTGTGCGATGGTTCATTAAACGAAATAAAAACAGCGTTTAGCGCTGTTGATAACCAAACCCATGTTAATGAATTTCATTCGTTTGAACAAATAAATCAATTTGTTGAAAATACTGGTTTTATCATTAAGAATGCTGAATTAAAATGCTACCAAGACGTTTACCCAAGCCCTCTGCATGCGTTACGTTCCATTAAAGCAATTGGGGCAACACACTTACACAGCCAAAATAAACGCCAAGGTTTACTGACTAAGTCAGCGTTAAAAAAAGTGTGCGAACAATACCCATTGATAGCGAATCAGGTTGTTGTTAGTTACCAAGTAGGGCTGTTGAGTTTACAAAAAGAGTAACAAATTTATGAAACAATTTTTTATCACTGGTACTGATACCGATGCAGGTAAAACCCACGTTACCAGCTTGCTATTAAAACTACTTGCTCAGCATAAAAAAAATGCCATCGGTTTTAAGCCACTAGCAGCTGGGTGCGAAATGGCATTTGATCAACTGGTCAATGCTGATGCGTTGATGCTGATGGAAAGTGCAACAGTCAGTGCAAAATATGATGTAATAAACCCCTTTGCATTTGCACCGCCAATAGCGCCGCACATAGCAGCTGAGCAAGTCGGTGCGACAATCACGCTTGATAAGCTAAGTAGTGCGTATACAACACTCAAGCAACAAGGAGCAGAATACCTACTCACGGAAGGGGCTGGTGGCTGGGCATTACCAATTAATGACACCCACTACCTTTACGATTGGGTTAAATCCGAGCAACTACCCGTTATATTAGTGGTTGGTATGAAGTTAGGGTGCTTAAATCATGCATTATTGACCGCTACTCATATGCAAAGTTTGGGGATAAACTGCGTAGGCTGGATTGCTAATCAGGTAGACCCGACAATGGATGAATACCAGGCAAACCTAGATTCACTTAAAGCGCGTTTACCGTTCCCAATACTTGCTATTAGCCCATATAGTGAGCAAACACCTAAATTACAAATATATAAAACCTTACTTAATACCTTGTCACTCAATGTTTAAGTGTTAAATGACAAAATGCTGGAGTGCAAATCTTGAAATAGCCTGCCTTAGTACACATATTAAGTCTATGACTACATTGCTATTGTTACTACGGAAACGACAACGAACATGACACACCCTTTTATTCAAGGCCATGCTCAAAATACGCACGCAAAAGCCGATTTTCAAGCACACAGAAAAGCTATGCCTAAAACGCGGGTGGGTATTTTAGGTGGAGGCACTGCAGGGGCAACAATAGCAATAAGATTAGCTGCATTGGGTATATATACCACAGTTTTTGAGAAAAAAAGTTCACTGATTGATGGCCCGCCTATGTGCCATTTACATGCAGGGGGAAATTTATATCGCGAAATCCCTGATGAAGACTGCATAGAATTACTAAAACAGTGTATAGATATTTTACGCCTTTACCCTTACACAATAGATGTACGCCCTACAGTATTTGCCGTGCCGACACGAGATGACGACTCACCAGATGATTTACTCCCTCGATTAGATAAGCTTACGCAGGTTTACAAAGAGCTGATAAAGCAAGATAGCAATAACCAAGTACTCGGTGAGCCTGATGATTATTATCAGCTTTTCAGCTACGAACAAATGGTTGTACTGTCTAAAAGGCAGCAAGTCACTGAGCCCAAAACACTTGAGCAATGGATGATCCCTGTTGCAAAACACTTAGACTTAAACAAAGTTAAATACCCACTTATTGTTGCCCAAGAGTATGGCTGGAATATATTTCGTTTATCAGCCAGTGCGCAACTTGCGCTTGCACAATATGAACATGCAACGATACTGACAAACACTTACGTCAAACAGGTAACAAAGGTTATTCCAGACGGAAATGCTAAAAACCAAGCAATAAAGTGGAACATTGAATACCAAAGAGATCAAAGCCACAGCAGTGAGACCATTGAGGTTGATTACCTTATTAATGCCTGTGGGTTTCAAATCGGAGAAATCGACGATATGGTGGGTGTCGATACTAAACGTATGGTTGAGTTTAAAGCGTCGTATATTTCTCATTGGCAGGGGGCTGGTGGACAAATGCCAGAAATTATTATTTATGGTAACCGCGGCACACCCCAAGGCATGGCACAATTAACGCCATACCCTAATGGCTATTATCAAATACACGGTATGACCAATGCCATAACATTATTTAACGATGGTCTTGTTGAAACACCTGCTAATAGTGCACAGCCTAAGCTGCCACATAAATACATAAATTATATTAGTGAAGGCTGGGATAAAGCAGCGCTACAAGCACGCAGTCAAAAAGCCATTGATTACGTGGCTGAGTTTGTTCCTGCGTTTAAAAGCGCAAATATACAAAATAATGTACTGTTTGGTGGTCAGCAAATTCCAGGAGAAGACGATACACTCCGAGTAGCCGATGTGAGTTTATATTCGCACTTAAGCTATGCTCGTGCAGAAAATGTAAAGGCTTCATCAACGCTCACAGCCGCAGATGAAATTGTTGCTGAATTTACACAACTAGGCTTAGTTGGCAGTGAATCTGATATTAATCATCATCGAGTCAATCACCAATGGCCTTACTTAAAACAGAGTAATAATGAAGACATAACTCAAATGGCGCAAGTACTCGCAAAAGAACGTGGATTTCCTGTTGCGATGGCAGGTATAAATAACAGCCTAAATCTGTCTGAATCTTTCTAAATCAAGTGAAATATTACTTGATAACATGCAGTTAGCTTTTATGATTGCTAATTTCATCCCCCAAAATATTTATTATCTAAAGTGATAAATAACCCTTGCTTTATGACATAGTTTGTCACAGAATAGCGCTGACTAATGACCTAGTATGTCATTAGTCAGTGATGCTATGGCTGATCAACAATAGGTTAATCACTTAGCAATAGTCGTTATTTTGGAGAACATGTATGAAACGTGTATTTTTGTTTTTATTAACTAACCTGGCGGTTATGTTGGTATTAGGTGTTGTACTTTCAATAATAATGAGTGTGCTGGGCTTAAGCCATCGTAGTCTGGGTGGAATCTTACTGATTGCAACGGTATTTGGTTTTGGCGGCTCGTTTATTTCATTGTATATGTCGAAATGGATGGCAAAAAGATCAACCGGTGCGCAGGTTATTGAACAACCACGCAACGAAACCGAACATTGGCTAGTAAACACTGTTGCTGAGCAGGCAAAAAAAGCCGGTATTAAAATGCCTGAAGTCGCTATTTACGACAGCCCAGAGATGAACGCATTTGCAACAGGGCCGAGTAAAAATAATTCGCTGGTGGCGGTAAGTACTGGTTTGTTACATAACATGACGCAAGACCAAGCGGAAGCTGTACTCGCCCATGAGGTGTCTCATGTAGCTAATGGCGATATGGTAACGCTAACGCTGATACAAGGCGTTGTTAATACCTTTGTTATTTTTGCTGCCAAAGTATTGGCCGGTATCGTTGATAACTTTATTAATAGCGATGAAGAAGAGGGCGGCAGTAGCTGGACTTATTTTCTATTCGATATGTTATTCCAAGTGTTATTTGGTGTATTAGCCAGTGTGGTTGTGGCGCATTACAGCCGTAAACGTGAATTTGCAGCCGATAACGGCGCAGCGCAATTGGTTGGCGCAGATAAAATGCGTTCAGCGCTTGAGCGGTTAAAGCAAAACCACCCATCGCAATTAGAAGGCTCAATGATGGCCTTTGGTATTGCTAGCGGTAAAGGTATGGCAGAGTTGTTTTCATCTCACCCACCGCTTGATGCGCGCATAGACGCACTTCGTAAATAATTATGTAAATTAGTAAATATACTAAGCCAGCTTAAGCTGGCTTTTTTTGAGATAGTGAAAAAATAAGAATTAGTGGCTATACCTATTTAGAGTATTTAGTGCAATTGCCTAATTCGATTTAATGAGCTTAGATTATATATCTAATACTTAATGTGATAGTCACTCATTAGCACAAGTTCTCATTATGCTTAGCCAATTAGGAATATTTGAGTTACCTATTTCTCCCATTCCATAGGCATTTACTGTAGATACATCACTTGTTACTTTCAAAACTTCAATAAATAAGTAGTAATAGTTGTCATAATTGACGGTTATTTCAGCAACCCCCAAGTCTGAATATATATTGGTATAAGTAGCATTTGAGAAATTAATCTTTTGCTTCTCTGCTTTCTCATCCCAACATTTTATTAGAGTTTGATAGTTAGCGTTAAAAGTTAAACTATCTTCTTTTATATCAGGAGAATAACGAAGGGCATCCTTATTATCTCTTGGAATGGTCACCATTGAACTACAACCTCCCAGAAAAATGGCGAATACAATTATTACTCTTAACATTTCACTTCCCTTATGTTTTTTTCCATGAAATTTAGCCTAATATTAAAGTAAAATATTAGGCTAAAGTTAGTTATAAAACTATAGTTGATTTATGTTATTGAGAAATAATAATATCGGTAATGCCCTCCGGTGACAGTATTTCAATCCAATATCCGTCTGGGTCTTTAATAAAAGCTAAGCCTTTCATCGAGCCATCATCTGGTTTTTTAACAAATTCTACATTAAACTTGGCAAAGCGTTCACACGCTGCGTACACATCAGGAACGCTAATACCAATATGGCCAAAACCTTTAGGTTCCTCATTACCACTTACATAACCCGTAAAGTTATCATCGTTTTCAGTGCCCCAATTATGAGTCAGCTCAATAAGTGCAGGGCGGCCAAATACCCACTCGGTCTTTTCTTTATCATCACCTTTTGGCATCTCTTGTTCATAACCTAAAAAGTACAGTGTAAATTTCATCGCAGGGAAGTCATACTTACCTAGTAGCTTCATACCTAATATGTTTTCATAAAATTCAAGCGATGGCTTGGGATCTTTAATACGCAACATAGTTTGTTGCATAACATAGCCTTTAGTGGCTTGTTCAATTTGCTCTGGGGATTCGTTATAGCTAGACATGGTAACCCTTACTGAAAATTATAAAGCGGAATAAATAATTATTGACCCATCATAATCAACCGTAAGATAAATTTAAACCGCTTTAAGTTATTCGAGAGTAACTCAACGTGTAAGAAGTAAATTTTATATAGTAAAGTGAAACTCTTTGATTTAACTTTTAAAATTGTAAATTTTAGTTACTTATATTCAAAGGAGAAAGTATGAAAACACTAAACATTATTTTTGGAATCGCATTACTCTTTGTTATTACAAATGCTAACGCAGTAGAGGGGCTAATTTCAGTAAAAAGCCCATTAAGTGCAAAAGCCACCATGAATAAGTTTGAACAGCTAGCCAAAAGCAAAGGCCTTACTATATTTGCACGAATCGACCATGCTGCAGGCGCTAAAAAAGTAAATAAAGAGCTTAACCCAACAGAAGTACTTACTTTTGGAAACCCAAAAGGCGGAACACCATTAATGCAGTGCGCTCAAACAATAGGTATCGATTTACCGCTAAAAGCACTGGTATGGGAAGACGCGCAATCGCAAGTGTGGTTAAGTTACAACGATCCTGCTTATATAGCTGAGCGCCATAACGCAGAAAATTGCCCAGCTGCTAAAAAATAAGCAAAGTATTAAACACACTCGCAACAACTACGGTTAAGCAATAAATTAAAAAATGTAAGCAAGTAATGAGCACTTTCATTAAGCGTTAAAATAGAAAAGGAGTCATTATGTTTTTGATGATATGCAGGGTTTAATACGTGTACTTATAATTGGTGTACTAGGTTATGTAGCGCTGGTGTTTTGGCTGCGTCTATCGGGCAAGCGTACGTTATCTAAATGGAACGTATTCGACTTTATAGTAACCATTGCGCTGGGTTCTATTTTAGCCTCGGTGATTATTTCAAAAAGTGTGGCGCTGCTAGAGGGCATACTCGCGTTTGTTGTGTTAATAGGGCTGCAATACTTAATTACTTGGCTAAGCGTGCGCTCCTCTAAATTTGCTTCGCTTATAAAAGCAGAGCCCACGTTGTTACTAAGTGATGGTGAATACTGCACGGCTGCACTTAAGTCGCAGCGGGTAACTAAATCAGAAATTCGCGCCGCTATTCGTGGCGCGGGTATATTGGCCATAGAAGATGTAGCCGCCGTAGTGCTAGAAACCGACGGCAGTTTTAGCGTCCTTAAGCAAAATAACAGCGGCTTAAAAACCGCGCTGAGCGATGTAAGTGGTCATTAAATAATGCCCAACAAATTATCTAAGACAGGCTGTTTACCTGCCTTAATTTGTATTAATGCCTAAGTTATTTAGCGTGCTGCTCTAATAAACTAAAGGTAGGTAGGCGCCATTTAAAGCGTATTGACGCCATACGTATTAAGTATCCCGCAACAAGGCTTACAATAATGCTGATGTTGTCATCAATATTATAATGGTGCAGCGCTAAGTATAAGCAAGCAACAAGTAACGATACACTCGCGTAAAGCTCGTTATGCAATACCAACGGTGCTTGGCGACATATTAAATCTCGCAGTAATCCACCAAATACACCGGTTACAACCGCAGCCACTGCACAAATACCATAATGCAGGCCCATATTTAGCCCAACTTGGCAGCCAATAATACTAAATGCCGCAAGCCCCAGCGCATCTAAGCGCATAAATATGCCTTTAAATTTAACTACCCATTTAGCAAGCCACGTAGTCACAATACCCGCAATACAGGTAATTAATAAATACTCTGGGTGTTGTACCCAGGTAAGCGGGTAATTACCTAGTAATATATCTCGAATGCTGCCACCGCCAATTGCCGTGGCGCTGGCTACCAGCACTACGCCAAACCAATCCATTTTCATTCGCCCAGCGCTAAGTGCGCCGGTCATGGCTTCTGCGGTAATACCAATAATATAAACAACGGTTAATAGCATGAAGTAATCACTTAAAATACGTGCGTAAAAATAAGGTGTGGATTGTATAGATAAATAAAGTAAATAACGAATGAAAAATCGTACTAAAAACGGTTGATTTAGATAGAAATAACTAATGACAAAACCGAGTGTAAACAATCTGTTAAGCTAGTGGTTGTGTGGGTATGGGTTGATATGGATTAAAGGACATTTGGCCGCAAATTATAAATAAAATAAGTTGAGTTTTAGCTGTTTTTAGCGCGTTTATTTTTAAGCTTATTTTAATGGTTAAGTTAATTAGGTGTAGCGTAAAAATTAACGCGACATGAATATTTGGTTGCACCGTCATAATTTAGGAACGTATAATAACAAATGTTAACTAAATGGAATTTGCGTAATACGCAGCTTAAGCAGAACAGGTGGATACATGAACAAAGGATTGTTAAAGTCGTGGAAAACCGATAAAGGTTTTGGTTTTATTAAATCAGACACCCTAGAACACGACACCTTTATACACATTTCAGCGCTTAAACACGTGAGCCGCAAGCCTGAAGTGGGCGATACTATTTATTTTGAAGTTGCAACACAGTCCGACGGTAAAACAAAAGCAATTAATTGCCGCATAGAAGGCGTCGCAGAGCTTAAAGTCACACCTAAATTAGTGTCCGGTTTCATTGAATCACAACAAAAAACAGCTGGCTGTTCGCTTCACATTTTAGCCAACAATTTTTTGCTGGTTAGAACGGCGTAATCACCGTCCACTGGTGCTAAGCGGTCTGACACAGCTTTACTATTTATCTTTAAAATGTCTTCTCTTAAGTGCAGCGCCTCATAATCTCTTTGTGAATAATAACTTAAAGGGGTTTAGTTGGCTTTAAAACTAAAAAAGCCGCTTTGCAGCGGCTTTGATTCAGCATAAAATTTATTTCATTACTTGATATTGTGTTTAATCGCTTTGATAGCAGTGGCGCTGTCTTGCGCTTTTAAGGCTTCAAGAATTGCGCGATGCTCGTTAACGCATTCAGAGCTTGAGGTAATACGCTTGTAGTTTAAGCGCATACGCATAACATACGGATACCAAATATTAACCAGCTCTTCGCCACCAGCTTGGTAAACTAAGTATTGGTGGAACGATATATCGATTTTTGTGACTTCAGTGTAATCTTCACGTTCAAGGGCATCTTGTAGCGAAGCTAATATATCTTCTAAGTCTGCGATATTCTGCTCAGTTAAGTTGCCGTTTAGTTCTGTAACCGCATATTCTTCGATACTTCTACGTAGTTTGATCATTAACTTTTGCAGTTTAGGATCAAGTACGCTGTTTACTGATGCACCACAGTTATTTCGTGAAATCAATAAACCTTCTTTCGTCAATTGCAGTATTACATCACGAATAGGGCCACGTGATAAGCCAAAGCGTTCTGCTAATTCTTTTTCATTTAATTTAGTTTGTGGGGGCATCTCACCAGAAATAATATCTGAACGTAGCTGTTCAGCTATTTGATCTTTTACAGATAAAATTTTTGTTGGTTTAGTTGCGGCCATATTTTTTCCTACGTTTATTTTATGCTTTGTTTTTCTTTACTTAGTGTATATAAAAAAAAGCGAATGATCTATTGTCAACACATTACAATAGACCACTATTTAAGCTTATTTTTTAAATCGGCGCTCGTACATTTCATTATTCACAGTTTTTGCTGCTTCAACCATTTCAGTATAAGGACGATCTGTGACTGTAATGAAACCAACGTTATAGTTCTCTCCATCATAAGCACGCCCAGTAATAGGTGAGTCTATGTATTGGAACCAATGAGCGCCAATGAAATATGGGTTGTCAAAGACTGATCGCATATAGTCAGTGTACATTTTTGCGCGGTCTTGTTGATTTGACGCATGGATAAGACCTGGGTGGAATAGGCCAGAGTCTAATGCGCCTACATGGAACTCACCAATAATAGTTGGCTTGTCGAATTCGCTTAAAAATTCCCATTTTTTAGGTTTAATGCCTTCTTTATATGCATTGAAGCTTATCACATCGACATGCTTTGCTGATGCTCGAACAACTTCAATTGGCATGCCCCAATCAGGAAAACGCGCGCCTAAATACAAGTGATTAGGTAAATGTTTATCCATTGCCGCATCAACTACACTAAAGTATTTGTCGGCGTAGGCGGTTAACATGATTGAAAAGTCAGCAAGTTGATCGTTGTTTTTAACATCTACTTTTACACCTTTATCAAACTCCTCCCATGAGGCTAAATTTAAATGCCACACTTGATTGAGTTCGTTTATGTCAGTGTATTTTTGTTTCATTAAACGTGAGAATTCTGCTTTAGTTGGCACCGTGGCAGCATCTCTACCTAGGGTATTAATTACGATACCATAATGGCTTTGCACTGAATCAGGGCGGCCAAAGCTTTTTTCGTTATCAATAAATACGCCCACTGCCCAAGGAGAATTTTTTACTTCTTTGGCTACGTTTTCTACTGTTATGTTGGCACGTTCAGCAAAATGCGGGTCAAATACGTCAGGCATTGCACCCCAAAAGTCATTGCCGCTTGAAACTGTTTTAAAGTCACCGATGATCCAGCCATTAGCAAAGTAGGGGACTTGTTGGTTATCGTAGTAGCTTGGATCTGTCCAGTTACCGAGTGAGGTGAATCCCCAAGTGATCATGCGCTGTAGAGTAATTTCACGCCATTTTTGCATAAAATCAGTATTGTTCTGACCATATTTGCGTTCAAGGTTCGCTGAGTAAAAGCTGTAAGTTTCGCCGTGAGCAAGTGGTCCAGAGTGAGCACTTTTACGATAGCCATAGTGTTTACCCATTGGCTCATCATAGCTTGGCAGCCATTCAAACAGATCTTTACGTACCTCTGATGCCACAAACCGGCTTGATAACGCTTCTTTATTAACTCGGTTTAAGCCTTGAGAATCTTCAGGTGTTAAACCCAATTCATTAGCACTTTTAAATAGAGACTGATCAAAATCATAGCCTGTTAATGTGGTTGAGTTTGCAAGACGGATAATGTCCAAACCGGTGGCTAAATAAAGGTAACCATCTGGGTCTACAAGAGACCATTTACCATTGTGTTTCGCAGTTCTAAAGTAGCCCGTGCCTTCTAACTTTGGACCTTGTGCCCAACCGCCGAAGCGTGAGCGATCTGCTGGACGCTGTGATAGCAACTGTTTAGCTTCTTGTTCTTTGTCAGCGATTAATTCTGCCTCAGAGTTTACTTTAGATGGAAAATCTTGTTTTGCATTTTGACCAAATTTATCAACAATATGCGTTAAAAATTCAGTATCAAATTCAGGGTTAGCACGTAAGTCGATCGATTTAATTTGTAATGCTTTATCATGTAATACGCTTTGTACGCTTAGAGATATTTTAGTAATACCTTTTAGGTTAAGGTTCTTCTTGCCCCACATTGAAGTAAATTGAATTTCATCAGACTGCCAGGTTGCTGGATTTGAACGCAAGCCTGAGGTAAAGTTAAGTTCTACATTTTCATCACCTTCAGGGGTTGCTAAGTCGTGACCATCGAGTTTTGCATAATAGGTATTAAAGCCACCTATAGGTACATTTACCGTTCGAGTGTAAGTAGCGCCGTCAATATCTGATATATCTAAATATATTTGTACTGAATGCTGGCCTGGGTTTGCAAGTTCGAAGGCAATATTGAAATCTTTATACTGGCTCCAATCCCAAGGTGTATCAGGGGTTAATGTTATGCCTGAATAGATGTTTTTCTTTGAATCAAAAGCAATATCAACAATGCCTGTTCTATTAGTAACTCTCGCACCGCGGGTATTCATTTTAACTGCTGTGTCAGCTGTATGCTGAGCATCATCTAACAAATGCAGGATGGTTGTGCTGCTCTTTGTTGTAGCGGCTGCCTCGGGCTCTGAGACGGTATTAGTCTGCTGATTACAGCCTGTTAGTACGAGTAACAGTGCTGTTACAGCTAGATTTTTTTTATATTTCATTATTGTCCAACCTTTTTTAACTATTTAACACACCATACACGAAAAATAACAAATTGAAAATTGTTAACAAAGTGCAATTTGTTTTACTGTGCTTAATTCAATCTAATTTATTGATTTTTAATAATTTAAAAGTTTAAAAAAATTATAAGCACAAATTCAATTTGCTAGTTTTTTCAAAATATATGTTGCATACGAGTTAATTATGAAATAACCTCAAATGAATCGCTCATGGTTAATTGTTAACAATTTAAAGGCCAAACTCCATTGCCGTTAATTTTTCAATTAATACCACACACAATGATAACAACAAAATTGGATAAAGATGTATGAATGGTAGCAACCGTAATGTGTTCTTTTTCGCTTTGGTAGTCGCCTTTGGCGGCTTTATTTTTGGTTTAGATGCTGCTTTGATCTCAGGTACGGTACGTTTTGTTTCTGCTGAGTTTAATTTAACTGATATACAAATTGGTACGGTAGTGAGTGCACCTGGTTTTGGTGTTTTATTTGCGCTGTTGATCACAGGTTATATATGTAATGTATTCGGCCGTAAAAATACACTTATTGGTATTGCATTCATTTACATTTTTTCAGCTATTTCATCGGTGTTAGCGCAAAGCTACGAAGCGTTAGTCATTGCGCGTTTTATTGGTGGCTTAGCGTTTACGTCGTTATCAGTCGCGGCGATGTATATTGGTGAAGTGGCACCTGCTAAATACCGCGGCAAACTCGTTTCTATGATTCAAATAAATATTGTTGTGGGTTTATCCGCGGCGTATTTTGCGAATTACTTGCTTGTTGAGTTATCGCAAAGTAGTTATCAATGGGTTAGCACTTATGCAGTGCAAGATAATTTATGGCGTTGGATGCTAGGTGTTGAAGTTATTCCTGCAGTTATTTGGTTTTTACTGTTATTTACCATTCCACAAAGCCCTCGCTGGTTAGTTATGAAAGGCAATGAGACACGTGCTAAAGCTGTGTTATTACGCTTAACGAAAAGTAGTACTCTGGCCGCTGAGCAACTGCAAATAATAAAAACGAGCTTAACTGATTACTCAGATAGCGGTAGCTATTTAGCCTCGTTTAAACAGTTACTTGATAGTCGTGTTCGTGCAGCTGTGATTATTGCGTTAACCATTGCACTGGTACAGCAAGTAACTGGTATTAACGCCATTATGTTTTATGCGCCAACCGTGTTTGAGCAATTGGGTGTGGGGACTGATGCTGCATTTTTAAATGCGGTGTTAATTGGTTTAGTTAGTATTGTGTTTACAGTGGTGGCTATCGTTTTGATTGATAAGCTTGGCCGTAGACCGCTAGTAATTGGTGGCTTAGCAACGGCAACGTTGAGCTTATTTATGTGTTATATCGGTTTTAGTCAAGCTGAATACAGCTTATCAGCAGAGCATATTGCTGAATTTTCAAGCTTAAATACAGTGACTGGGTTAGAGCAATTAATTGGTCAGGTATATCACAGTGATGTTGAGTTTAAACGTGCGTTGGCCACGGTGTTCTCTGCAGCACAACTACAAGGTTTTGAAAGCGACTTAATTCAACGTGCAGCAACAATTAATGCTCCGCTTATTTCACTCGGTATTGCAGGCTTTATAGCAGCATTCCACTTTTCAATCGGGCCTATAATGTGGGTTATTTTTTCTGAAATATTTCCAACCCGTATCCGTGGTGTTGCCATCCCAACGTTTGCCTTTATTGCCAGTGTTGTGAGCTACTTAGTTCAGCAGTTTTTCCCTTGGCAATTAAATAACTTAGGTGCGGCGAATATCTTTTTGTTTTATAGCATTAGTGGCGTAATAGGTTTTGCTTTACTTTATAAAATTATGCCAGAGACGAAAAACAAGTCGATAGAAGAGATTGAAGAGCAGTTAGCCGGCGTATCAGCTAAAAAAGTATTGGAGGGTGTGTGAGTACTTTATTAGCGATAGGTGAATGTATGGTGGAGCTGGTTCCTCAAGGTGTCAGCGAATGTAAGCAGTCCTTTGCCGGTGATACCTATAATGCTTTAGTGTATGCAAAGCGTTTTGCACAGCAGTTAAATTGTGAATTATTTACAGCGGTTGGGGAAGACGTATTAAGTATCAACATGCTTAAAAAGTGGCAACAAGAAGGCATTAGCGCTAAACAGGTTATAAAAACCAGCAAACATAACGTGGGGATCTACGCGATATCAACAGATCAACAAGGTGAACGTAGTTTTGACTATTGGCGCGAGCAGTCAGCTGCTAAACATATGATGCAGTTGTTTGCTGCCAAACCATTTGATTTAGGTTTAGGTAAGAATGACTGGGTGTTTTTTAGTGGTATCAGTTTAGCCATTCTTGATGATAAATCAAAACAAGGACTGCTCGATTTATTAGCCAGTTTAAAACGACAAGGCTGCACCATTGCGTTTGACCCTAATTACCGTGCCCGTATGTGGCAATCAAAAGAGCATGCAATTGACTGGTTAGAGCGCGCATACCAAATCAGTGATCTCGTATTGCCTGGGCTTGATGACCACCACACCTTATTTGGTCACACGGATATTGGCGAAATAGTCCAATATTGCCAACAATTTGCTGTTAATGAAGTGGTGGTAAAAGCCGGTGATAAAGGCATGCAGGTGTTTTGCCAAAATAGTTTAGCGGCACAATGCTCATTTAATCCTGCGCCACAGCAAGTTGACAGCACCGCGGCAGGCGACTCTTTTGCCGGCACTTACTTAGCTGCCAGGATGACTCATCATGAACCACAATCCGCATTACATATAGCAGATAAAGTTGCCTCACAGGTTGTGCAACATCAAGGCGCCATTTTATCTTTAGACGTTTACCAAGCGCTTAAATTAAGCAGTGCAAAGTAAGGAATAGACATGTCCGATAATCAACAAAAATTAAGTTTAGCGAGTCTGCGAGCAATCGAAAGAGGCTATGACAGCCGGGGTCCTCAATGGTTAACCGAATTTGATGTAACACCATTAAAAGGTGACTTTGCATATCAAGAAGGCGTTATTCGTCGTGATCCATCATCAGTTTTGTATATTGAGGGTGTTTATCATTGTTGGTACACCAAAGGCGAAGGCGAAACATTAGGTTTTAATGCGAATGACCCAGAAGCAAAGGTATTTCCTTGGGATTTGACAGAAGTGTGGCACGCTACTTCAAAAGACAGTATTACGTGGCAAGAACAAGGTGTTGCCATTGCCCGTGGTGAAGCGGGTCAATACGATGATAGAGCTGTTTTTACGCCTGAGGTCTTTGCTCATTTAGGTAAGTACTATTTGGTTTATCAAACAGTTGAAACACCTTATACCAACCGTCAATATGAGCATATTGCTATCGCCCATGCGGATTCACCTTTTGGACCATGGCACAAATCGCCTGCGCCTATCGTAAGTCCAAGCAAAGATGGTGTTTGGTCTGGGGAAGAAGACAACCGCTTTGCCGTTAGTAAAAAAGGTAGTTTTGATAGTCATAAAGTACACGATCCCTGTTTAGTTTTTTTCCAAAATAAATTTTACCTGTATTACAAAGGTGAAACGCAAGGTGAGGGCATGAACTTTGGCGGGCGCGAAATAAAACATGGCGTTGCAATTGCTGATGACGTAATGGGCCCGTATGTAAAATCAGAGTTTAACCCTATCTCTAACAGTGGTCATGAAGTGGTGGTGTGGAACTTCAGAGGCGGAATTGCCAGCCTACTGACAACTGACGGTCCTGAAAAGAATACTATTCAATTTGCTAAAGACGGTATTAATTTTGAAATCATGGCACATATTAAAGGCGGGCCTGAAGCCATTGGCTTATACCGCCCAAGCAAAGGCTTTGATGAAAACCCTGCGCCAGGTCTAAGTTGGGGGCTGTGTCATAAATATGATGCTAGTTGGAATTGGAATTATATTTGCCGCTTTACACCGCGTAAGCAAGTGCTTGATGCCGGCACATTTCAAAATAGTAATTAAGGTTTGCAGTAATGAATAATCAAAATAGCCAATTTGACCCAACTGAACACCCACATCGTCGATTTAACCCTTTATTAGGGGAATCAGTATTGGTATCACCGCATCGGGCTAAGCGCCCTTGGCAGGGCCAAGAAGAGAGTGTTGATCATGAAATTAAACCCGCTTATGACGAAAATTGCTTTCTATGTAAAGGTAATACGCGCATAAACGGTGAAGTAAACCCTGATTATGAAGGGACATTTGTTTTTACCAATGACTTTGCTGCACTGCGTGAAGATGTACCTGATGTCGCGTTTGATGATCCATTATTTAGTATGCAAACTGAGCGCGGTACTGCACGAGTAATCTGCTTTTCGCCGGATCACTCGAAAACCTTGCCTGAATTGTCTTTGGCAGAAATTACCAATGTGGTTGTAACGTGGCAGCAGCAATGTAAAGAGCTATCACAGACCTACCGCTGGGTACAAGTGTTTGAAAACAAAGGCGCTGTAATGGGTTGCTCTAATCCGCACCCGCATGGACAAATTTGGGCGCAACACCAGTTACCTAGTTTAGTCGAACGCAAGCAGGCTAACTTAAAACAATACACCCAGCAGTATGGGTCAAACTTATTGCTTGATTATGCCAAACGAGAAGTGGAATTAGATGAGCGCGTTGTATGTATCAATGATGACTGGCTAGTGGTTGTGCCTTATTGGGCTGCGTGGCCATTTGAAACGCTATTATTACCGCGCTTTGCGATAACCAGAATGACTGATTTGACAACAGCTCAGCAAGTCAGCTTAGCTGGGGTGATCAAACAAATCACAGTTAAGTACGACAATTTATTTCAATGTTCATTTGCTTATTCAATGGGGTGGCATGGTGCGCCATATGATGATCAAGATGACTCATTTTGGCAATTACATGGCCAGTTTTTTCCGCCATTACTTCGCTCTGCAGCCGTTAAAAAGTTTATGGTGGGTTATGAAATGATGGCCGAAGCTCAGCGTGATATAACGCCAGAGCAAGCCGCTACCATTTTAAAACAGCAATCACTGACGCATTATAAAGAGGTGAAAAAATGAACATTGAAAGCAATGCCCGCAACGTATTTTTATCTCATTACGGACGTGATGCTGATTTTGTTGTAAAAGCACCGGGCCGAGTAAATCTAATCGGCGAACACACCGATTATAACGATGGCTTTGTACTTCCTTGCGCCATTGAATATGCCACTTATATTGCTGTAGCTCCACGGACAGATAACATGGTGAATGTGTTAGCACTTGATTGTAACAACGAAATTGACAGCTTTGTGCTAGGCCAAGAAGTAGCTCATCACCCAAGTCAAAGTTGGAGCAATTATGTGCGCGGTGTGGTTGATGAATTACAAAAACGCGGTCATATGTTGTCGGGCTGTGATATTTGCATTACAGGCAATGTGCCGCAAGGGGCCGGATTAAGTTCTTCGGCCGCCTTGGAAGTCGGTGTTGCTTATGCCTTTAACCATTTATGTGATTTATTTATTGAACGTAAAGAAATCGCTAAAATTGGTCAAGCGGCTGAGAACAATTTTGTAGGTTGCAACTGCGGCATTATGGATCAATTAATTTCCGCGTGCGGTCAACAAGGTCAAGCTTTAGGAATTGATTGCCAGTCTTTAGATTTAATTGAAGTGAGCATTAATGCAGGCATGACCATCATGATGATCAATTCAAATGTAAAACGTGGTTTAGTTGATAGCGAATACAATTTACGCCGCGAACAATGCTATGACGGTGCAAAAGCATTTTCAAAACCAAGTCTGCGCCATGTCTCTATTGAAGAATATGAAGCAAATAAAGCGCAGTTAGATGAGCAAGTTGCAAAGCGTGTTGAGCATATAGTGTATGAAAACGCGCGGACGCTATCGGCAATGCAAGCCTTCACAAATAATGATATTGCTACGTTAAGTAAGCTGATGGCACAAAGCCATCAGTCTATGCGCGATTTGTTTGAAATCACCACACCAGAAATAGATACCCTCGTGGAAATTATTAACAGTGTATTGGGGAACAAAGGTGGAGTACGTATGACTGGTGGTGGCTTTGGCGGTTGTGTGGTTGCGTTTGTACCAAATTGTATGGTCGAAGAGGTTAGTGCGGCAATTGAAGCTAATTATCAGCAACAAACCGGTATAAAAGAAACTATTTATACCAGTTTACCTGCATCAGGCGTGTCAGTAATTAGAGCATAAGGGTGGTTAAATGAAAAAAGTACTTGTCACTGGTGGTGCCGGATATATTGGCAGTCATACTGTATTGAGCTTATTACACAGTGGTTTTGAGGTGGTTGTTATTGATGATTTGAGTAACTCAAGTCGTGAATCACTAATAAGAGTCGAAAAGCTAGCACAAAAAAAAGTAGAGTTTATTCATGCAAATTTACTGGATAAAGATAAACTCAAAGCGACATTTGACGCCCACGATTTTAGCTCTGTAATTCATTTTGCAGGTTTAAAAGCGGTGGGTGAATCAATGCAAAAACCATTGAGCTATTACCAAAACAATTTGATATCAACACTTAATTTATGTCAATGCATGGCAGAATTTAATGTTAATAAACTGGTGTTTAGTTCATCAGCAACAGTTTATGGTGAAGATGCAAAACCACCTTATACTGAAGAACTCCCGCTGAACCGCGCATCAAGTCCTTATGGGCAAACCAAAGTCATGATTGAGCAAATGCTGCAAGATATTGTAAAGGCCAGTACATTACAGGTAGCAAGTCTACGTTACTTCAATCCTATTGGTGCTGACAAAAGTGGTTTAATTGGCGAAGACCCATTGGGTATTCCAAATAATTTGATGCCTTTTATCGCGCAAGTAGCAGTTGGTAAACGTGACAAACTATCTATTTTCGGGGGCGATTACCCAACTGAAGATGGCACTTGTGAGCGTGATTATATTCATGTAAGTGACTTAGCCAATGGCCATGTTAAAGCACTGCAGTGGTTAAACCTTCAACAACAACCCATTTATGAAGCATTTAACTTAGGCACGGGCAGTCCATTTTCAGTATTAGCTATTGTGAAGAGCTTTATAAAACATACAGGTGTTGATATCCCGTTTGAAATGGCTCCTAGACGCAGCGGTGATTTACCTGCATTTTGGGCACAGTCTAGTAAAGCAGAGTCATTACTTAACTGGCAATGTCAGTACACCTTGGCTGATATGATGAAAGATACATGGCACTGGCAAAGTAAAAATCCACAAGGTTTTTTAAGCGAGTAACAGTGATGCAGACAATTACGCTTAAACAGCACAACGGCTTAAACGTGACTTTAAGTAGCTATGGCGCCACTATTCGAAGCATTGAGGCGCCTAATGGTGATCACCTTGCCCTGTGTTATGAAAATGAAGACGATTGGCGCAGCAATGCTGCTTATTTAGGTTCTACGGTGGGTCGTGTTGCTAATCGCATTGCTGGCAGTAAATATCTCGGTGAAAAACGTGTTGTTAATCTCGTTGCTAATGAGGGCGCTAACCAATTACATGGTGGTAAAAAGGGCTTGAGCCATGTTGACTGGCAAGTTCTCGAGCACGATATCGACAACAATAGAGTGGTTTTTCGTTATGTTAGCCCTGACAACGATCAAGGTTTTCCAGGTCGTGTTGAATTTATTGTCAAGTATCAGCTTATTGATAACCAGTTGATGATCACACTGCACGGTGCTCCGAGTGAAATCACGCCACTTAGTTTAACCAACCATATCTATTGGAACTTAGCGCTAAGTAAACAGCACGATATTACTGAGCACTTTGTGAAATTACCGGCAAGATTACGACTATTAAAAAATCAGCAAAATATTGCAAGTGGTGAATTTGCAAATGTTTATAACAGTCATTATGACTTTGCAGAGTTTACTAAGCTAGGCTCAGTTTTAACTGACAACGGCTTCGACGATTATTACTTATTAGACCCGCAAGGGTCCAAGCGATTACAACTTCACGGCTCTATTGTAAATAAAGCAACCGGCTATCAAGTTGATATATACTCAACTGCACCGGGTTGTCAGTTTTACACCGGGTTTTACCTTGACCCGCAATATAAGCACCTTGATGGCCAACAATTTGGCCCTTATATGGGACTGTGTATTGAGCCACATGAATTACCGAATGCAGTCAATCATCCGCACTTTCTAAGTACGCTTTACGCACCAGAGAAACCGTATTATCAGCAAATTAAATTTGAGATCCATTTGCCATCCGAATAAATAAGCTTATACCTAATCTTTATTGGTTCGTTTTCTCAGAGCTGTTATTGTTCGCAAAAAAGTATTAATAACATAGGCACTAGCAGTTAAAAAGTTTGCTTCTTACTGATTTGATTAATTCAGTATATAACGCAAAGGCAGGCAGTGATGGCTCTATACATAATTAACCCTCTATTAAAATTTCAAGATTGTTAACAAAATACAGTTGACAATGATTTGCTAATCATATTATTGTTTACAAAATGATAACCTGACAACATAATAAAACCTTCAATGGGGAACACACATGAAAACCATCAACAGTGTATTTAAACTCAGTGCTATAACCGCAGCATTATTGACAACTCAATTTGCTTATTCTCAGCAAGAAGAAAAAGTTAAAAAGGCCGAGGAGGATATTGAAGTAATCGAAGTCAGTGGCTTAGCGGCCAGTGTTAAAAAATCGATAAACGATAAACGCTTTGCAGAAAATGTTGTTGATTCAATCAACGCAGAAGATATCGGTAAATCAACCGACCAAAATATTGCAGATGCGTTATCGCGAGTAACAGGTGTTTCTGTACAGTCTGTTGATGGGCAAGGTTCACGAATTTCTGTACGTGGTGCAAATTCACAACAAAATAATATTAGTATGAATGGTGTACAACTTGGCTCAACAGGAAATAGCCAAGGTGTAGATTTATCACAATATTCGTCTGATATTTTATCTAAAATTGAAGTTGTAAAAACTCCAAGTGCTGACCATGAAGAAGGGTCTTTAGGTGCTAATATTAATTTAACCACCACTAAACCTTTAGATTTAAGCTATGAAATAGCCACCATGACTTTAGAAGGTCGGTATAACGACTTATCAGAACAAGATAACTATAAAATATCAGGCACGCTCTCTAAAAAGTTCTTTGATGAAACCTTTGGTGTTGTTATCACAGGCGTAAAAGAAACCAACTCATTTCGAAAAGATCAATACTCAGCAATCGATTGGTTTGCAATTACATCGCCTCTGGCTACCAATACTCAGGGCGATGTTGTTGAAAATGTATCAGGTATTGCACCTAGAACAACAGCTTACCAGTATTTTGAAAACAGCCAAGACCGTGCCAATGTTAACTTAGGCCTGCAATGGTTGATGAGTGAAAACACTGAGTTTAATTTTAATGCAAATGTAAGCCAGCAGAATATTGATAATTCGATGCATGGTATAAGAACTCGTTTTTTAGAACATAAAAACCTAGTTGAAGGCGAAGATCCTGGGCTTGCAAATGGCCCCGCTGAATATACTGATCCTGAAGCAAGTTGGCGTACAATTGATGAAGAATCAAATACTTTCACAAAATTTGTGAATCGCTTTGGCGCTGGTGATTTAACTCAATCTGAATCTGAATTTGATAACAAAAGTAACGTATTTTCGTTAGATATGACTCACCACTTCTCAGACCGCCTTGAAATGGACGCGGGCATTGGTTATTCAAAAGCTGAGCAAGTGCCTAAAAATTCAGTATTTGTAGGCATGCAAAACTATCAAAATATCAATGCATTTATTCTCAAAGGTGTACCACCAGAGGACATTGAGCCTGTTGGCTATGATTGTACTTCAGGCCCGTGTAAATTGGTTTCAGGTACTAGCAATATTGATTATGGTGAAAATGATACCTTTGGTGATCCACTCAACGTGTGGGATAACTATGGTACAACAGGTTTCAACCCTGATGAACTAAGAGCGCAACATTTAAGTTACATGACCAGAACATTAAACCGTGTTGAAGATGAGCAAAAATCAGCATTTGTAGATTTTGATTATATATTAGATTCTAATAATTTCCGTTCAGTTGAGTTTGGTGCAAAGTGGTCAAACCGCACCAAATATGTTGACGCGCAACAAGGCTTTTTTAACTCGGTTGCAGAAGGGGTTGTAGTAATGAACCCGTATACAGGCCAGCCTACAGTGCTTGGTAGTGGCCTGCGTGATATTACCGGTGAAATGGTCACTACTGGCGAAGAGTTTCCTGTAGATGACTTTATGGCTGGTCTTGGCTATGGTCGCGACAATATTACTGACGGTTGGTCACGGTTTTCAGCATTTAAAGCGTTTGAGGTAGCTCAAGGTGCATCAGATGTTGAATTTAATATTGATGACTCAAAAACGCGCAATGCTGAGCTTGATAATTTAGCGTTATATACAAAATTAAACTTTGAGCTAATGGATGGCCGCATTACCGGTGATGTAGGTGTTCGCTATGTAAGAACAACTGTAGAAGTACAAGGGGCGTCAGGTATTCAGTTTGCATCAGATCCAAATAACGTTGGTCGTTTGCAGGACCCGTTCAAACTGGAAGAGCTACGCGATACGAGTTTACCTTTATGTAGCGACATCGATTTCTATGGTAATAACTTTAACGATGATGTTCGTTGGTCTCGTGTTGATGGACTTGGTTATGACACTATGGGTACTGATGATAAGCGTGATGATGTAGCGCTGCCTGATCAAGGCCCATGTCATGACCCAAGAGCACTACAAGGCAACCCACAACAAACTGCTTGGTGGTTATGGCGTCATTCTGATGTATCTACAGAGCGGTATTACACTTATGGTGAGCGCAAATTTGATGAAAATGGTAACTTGCTCGCGACAGAAGATAGAAGCAAACGCTCATTTAAAGTAACGGGTGAGCATGAGTATGATTTGTTTTTACCAAGCTTAAACATCAATTATATACATGATGAAGATACGATTATTCGTTTTGCAACCTCAAAAACCATGGCGCGTCCGCAAATCGATTCTCTTCGCCCAGGCTTTACCGTAAACGAAACACAATGGGGTGGAGATAACCGTAATAACTGGATTCAATTAACGAACCCTCAACTTGATCCTCTTGAATCAATTAACTTTGATTTATCTTATGAATGGTATTTTAATGATTCAGGCTTACTAGCCGCAACCTTGTTCTATAAAGATATGACAAACTTTGAAGAATCAGAAACAGTTGTTACCTACATGGATGATTTACGTGAAGTTGGTTTAACAGAAGGAGAAGTATACGACCCGAATGATCTTGTACTTATTGCAGGTCAAGATAGTTTAGAAGGCTGTATGCCAAAACGCTTCCAAGGTGATGCCGAATTCCAACAGGATTGGTTATACTCTGGTGATTTAGAGCAAATGTGTGCCAAATTTAATACCACACGAATTAAAAATGGTAAGGGTGCAAGCATTAAGGGCCTTGAGCTGCAGTACATGCAAACCTACGACGACTTACCAGGAATTTGGTCTGGTCTAGGGGTGCAAGCAAACTATACGTTCCAAGACTCAGAGTATGAGCAAGAAGTATCATCTATTGATGATGATGTGAAATTGCCATCATTGGCCGTCGCTTATACACCAGAGCACAGCTATAACTTAACAGCTTTCTGGGAAAAAAATGGTCACCAATTGCGTTTAGCGTATCAAGGTACAACCGACCAGTTAGTACAACGCTCATGGGAAAATGGTTCTTTATGGGAAGAGGGGCGTCAGACACTTGATTTTTCAGCAACATATAAAGTAAACAACAATATTTCTGTATCGCTGCAAGTTGCTAACTTAACAGATGAAGGTGTTCGCCAATACTTTACCAGTCGCTTTTTATCAGCGGGTGGCGAAACATTTGCAGAAGGCAGCCCACTTGATGGTGATGCAACGCGTTCACGCACGGTCTATAACTACCATACTGGGCGTACATTTAGATTAAACACTCGTATTAACTTTTAAAAACTTATGGCTCACAGCTTTGCTGTGAGCCTATTAAACAAAAAAAATTGCTACAAATTTAACCCTGAAGTTCAACATCTCCTAACCTTTTGGAGATTTTGGAAGCAACTATTACAATTTCATAGTCGTAACCAACCTTTTCAAGTATTAGTTTTATCTGTGCTACATATGATTCAGAAAACACTTAGTCGATATTTTGGTATAGGGTGGTATAGGCGAAAAAAGCCCTCTTGATTTTCACTACGCTTTGTTAGATAGGTATACCCTTACTTTTAAGGCTTCCATGCAAATGGAAAGGCTTGTCACCACGTTTGATCTAAAAAGCAGCTCTATATCTTCAGCAGCAGTTTTAAATGCTACTAGGCCGTAAATCGAGTTTTTATTATTCGTAGGTACCGTTATATTTTTATTTCGAAATCAATTTTTAACATGTTGTATCTCATTGTTTTATAACAGCAATGAAATTTTTTGTTAAATCTGTTGCATAAATGTGTTGATATTTTTGACTTCGAAGTCTATTTTGTATTAATGCATTTTCAATTAATACAAACTGTTTACTGTAGTAATTGAAAATGTAGGTTTTGGGGAGAACTTAATATATTTTATAATCGGGAGAATAATTATAATGAAAGCTAAATTTACAACGACTCTCGTTCATTTTGCTGTGACTACCGCTATTGCAGCAACCACAATGAATGCCCACGCAGCACAAGAGCCTGAATCGGCACAAGTGCTAGAACAAGTTAAAGCAGAAGTTAAAGAGCCTGCTATTGAGCGCATAGCGGTAACCGCAAACCGACGATCACAAGATCTGCAGGAAGTATCATCATCAATTACGGCATTAGGGGAAGGCGATATTGCCCGTGCTGGTATTATTGATGTGACGGGTCTTGAGCAGGTTGTACCTGGCTTACGTATGGGGTCATCGGGTGGTGAGGTTCGCCCTGCTATGCGCGGCGCACGTACAAATGAAGTAGGTGTAGCTGGCACCGGTATTGCCGAGCAAATTGTCGGTATATTTCAAGATGGAATTTATGTACCTACTACTTCATCGGGCTTAGGTGCGTTGGTGGATGTACAACGTATAGAAGTATTACGTGGGCCGCAAGGTACGTTATATGGCCGTAATACGTTTGCGGGTAGCATTAATATCATTACGAACCAACCTGTTTTTGATGATTTACTGGGGAGTGTAAAAGTTGAAACAGGGAGTTATAACCGCAGCGCTTATGAAGGTATCATAAATATCCCTGTGAGTGACACGGTGGCAACCCGTTTTGTAGTGGCCTCTGATCGCCACGATGGTTATATCAATAATTTAGTCATTCCAGGGCCTTCGGATGACCTACGTGAAAAAAATCAGTTTTATATGCGTAACGTTACCAAGTGGGAACCAAACGAAAAGTTTAATGCCACAGTACGCTTTGACTATTCACGTAAAGACTCAAACTCAGAAGCTATTTGGGGTTATCAGCAAATAGCGGGCTACCAAATTGAAGAAACCTCGCCGGGTTCGGGTGTATTTAACACCACACCTACAGTAACCGAGGGGCATATTTATCAGCCAAGTGATGCGCAGCACGAAGATCTTGGCCCGTATGATGTTTACCGCAATGGATTTTCACTTGATAAGCAAGAAAGCTTTTCGACCACATTAGCACTTGAGTGGTATACCGACTTTGCTGATATTAAATGGACCACTAATTACTCAACACTTAGTGGTAAGCAATATTACGATAATGACTACAGCGATGGCGGTATTGATTTTGTGGGTGGCTTTGGCCGTGAGGATGACCAAAAAACTTTATCCTCTGAGTTACAGCTTGCCTCTAACGACGATGGTGATTTTTCGTGGATTGGTGGCCTTTACTACTTTGATCAAGAAGCCGACTGGAGCTGGTTATCGCATACAGATACCACAGGCGACGGTATATCTGACTCTGTTGTAGTGCCTTCGTGGGGGAACCCTGATTACGACCCACATACGGCTAAATCAATTGCGGCGTATGGACAATTACGCTACCAAGTAACAGAAGATTTGCGCGTGGTAGGTGGATTGCGTGTAAACCAAGACGACAAAACATTTACTGGCGATACAATACCAGATTGGGATGATTCAGCCCTGCTTTATAAAGCGGCTGCCGAGTACGACATTAATAACGATATTATGGTGTATGCAAGTGTAGCGACAGGCTACAGAACCGGTGGCGCTAACGACTCGCGCGTTGTAGCACGTGGTGCGGATCCACTATATGATAACGAAGATGTTATTTCCTACGAAATGGGAATGAAGAGCTATTTGCTCGATGGCGCAATGCGTGTAAATCTTTCTGTATTTATGAATGAATACGAAGATGTAAAAGCACAGTTATTTGCAACTTCATGTAACGATACAACCACAGGCGATACGGTTTTAGAGTGTGTATCTGCAGGTACAGCCACTACGTTTGAATACTACGAAAATGGTGGTGATGTAGAAACGGTAGGCCTTGAAGCAGATATACAATGGGTACCAATAGATAGCTTAACGCTAACAGGAACTTTATCGCTGCTAGATAGTGAGTTTGCAGATGGCTACGCCGTTGGCAACGAGCAATTACGTCCGTTACTGGCACTGGGTAACCAAGGTGGCCGCCAAGACATTAACGACAATGCTAGTCAGTTTAGTTTTGAAGGCTGGAGCCCAGCTATGGCACCTGAGTATAGTGTTGGTTTATCGGCTCGTTACGAGTTTAGCTTGGGCGGAGATTCGTACTTAGTACCGTACATTCAAATGAATTACCTCGACGATTACTACGCGTTTGATACGAATATTCCAGAGGTGCAAGTAGATGCGCATTTAATGGCTGATGCACGCTTAACGTGGTATATAAACGACAGTGTTCAAGTAGAAGCGTACATTAAAAACATTGGTGATAAAGCTATTTTAACCCGAGGCGTAGTTCACTCACAAATTGTTGATGGCTTACCCGCTAACTCAGTACAAGCTAACTGGAGCAACCCACGTACGTGGGGCGCAAGCTTAAAATATCAGTTTTAGAGTTTCTGAAAATGGCCGCAACGGTCATCACTTCCAGCCAGCTATTTATTAGCTGGCTTTTTTTATTACTCTTCTTTTTAACTGATAATTTGGCTTTAAATTAAATGTTGTGCTTATGTGAATAAAATGTAGCAATCTAAATCTTTGTAATTTAAGGATGAGTTAATAGATGAGTAGATTCTCAAAGATATTATTAAGCTCTTTAGTTTTTATTATTTTAATGTTACCTCTCGGTTTTTATGCAAACAGATTTGGATTCGGTTTATGGTCTACCCATAAGATGTGGTCTGAAATGGGAACGTACTTCTCTGGTGTGTATGCACCGATCTTAAGCGCTATTACAGCTCTTTTTCTCTTTATACAAATTTTAGTAATAAATAAACAAGTTAAAATACAACAAGTTCAAACAGATATTCAGAGGATACAATTAACTACTCAATTTGATGAGAGTAAAAAGGTAATTATTAATAATCAACTACTTTTTGTTAACCTTACGGCTTTTTATGAACAAACAAGGCTTTTGATAAAAAATTTATTAGCAGAGAGATGATTTAGGAGTGTTGGAATACAAAGAAAAACAGAAAGAACTCTTAAAAAAAATAGTTGATACAGGCGAGAAAAACATTAATTGTTGTAGTGAAATTATATCTGATATGAAATTAATTGAAGTTATTTGGGAAGGGGTTGATCTTGATAAGTATCAAGATTTTAGGCAAATAATAGCAAATATTTGGAGCAACCAGATTAATGATCTGAGCGGTATTAAGCTTTTGTTTGAAGCTATGATTAATATCCCAGAACCATTACTCATGATGACGCAAAAAAATGGTGGAATAAAAACAATAAAACCAGAGTGCTTTTTATTACCTGAAGAGTTAATAAATCAGCAAACAAATAAAAATCAAGATGACCGTCCTTACTATAATTGTTATGAAAAATATGGAGAGAATGTTTTTAGTTTATTAGAAAAGCTTAGAGTATCAATAAACAAACAGAGTAAGAGTGAACGGTTTTCTAAACAAATAACGATATATGACAATTATAGCCTCTTAAATATAGAGGATTTTATCGATTGCTTTATTAAAGAACACCTAATTATAAAAAAGTGATGTTAAGTTGTTGTATATGCAGTTATTTTAAGTTGGTATAATTAAGACAATATAAAAAGCAAAGCCCATAAACAAAAAAAGCGCTCAATGAGCGCTTGAAGGGAAGTGATATGTAATTCCTTTAAAGTGCAAATTGTTGGCTTAGCGCCAGCGTATCAAATTGCATTACTTCGAGGGTTATTTGGTTATCGGTAATGCTAATAACGCTAATTATTTGCTGGCGTACACGCACGTTTTTAGTGTTAAAGCTGCCATCGAGGGTCCAACATACGGTGGCTTGGTTTTTAGCGCTGTCATACTCAACAGTTTCTAGCTGGGCATAACGTCTGCTTAGTGATTGTGTAAAGTCTAAATGGCAATCAAGCAATGCACTAATCGGTTGTGGCTCTGTATTACCTGCAAGAATGGCTGTAGCGCTTGGAGTATAAAGGGAATTAAAGTGAGCCAGGTTGTTGGTTTGCCAAATTTGCCACCAGTTATCTAAAGTACGAGCAATGTGAGAGGGTAGCTCGCAGATAGCGCTGGGCGTTGCATGAAAAGTAGTAGGGTGTAGCTGATTATCTAAATCGCTAACAATAATAGGATCGCTTTTTGGTAGTTTAGGAATAACCGAGTTGTTATTTAGCGTTGTATTTACATACTCGTTATTAGCCAGCGACAGCGTATCCACGATGCACTTTATTGTTTTAATAAACGTGCCGTTATGTTTAATTACAAACGTTAAGTGCACCGGGCTTTTAAGCTTTTTAGGCTGTAAAACCAGCTGTAGGGTTTCACGTTCTGCCCCTTTACTGTGTGTCTGCGATACTAGCTCTGAAACACCATACTGAGCTAAAAAGCTAAGCCATAATGGCTGTGCTTGCAAAGCGCCCATGGCCGTAAAATGATGTTGCTGCCAACGGCTACTGCGTAGTAGTTTACCGCTTAGAGTTTCAATGTCGGCTTTAGTGTATAAATCGATAATAGCGTTGATCATGCATTTTCCTCCAACTGTGCTTCGCTAATTAATGCATGTGCTTTAAATAAGTTTGCATAAAGTGCCACTTCATCAAAAACCGTGATCTCTTCGATAATTTTTTTGTTTTTAATGCGTAAATGTGATGCGCCTAAAATAAAATAAGGTTGCTGTTTTAATGCCTTTAACTCATTATTTTGCGGGTTAAAATGCCCCGCAAGTGACCAGCGAATAGCGACATCGGTGGTGGTTTCGTTAAATGGGGTGATCGCTAAATGATCAACCGTGAGCTTAGCGTCAGGACAGTTTGCAAAAAATTGTATAAACACGCCGTTTATTTGTGCAAGGCCAGTAGCCATTCTGCCGCTAGGCCATTGTTGTGTGGCTGTTAAGTTATAAAACTCGTGTACCTTTGCAAACTGTTTTTGATTAAATAAAGTATCTAGCCAATTATGTGCAAAGGCAGCCAACTCCCCTGTTAAAATAGGGGTACTTGCGACGCGATGATCTATCGCGCGAACACGGTTAAATTCTTCTTCAAGCCACAGAGTGTGTTTGTCATTACTGGGTATTTGCGCCATGTACTTGGCTACATTAATAATATTTAGGCCCAGTTGTTTAACTAAAAAGCCGTTGTCGCGTACTAGCCATTCTTTTACTATTTTATTTTCAAAACACACGCAGTCAGCAATTGTGGTTACGCGGCCAGTTATATGAGTTGCAGGGCCAAACTCAGAATTACCCGTATTGGTCATCACGCTGCTAATTAAGTGTGATGAATAATAGTGCTCGTTGGCTTCTTCTGAAAACACCACGTTTTCGCCAATCAGACTTCTATCGGGGAAGGCTGCAATAGTTTTAAGTGTGCCTTGAATGACATCTTCTATGTTTTCACCGTAGGTACCTAGGGTAAATACGGGACATAAGTCGGCGTAATAGCGATAACAGAGGCCAATGTTTTTTTGTTCCCAAATGCGGTGTGTTATACGCAAAATGTAATCAACGATATCGACAAACTCGTCATCAAAGCCTATTAAAAGCTGCTGCTTGTTACCTTGCGGATTTAACACGTTTGCTAATGGTAGCCAGTAAGGTTGGGTCATATTATTGTGTTTATTCATACTTACCTCTTATTTAGCTGCAGCTATTTTGCGTTGCATTTGCTCAAAAATATCAATGCCCATACCATCTAATAAGTGAGGGATATCAATAGCGACCCAGTTTTCTTTTAAAATACCGTTTTCGCAGCGCCAAAAATCCATAACTCGCGGGAACAGCTTATTGCCTGAAGGCGGTAAACCTAACCAGTCTGCGCCGGTGTGAGTTCCGTACATATGTGGCCAGCCACCGGTGGCTACAAAGTTATCGTGACTCACTAAACACAGGGTTTTATTAATGCCGCGATCAGGAAACCCTTTTAAAAATGGCCCTTGGTGATGCTCTCTAAAACCGCTAATACCACGGGTTGTGCCTATGCCTGCAGGACCGTACCAAATAAAATTTGGGTGCCAGTATTTTTCTAAATTAATGCTGTATAAATCTTCGCCATCGTAGCGGCCAAGCTCTGTGAGCATATCAACTACGAGTTGCTCGTTAGTTTGGCTAAGCTCCTCGCTTTTTGCAGTCAATGGGACGCCATCAAGTGTAGTGGGGGGCATTACTAAGCCTGAATAGCCTAAGCTTGGGCGCAGTGGATTTACGCCTACTTGGTTCATTACATCAATGAAGTCTAAAAAAGTATAAACATTAACAATTTGATTGTTTTCTATTTGCGCCATTTCGCTGTATCGAATAAAGACACTTTTACCGCTGGCAGGGATCCCCAATAATGGCTGGGAAAATGTGCCGGTAAAGTAACCGGTGGCACAGATCCATTGCTCGCTTTTATAGTCGCCTTGAATAGAGATAAATGGTTTACGCTCTATATCCGGTAATGCGTTTTTAAGTACTGCAAAGTAGTTATTAATGACATTTTCTTTTGTGCTAATAGGCTCAAAAGGGTGGCTTACCTGCCATTTAACGGAGTCTGCGAGTAATGCTTGATTTGGTAATTCTGCAGCGCTAAAGTTTTCAAAAAGTTGTTCTAAAATATTCATTTATTTCACCTTACACAAAATATTCAAATAACATGAGGGAGACAAAACTCAGTACAAAAAAGCCAAGTAACCAGTAGTTGATTGAGTCGAACTTACCAGGCACTAAGTACCAGCCATTTTCTTTTTCTGGGCGATTTTGTTCTTTAAATGCTTTTAGTTGGCCTTTAATCGTGTATTCGTTGTAATCATTTTGAAAGCCATCAAATGCAATGCTTAATGCAATACTAAATAGCACACAGGTAATGGCGCCTATTGCACAGTACCAAGGCCACGCAATATCGGTATAAAGGGCACATACAGCAACGGTTACAAACGATATCAAAGTACCTATTAGCAATCCTTTTTCGGTGGTGTGTTTAGAGAAAAAACCTAGAGCAAACATTCCCAGTTGAGCACCAACAAAGTAAGAGCCAACTTTGGTGAGTATTTCTAAAATTGAGCCTTCGCTATAAAGGTGGTACATAATTGCAGGCACAATAATGATCACAGCCCACCCTAAGGTAAATAAACGAGTAACGTTTAAGTAATGGACATCATTTTTATCTGGCGCAAAGTACTTTTTATAAAAGTCGATGGTGCTAATGGTCGAAAGCGAATTAAGTGCTGAATCAAGGCTCGACATAGAAGCTGCCATGACTGCTGCGGCTATAATCCCCATTAATCCTGGTAGGCCATAATCGGCTGCAAACTGTAGGATAATTAAATTGTCGTTTTCAAATGTGCGTCCACCGTAATAGCTATAGAACAACACACCCATAACTATAAAAAAGAGGTAGATAAAAAATGCAATGAAGCCCATAAGTAGGTATGACTTTTTGGCATCACCAATATTTTTAGCTGCAAGCGTGCGTTGTACCATCATTTGGTTAGTGCCATACACAGTAATATGGTACAGCGACATGGCTAGCACACCGGACCATACGGTGGTCACTTGTGTAAAGTCGAACGAGAAGTTGAGTGGGTCTAACTTACCTTGTGTTTTTAACTCTGCCAGTGTTGAACTAAATGAACCGTCCATAGAGGTAATTAGCGCATACATAATAATACCAGCGCCAATAAACAAAATGCCCGACTGAATTACATCAGTCCAAATAACCGCGGTTATGCCACCTAGCATGGTGTAAATAAGAGCGATAATAGTGACTAAAAATATTGCTGTAATAACGTTTATATCAACAATAAATGCCAGTACTAAGGATGTGGCATAAAGCACGGCGGCTGAGCCCATTGTTTGCGAAATAAGCCAAATTGTGGAGATTAAAATACGTGCTTTTTTTCCAAATCGCCGTTCTTGGTACTCGTAAATAGACGCGACACCGGCATTATAAAAAAACGGGAAAAACAAACACACCACAGCCACAATAACCAGTGGGTAGTTTAAGTGAATAGCAATAACAGAAAGGCCTTCTTTGTATGACCACGCAGGTGCGCCTAAAAAGGTAAGGGCACTTACATAGGTAGCCACTACCGATATGCCGATGGCCCACCATGGTGTAGTTTTTCTGCCAATATAAAAGTCATTAGCACTACTCACCTTTTTACTTATTACAAATCCAAGTATGAGATTAGCAATAATGTACCCGATGAGAATGCTCCAATTCAATAATCCAAAATCATTCATAATTAATCCTGTTAGATTAGGTTTTACGGGCTTAAGAGCCTATTTGTATTTTTTATTTTGAATCATCATGAATCACTTTGACTTCGAAGTCAATTGTCATTAGTATTATTTTAAACCAATTTATAACTTATTATTCACAGGCTTTTAATTACTCTTTAAATAGAATACATTTTGCTAATGCATATTTATGTGCGGCTTGAGAGTTTAAATTTGACTGCGAAAACAACAAGGAAACATCATGGCAGAAACAATCAATAATAAGCAGCTGGTTCGTCAATTCCATGCTGCATTAGAAAAAACGCAAGGTACTGATTTAAATTTAGTATTTAATAAATACATGGTGGATGATTACCGCTTTAAAGGGGTACACCCGTTTAATGAGCTGAATAATATTAATGCTGTCATTGCACAAGTTTGGCAGCCGTTATTTCGATCGTTTAGTGCACTGCAACGCCGTGAAGATATTTTTATTGCAGGGCAAAGTGAAGCGGATGGCGGCGAGTGGGTTATGAGTATGGGTCACTTTATGGGCTTATTCGATAACGATTGGCTAGGCATTGCCCCTTCTCATAAGCTGGTGACTATTCGCTACGCTGAGTTTAACTGCGTTAAAGATGGGCAAATTGTTGAAACAGGTTTTTTTGTCGATATTATTGGCTTAATGCTGCAAGTTGATTTAAATCCGCTACCGCTCTCTACTGGGCAATACTTTACTTACCCAGGCCCGCGTACTCACGATGGCATACGCTTAGGTAAAAGCAATGATGAGCAAAGTGAAAAAACCATGGCGCTAGTGAATCAGATGATTGATAACCTTACAACGCTTAACAAAAGTGGTATTGATACATGTCCGCCTGAAGTACTTGCAAAAACGTGGGATAAAAACATGGTGTGGTATGGTCCTGCCGGCATAGGTGCTACATATACTATTGAGCGATACCAACAACAACACATGTACCCGTTTAGAGAAGGGTTAACGGGTAAAGTGTTTAATGGCCATATTTGCCGTTTTGCCGAAGATGAATTCGCCTGCTTTTTTGGTTGGCCGAATTTAACTAATACTGCGATTGGGGGGTTTTTAGGCTTACCCGGTGCGAATACCCCAGCTGATATGCGCGTAGTTGATGTTTACCATCGTGAAGGCGATAAACTAGTGGAGAACTGGGTGATTATTGATATCCCTTATTGGCTAAAACAGCAAGGGTTAGATATTTTAAAACGCATGCAAAGTATTGCAAACCCAGGAGCATAGTAGGGTTAATTTATAAAAAAGCTCTGTTATTACAGAGCTTTTTACATTTTAAGGGCCGTTAGGGAGCAAAGTTTAAGTAGCGCGCTTTGCTAAGCTCTTTCATACGTGCGAGTACGTCTACACCTATTTGATGATAAACGTCGAGCATATCTATTAATACCCAGTTTTCGCGGATGAGATTGTTTTCAGTACGCCAAAAATCTAAGCTACGCATAGTAATGTTTTGATTTGCAGGCGCAATACCTAACCATCCATCGTGGCTTATGGTCATGCTCATACCTGGCCATGCGGTAAACCCGACATAGTTTGCATCGGCAAATAAATAACCTTTGCTAGCATCGCCAACACGGTTGGGCAGGGCGTTTAAAAATGGAATTTGGTGCCAGTTTCTAAAGCCTTTTATACCCCGTGCGGTTCCTATCGTACTTGGCCCATACCAGCTACAGTGTGGGTGCCAAAACTGTTCTAGCTTCATAGCTGCTATACCACCTGTTGCATAAAACCCCAGATGCTCACACATATCGCCGACAAGTTTTAAACTTTGTGCTGCTTGCTCTGTATTATATGGGCTTGTGATTAACCCATCTTGAGTGGCTGGGCCTGGTACATGCCACTCTTTTCCTAAGCTAGCAGAGAGCGGCCACACATTGGCTTGCATCATTACTTCAGGAATATCCCAAATAGCTTGTACTTCAACTACTTTGTTATTTTTTATGCGATAAAATTCATGAAAACGCATGCTCACTTGGTGCCCTGTCGGGGGGATATCAAGCCATGGCTTTTCAAATGAGCCGGTATAATAGCCGCAACAACCAACCCATTCAGAGTTGTTAATGGAGCTACCTGCCATAACAATGGTGTCACGGCGCTCAAGACCTATAAATGCGTTGGCAAGGGGGGTGTAGGCTTGCTCTAAAAGTGCGTTTGGGTTT
Source organism: Pseudoalteromonas sp. APC 3893 (assembly GCF_030408095.1). Lineage (NCBI taxonomy): Bacteria > Pseudomonadati > Pseudomonadota > Gammaproteobacteria > Alteromonadales > Pseudoalteromonadaceae > Pseudoalteromonas > Pseudoalteromonas sp. APC 3893. The sequence goes on from NZ_JASDCD010000001.1 coordinate 756,100, forward strand.
GCGAAGGTTTCAAACGGATAACATAGTTGAATGAGCGCGTCATCGGCAAAGACGCGATTGATTTGTGCCTGTAAGGCTTGCTGATCAAAGTTATACAGTGCCTCTGTAAAACCTTGTATTAGCGCTTTGTTGCTATTATGAATACTCATTATTTTGTCGTGCTCATCTCGGTATCAAATTGGTTACGTAATTGCTTAGCGCCGCTTAATAAAAAGCTATGATCAGAGCCTAATAAATAAAAGCTTACCCCGAGTGATTGCCAATGACTTAGTTCACTCAAGTTACCGACAAACATGCCACAACATTTATTATACTTGGCTGCCGCATTGGCTATTTTTGTTACGGCTTCTAAAACACTCGGTGCACTTGGGTTGGTTTCGCCAAGAGAAATAGTTAAATCCATTCGGCCTATAAAAATGCAATCAATTTCGTCTATTTGGCATAGCTGCTCAATATGCTCCAGTGCATCGGCATCTTCTATTTGAGCAATAATGCAGGTTGATGACTTATTAGCTGCTAAGTTCTCGGTTAAAGCATGGGTGGTATAACCTGCAAAACGGCTAGAGCCAGCATAACCTCGACCATTGTTTCCATAAAAGCAGTGTTTAATAATCGCTTTGGCTTGCGCTGGCGTTTTTATGTGCGGTAGTACAAGACCCTCTGCGCCCATATCTAAACTGCTTAATAATGTGGCGTGATCGGTATTACTAACCCGTATTAGTGTGGGCATGTTTTTAGTGCGTGCTGCCATAATACAGCTGTCTAAATCGCCTTTATCAAAGGGAGCATGCTCGGCATCAAGGCACAGTACATCTAGGTTGGTATGCGCGAGTACCTCAGTATTATGATAATGCGTGCTCTTTATAAATGTGCCAAGCAGTAACTGTTTGGCGTTTAATTTTTGTTTTAAATTCATGATAAAGACTCCAACCAATCTAAAAGTATTACGTTTAATGTGTTGCTTCGCTCAAGAGGGATAAAGTGCCCGCAATTACCTAATAAAATAAGATCGCTATTAGCGCAGGCGTTATGCATGGTTTGCTGAATGTTAGTTGGACATAAAACGTCATGTTCACCACCAATGAACAGCAACTTTTTAGCGGTTTGCGCAATAACGTTTAAGGTATCTTCACGGGTGGCAAGTGCTTGCAGCTGCGCACTAAAAGCGTTAACGCCAAGTTCGTTTGCCATAGTTAAGGCTATTTGAGAGTGTTGCTCATTTGGCTGGTGGAAATAATGTGGTAAAAAGTCGTTTTTTAATACATCTTCAATATTGGTACTGTTTGCTTGTGCTATTTGCTTGAGTCTAATCGCAGAGCGTTCTGGCTTATCCGCTAGGTGGTTGCTAGATATTAAACACAGCGATTGTATCAGTTCAGGGTTTGATTTTAAAAGAGCAAGCGCAACAATACCGCCCATTGAAAAACCAATAAAAGGCGCGGGTTCAAGGGCTATGGTTTTAGTAAGCTCTGCCATTTCCGCAATGCTTGTTTGCTGGGTAAATGGAATAACATGGGGCGTGTAACCCGCATTTTTCAGCGCAACTATTTGCGCTGCAAACATACGCTGGTTACACAATGTACCAGGTAAAATATAAACAGGATTTTTGGCCACAAAAATTCCTTAATTTAACGTGTTTTAATAGAGTTCCCCTCAATTAATGAACCAGTAAAAACTCGCGCTTCTGCCGCCGCTTGAGGGTTTTCAATACGCTCCATGAGTATGTCTACAGCGGCTTTGGTTAGCTGTTTCATAGGTTGTTGTATTGTGGTTATTTGATAGTTGTACCACGATGAAGCGCTTATACCATCAAACCCTACTACCGATATATCGTCGGGGACATTTATATGGAAGTTTTCTTTTAGTTCATCAATTACGCCAATGGCCATTGCATCGTTGCTGCATATTATGGCATCGGGCTTGGGGTGTTTTTTTAACCATTCATTTAGTGCTTCACGTGCTGATTTATACCCATAATCACCATAAATAACTGGGGTGTATTCTACCCCAAGAGTGTGTAAATAATTTTCGGCAATTTCTCTGCGTTCGTTTGCCACGTCAGAATCAGTAGGGCCGGCAATTATTAAATACGATTTATGATTAGCTTGGTGTAATAAGTCTATTAACTGCTTAATGCCTTTGTCATGATTGCAGCAAACCGTGTTTGCATTCGACTCAGGCACATTGCGGTTATAAAGCACAATAGGCGTACTGTGTTTAGCAAATAAATCTAAGCTTTTACTATCAAAATGGGCGGCTAGAGCAATTACGCCATCAACCTGAAATGTCCAAATGTTTTCAAGTAATTCGTCTAGCTCGTCGGCATTATCTAGTGTAAAAAGCAGCACTCGTTTATTATTAAGTGCTAGCTCTTTATTAAGCTCAGAGAGTACCTCAGGGTAATTTAGGTTAGCCTGCGATGATAATATCACCGCAACCATACCAGATTGTTTGGTGATCAACATACGGGCAATGGCATTAGGGCGATAGCCCATTTCATTGGCCGTAGCGATTACCTTGTCACGGGTTTTTTTAGACACACTAAATCCGGGTCTAAATACACGCGATACCGCCGATTGTGAAACACCCGCTTCGCGGGCTACATCGTATGAGGTGACTTTTTTTTGCTTTGACAATGATTTATTTCCTATATCGTCTTACTCGTATGTCTGCTTGTTCTTTGTGACCAGCGAACCCTTCTGCAGCACATAAACGTGAACAATACTCACCAACTACTACTGAGGCTTCTTCAGTTACTTGTTGGAAAGTACATGTTTTTATGAATTTTCCTACCCATAGTCCGCCAGTATAACGCGCTGCTTTACCTGTGGGTAGTGTATGGTTGGTACCAATACATTTATCACCATAGGAGACATTCGTTTGTGGGCCTAGAAATAAGGCGCCAAAGTTTTGCATGTTATCTTTAAAGTAACCAGTGTTGCTAGTCATTACTTGCACGTGTTCAAAAGCCAAGTCGTTTGCTACTTCAATCATTTCTTCATAAGTGTCGCACACAATGACTTCACCATGATCTTGCCATGCTACGCCTGCTATATCGGCAGTAGGTAAAATAGTCAGCTGTCTCTGTACTTCGGCCATTGTATCTTTAGCTAATTGCTCAGAATTAGTCAGTAAAATAGCGGGAGAAGTAGGACCGTGCTCTGCTTGCCCTAGTAAATCGGCAGCACATAGCTCACCATCAACGCTGTCATCCGCAATAACCAGTGTTTCAGTAGGGCCTGCAAATAAGTCAATACCTACACGACCAAATAACTGGCGCTTAGCCTCTGCTACAAAGGCATTACCTGGACCGACAATCATATCTACAGGGGCAATAGTTTGTGTACCAATTGCCATGGCAGCAACGGCTTGCACGCCGCCTAAGCAGTATATTTCATCTGCACCTGCCATATCCATAGCAACCACAATTTCAGGTGATGGTTTACCATTAAAAGGCGGGGCCATTGCGATAACACGTTTAACACCCGCTACTTTGGCGGTAAGCACACTCATATGGGCAGAAGCTAATAATGGGTACTTACCACCAGGTACATAACAACCGACGCTATCCATGGCGATATGTTTATGACCTAGTGTAACACCGGGTAAAGTTTCGACTTCAACATCTTTCATAGAGTCACGCTGAATTTGCGCAAAGTTTCTAACTTGGGTTTGTGCCCATTTAATATCTTCGATTAACTGCTCATCAAGTTGTGCATAACACGCTTTGATTTCTTCAGTTGAAAGTTTGAAAGACTTCGGAGTCCACTTGTCAAATTGTTCTGAATACTCGCGAATTGCTGCATCACCCTCGGATTCAACACGTGCCAAAATATTCTCTACAATATCTCTTACTGATTGATTTTGTTTTTCTTTTGAGTCAGATGGTTGACCCTTTTTTAAGTGCTTTATCATTGCTAATATCCTTTGTGAATCGTTTTTATATACACATTTGGTGAGACGCATTGGTTAAATAATGTCTTGCATCTAACTGCACTCTAATTAATAATGACTTCGAATGCAATATAGAATTTAGGTGAAAGAATGGGATTTGATAAAACTCTGTTACTTGGTAAAACCATTTTAGTTACAGGAGCGGGTAAAGGCATTGGCAAATCATGCGTACAAAAGTGCGTTGCTGCTGGCGCAAACGTGATTGCGGTGGCTAGAACAAAACAAGATTTAGAACAGCTAAAACAATACGCGCCTGCACAAATAGAAATTTGGCCACTTGATATAAATAGCGATGCATTTTTTGCACGATTACGTGAGCTTTCTAAACTTGATGGATTGCTTAACAATGCAGGCATTAATCGTGTTGCTCCCATACTTGAGCAAACAGATCAGAATATTGATGATGTAATTGCGATGAATATTCGTAGTGTTTACAAAATTAGCCAAGCGGCATTGCCAGCCTTAATAGCCTCAGGTGCTGGAACTGTGGTTAATATGTCATCGCAAATGGGCTTTGTGGGCTCGGCCAATCGCAGTTTGTATTGCATGAGCAAGCATGCGGTGGAAGGACTAACAAAAGCGCTTGCTGTTGAATTAGCAACACAAAATGTAAGAGTTAATACAGTAGCTCCAACATTTGTAGAAACCCCAATGACCAAACCTATGTTAGCAGACCCTGCTTTTAATAAATTTGTTTATGAGATGATCCCAATGAAAAAAATCGCTCAAACAGATGATGTTGCTAATGCCTGTGTATTTTTGCTTAGTGAACTGTCGGCAATGATCACGGGTACAAGTATAAAAATTGATGGCGGCTGGACCGCTCAATAATTAATTAAGGAGATAGTAATGAGTTTATTTGCAGAGCGCTTAGTACGATACAATGATTTAATTCCGTGCAAAAATGCTTTTATAGATACACGTTCGCCAGGTAGCGATCAAAAAGAAAATTTTACTATTATTGGTCCAGGCGTTGCCGAGAACCCGAATCAGCATGTCCATATTTCGATCCCTCATGGTTTTAATATTGGTGGTGCACGCCAGCCTGCAGGATGTTTAAATTCACAGCATAGCCACTTAACCGAAGAGATTTTTGTTGTCCACACTGGTACGTGGGCATTTTATACCGGTGTAGAGGGTAAAGATGCCAAAGTAATTTTAAATGCAGGCGATATCATTTCAATCCCACTGGATATTTTTAGAGGCTTTGAAAACGTAGGCGATGATATTGGTTACTTATATGCAGTACTGGGTAGTGATGATCCGGGTCGAGTGTTATGGGCCCCACAAGTATTTGATATGGCAAAAGAGTTTGGCTTAATACTATTAGAAAATGGTAGTTTAGTTGATACCACGCTAAATGAAGAAATTCCAGATGGGGTTAAACCCATGGCGGTGACGAGTAAAGAACAAATAGCGCAACACAGAGTGATTACCAATGAAGAGCTTGCTGAAACAGTTGTTAGAGCAACGAACTTCAATTGGCAACAGCACTCTTACCTGAGCCAGTTTAAAGGTGTTTATGAAGCCCCACTCGTTGGTAATTTAAATGCTGATACGCTCATTCAAACGCAACTAAACTGGCCACATGGGTTTAATATATCCGCTTTAAAACTTCAGCCGAATGCCGAGATAGCGCAACACATTCGTTTTGAAGAAGAGGTTATTTTTGTTCACCAAGGGTGCTTAACAATCGACTTGGGTGAAGAGGTATTAAAGCTCAACGAAGGTGATACATTCTCGGTACCTATTGAACATAGCAGGGCATTTAGTAATCAAACTGATGGTGATTGCATTGTGTATGTAACTCGCCGAAATGACTCACCAATACCACCGAATTTTATTTAATTATATATTCTATGGGCATAATAAGTTCTAGTTTAAATATACTTTAATAAGCCAGCACTAAAGCTAGGGCAAGAGCATGAAAAAAGTCTATGAGTTGTTCAATACCTTTTCAAGGTAGGTTGTACTGCGCATAGCTTTTTTCTGTTTTGCATGTATGCATTTATCAAAGCTAGCCTCTGCTTTTAGCTGATTAAATGCTATGTGTTGTGTCAGCTTCGTAAATACAGGTGGAGCAACTTCACGCTTAATTCGGCAATCGTCTTTTTAAGTGATCTTGCCCTGAATCATTGCCAGTCACGACTCTCTAGTTTTCTATAGGTTAAGATGACAAAGTTAAAGCTTTCGTGCGGTCTTGGTATGTAGAGATCATTGGTTTGATGTAACATGACAATAAAAAACCTGAGACTGAATTAAGTCACAGGTTTTTCTAACTATTATATTTTTATACAGTAAGAAGTTTAAAACTTACCTATTTTAATTAGCTTATCAGCATTAATATCGTTCACTATTTTTTTACTACCATCTCGCCAAGTAACGACGACTGAATTAACCTTATTCGCGTTAGCTAAACCAAAGTGTGCAATATTAAGTTGGCTTTGAGAGTGAGTGGCACTGTGCGAACCCACAATTTGATATTGCTTTGTAGATGCAGATTGAACCTCAATTTTTGCACCGAGTGGGTCTACACCCGATTCAGAATAGCCAACTCGAACAAGCAAGTGGTGTGCATGGCTTAAATCGGTATTATTCTGATATAAATGCCATTTTCCGTTGTCATCATCACCGCTAAGTAAATCGAGTTTACCATCTTGGTTATAATCAAATGCAGCTCCCATATCACCATGAGAGTCTTGCCCTAACTCAGTCGACGCATTATGAGTCAGTTGTGTTTTAAAGGTAAAATCACCGTTATTTAATAGCAGTACATCTTCAATACGCTCCTTTAATTCACCAAAACGATAAACCATAAAATCAACGTATGTATCATTGTTAAAATCCCCAGGTACTACGCCCCAATTGTTTGCGTTGGTAAGAGCTGGTAGTTGATCTGACACATCAACGAGTTTACCGTTATCATTTCGTAATAAAGCATCTGGTATCGCTAAGTTTTGTGGTTTCCAGTCACTTTTATAAGCTGAAATATTTTTAAATGATGCACGCACATCCCAAGCAAGATTATCTGCAAGCATCCACTCAACGCGCCACTGCCCATTACCAATATAACCAATATACCAACCTGTTTTATCAGTCTTTACAGGAAATCCTTGGGCACGTTGTTTTGTGATCTGAATATTATTATCAGGTGTTTCGATCAGCTCTTTGTTTTTACCTAGGTAAACAGGCATATGATCGAGTAATTTTGCACGTGGGAAATGATAAAAATCACTGAGGATGATATCACCTTCAGCAACGAGAGTGATGCCATCGTGGCTCTTATTACCTTCATCACGAATATCGAGACGTTTTTTACGTTCATTAAACGAAATACTATTATTAGCAATGGCATAGTGTAATTTGCCACGAGCAAGGTAATAATCCATATCACCATCGTTATCAATATCGGCTTGTGCCATTGCAAGCGTACCAAAGTAGTCTTTTGAGTTATCGGCTAATACATCTTCAGTTACATTGGTAAAAGTGAAGTCGTTATTGCCTTTGTAAATACTTAACTCACTATGGCCGTTAAAGCCAAGTATATCTAGAATGCCGTCGTTATTATAATCGCTTAATAACACCCGCTCAGCGTGTAAGTTTTCAAATTCTTCAGAAGGGTGGTATATAAATTGTCCATTACCTTGATTTTCAAAAAGTATATTCCGTGGTGTATCTTCGTTTACTTGCTTGGCCGCATTAACTTGCATAAAATCAAGGTCACCATCGTTATCTAAATCGACCCAGCGCACAGAGCGGCCTCGTGCGCCCATTTCTGATAATCCTGACTCGACAGTCACATCCGTGAACTTTCCATTATCATTACGCAACAGTCGTTGAGGCTGTGGCGTTTGACCATTGCCGCCACCTAGCGCAATTAAAATGTCATTGTCACCATCGTTATCGTAATCACCACTGGCCATACCATGTAGGTCAACACGAGGATAAATATCGGGTTGTAACGTGTATGTATTATCACCATTAGCCATAAATAAGCGTATGGGAGTTGAATCATGATTCGTCAATAATAAGTCATAATGACCATCATTATTTAAATCAGAAATAGTCGGGCCCCCATACTTCCAATTTTCATCAGTTTTTAATCCAGTTTCAACAGAAACATCGTCGAACACTATCTTGGAATGAACCTGTGTGCTGGTAGGTTGATTACTGCAAGCTGTGATGGTGAGTGCAATTGAGATAGCACTGAGTTTAAATAGTGTATTGTTCATAGAAAATACTCCTTACAATTTGTTGGTAGAGGGTTTCACCAAAGTGAATTCATTAATATAGCTTTCTAAGTTTTCAACAATGCCAGTTAAGTTATCGACCGTTTGTTGACTACTTTGGGTAGTACTTGCCACAGATTGAGCGTCATTATTGATCAAGGTTATTTGCTTATTAATGGCATTAGATACCGATGTTTGTTCTTCTGTGGCTGTAGCTATTTGCAGCGCCATATCTATTACTTGATCAAGTTGTTCTTTTAATTGTGTAAAAGCCTGTGTGTTATTAATTACATTATCAATTGCTTGATTCGATTTTTCTTGTAACTGCGCCATGCTTTGGGTGGCTGTTGTCGCACCTGTTTGTAGAGTATTTATTTGCCCTTGAATCTGTTTAGTTGATTGTTGTGTACGACTAGCAAGGTTTCTTACTTCGTCGGCAACAACTGCAAATCCTCTGCCTGTTGTTCCTGCGCGAGCAGCTTCAATCGCGGCATTAAGTGCAAGTAAATTCGTTTGCTCTGCAATTCCTTCAATCACATTTAAAATATTACTAATCAGTTGAGCTTGCTCATCTAACTTTGTAACTACCTCAGTGGTTACACTGAGTTCTTCGCTTAGTTGCTGCATCATGGTTTGGCTGATATTGGAGTTCTCTAAATTATTAGTTGAGAGTGTATGAGCTTGTTCTATCGCATGATGAGTTCGATTAGTCATTGACGATACTTCACTGATGGTTGCTGTCATTTGATTAATTGCCACGGAAATACTGTGCGTTGCTAATTGTTGATTATTGCTCAACGACGTACTGTCTTTTATTGCGTGGTGGATAGTGTCTGAGCTGTGTGATATTTGTTGCGACTCTTCAGTTATTTTAGTTAAAGTGCCATGAAAGCTGGATAATAATAAGTTAAATGCGTTAGTGAGCTCAGTTAATTCATCTTGTCCATTTTGGTTAAATCTAAAGGTTAAATTTTTTGTACGTGCCAACTCACACACATTCCCTACGATTTCAGATAATGGTTGGGTAATGCTGCGAATAATAAACCACGAAAATAAAGCCAGAAATACAACTTGCAGCACGAGGGTTAAAACATTGCTGTATAGCTGATTTTTTGCTTGGTCTATTAAATTATTTTTAGTGTCGATCAGCTCTTTAAGTACAATTTCAATAGTACGCTGCTGTATGTCTGACACATTTTTAACAACCTCTGGCCAATGAGTACCTTCTATATTTAGCGGTTTGTTGACTGTTTGATATATATTTGTGCGGGCTTGTAGCGCAACTTCTTCAGATTTTAGGTAGTCCGCATTTTGTTTCATTTGGGTAAACGCAGATTGTGCATCTACAGTGGCGAAATTATAAAATAGGTTGTTATAGGTCTGAATAGCAGTGGCACTTCTGAATATTTCACCGTATATGTATACATCCAACTGTGTGTTGCTTGCCGTATTTATAAAGCTATCGTGAAATGAGCGTTCGACACTACTGGCAACTAAATAATAGTAAGCATTCGACATTTTTCCTAATTGTTGTTCACTACTGGCGATGACTACAATTTCGCTCAACGTCATTAATAATTTGCGGATCAGATCGTTAATCTCATACATTGTGTGAACTTCTCGGCCAAATTGCGCTGTGTATGCTTTACTTAGGTGATTTTTTTCATCAGCTACCTGTCTGACTATTTGCAGATCCCTTAATTGCTTTTTTATTATTTCTACTTGGTTATTCAGGGTCGGAAATTGCTTAATTGTATGCTGGTTCTCAGTAATGAATTGTTTAAACTGATTAGCATTTGTTAGCGCGTTTTGTCGATAAGTGAGCATCTGTTGCTGCGCTTTTTGTGCTCCTGAGACTGCATCAAGATACAATCTTGTGTAAAACCCTTCTTCTAATAAGCTTGAAATTAGTGGATAAGTGACATGAGCGTAATCGAGTATTGCATCAAGTTTACTTATCGCTTGCTGCTGCGCCAAAGAGGATCGTACTTTTTCAACTGACATCAATCCTGTAATTAGCAATGGAATGAGCACTAGCGCTAAAATTCGTGTCTTTATTTTATAGTTAGTTAGAAATGACATAATGAATTTAATTCAATGTTAATTGTTAACAATTTTCTTAGATTATATTTTTTTGTTATTAAATAGCAACCATTAATTAGCGCAATAATAGTCCAAAGCATGAAGCTGGGTGCTAAATGTGATTAGTTAATTGTTTTATCGTGTCACTTCGATAAATGGCAAACTCGTTAAATATAAGGAATTAAAACAATGTCTAACCGTGTGTTAGTGCGCATGAAGTAGGGGCCTATAAAACATGTAACCTCAGGTTTGAATGACGTTTTTATAATTTCTTAACGTTTTTATGAAAACAAATGCTGATATTTTCACCAAAAACATATATTGTTTGTTTACTGTTAACAATATCCAATAAGTGAGATGAAAATTATGAATAAAAATATATCTCGTCGTTCAGTCCTCAAAATGCTAGCCGCAGGAGTTGTTGCTACAGGAGTTTCTGGTTGTAAGAGTCATTTAGGTACTACTGCATCAGTTATAACTAGCGGGACCCAGTCGCACCATGATAATTGGCATAAAACCTACAACAGAGTCTGGCTAGGCAAACAATATTGGGCTAATCCAATGGAGGATTGGCGCGTTGTTAATGGTGCTGCTGAATGTATAACTCGAGGGGGTAATCGCAGTGTTCATTCTTTAACACACCAAATAACGAATATTGCTAAACCTTTTTCCATGTCAGTGGAAGTTGCTCGTTTAGAGCAAAACAGTAATGATGGTGGTGCTGGTATTCGTCTTGGCGCTAAAAGTGAACTCAATGAATACCGTAGTAACTGTTTTGTTCAACAGGGATACGACCTCGGTATTAAAAATAACGATTTAGTGTTAGGTAATAACACAACACCTTTAACGACTACGATTGAAAATCAAGCAGTTACTCTAACGCTGACTGGCACTCCTCAATCAGGTGCTATGGCGTTAGAGCTAACGGCTCGTTTAACATCGTCCGAAAAACTAATCGGCACGGTTACGCATTTGGCACCTGCATCAGAGCTATTAGGTAATGTGGCGCTAGTGAGTAATTTCTCAATACCCTCTGTTACTTATGAAAATGCACCTGAAGACAAATTAGGTGCACGTTATAAATTTAGCCAATGGACCATGCAAGGTGAAGCTTTTTCAGTAAAAGATGAACAGGCGTTTGGTCCGATACTTTGGACCATGTATTCGTTAAGCGATACATTGAGTGATGAAGGCTTTGTGATGAAATTGAGTGCATACACAGGGCCAATAGGTGAGCAGGATAATCAACAATTAGAGCTGCAAGTACAACGTGATAATCAATGGGTTGCTATCGATTCGCAATCCATTGATCATGACGGCTGGTTGGCAACTTTTCGTATTGCCAATTGGGATGAAACACGCGATACGCCTTTTCGGGTTGTATATCGTGAAAAACACACTGACGGTACTCAAACCCCAGATATATATTCAGGAGTTATAAAAGCGAACCCAGCGAGTGAAAAATTACGAATGGCTGCGCTGACATGTCAAAATGATTATGGTTTTCCGTACCAGCCAGTTGCTCAAAATGTCGAAAAACTAAACCCCGATTTGGTGTTCTTTTCTGGTGACCAAATTTATGAAAGTCATGGCGGGTTTGGTGTAATTCGTACTCCAGATAATTTAGCAATTTTAAATTATTTACGAAAATTCTATCAGTTTGGTTGGGCTTTCAAAGAGGTCATGCGTAATCAGCCGACAATTTGTTTGCCCGATGATCATGATGTACTCCAAGGTAATTTGTGGGGTGAGGGTGGTGCAAGGATGGAAAACATTTCGAAAGACCCTACAGCGAGTGTTTTAGGTGGCTACATTGATTCTGCACGCGTGGTTAATATGGTACATAGAACGACTCTAAACCATCACCCAGATCCTCATGATCCAACACCAACCAATGGTATTAGCTCGTACTACGGAACGATGTTATACGGCGGTGTTGGTTTTGCCATACTTGCCGATAGGCAGTGGAAAAGTGCTCCAGAACGTATTGATGTTGCGGTAGGAGAAACAGGACAAGACGAAGATCCGCTTTATTATAATCCAATATTTAACCCCCTTGGCTTAGACCTGTTAGGAAACCCCCAAGAGAACTTTCTTGTGAAGTGGGGTAATGACTGGCGTGGACATAAATTAAAAGCGGTATTAAGCCAAACCGTATTTGCTGCTATTTCTACTCATCAGCCCTTACCTGATCGTTTCTTAAAATATGATTTCGACTCAAGTGGTTGGCCTGCATCTGCACGTAACCGTGCAATTGACGCAATGCGTGATTCTATGGCGTTACATATTTGTGGTGATACCCACTTAGGCTCCTTATCACAATATGGGGTAAATCAGCAAAGAGATAGCAACTGGGCTTTTTGTACGCCAGCTATTTCTGCCGGTTGGCCAAGGTGGTGGAAACCTGACTCTATGAAGATGCCTTATCAAAATCGCCCAGCACATGGGCTTGCTGAAACAGGCGAGTATCATGATACCTTTGGTAATAAAATTTATGTCTATGCGGTAGGTAATCCTGAAGTAGGGAAATCTACTAACCGATATGTAAAGGCACATGAGAAAGGCAGTGGTTTTGGTTTTATTACCTTTGACTCTAAAAAGCTCACCTACACAATGGAAGCATATCGGTTTTTAGTTGATGTAGCTGATAATACGGCAAGTAACCAGTTCCCAGGTTGGCCTGTTACAATTCATCAGCAAGAAAACAAAGGCCTAAATTTATTAAGCTAAAATTAAATTGAAGCGTAAGTATTGTAGGTTTCTATATCTTGCAATAGGTAATATCTGAAGGGTTTTAATAGCGCTTAGGTCTTAATTGTAAAAAAAGTTAATGGTTTATTTAGGGGGCTAAAATATAGAGGATTAATTCAAGGGGTGCTAGTAAAGTGGCAATGCCCCTTGTAATTAACTTCAAATAGACTGCCTGGTTTGTCTTATCTAATAGGTGTATTTGTATGCTAGCGAGTGCTTTATTCTAAAGTGATAGCGATATCGCCGTCGGGTTTACAACAACAAAGCAATACTTCACCTTCACGGACAAACGCGAGAGGTTCTTGATTATAGATGATGCTGCCTTTCGTTAACTTGACTCTACAGGCGCCGCAATACCCTTCACGACATTGGTATGAAACCGTTAGTTTATTGTGTTCGAGGCAGTCTAAAAGAGAAGGGCAGCCAGAGTCAAAGCGTACATTCTGGCTGCTATCTGTAAGGTCAACCCTTACAGTTTTACTATCAGGCATTACAGATCAAAATCACCAAAGTCAGATGCATCAACTTGTGAATCTATTTGACCAACCAAGTAAGAGCTGATCTCGGCTTCTTGTGGTGCTACTTGAACGTTATCAGAAACCAACCAAGAGTTTATCCATGGGATTGGGTTACTGTTATTAGCAAATTGCGTTGGTAGACCTACAGCACTCATACGTGCATTAGTGATGTATTCGACATATTGGCAAAGAATATCTTTGTTAAGACCAATCATTGAGCCATCTTTGAATAGGTACTCAGCCCACTCTTTTTCTTGCTCTGCGGCATCAACAAACATCTTTATAGCTTCATCTTTACATTGTGCAGCGACAATAGCCATTTCAGGGTCGTCTTTACCATCTTGCATAATATTTAAAATATGCTGAGTGCCAGATAAATGCAATGCTTCATCACGGGCTATGAGTTTGATGATTTTGGCATTACCTTCCATTAATTCACGCTCTGCAAAGGCAAATGAACAAGCAAAACTAACGTAAAAACGAATTGCTTCTAGAATATTAACTGACATCATGGCGAGGTATAACAGCTTCTTCAGCTCAAATAAGCTGATATGCACGGTTTCACCATTTAATTCATGTTTACCTTCACCGTAAAGGTTGTAGATAGCCACTTTATTGATCAGTTCGTCATAATATTTTGTCACCGCATCAGCGCGCTCACTAATTTTATCGTTACTGACAATATCATCAAAAATGAGCTCAGGTGATTGTGTCACGTTACGAATAATATGCGTGTATGAACGACTATGAATTGTTTCACTGAACGCCCATGTTTCAATCCAGGTTTCAAGCTCTGGGATTGATACAATGGGTAGTAAGGCAACATTTGGAGAGCGCCCTTGAACACTATCAAGTAACGTTTGGTATTTTAAGTTACTTAAAAATATATGTTTTTCGTGATCTGGCAGTGCTTGAAAGTCTAATCGATCTTTACTTACATCTACTTCTTCAGGGCGCCAAAAGAAAGATAACTGCTTCTCGATTAATTTTTCAAAAATAGGGTACTTTTGTTGATCATAACGAGATACGTTAACTGTCTGGCCGAAAAACATCGGTTCTTGTAATTGGTTATTATGGTTTCGGCTAAAAGTAGTATAAGACATAGGTTCACTCAAAAAACTAACAGGGCAAAGCGGGCATAAAGCCCGCTGTGATTTTATTTAAATATTTTTATATTTTACACGCACCGCCTGCGCAATCGTCATCTTCTACTTGCGGAGCAAGCTCATCTTGTGAATCTGATGCACCGTCGCGGGTGTTGTGGTAATACAAGGTTTTTACGCCAAGCTTATAAGCAGCAAGTAAGTCTTGCAGTAATACCTTCATAGGTACTTTACCACCTTCAAACTTATTTGGATCATAATTTGTATTTGCTGAGATAGTTTGATCAACAAACTTTTGCATAATCCCCACAAGTTGCAAATACCCTTGGTTTGAAGGAATATCCCACAATAACTCATAATTTTCTTTTAAGCGGTCATACTCAGGTACAACTTGTTTTAAAATACCATCTTTACTTGCTTTAACACTGATATGACCACGTGGTGGCTCAATACCATTGGTTGCGTTTGAGATTTGTGATGATGTTTCTGACGGCATAAGCGCTGACAATGTTGAATTACGCATACCGTGTTCTTTAATGCTCGCACGTAATGCATCCCAATCTAAATGCAGTGGCTCGTCACAGATCTTATCTAAGTCTTTTTTATACGTATCAGTGGGCATTATACCTTGTGAATACGTTGTTTCATTAAACTTAGGACATGCCCCACGCTCTTTTGCAAGCTCGTTTGATGCTTTCATAAGGTAATATTGAATTGCTTCAAATGTTTTGTGGGTAAGTGAATTGGCACTGCCATCTGAGTAACGCTTACCATTTTTAGCTAAGTAGTATGCGTAGTTGATAACACCTATACCCAGTGTACGACGACCCATAGTCGCATTTTTAGCTGCAGGCACTGGGTAGTCTTGGAAATCAAGTAAATTGTCTAGTGCACGTACCGCAAGCTCTGCAAGCTCTTCTAATTCGTCAAGTGACTCAATTGCGCCTAAGTTAAAGGCAGAAAGCGTACATAAGGCAATTTCACCTTCTTCATCATTTACATTGCTCAGTGGTTTAGTTGGTAATGCAATTTCTAAACATAAGTTAGATTGACGAATCGGTGCAACCTTAGAAATAAATGGGCTGTGCGTATTACAGTGATCAACGTTTTGTAAATAAATACGGCCGGTGCTGGCACGCTCTTGGGCAAACATTGAAAACAGCTCAATTGCTTTAATACGCTTTTTGCGAATTGACTCGTCTTGCTCATATTGAACATATAAACGATCGAATTCATCTTGATCTTCAAAGAATGCATCGTATAGACCCGGCACATCAGATGGGCTGAATAAAGTAATGTAATCATCTTTGATCAGACGCGCATACATTAATTTATTAAATTGTACGCCGTAGTCTAAGTGACGAACACGGTTATCATCAACACCACGGTTATTTTTAAGTACTAATAAGTTTTCAACTTCTAAATGCCATAATGGGTAGAATAACGTTGCTGCACCACCACGGACACCACCTTGCGAACAGCTTTTAACCGCTGTTTGAAAGTGCTTATAAAATGGGATACAACCGGTGTGGTAAGCTTCACCATTGCGAATAGGACTACCTAAAGCACGGATTCGACCAGCATTAATACCAATACCTGCGCGTTGCGATACATATTTTACAATGGCAGATGAAGTGGCATTGATAGAATCAAGGCTGTCACCACATTCAATTAGAACACATGAACTAAATTGACGTGTTGGTGTACGTACCCCCGCCATAATTGGCGTTGGTAATGAAATTTTAAACATTGATACCGCATCATAAAAACGCTTGATGTAATCTAAACGCGTTTCTTTTGGGTAATCCGAGAACAAACTTGCAGCAACAAGAATATATAAAAACTGTGCACTTTCGTAAATTTCACCCGTCACACGGTTTTGTACTAAATACTTACCTTCTAGCTGCTTTACAGCTGCGTAGCTGAAGTTTAAATCTCGGCTATGATCAAGGTAGTTATCTAGCTCGTCAATTTCTTGTTCTGTGTAATCAACCAGTAGATGCGCATCATAACGCTTGTCTTCTACTAACTTAGTAATGTGATCATATAAACGTGGTGGCTCAAATTGGCCATATGCTTTTTTACGTAGGTGGAATACAGCTAAACGAGCCGCTAAGTATTGATAATCTGGGCTGTCTTTAGAGATTTGATCAGCAGCAGCCTTGATAATCGTTTCATGGATGTCTTCAGTGCGAATACCATCATAAAACTGAATATGTGACTTTAACTCTACTTGCGAAACTGAAACGTTATTTAAACCTTCGGCGGCCCACTCAATAACGCGATGAATTTTATCAAGATCAAGTGACTCTTTACGGCCGTCACGTTTGCTTACAGATAGCTGTTGGTTCATAGTTTTGCCTGTATTCCTTGGGAAATATAGTCTTAGAAAATTATTATTCTAGTTATAACGTTAAAAGCGAATTTAATTGAATAACATTTAGCCACAATATCTGGTGCTCTTCAAATTCTAGATCACAAGATAGTGTGGTCTGCGATCATTTGCAAGGGACAGAAAGGAGACCCTTTGTGGATAAGTTTGGGATAACATGCTTGTGTTAGTAGCCATTAACCTTTGACCATTTGATTAAGGTGAAATTTATAAAAAGCAACTCAAGATCTATTAAATTTAGTCATTTTAAAAATAAATTTTGGCTGCTTTTTTTATCAACACAGTTTGAGCTAATTTTAAACTAATCACAACATATAGTGTTTTTAAACTGTAAATGCACTATATGTGGTTAAATCCATCAATTGGGCTTTGCCAGTTAAAATCTGCATTCCAACTTAATGCCTCGGCTTCACTTGGTACATAACCCCACAGTGCGGTCGCGCTGTGCATATTGGCGGCTTTTGCAGCTTCTATATCACGTTGTGCATCGCCGATATATAAACAGCGCTTAGGTTCGACATCTAAAAGCTCAGCTGTATGTAACAAAGGTAAAGGGGAGGGCTTTGCAATATTGAGGGTATCACCACTGACTAAAGCGTGAGTATCTTTGAGTTCAGGTA
The DNA here is from genome assembly GCF_030408095.1 of Pseudoalteromonas sp. APC 3893. Lineage (NCBI taxonomy): Bacteria > Pseudomonadati > Pseudomonadota > Gammaproteobacteria > Alteromonadales > Pseudoalteromonadaceae > Pseudoalteromonas > Pseudoalteromonas sp. APC 3893. The sequence continues at coordinate 773,749 of NZ_JASDCD010000001.1, forward strand.
TTTGGGCAACTAATGGCTTAGTAAGAAACTCTGGCTTATTTGTCATGATCCCCCATTTTATCTTTTGTTGATCAAGGGCTAATAACAATTGCGCGACGCCGGTGAAGCACTGACTATGAGCTGCAATATTAGCACTGTAGGCATCAAGTAATTGCTGACGCAGCTCACTTTGGTCTTGCCGTGATTGCCATAACTGACCAAAACCGACTTCTAAAAGTGCTACTGCACCATTGGAGGCGGCAGGGCGGTATATGTCTGCAGTGACCAAGGGCATTAAATGTGCTTTGAGAACACTATTAAGCGCAGCACCTAAATCATCCGCTGTATCAAGTAGGGTACCGTCTAAATCAAAAATAAATGCATCATATTCAATTGTTTGCTCTGTTTTATTGAAACTTACCATTAGGCAAGTTTCTCAAAATGTAGAATATAATTAACGCTTACATCACTATTTAATGTGTATTGCTTTGACAGTGGATTGTAATTTAAACCCGTACTAGCACGTACTTTTAAGCCCGCTTGTTCAGCCCAAGCAATTAATTGGGCGGGTTTGATAAACTTTTTGTGATCATGAGTACCTTCAGGCACCATTTTTAAAAGCTTTTCTGCACCGACAATAGCGAATAAATACGCTTTAGGGGTTTTATTCAAAGTTGAAAAAAATATGTCAGCCCCCGGTTTTGCCAGTGCTGCCACAGCATGGATAATTGAGGATGGATCAGGGACATGCTCAAGCATTTCCATACAGGTAATTACGTCAAAGCGAGCAGGGTGTTGTTGTGCGTACTCTTCTGCAGGTACTTTAATGTAATCAACATTCACTCCAGTTTCTAAGCTATGTAACTTTGCCACTGTTAATGGCTCTTGCCCCATATCAATGCCGGTCGCTTTAGCACCCATACGGGCCATACTTTCTGTTAAAATTCCGCCACCACAGCCAACATCAAGTACTTCCTTATCAAATAGCCCTTGTGTCTTATTACAGATAAAATCTAATCGTAACGGATTAATCTCATGAAGGGGTTTAAATTCACCTTCGCGGTCCCACCACCTTTCGGCAATGGCTTCAAACTTTGCAATTTCTGCACTATCTACATTTTGATGTTCGGTCATAAAATACTTCCTCGTCAATCTGAGGCCATTATATAGGGCTAAATTAATAAATCGCAAAGATTTAGCGCCTGTAAATCTAAATTAATTGTGGTAGCATGGTCTATTAGAATACGTTTAATAACAACAAATACTCTATAGCGCCTTTAAAACGGCACTTTGTGAGTTAATACTGAAGGAATGTGATATCAAATGACTGATCTCGCCAATGAAATTCTGCCAGTCAATATTGAAGACGAGTTAAAAACGTCCTATCTAGATTACGCGATGAGCGTAATTGTTGGACGTGCATTGCCTGACGTGCGTGATGGTTTAAAGCCAGTTCACCGCCGCGTTTTGTTTGCAATGAACGAGCTTAGTAATGATTGGAATAAACCATATAAAAAATCGGCACGTGTTGTCGGTGACGTAATTGGTAAATACCATCCCCATGGCGACAGTGCGGTTTATGACACCATAGTCCGTATGGCCCAGCCATTCTCTTTACGTTATATGTTAGTAGACGGCCAAGGTAACTTTGGTTCTGTTGATGGTGACTCAGCGGCAGCAATGCGTTATACCGAAGTACGTATGGCAAAAATGTCGCATGAATTATTAGCCGATCTTGAGAAAGAGACCGTAGACTTTGTACCTAACTATGATGGTACTGAGCAAATCCCAGATGTGTTACCAACGAAAGTTCCTAACCTATTAGTGAATGGTTCATCAGGTATTGCCGTTGGTATGGCAACAAATATACCGCCACACAACTTATCTGAGGTTATTAATGGCTGTTTGGCTTTAATACAAAACCCAGATTTAACTATTCATGAGTTAATTGAATACATTCCTGGTCCTGATTTCCCAACTGCGGCAATCATTAACGGTAAAAAAGGCATTGAACAAGCTTATTTAACCGGCCGTGGTAAAGTGTATATTCGTGCTCGTGCTGAAATTGAAGTGGACGAAAAGTCAGGTCGTGAGACCATCATCGTTCATGAAATTCCTTATCAAGTAAACAAAGCGCGTTTGATTGAAAAAATTGCTGAGCTTGTAAAAGATAAGAAAATCGAAGGTATCAGCGCATTACGTGATGAATCAGATAAAGACGGTATGCGTATCGTTATCGAGATCAAACGTGGTGATGTAGGCGAAGTTATACTTAATAACCTATATGCACAAACACAGCTTCAAACAGTGTTTGGTATGAACATGGTTGCTTTGATCAATAACCAGCCTAAATGCTTTAACTTAAAAGAAATGCTTGAAGCGTTTATCATTCACCGCCGTGAAGTGGTTACGCGTCGTACCGTGTTTGACTTACGTAAAGCCCGTGACCGTGCTCACACCCTTGAAGGTTTAGCTATCGCGCTTGCGAATATCGACCCGATTATCGAATTAATTCGTAAATCACCGACACCAGCAGAAGCGAAAGCCGCATTAACAGCACGCCCTTGGGAGTTAGGTAACGTTAAGTCGATGCTTGAAAAAGCAGGTGAAGCAAACGTTGCACGCCCTGATTGGTTAGCAGATGACTTAGGTATCCGTGACGGTCAATATTATATTTCTGAGCAGCAAGCTCAAGCAATTCTAGATCTACGCTTACACAAGCTAACAGGTCTTGAACATGAAAAAATCTTAAACGAATACCAAACGTTGTTAGATTTAATTGCTGAGTTATTACATATCTTGGCATCACCAGAGCGTTTAATGGAAGTTATTCGTGACGAATTGGTTGAAATTAAAGACCAATACGGTGATGAGCGTCGTACAGAAATTAACGCCGCAGCACACGATATTAGTCTTGAAGACTTGATCAATGAAGAAGATGTTGTTGTTACCTTGTCTCACGAAGGGTATGTGAAGTATCAACCATTATCAGATTACGAAGCGCAGCGACGTGGTGGTAAAGGTAAATCAGCAACCAAGATGAAAGATGAAGACTTCATCGAGCGTTTATTGGTTGCGAACACCCACGATACTATTTTGTGTTTCTCAACAGCAGGACGCTTGTATTGGCTTAAAGTGTATCAATTACCGCTAGCGAGTCGTGCGGCACGTGGTAAGCCAATTGTTAACTTGCTACCACTTGAAGCTGATGAGCGTATTACTGCTATCTTACCGGTACGTGAATACGAAGAAGATAAATACATCTTCATGGCAACGGCATTTGGTACAGTGAAGAAAACACCATTGACTGCATACAGCCGTCAACGTGCTAGCGGTATCATCGCGGTAAATCTTAATGAAGGCGATAGCTTAATCGGTGTTGATATCACCGACGGCAGCAACGAAATCATGCTCTTTACTGATGCGGGTAAAGTTGTACGCTTTAAAGAAGCCGAAGAGACAGCTGTTGTTGATGAAAATGGTAACCCTGTGCTTGATGAAGATGGTAACCCTGAAATCCGCTTTAAAGGTGTGCGCCCAATGGGCCGTACCGCAACGGGTGTTCGTGGTATCAAGATGGCCGATGAGCAACGTGTTGTATCCTTGATTGTGCCTAAGACTGATGGTGCTATTTTAACAGTGACTGAAAATGGTTACGGTAAGCGTACATTACTTGAAGATTACCCATCTAAGAGTCGTGCAACACAAGGTGTTGTATCGATTAAAGTGAGTGAGCGTAACGGTGCTGTTGTTGGCGCTGTACAAGTAGACGACAATGACGAAATCATGATTATATCTAATCGTGGTACGCTTGTTCGAACTCGTGTAAACGAAGTTTCTACCGTTGGGCGTAATACTCAAGGTGTTATTTTGATAAGAACTATTGACGAAGAGCAAGTAGTTGGTTTACAACGTATCGAAGAGATCGAAATCGATGAGCTTGACGCTATCGAAGGCGAGAGTGAAGAAATAGTCGAAACGGTAAATGAAGAAGCAGGTGATAATCCACCGGTTGAATAACATTGACCATTAAAAAGCGGCTTCGGCCGCTTTTTTTATTTATAAATAAAAAAGGTAATTACTGGAATGAGGAAAGGTAATGAGTATATATAATTTTTGTGCGGGTCCAGCAATGCTACCGCCAGCTGTGATGGAAAAAGCACAAAAAGAATTTGTCGATTGGCAAAACTTAGGTGTCTCGGTGATGGAAATTAGTCACCGTAGTAAAGAATTTTTAGCATTAACTGAAAAATGCGAAGCAAGCTTGCGCCGATTAATGAATATTAGCGATGAGTTTGAAGTACTGTTTATGCACGGTGGTGGCCGTGGTCAATTTGCAGCTGTTCCTTTAAATTTGCATTTGGATGATAAAGCCGCTGTTTATTGTGAAAATGGTGTGTGGTCTAAAGGCGCTGTAGCAGAGGCATTAAAGTTTACGCAAGTTGAAGAGCTTGATGTTCGTAATGATACAAACGAACAGTTTTCGATTAAGCCAGTGAGTGAATGGTCGTTTCCAAAGGATCCTTCATATATTCATTACTGCCCAAATGAAACCATTGATGGTATTGAAGTGTTTGATGTGCCAAGCCACCCAACAGCGCCTATTGTCGCTGATATGTCATCAACAATTCTGTCTCGCGAATTTGATGTGAACCAGTTTGACCTAATTTATGCCGGTGCACAAAAGAATATCGGCCCTTCAGGGCTTGCAATAGTCATCATTCGTAAAAGTTTGCTTGAACGCCAAGGCCTACCAAAGCCGGGGATTTTTGATTATGCCCTGGAAGTTAAACAAGGCAGCATGTATAACACGCCGCCAACGTTTGCTTGGTACCTAGCCGCTGAAGTATTTGAATGGCTTGAGCAAAACGGTGGTGTTAAAGCCATGGAGCAGCAAAATATAGCAAAAGCCGAGCTGTTATATAATTTTATTGACGAGTCGCCATTTTATAATAATAAAGTAGCCAAGCATTGCCGCTCTCGCATGAATGTACCATTTTGGTTAAATGACGAAAGTTTAAATGAGCAATTTTTAGCTCAAGCTAAAGCCGCGGGTTTACTTGCATTGGAAGGGCATAGAATTGTTGGTGGTATGCGCGCGAGTATTTATAATGCAATGCCCCTTGCAGGTGTAAAAGCGCTGGTTGATTTTATGGCTAAATTTGCTCAGGAGAACAGTTAATGGAACAGTTACGACTTGAGCCAATATCATCAGTAAATGGCACTGTTACCCTCCCAGGCTCTAAGAGTTTATCTAATAGAATATTATTACTGGCTGCTCTTGCACAAGGCACCACCGTTGTTGAAAACTTACTTGATAGCGACGATATTCGTCACATGCTTGGCGCCCTTAAATTATTAGGGGTTAATGTTGAACTTAATGAAGATAAAACCGTGGCTACCGTACAAGGCGTTGGTGGGCAGTTTTTAACGCCAAGTGAACCTTTGTTTTTAGGTAACGCAGGTACAGCATATCGACCTCTAACAGCCGTGCTAGCGGCTGTGCAGGGTGAGTATGAGTTAATTGGCGAGCCGCGTATGGAAGAGCGCCCAATTGGCCATTTGGTTGATGCATTACAAGCGCTCGGTGGTGAAATCAAATACTTAAAGCATTTAGATTATCCGCCCCTTAAAATCACCGGTGGTCAAATTAATGGTGGCAATGTTGAAATTGATGGCAGTATTTCAAGTCAATTTTTAACAGCTCTATTAATGGCTGCACCACTATTTAATGGCGATACCACAATCACAATTAAAGGCACTTTAGTGTCAAAACCATATATCGACATTACTTTAGACGTGATGGCGCGTTTTGGTGTTGATGTTAGCCATGATAATTATCAATCTTTTAAAGTTAAAGGCTCACAACAATATCAAGCCGTAGAGCGAATTATGGTAGAGGGTGATGCTTCATCTGCATCATATTTTGTTGCCGCAGCGGCTATTGCAGGTGGTGAAATTGAAATTAAAGGAGTGGGTGCTAAATCAGTTCAAGGTGATATTGGTTTTGCCAAAGTAATGGAGCAGGTTGGCGCACAAATTGATTGGTATGATGAGCGATTAGTCGTGCGTAAAGGCCAATTGAAAGGGGTCGACATTGATGCTAATGCAATTCCTGATGCGGCCATGACTCTTGCCACCGTTGCATTATTTGCCGATGGGCCGACTGCTATTCGAAATATATATAATTGGCGAGTAAAAGAAACTGATAGATTGTATGCCATGGCCACTGAGCTACGTAAAGTGGGGGCTGAGGTTGTTGAAGGTCAAGATTTTATTGAAATAACGCCACCAACTAAATTCAACGATGTGGCCATAGACACTTATGATGACCATAGAATAGCCATGTGCTTTGCCATGGTGGCAGTGGGTGGTCAAGCAATCACAATTAACGATCCTAAATGTACCTATAAAACTTTTCCAACGTTTTTCAATGTACTAGCGTCTGTAAGTAAATAGTTACAATACGTAAAAATAAAAACTTGCGTACAAAAAGCGGATCTATTTTAATATCTGGCGTATAATACGGCGGTTTTATTTTGGTGTGCATTGCAGGAGGTTTTAAATGCAGGCGTTATTAATGCCCGTAATCACCGTTGATGGCCCAAGTGGTTCAGGTAAAGGAACTGTTTGTCGCTTGTTAGCCGATAAATTAGGATGGGATGTTTTAGACAGTGGCGCGATTTATCGTGTGTTATCACTGGCGGCACTTCATCATCAAATTGCATTGGACAACGAAGAGGCATTGGTGCCTTTAGCTGCCAATCTGGATGTGCAGTTTTTAGTTGATAGTCAAACCAATGCTGGAAAGGTTATTCTTGAAGGCGAAGATGTATCAACCACTATTCGTAATGAAGAAGTTGGTGCTGCTGCATCAAAAGTAGCGGCTTTACCACGAGTGAGAGAAGCACTACTTCGTCGTCAGCGTGCTTTTCGAACCGAAAGTGGCTTAATTGCGGATGGTCGTGATATGGGGACTGTAGTATTCCCAGATGCACCATTAAAAATTTATTTAACTGCCAGTGCACAAGAACGCGCCCGTAGACGTTATGTTGAGTTGAATGAACGCGGTCTTGATGTTACACTAAGTGGTCTATTAGAAGATATTCAAGCTCGTGACGAACGCGATATGAATCGTGAAGTTGCGCCGCTTGTACCAGCAGAAGATGCTATTGAACTTGATACAAGTGAGCTCAATGCACAGCAAGTGTTTGATAAAGTTATGACTTTATTGGATGCTGCGGTTTCTGAAGGTAAACTTCCTAGCAGAAAGTAAACACATTTTTACATGCGCCAGCAGGATGCCAGTGCTATTTTAACAACCCCATGCAGCATGGTTGCTTATTGGTATTAAATATATGAGACGTATATTCGTATGTCAGAAAATTTTGCGCAGTTATTTGAAGAAAGCCTAAAGGGTTTTGAAGCAGAGCAAGGCTCTATTGTTAAAGGTACAGTAATCTCTATCGAGAATAACATTGTACTTGTAGATGCTGGTCTTAAATCAGAAAGTGCTATCCCTGCAGAGCAATTCAAAAATGCTGCTGGTGAACTAGAAGTTGCAGTTGGCGACGAAGTAGATGTTGCACTAGATGCAATCGAAGACGGTTTCGGTGAAACTATCCTTTCTCGTGAGAAAGCGAAGCGTCACGAAGCGTGGATCCGTCTTGAGAAAGCATGTGAAGAGCAAGAAACTGTTACTGGTGTTATCAACGGTAAAGTTAAAGGCGGTTTCACAGTTGAAGTTGATTCAATCCGTGCTTTCCTACCTGGTTCACTTGTTGATGTTCGTCCAGTACGTGACACAACTCACCTTGAAGGCAAAGAGCTTGAATTCAAAGTAATCAAGCTTGACCAAAAACGTAACAACGTTGTTGTTTCACGTCGTGCAGTTATCGAATCTGAAAACTCACAAGAACGTGAAGAGCTTCTTGCTAACCTTGTTGAAGGTCAAGAAGTTAAAGGTATCGTTAAGAACCTTACTGACTACGGTGCATTCGTTGACCTTGGTGGTGTTGATGGTCTACTACACATCACTGATATGGCGTGGAAGCGTGTTAAGCACCCTTCAGAAATCGTTAATGTTGGCGACGAAATCGCAGTTAAAGTTCTTAAATTCGACAAAGAGAAAACTCGTGTATCTCTAGGCCTTAAACAGCTTGGCGAAGATCCATGGGCAGCTATCGCTGGTCGTTACCCAGAAGGTTCTAAACTTTCTGGCCGTGTAACTAACCTTACAGATTACGGTTGCTTCGTAGAAATCGAAGAAGGCGTTGAAGGTCTAGTACACGTTTCTGAAATGGATTGGACTAACAAGAACATCCATCCTTCAAAAGTTGTTAGCCTTGGCGACACTGTTGAAGTTATGGTTCTTGAAATCGACGAAGAGCGTCGTCGTATTTCTCTTGGTCTTAAGCAATGTATTGCTAATCCTTGGCAAGAATTTGCTCGTCTTCAAAACAAAGGCGACCAAGTTACTGGTAAGATCAAATCAATCACTGACTTCGGTATCTTTATCGGTCTTGACGGTGGTATTGATGGTCTTGTACACCTTTCAGACATTTCTTGGAACACACCTGGCGAAGACGCTGTACGTGAATTCAAGAAAGGCGACGAAATCACTGCTATCGTATTGCAAGTTGACCCAGAGCGTGAACGTATCTCTCTAGGTGTTAAGCAAATCGAAGCTGACCCATTCAATAACTACCTTGATGCAAACAAAAAAGGTGCTATTGTTAAAGGTAAAGTGACAGAAGTTGATGCGAAAGGCGCAACTGTTGAACTTATCGAAGGCGTTGAAGGTTACATCCGTGTAGCTGATATCGCACAAGAGCGCGTTGAAGATGCAACTACTGTTGTTTCTGTAGGCGACGAAGTTGAAGTGAAATATGTTGGTGTTGATCGTAAGAACCGCACTTTAAGCCTTTCAGTTAAAGCTCTTTTCGAAGCAGAAGAGAAAGAAGTACTAGAAAAGCTTAAGAAAGAAGAGCCAGTGTTCGAAAACGCAATGGCTGCTGCATTCGCAAATGCACAAAAAGACTAATTAATCAGTCTTAATAATTGGAAGGGCAGTGTTGCCCTTCCTTTATCTCTTTTTAAGGAAACGCTATGACTAAGTCAGAATTGATAGAACAACTTGCCGAGCAACATGCACACGTACCTGTGAAAGATGTTGAAAATGCTGTTAAAGAAATTCTTGAACAAATGGCCGGCTCATTATCAAGCTCAGATCGTATTGAGATCCGTGGCTTTGGTAGTTTCTCATTGCATTTTCGTTCACCGCGCACTGGCCGCAACCCTAAAACAGGTGATACGGTTGAATTAGACGGTAAACATGTACCTCATTTTAAACCAGGTAAAGAGCTTAGAGATCGCGTTAACGCGAGCATTGCCTAGTTACCAGCAGGAGTAGTTACTTGTTTCGGGTATTAAAAGTAATCTTGGTAGCAATATGCTTAATTTTTGCATTTGTACTTGGTTCACAGAATCCACAGTTGGTACAAATTAATTATATTATTGCTAGTAATACATTACCCTTAGCAATGATAATTAGTATCTGCTTTGCTTTAGGTGTCGCAATTGGTTGTTTTATTAGCTTTAAATTGTTTTCACAATTGAAGTGGCAAAATTATCGTTTGAAAAAAAAATTAGCGCCTGAAAAAAATAATAATAAGCTTGTTGCCAATAAAGACACCTAACTATGATTGAGCTTTTGTTTTTACTTTTACCTGTTGCGGCTGGTTATGGCTGGATCATGGGTAAAAACAGTGCTAAAAACCAAGCTCATCAATTAAACCGTCAGATCACCTCAGAATACAGTAAAGGTTTAAAATTCTTGCTCGATAGAGAAGAAGATCAAGGCCTTGAACACCTCATTAATCTGTTAGAAGTTGCAGCGGACTCTGTAGAGCATTATTCAACACTTGCGACCATGTTTCGTCGCCGTGGTGAGTTAGACCGTGCAATTAAAATCCATGAACTTTTGTTAAAGCATCCTAGCCTCAATGAACAGCAAGCAGCCTCTAGTCGTCTAGAGCTTGCTGAAGACTATATTATGGCTGGACTTTTAGATGGTGCAGAAGAGCATTTAGTATGGCTGGTTAAAGCGAATCAAAGTGAAGCGCTCGAGCCTATCCTTACCTTGTATTCACAAACACGTGAGTGGGAAAAAGGCATTAATATGTTTGAAGCCCATAGCGATTTATTTTCAAAACCTCAACATTTTAAAGCGATTGCTAATTTTTACTGTGAAGCTGCATTGCTTGAAAACGACCCGCAGATAATGCGAAAAGCAATTAGCTTAAACCAAAAAGCCATGAGGCCATTATTCGAGCTTGGAAAGTCAGCTTTTGCTAAAGAAGATTACGTAAAAGCCATTTACTATTGGCGCGAACTAATTACAAACTTTACATTTTTCGCTCCACTATTTATTGACGATTTAGCGCATAGTTACAGTCAGTTAAATTTAACCCACCAATTTCACGAGCTACTAGTACAACTACTTGATAAAGGTGGCGTTTTAATAAAAATAAAGCATTGCCAAGCTTTATTAGAGCAAGGGCATACAGAACAAGCAATTAAGTTTTTAACGGATAGTTTAAAACGCCAGCCGACAATTCGTGGTTTTAGTTTTTTATTACAGTTATTAGCTAAGCAAAATCATGATATTAAAGAAGTGCTAGACCAAATTGATAACTTGGTTACGTCCTATATTGCAACTAAACCCGATTTTCAGTGCCAACACTGCGGTTTTACTAGCCACACTATTTATTGGGTGTGTCCTTCGTGTAAGCACTGGGAAACCATAGTGCCAAGCCGTGGCATAGACGGTTTTTAATTTTACTTATATTTTCATTCTTGTTAGGAAAGTTATGTCTCTCGAACAATCAAAAAAAGTTCTTATCGCCCTTGATTACGATGATCAGCAAACAGCCTTAAATTTTGTAAAACAACTTTCTCCAGATAGTTGCAGATTAAAAGTAGGCAAAGAAATGTTTACCTATTTTGGGCCGGCGTTTGTAAAAGAGCTCATTGATCTAGGGTTTGATGTTTTTCTAGATTTAAAATTCCATGATATTCCTAACACGGTAGCAAAAGCGGTTACTGCCGCGGCTAAAATGGGTGTATGGATGGTTAATGTTCACGCCAGCGGTGGCGTAGAAATGATGAAGAAAGCTAAACAAGCGCTTGAGCAGTTTGGTGATAAAGCACCATTATTAATTGCGGTCACTGTATTAACAAGTATGGATGAAGCTGAACTTAAACGATTAGGTGTCGAGAAAACACCTGCGGAACAAGTAATCTATTTAGCCAAGCTTGCAAAAGAGTCAGGCCTTGACGGGGTAGTGTGCTCAGCACAAGAAGCCAAGCAATTAAAAGCAGAGCTAGGTGAAGATTTTAAACTTGTAACCCCAGGTATTCGCCCAGCAGGCAGTGATGCTGGCGACCAAAAGCGCATTATGACGCCAAAACAAGCCATTGATGATGGCAGTGATTACCTAGTTGTTGGTCGCCCGATCACACAATCCGCAGATCCTGTCGCGGTTCTTAAAGAAATTAATGACTCGTTAAAATAAACAAACGTTATTTTTACTATTACTTCTAAGAGCAAAGTATTTACTTTGCTCTTTTTGTTTGTAGGTATTCAAACTTAATCATTTGGTGATAAATAGACTGAATATGTCAGTTGCGGTGATTCAAAACACAAAGTGGCAAAAGGCAAGACACGAACCCATTTCCCACTTTTATTTGTGCAAAAAATTTAGTAAATGATTCACAAAGAGGTTAAGAGACGCTGCGCTTAAGAGTGAAACAGGTTCTAGGCTCAAAAGTATTTGCGCGCCTGACGACACTACTACCTAATAGCCAATGCTTATCACCTAACGGTGGATTTAGATCACTGGATACGCTGAAGGATAAGAATTTGCTACTGGCGACAATGGCGCTCTTTATAAAGTACGCAGTTTAATGAAATTAGGGGTCAGTGAACGACTTGCCATAGCCTGTGGTATCACCAGTACCAAAAGTAGGCGCTTGGAAGCGAAGGCCCTTGTCGAAGCTCAAAAACAAAAGGAATTAACATTGCGCTAGGCAATGACTATCTAGCTTCACAAGGTTTAGCATCATTGAGAGATATTTGGATCAATATTCATTACGGGAGATGAACCGCCCGTTGCACTTCCTGTTAATAAAAAGCGCATGATGGGTGGTGTGGGGGCTGGAGGTTAGAGACCTCCGGCTACCCGATTAGAGTTTTATTTTAAGAAAGCCGATGGGATTTGAGGAGCACCACACCACTCAGCTATCGAATTGTATTTAAAAGCTAAGCCTTTAAGTTTGTCGACTCCTCCTGATATTTTCTCAAAGAAGTCATTCAAGTCGCTGCCAGTATTTAATGCATCGTCAATAAGCCTCTTTAATTTGGTAAGGCCTACCGAATTTTTAACTTCTTCTGGAGAACTTGTTGCATCAATATTTTCGATAGAGCTATTTAAATCTAATAGCCTTAATTCAGTTCCAGAATCATCTCCACTTTTAGATATTAATGATTTAATTTCATCTGCAACATCAAGAATATCATTGTTAATTACAGTGGTATTTGTTTGAGTGGTAGTAACATTTATCACCGGTGAAAAATTTAAACTTAAAGGTTGTTCGTTTGGCCTTGATAAAGAGTTTTCGAAAAGGCTTTTTAATGTAGATAATTCCTGCCCTTTATGAATTAGAAGGTCTCTTTGCGCTTCTATTTTTGTATAAGCGACACGTAATTCAGTTTTCAACTCTATAACCTTTAAAGCATTATCGTAGAAGGCTTCAGGAGGTTTTTCTCCTGTAACAACTAGTTCATATTCTTGCAATGCCTTTTCAATTATTTCTTTATTTCCATCTTCGGTTTCAATAACCATTCGAACCATATGTCCATCTTGTTCAATCTTTACTTTTGCCTCTTGATCTGGATATTTTTCTCGAAGAACTGTACCAAAATAACTTAAAATACCAATTCCAGCACTATGGAACTCAGGCGGAAATTCTATAGAGCGGTTTATTACTACCTGTTTTTCAGCAATTCCGAGTTCAGATTCAATATCTATAACTTCAAGTGCTCCATCATCAAAAGAAACACCGATAATTACAAAAGGGTGTGATTGAGATAAAGGTGCTAGTGCTTGCAATTCTTCAACTGTTTTTTCAAAATTTGCAGACATCATGCTTCTTCGCTTATCTCCGTGAATAGCTTCTTCAGCGTCTGTAGTTAACATTACGGCAACAGGTATATTAATCACGGAGTTTTTATAAGCTATAGGCGTTGTACTAAATAACCAACGGTTTACCAAATCTCTATGTGTAATAAACCTTACTGATATATCTTTTAAGCAATCTCCAAGATAGCCATAATATTTTCTGTTATTACGGTCATCCGCTAAGTAGCTACGAGATGAAACCCATTCTGAATTTTTTATTATTTCTTCCCAGCAACCAAATAGTTTCCTAGGGTTAATCTCGTCATTAATTTCGTTCCTAAAGCGGTCAGGAGTTTTACGGATATTTTCTAATGTAACTTGGCTAATAAAGCTCTTTATATCGTTAAATTGGCTTATATGTTTATCTAATTGCGTCCAAGAACCCTCAAAACTAATAACTTTTCTAATGTACATAATTTCCCTATTTAGGTGCTGACTAACTTAAAACTTTAACAATTTTATTGAACGCCATTTTGGTTGTTTATAACGCACCAAAACAGCGTATATACATACCCTGATAATTTCACCAATAGTTACTTTTGTAAACAAGTAATTAAAATGGCTAAAATTTGAATCTTGATCCATGACCACTGTTCGCTCATAGTTGCCATTGGAGCGTATAAAACAAAAAGAGCAAAGCTTTCACTTTACTCTTTTCTATATCATTTTAAATTACCGCTGACCGCTTACTTAAGCCTAATAGACTTAGCTTCAATATCAATTAAACCTTGCTTAAACAAACCGCCAATGGCTTTTTTGTAGTTTGCTTTGCTGGTAGAGAAGACTTTTTTAATAAGTTCAGGGTCTGACTTATCACCAATTGCTAAAACACCGCCTTCGTCTTTTAGCTTTTGCATGATTTTTTCACCCAGCTCACTGACTTTCCCCATACCTGGCTTTTCAAGTATGACGTCTATTTTGCCATCTTCACGAACTTTCTGAATAAAGCCTTTGAGCTTTTGACCAACAAACAGGTTTTTAAATACCATATTATAAAAAACCACACCAAAATGTGCTTCTTCGATCAATACTTTGTAGCCGATATCTGTTTTGCCAGCAACAATTAAATTCACTTCCTGAAGGGTAGTGTATTGTGGTTCATCTTTTGATAGAAAACGATTAAAGTTGCTAGACGCACAAATACGTGAGCTTGCGTTATCTAAGTAAAGGCGTACTAAGTAGGAGTGGCCTTCTTGCATACGAGGCTTTTGTTCATTAAACGGGGCAAGTACATCTTTGTCTAAACCCCAATCTAAGAAAGCGCCGATGCTATTAATTTCTTTAACACGCAGTAGGGCGTATTCACCCACTTGTGCGTGTGGTTTTTTAGTTGTTGCTGTCGGTAAATTAGCATTATCTAAAAAGATAAAAACACTAATGCTATCGCCGGCTTCAAGCTCATGTTTAATTTCATGACTAGGTAAAAAAACTTCGCCTAAATCGTGGCCATCAAGGTAAGCACCTTCATTACTGACTTCGTTAACAAATAAGGTTTGGGTTGTACCAAGGTAACTCATAATTATTCCTGCTCTGGCTTTTTACGACGGCGCATTGGTGCATCACCATCAATATTTAATGGTGCTTTTATTGGTGCTTGAGGTTTTTTAGGCTTAGCTTTGCGCTTAGGTGCAGCTTTAGCTTTTGGTTTTACTTTATCGTTTACTTTGTTCTGTATTTGCGGTTTTTTATCCCGTAGGCCTTTAAATTTACCCGTTAGCCCTTCAACAGTGTGAAATTCTAATTCATCATTTAAAAATGACTTAATGGCCTTATAACTAGGCCAATCTTTAGGACCGACCAATGAGATAGCTGTGCCTTTGAATCCGGCGCGACCTGTGCGACCAATACGATGAACGTATTCTTCTGCATGTTTGGGTAAATCAAAATTAATTACATGGGTTACGCTTAATAAATCTAAGCCACGCGAGGCAACATCCGTGGTAATAAGGACTTTGAAGTTTTCTCGGCTGAAGGCATCCATGATTTCAAGGCGTTTACTTTGTGTTAAATCGCCAGCAAGCGCTTGTGTTTTTAGTCCTTTACTATTTAAAAGCTCACTTAATCTAGCTGTGTCTGCACGTGTCGCGGTAAAAATAATGCATTGGCCTACGTCTTCTTGTTTAACAAAGTGCTCTAATAGCGCTTCTTTGTGATCTAAGTGATCAGCTAAATATAAGCTCTGTTTGATATCAGAATGCTGCTCATTTGCGGCACTTAGCATTATTTTTTTAGGCTTTTTAAGTAAATTACGCGATAGCGCATCAACTTGGGCGTGATCAAGCGTGGCCGAAAACAATAATGTTTGGCGTAAACGGTGGTCGGCCAAATCATTAATCATTTTTAATTGTTCAGTGAAGCCTAAATCAAGTATCCGATCTGCTTCATCGAAAATTAATAACTCTAAACCACTTAACTGCAATGAACGTTGGGTTAGGTGATCAGCTAAACGGCCAGGGGTAGCAATAACAAAATGCGGGTCATTTCTTAGCGCTTTTATTTGGTCATTAAAGTTTTCACCACCGAGTATTTTTACCGCTTTTATGTTGGTACCAGCAATAAGTAACCTAAGTTGAGTAAAAACTTGGGTGGCAAGCTCGCGAGTTGGAGCGACAATTAAAACGCGTGGGTCACGTTTACTGAGCGCTTTTTGCTTCATGACACGCTGAACGGCAGGTAATAAAAACGCTAATGTTTTACCTGAACCAGTTTTAGATTGAGCAAAAATATCATGGCCAGCCAATGCTGTCGGCACAGCGTGAGCCTGAATATCTGTAGGCTTAGTAATGCCTTGGTGCGCAAGTTGAGTTTCAAGGCGGTTATCGATGCCAAGATCAGTAAAGTGCAAAGTGTCTATCTCCAAATGAGTAATTTAAATCTTCATAAATCTGGCCGCTATTATAGCTCAGTCAAGGTGATTGCTCACAGTAAAAACCCGTTAATCATTAGTTTTTTTGCATTTAATTTGAAAAAGCGTAAAATATGCGCCCCAATGCGCCGGATTTACGATTCGGTTATCAAAAAGCAAAATTAGGAACGCTCATGACAGCCATTCATAAAGATAATGTCACTAGCGCGCACTTTGTTGTGTGTGCACTGTATAAATTTGTTGCCCTACCTGAATATGAAGACCTTCGCCAACCTTTGCTTGATGTAATGGAGAAAAACGATGTACGTGGTACGTTGTTAATTGCTGCCGAAGGTATTAATGGTACAGTTGCAGCTAAACGTGAAGGCATTGATAATCTACTTGCTTGGCTTGATAGCCAGCCTAATTTAGACAATATCGTGTCTAAAGAGTCTTATGATGATGAATGCCCGTTTTACCGTACCAAAGTGAAATTAAAAAAAGAAATTGTCACTATGGGTGTTGAAGGGGTCGACCCACTTAAAGTGGTTGGCAGTTACGTTAAACCAAAAGACTGGAATGCGCTAATTTCAGATCCTGAGGTTATCCTTGTTGATACCCGTAATGATTATGAAATTGAAATTGGCACGTTTGAAAACGCAGTCGATCCAAATACAAAAACATTTCGTGAATTCCCACAATGGGCAAAAGAAAACCTCGATCCAACAAAACATAAAAAAGTAGCCATGTTTTGCACTGGTGGTATTCGCTGTGAAAAATCAACCGCGTATATGAAAGAGCAAGGGTTTGATGATGTATACCACCTTGAAGGTGGCATCTTAAAGTATCTTGAAGAAGTGCCAAAAGAAGAGACCATGTGGCAAGGTGAATGCTTTGTTTTTGATAATCGCGTTGCGGTTGATCATGATTTACAAAAAGGCTCATACGATCAATGTCATGCGTGTCGTATGCCAATCACTGAAGAAGAAAAGCTAAAATCTGAGTATATGGAAGGGGTATCGTGCCATCACTGTATTGATGATGTGACCGATGAACAACGTGCGCGTTTTGCTGAACGTCAAAAGCAAATTGAATTAGCTCAAGCGCGCGGGGAAGGGCATATAGGTAATGAAGCTCAGGCTGTATTACAAAAGCGTAAAGAAGCTAAAAAGGCACAAAAAGACGCGCAACGTAATAATTAAGCCAAATAAGTTTGCAGAAAAACCCCAACTATTTGGGGTTTTTTTATGGGTGAAGCAAAACTGCTTTATGAATTATTTGCTATTGATAATAGCTGATATGTTGAAAGAAACGCACAGTGATATCTTGACGCTCTTTATTAATCGCAAGAGGCTCAACCATATTACGAATGACACTTTCTACTTTATTCATAAAACGCCCATGACCTACGCCTTGTTCATCGTTTTCATTGGCCACAATTATAAAATGCATTGTTTCAACAAGCTTGTTCTCTAAAAAGTAATGATTGAACTGGCAGGTTTGTTCATTGGTCGAAAAGCTTAACTTTTGTAGTTCACTGTTACTGTCATTTTTGTCAATCTTACTGTTTCGAATTATGGGTATACTGCCATTAGCCACCATAGCGGCAATATTTAATTGTTTAGCTTCGCACTGGCTTATAAACTCATTGTAGAAATGCTCATAAAACTCGGTGTAGTTTCCCTTGTTCAGTAAATGTTGAAACTGGGTTTTAATGGTGCGAGTCACAGGAATTTTAAAGGTCGCGTAGGTCATTTCATTATGGTGTTCGGGTAAACTACAATGACGACTTTGGTAGCGTTGATATAAGCCTCGCAGTTTGTAGCCGTAGCTTTCTTTGTGACCTTTCGCTTTAGCAAATAGATCGTAAGTTAAATGCTGATGGTCACGCAGTTTAAATTGCTCCTCGCCATCAAGAATACTTTCTTGCAAAGTGTCTAATACCTTCTTCACATTATTATGAAAAATAGCACTGTTAGCACGTAAATCATCACCGGTTGCTAAAAATAGTAGGCGAATTTTTGTACTTGCTTGCTCAGTGTCATAAAAACACTTATGCGCTTCGTGATAACGAGGGTTATAGAAAAACAATATTTGCTTATTTGTTTGTAAACAATAGGATTCTTCGTGAAATCTAACAACAGGTAATTTATCGTTGGCTATTAGATGAACATTGTGCAGCTCATATTCATCACACAGAGCAAATAGCTGCCTTGCGATTCGCTCATAGCATTGCCGCGGCGTTTCAAACTGTGAGTAGAGTTTATTGCTTGGTTTAAATTCAGCAAGTATGTATTGATTTGCTCGTGCACTCGTTGGTATGTACACGCGATGTTGCGATAATGAAGCCATATTTATTCCCTAATATTGTTTCGTTAATGGCGCCACTTTAACTTGTTTGAATGACTTTTTTATTGCGCTAGAACAATTTATAGCCCAATTTTTAAACCCTGTGTCACTTTGTGAGGTTGCTTGGGTATATATGTAATAAACCCACATGTTTTACTGTATGTTAACGGTTGTTTTTGTAATAATGCAGTAGTTTTGTAACCATGCACTTATGTGAGGATTGTACTCCTATGGCGGAAATTGAGAATCGCCCAAGTAATTTTATTAGAACCCGTATTGATGAAGATTTAGCATCAGGAAAGCATGCGACCACGCATACGCGTTTTCCACCAGAGCCTAATGGTTTCTTACATATTGGCCATGCAAAATCGATCTGTTTAAATTTTGGTATCGCACAAGATTATAACGGTCTTTGTAATTTACGTTTTGATGATACTAACCCAGAAAAAGAAGACATCAACTATGTAAATTCAATAAAAGAAGACGTGCAGTGGTTAGGCTTTCAATGGGATGGTGAAATCAATTATTCATCTAACTATTTTGATGCCCTATATGGTTATGCGGTTGAGTTAATTGAAAAAGGCTTGGCTTATGTGTGTTTTTTAACGGCAGATCAAGCCCGTGAATACCGTGGCACATTAAAAGAGCCTGGTAAAAATAGCCCAACTCGCGATACATCACCGCAAGAAAACCTCGCGTTATTTGAAAAAATGCGTAATGGTGAGTTTAAAGAGGGTGAATGTGTATTACGCGCTAAAATTGATATGGCAAGCTCATTTATGGTGCTTCGCGATCCAATTATTTATCGTGTTCGTTTTGCGCATCACCATCAAACTGCTGATAAGTGGTGTATTTACCCAATGTATGATTTCACGCATTGTATTTCAGATGCGCTTGAAGGTATTACTCATTCTTTGTGTACGTTAGAGTTCCAAGACAACCGCCGTCTATATGACTGGGTACTTGATAACATCAGCCTTGAATGTCATCCACAGCAAATTGAGTTTTCACGATTAAACCTTGAATACACCATTATGTCTAAGCGTAAGTTAAATGACTTAGTGGTAAATGGGCACGTAGAAGGCTGGGACGATCCACGTATGCCGACAATTGCCGGTCTTCGTCGCCGTGGTTATACACCAGCGTCTATTCGCGAGTTTTGTTTGCGAATTGGTGTAACTAAGCAAGAAAACATGGTTGAGATGGGCATGCTTGAAGCCTGTATTCGTGAAGATTTAAATGAAAACGCGCCTCGTGCAATGGCTGTACTCGATCCTGTGAAAGTTGTTATCGAAAACTTTGATGGTGAGCAAGAGATATTATCTGTTGCTAATCACCCAAATAAGGAAGAAATGGGTCGTCGTGACGTGCCTTTCACACGTGAGCTTTATATTGAACGCGAAGACTTCCGTGAAGAAGCCAACAATAAATTTAAACGTTTAGTACTTGATAAAGAAGTGCGTTTACGCGGTGCTTATGTGATCAAAGCGAACCGCGTTGAAAAAGATGAAAATGGTGAAATCACTGCTATATATTGTAGCTATGATCCTGAAACACTAGGGAAAAATCCAAGTGATGGGCGTAAAGTTAAAGGTGTGATCCACTGGGTTAGCGCAACTGAAGCAGTGACAGCTGAAGTACGTTTATATGACCGTTTATTTAGTGTGCCAAACCCAGCTGCGGCTGAAGATTTTGCAACTACACTAAATCCAGAATCTCTAGTTGTTTTACCTAATGCAAAGCTTGAGCCATCACTCGCAAACGCTACGCCAGCGCAAGGTTTTCAGTTTGAGCGAACAGGTTACTTTAGCCGCGATACTAAGTCTGAAACCTTAGTGTTTAATCAAACTGTGGGTCTTCGTGATTCATGGGCTAAAATAGAGCAGAAGTAATTCTGCTCTAAACGTAATAGACACAAAAAAACCTGCTTAAGCAGGTTTTTTTTATTATTTATAAAGCTAAATTATTGGCTGTCAGCAAAAGCTTTACAGGCCTCAGTGTCAGTACACTCGCCGTAAAGGTAAAGAGAATGGTTAGTTAGCTTAATACCATTTGCTTCAGAGATTTCAACCTGACGTCGTTCAATTAAGTCATCTTCAAACTCAACAACTTTGCCGCACTTCAAGCAAACAAGGTGGTCGTGGTGAGTGCTGCCAGATAATTCAAATACTGACTTACCACCTTCAAAGTGGTGACGAGAAACAATACCTGCATCATCAAATTGGTTCAAAACACGGTAAACCGTAGCAAGACCAATTTCTTCGCCTAGATCCAAAAGAATTTTGTAAACATCTTCAGCGCTGATGTGTTGGTTATCTGGAGATTGCAATATCTCTAAAATTTTAATACGCGGTAAAGTTACCTTTAAACCGGCTTTTTTTAATTCCAAGTTGTGATCAGTCATTAAATCTGTCTCAATTTTAATTTGGTTATACTAGTACACCTTAAAAAAGATGTGCACGACACATTAGCAACGCTTAGAATAACGTGCTAAACGCTCAAGTGCAAAGATCAATTTCAATAAAGTATCTGAAAGCTTAATTGCTAAACAAAAGCATAATTAAAAAGCGTCATTTGACGCTTTTTAAGCTTGTTAGTCAGCAAGTTCGCTCAAGCACATTTCTTCATACACTTGGGCAGACCATGCTTTAACACGTTGCTCTGTCAGCTCTGGTTGACGGTCTTCGTCAATTCCTAAACCAACAAAGTGGTTATCATCAGCCATGCCTTTAGATGCTTCAAAGTCATAGCCTTCTGTTGACCAATGACCAACAACGATAGCACCACGTTCAGTGACAATATCGTTAATCATACCCATCGCGTCTAAGAAGTACTCAGCGTAGTCTTCTTGGTCACCACAGCCAAAAATAGCCACAAGTTTGCCATCAAAGTCTATCTCTTCAAGTTCAGGGAAAAAGTCATCCCAGTCACATTGCGCTTCACCATAATACCAGGTAGGGATGCCAAATAAGATTAAATCAAATTCTGCGATCTCTTCTTTTGAGCTTTTCGCAATATCATGAACAGCCACAAGCTTTTTACCCAATTCTTTTTGGATCATTTTAGCTACGTGTTCTGTGTTACCTGTATCACTACCGAAAAAAATACCTACACTTGCCATGAATTTAAAACCTTTTATCTATCAATAGCCAATCTTTCTTGTAAAATCGTTTCAATCAGTGCACTGCGGCTAATATTTTGTGCATCGGCCATATCACTTAACGCCTGATAAAGCTGAGATGAAACTTTAAATTCAACACGTTTTAAACCACGTGCCTTATCTCTTTTTATTTGATTACGTTTATTTACCTTTAACTGAATGTCCCGTGGAAGGGGGTTCGTTTTAGGCCTGCCTGGGCGTTTTTCGTATTCAAATAAATCGAGCGTTGTTCTGTCTGTTTCTGATTTAGCCATGGTTAGTTACCCTACACCTGCGCCTTGCCAAAAAACTTGAATAAGCCCTTTAGCAATAAAACCAGAACAGCCTAAAAAGAGTACAAGCCATACTATATAACGACCAAATTTAGGCACATTGCCACGTTTTAGTACATCTTGAATAGCCATACCGATAAAAAAGAACACACCGGCTAAGCCAAAATACAACCCAAGGGTATCAAATTCGTTAATTAACTGACTGACCATCAACGTATAACCTTTAAATTAAACGGCGCGTACTATAGCACACTAAATCGTAATAATTTAGTGTGCTTGATCAAAAACACGTGATTAAATTTGGCCTAGTCGGCAAGTAAAAAATCACTGATCGCTTTATTCACGGCTTGAGGCTTTTGTGCATGAAGCCAGTGGCCTGCGCCGTGAATAATTTTTGCCTTCGCATTTTTAAAGCGAGCCATAATTGCTTCTTTATATTGAGGCAATATGTAATCAGAGTCATTACCCTTAATAAACAAAGTATCGCATAAACAAGAATCATTTGCTTTAATATCTGATAAAATATTTTCATATTTATTGTTCAAAGCTGCTAAATTGAATCGCCAAGCAAAAGTACCTTGTTCATTTTTAGCTAAGCTTTTAAGTAAAAACTGGCGTACGCCAAGTTCGCTAATATCTTCTTGCATAACAGTATCAGCGTGTTTTCTATCATTAATGGCTTGATTAGCAACATTATTAAGGGCTTTAAAAATACTTGTATGACGTGCTTGATAGGCAACAGGTGCGATATCGAGAACGACTAAACGGCTGACTTTTTCAGGATATAAATGAGCCACTTGCATAGCGACTTTTCCGCCCATCGAGTGACCAATAAAATGTGCTTTATCTATATTTAAATACTGCATAAGCTCTATGATATCTTGGCTCATACTGGCATAGTCCATGGTTTCGCTGTGTGCTGAGCGTCCATGGTTACGCAAGTCTACGTTGATGACGAGAAAATTTTCAGCCAATGAGTTGGCAATGACGTTCAGGTTTTCAAGTGAGCCGAATAGACCATGTATAAGAATAACAGGCAAACCTTGGCCCGATTGTTTATAATTTAATAGCATTGTGGTCTCCAATAAAAGTGTGCTTAGTTTGCCTAGTGAAATAACAAATTGCAAAACATAGAGAATTAAATCAGCTTTGGGTATAATCAAGCTGAATGAAAAAATATGACCCGTAACGACAGGAATAACATGAAAAAAATTGACATAGACGACGAGTTGTATCAATACATTGCGAGTAATACGCAAAGTATTGGCGAAAGTGCATCAACTATTTTACGTCGTTTATTAAACCTTAACGGCGATATTGAACAAACAACTGACAACGTTGAGCAGGACCACGCAGAGGTAGATGCTACATCGCAAAGTGATACTACCGCCGCACAGGCAACAACAGAAGACACCCCAACAAAGCCAGTCACAAAAATGAAGCAAAAAAACGCTAGTGTCTTTAATGTACTCAATAAAGAAGAGCTCGCGATGCAAAAGGGCGTAGTTGGACGGTTTTTATTTATTCTGTCTGCACTACACCGCACACACAAAGACGATTTTTCAGCAGTCCTTGATGTTCAAGGCCGTGACCGTGTCTATTTTGCTACTAGTAAAGAAGATTTAGTAAATAGTGGAAGCAGCATGAATCCAAAAAATATCACGGACAGTGAATATTGGGTCATGACAAATTCAAATACAACACGAAAGAAAATGATGTTGCACGAAGTGGCGCTTGGCTTGGGTTATAATGCCGAACAAGCAGAACAAATTAGAGATTACTTATAACAAATAAGGAAATGTAATGGCGATTCATCCAGGTGCAGGTAAAGCTGCAACTCAATCTGATTTAGTAAACGTACCAAAATTAGTGTCGGCTTATTATTTAAATGAGCCAGATTTAGAACAAAATCCAGAGCAATGTGTTGCGTTTGGTACATCAGGGCATCGTGGTTGCTCTTACGATGTGAAATTTAATGAATCACATATCCTTGCTGTTACCCAAGCAATTTGCGATTACAGAAAACAAAACAATATCTTTGGTCCGCTTTTTTTAGGTAAAGATACCCATGCCCTAAGTGAAGCCGCTTATAACTCTGCAATTG
Source organism: Pseudoalteromonas sp. APC 3893 (assembly GCF_030408095.1). Lineage (NCBI taxonomy): Bacteria > Pseudomonadati > Pseudomonadota > Gammaproteobacteria > Alteromonadales > Pseudoalteromonadaceae > Pseudoalteromonas > Pseudoalteromonas sp. APC 3893. The sequence goes on from NZ_JASDCD010000001.1 coordinate 797,699, forward strand.
AAGTATTAGTTGCTAACGAAGTTCAAGTAATTACTCAAGAAAATGATGATTACACACCGACACCAGTGATCAGTCATGCGGTAGTTTGTCATAATAAAGCCCACCCTCACGAATTAGCTGATGGCATTGTGGTGACGCCTTCACACAATCCACCTGAAGATGGCGGATTCAAATATAATCCACCTAATGGCGGTCCGGCAGATACCGACGTAACCAAATGGATTGAAGACAGAGCCAATAAGTTGTTATTAGAAGACTTAGTTGAGGTTGAATTATTCCCGTTTGCTAAAGCATCTCGTTCGGGATTTATAAAGTACCAAGATTTGATGACACCGTATATTGCCGATTTAGTCAATGTAGTTGATGTTGCTAAAATTGCTCAAGCAAAAGTGAAAGTTGGCATTGATCCACTTGGTGGTTCAGGGATTAACTTTTGGCCAATAATTGCAGAGAAATTTAATTTAGACCTAACAGTCGTGAATGAAAGTGTTGATCCGCGTTTTGCTTTTATGCCGCTAGATAAAGATGGCAAAATTCGCATGGATTGCTCTTCTCCTTATGCAATGACAAATTTAATTGCGTTAAAAGATGAATTCGACCTTGGTATTGGTAACGATCCTGATTATGACCGACATGGCATTGTGACCCCTGATGGTTTAATGAATCCAAACCATTTCTTAGCCGTTGCGATAGATTATTTACTTAATCACCGTAATTGGTCTAGTGATGTTCAAATCGGCAAAACGTTAGTGTCAAGTGCGATGATTGATCGCGTAGTCGAACGTAATAATCGTCAAGTCAAAGAAGTGCCTGTTGGCTTCAAATGGTTTGTAGAGGGCCTAAACGAAGGATCACTCGCATTTGGTGGTGAAGAAAGTGCAGGGGCGTCGTTTTTACGTTTAGACGGCACGGTATGGAATACAGATAAAGACGGTTTTATCATGGGCTTACTTGCTGCTGAAATTATAGCTGTGACAGGTAAAACGCCATCAGCACTTTATAAAGAGCTTGAGCAAGAATTTGGTGCGCCTTTATATAAGCGTATTGATGCACCAGCAACGGCACAACAGAAACAGCGTTTAAAAGCATTAAGTGCGCAAGATGTCACTGCGGATACATTAGCAGGTGAGCCAATTTTACAAAAATTAACGCACGCGCCAGGTAATAATGCTGCTATTGGCGGCCTTAAGGTTGTGACTGAAAACGGTTGGTTTGCAGCACGTCCATCGGGTACAGAAGATATCTATAAAATTTATTTAGAATCTTTTAAAGGTGAAGAGCACTTAGCCTTGCTAGAAAAAGAAGCTAAAAAGCTAGTTGATTCTGTAATTAGTTAATATTGCGCATAATTTTAAAAATGGCTGATTCTTTCAGCCGTTTTTGTATTTACTCCACACAAAAGGCGATGAACATGTCAGCCAAATCAGATTATATAGAAGAATTAAAAAGCTCAGGGGATTTCCTTACATTAAGCCGAGAAAATGAATGGCACTTAGACCCAGGTGAATTCACCTTGGCAAACGGTACAAAAGTAAATGTACATGACACAGGGGTTATTGAATTCCAACCAACATGCGACACCACAAAAGACGTTGTACTATCAAGTGCTATTCATGGAAATGAAACAGCTCCAATTGAAATATGTGATGCGTTAATTAAAAGTATTATCAGTGGTAAACTTACACTCGCACAAAGGGTTTTGTTTATTTACGGTAATCCGCAGTCAATCAATATTGGTAAACGGTTTGTTGAAGAAAACTTAAACCGTTTATTTAATGGCCATCATACAGTTGATGGTATAGCTATGAATAATGAACGAAAACGGGCGGCACAACTCGAACAGTACGTGACTGATTTTTATAATCGTGGTGGTCAACAACGTGAACGCTATCATTACGATTTACATACTGCGATAAGAGGCTCGAAAAACGACAAATTTGCAGTGTATCCTTTTTTGCATGGTAAACCGTGGAAAAAATCTCAGCTGCAGTTTTTACTCAGTTGTGGTGTAAATACTGTATTGATGATGAAGTCTGCCGCTACTACATTCAGTTATTACTCTTCTTATGTACACGGCGCTGACTCGTTCACCGTAGAACTTGGCCAGGTAAAACCTTTTGGTGAAAATGATATGTCTCGCTTTGCCAAAACCAAAGATACATTAATTGCATTAATTACTCAAAATGAAGTTAACTACAAGCAATTTAATGCAGATGATTTTGAGCTGTTCTCTGTACATCGTTCAATAAATCGCACAGAGCAGGATTTTTCTTTCCCATTTTCTGATGATGCCGTGAATTTTACAGGCTTTGCAAAAGGCGAACTGCTCGCCAAAGATGGTCAGACCTGTTATTACGCAGATGTAGATGGTGAAGCGATTATTTTTCCAAATGCAGATGTAGCACTAGGCCAACGTGCATTATTAACTGTTGTTCCCCTTGAAATTAATGAGAATTTTAATTAATTCCAGTATAATATTTGAGTTAACTATATGATTTTAAATATCACTTTATATTGTATAGTTAACTTTCCAGTCCCTCTCTCGTCATTTATCAATCATTCGTCTATCATTAGTTGAATAACATTTTACGTTAACGTAAAGTGTTGGCAGCTTTAATTTAATTACAGTGCAATTTTTGCAAAGATTAACCTAGCAAAAATTACGAATAATAATAATTAACCTAAGATCAGGTTACCTAATTTAGCACTGTATTTCTCGACAACAGAAGAAGGTAGGTTATGAGTAACCCAAATAACGTATCGCAGAATATTAGTCATGAACTTGAATTTATTGATGGTCATGCCTTAAATATTCCAACCTTGAGTATTTTAACCGAGGATGGCGATATCCACAGCGGTGCTTGTGCACCCGATATTGATAAAGACACAGCAATTAGCTTATACGAAACAATGCGTTTTATTCGAGCACTTGACGAACGTATGCAAGCAGCTCAACGCCAAGGCCGCGTTAGCTTTTATATGCAATGTTTAGGTGAAGAAGCTGCGGTTACAGCCTCAGCAGCAGCACTGGATCAAAATGATATGATCATGGCTCAATACCGTGAGCAAGCAGCATTGCATTATCGCGGTTTCACCCTTGACCAATTTATGAATCAAATGTTTTCAAATGAACTTGATTTAGGTAAAGGGCGTCAAATGCCGATTCACTATGGTAGTGCAGCGTTGAACTACATGACTATTTCGTCGCCTTTAGGTACCCAAATACCGCAGGCAACGGGTTACGCTTATGGCCAAAAAATTAAGCACGTTGACGCTAAAACCGGTGAGCTAAAAAGTAATATCGACAATGTCACTATATGTTACTTTGGTGAAGGGGCGGCCTCTGAAGGTGATTTTCATGCAGGCTTAAATATGGCTGCTGTGCATAAAGCCCCGGTGATCTTTTTTGCTCGTAATAATGGCTATGCTATCTCTACCCCAGCAGATGAGCAGTTTAAAGGTGATGGCATAGCTTCTCGTGGTGTGGGCTATGGTATTAAAACCATTCGAGTTGACGGCGGCGATGCATTAGCGGTATTTGCGGCAACTCAAAAAGCGCGTGAAATAGCAACATCCACTGGTGAGCCGGTATTAATAGAATCAATTGCATATCGTTTAGGTGCTCACTCAACGTCAGATGATCCAAGTGGTTATCGTTCAAAAGCGGAAGAAGCTAACTATCACGCTTGCCCAATTGAGCGTTTCCGTAAGTGGTTAATAAAACAAGAATGGCTCAATGACGAAGACGATGTAAAAGCGAAAGAACAAATTCGTGAAGACATTCTTGCTGCATTAAAACGTGCAGAGGTGATTGAGAAACCAGCATTAGAAGAGTTGATTTCTGATGTATACGACACGCCAATACCATCATTACAACGTCAATATGAGCAATTAAAAACCCATATTAAGCAACATCCTGATGCCTATCCAGTCACTGCAGGGAGAATTAAGTAATGGCTAAAATGAATATGTTACATGCAATTAATTCAGCCCTTGATATTACGATGGCAGAGCATCCGCAAGCCTGTATTTTTGGCGAAGATGTGGGCTACTTTGGTGGCGTGTTTCGTGCCACGTCAGGGTTACAAGAAAAATATGGTCAGCATCGCGTTTTCAATACTCCATTGACTGAGCAAGGGATCATGGGCTTTGCTAATGGCTTGGCTGCATTTGGCGCGCCAGCGCTTGCAGAAATACAATTTGCCGATTACATTTTTCCTGCATTTGACCAAATTGTAAATGAATCAGCTAAATTCCGTTATCGCAGTGGTAATGAGTTTAATGTGGGTAATTTAACCATACGCACGCCTTACGGCGGTGGTATAGCAGGGGGGTTATATCACTCTCAATCTCCAGAGGCTTATTTTGCTCATACCCCAGGATTAAAAATTGTAGTACCTCGTAACCCGTACCAAGCTAAAGGTTTATTACGTGCATCTATTAAAGATGATAACCCGGTTATTTTCTTTGAGCCTAAACGTTTATACCGTGCATCTACAGGGGAAGTTCCTGAAGATGATTACAGCATTGAGCTTGGTAAAGCTGAGGTTGTTGAGCAAGGAAGTGATGTAACATTACTTGCTTGGGGCGCACAAATGGAAATTATCGAAGATGCTGCAAAACAAGCTGCTGAACAAGGCATTAGCTGTGAAGTGATTGATTTACGCAGCATACTACCTTGGGATGTTGAAACAATTGCGCAGTCAGTTACGAAAACAGGGCGCTTAGTAATAAGCCATGAAGCACCAATCACTAACGGTTTTGGTAGCGAGATCGCGGCAACGATTCAGCAAGAATGCTTTTTACATTTAGAGTCTCCAATCTTACGAGTATGTGGACTTGATACACCTTATCCGTTGGCACTTGAAAAAGAATATGTGCCAGATGCATTAAAAGTACTTGCTGCCATTAAGCAATCGGTCGAATTTTAGGAGTTATCATGGCAAAAGATTTTATTTTACCCGATATTGGCGAAGGCATTGTTGAGTGCGAAGTTGTTGAATGGCTTGTAGAAGAAGGCGACACAGTCGATGAAGATCAACCTATCTGTGATGTAATGACAGATAAAGCGTTGGTGCAAATTCCCGCCGTTCACGATGGCGTAATTACCAAGTTGTATTATCAAAAAGGTGATATCGCGGCTGTACATGCCCCTTTATTTGCGATGGATGTTGCAGGTGAAGCGAGCTCGCAACCGGTTGAGCAACCAATAAACCCAGCAAATAATGGCTCTGAACAATTAGAAGATTTTATTTTACCTGATATAGGTGAAGGAATTGTTGAGTGTGAAATTGTTGAATGGTTAGTCGCAGAAGGCGAGCACATTGAAGAAGACCAAGCTGTTTGTGATGTAATGACAGATAAAGCGCTGGTACAAATTCCTGCTAAATATACTGGTACAGTTCATAAGCTCTATTATGCAAAAGGGGATGTTGCACAGGTTCATAGTCCGCTGTTTCAAATGAGCATTGCAGGTACAGGCCAATCCCAGGTTGATGTGAATGAAGCTGTTGTTAAAGCGCAGTCCAACGCCAAAGAGCACACACCAGCTGCACCAACGTGTAATGTTATTACTCCGGTTGTGAATAAAAAGGCTGTTGCTTCACCGGCTGTTCGTCGAAAAGCGCGTGAAATGGATGTTGATTTAACGTGCGTACCAGGTAGCGGAAAAAACGGCCGTATTTATAAAGAAGACATTGAACAATTTGTAAATTCAGAAGTACCAAATACTATTGATACGTCTGAGCTTGACGCACCTGTGGTCAATACAGCTGCTGTTAGCAATGAAAGCACACGTGTTGAGCCTATTAAAGGGATTAAAGCTGCTATGGCTAAACAGATGGTTGCCTCTGTTAGTAGCATTCCACATTTTACTTTTTGTGATGAAATAGACTTAACCGATTTAATTGCTTTACGTAGTTCGTTGAAAGAGCAATACAAGCAGCAGGGCATTAAATTAACGATGATGCCGTTTTTTATTAAGGCGTTATCGCTAGCAATGAAAGAATACCCAGTACTAAACTCTAAAGTAAATGATGAGTGTACTGAATTAACCTATTTTAACGATCATAACATTGGCATGGCCGTTGATTCTAAAATTGGTCTTTTAGTGCCTAATATCAAGCAATGTCAAAATAAGAGTATTATTGATGTTGCAAATGCTGTTACACGCTTAACTGATGCTGCTAGAGACGGTCGTGTTAGCCCTGATGACTTAAAAGGTGGCACAATCAGTATTTCTAATATTGGCGCAATAGGTGGGACTATCGCAACGCCTATTATCAATAAGCCAGAAGTTGCCATTGTTGCATTAGGTAAACTTCAGCATCTCCCTCGCTTTGATGATAAAGGTAACGTGATAAGTAAAGCGATCATGCAGGTAAGTTGGTCTGGCGATCACCGTGTTATTGATGGCGGGACTATTGCTCGTTTTAATAATCTGTGGAAATCGTATCTAGAAGAACCCGCTAAAATGATGATGGCAATGAGCTAACGCTTATTGTAGCAAAAAAAGCTCAACGTTATTGTTGAGCTTTTTTGTGTCTGTTGGTTTTATTAAACACCATAAAAATACAAGCCGTAGCCAACTAACACCGCAGGAATGGCTGAATAGAAGGTTGCGATAAGTGCGGCTTTTGGTGCCATTGCAATTGCCGGGAAGAGGGCGTCACCATCATTAGAAATAGCATTTGCTGCCAAGGCACTAAACGGAATAATACCCTGAATATATAAAGTAGTGACAATGATTTGTGGACCACAACCAGGCAAAAAGCCTATGAGCACAGCGATGAGTGGTGCAAGGTAGGTGTAATGTGAAAACCACGCTTTTAGGTCAACACCAGCAAAGTTAACCAATAATTCAAACAGCATAAAAGACGCCACAACCCACGCAGTGACAAAGTGTGTGTCTTGTAACACTTTATAGAGCTTAGAAGGCGGTTGGCTAGATTCTTCTTCGCAGGTAATGTCTTGATAGCTTTTACCTTTAGATGAAAAAGCCCACGCTATTACTGCAAATAATGCCATTGCAGCACCAAAAAACATAACCGTATCATTTAATCCTGAGCCAAATTGTGCAAAATCAACATTGAGCGCAATAAGAAACGCAATAATAAGGCTCGGAATTAATATAACCTTCCAAATTGATTTGCTCAAAATGATGGCTTTACTTGGTTGGCTCTTGTATTCATGCTCTACATCTTGGTTTTCTGGCTTTAAAAAGTCACTTTTATGAAAGTAATTCACCAAACTACCGCTGATCACACCAACGCTTAATCCAATAAGCATTATTAGTAAACCTTCAGTTGGTTTAGTTGCGAGTAACAAAAAAGCGGCATCGCCCATGGTGGCTGTTAACACAGCGACTATAGAGCCAAAGCTAGCCTGTCCTTTCGTAAATTGAGTCACCACGATGATTGCGCCGCCGCAACCAGGCAAAGCGCCTAAGAAAGAGGCAAAACTAACTTCTAAAATAGGTGATTTAGCATTAAGGTAGGCTAACTCTAACTGAGGAAGTCTATCAATCAAGTAGTAGTAAATAAAAAGCGTAGCAGCGACAAATACGCTAACTTGAAAAAAAGCATCGCTCATTGCAGTAAGAGTAATGTCGCGAATAGGGGAGTAGGCCAAACAAATAAGTAAAACCAGTGGCAACAACATGCGTTTATTTTCAATAAAAGAGCGTGTTGATATAGATGACATAAACTTTGGCAATGTGAGAGTGAACATAAGTGCAACCTAAAACGTTATTAAGTTGCACTTTAGAATTAAATCAAATGAAAATCAATATCATTTGCATTATTTTCTTTGGAATTCTGAGCTTTCATTCCATTTTGGCCATTCTACCTGTTCAGATATATCAAAACCTACTTGATAAAACAGCTGTAAATCTTGCACAGCACCTGATAAATCCCATTCATCACGGTATCTATCACAAGGTTGATGATAACAACCACGAAGCACTAAGCTCATACGTTTACGGTAACTTGCAGTTTCTTCGTCAAACGCTTCACTACCACCACCAGCATACATGGCTGGTACACCCATATTGGCAAAGGCAAAGTGATCTGAACGGTAGTAACCACCTGAAGATGGTTTAGGGTCGCCAGACACAGTACGGCCTTGCTTTTTCGCTGCGCTAGCGAGTAAAGAGTCCATTTGTGATTTACCAATGCCGACTACACTAATATCTTTCACTTTGCCTAATAGATTCAGGCTATCCATATTAATGTTTGCAACGGTTTTATTGGCTGGGATCACTGGGTTTGCAGCATAGTATTTAGAGCCTAGTAAACCTTGCTCTTCTGCTGTCACTGCTAAGAAAGTCATTGAACGGCTAGGATGCTTAGGCAATTGAGCAAATGCTTCAGCCACTTCAATCATACCCGCTGTGCCAGTTGCATTATCGTGAGCACCATTATAAATTTGATCGCCCTTACGATTTTTATCTGTACCTAGGTGATCCCAATGCGCAGAATAAATGATGTGCTCATCTGGCTTTTCGCTACCTGGTAACGTCGCGATGAAATTATATGAGATAGATTTTTTTATGGTGTTTTTAACCGCTACAGATGCTGTTAAATCGCCCATATCGACATGATAGGCACCTTTTGCTGCATTTTGCTTTGCAGTGTCAAAATCAAGGCCTGCTTTTGTAAAGAGCTCTTTAGCTACATCAGTTGTAACCCAGCCTTCAACAGTGACACGATCCATGTTGTTATTTTCTTTTTGAAAACCAAATTGTTCGCCACTCCATGAGTTCTCAACAACAGACCAAGGGTAAGAAGCTGGGGCTGTTTCATGAATGATGATTGCACCAGCAGCACCTTGACGACTAGCTTCTTCATATTTGTATGTCCAACGACCATAATAGGTCATTGCATCGCCAGTAAATAGTGCTGGATCTTTGGTGGCAAAACCGGGGTCGTTCACTAGCATGACTACTGTTTTACCTTTTACGTCAAGGCCTTCATAGTCATTCCAGTTATACTCTGGCGCGTTTACACCATAACCAACAAAGACAAGCTCTGAATCTTTAATACTCTCGTTTTCACTAATACGGCTGCTGCCCATGACCATATCTTTTTTATATTGGTAATCTTTGCCACCAATTGATAAAACCATATCAGAATCTGCTTCAAGAGATACAAGCGGTACTTCTTGCAAAAAGCTGTCGCCATTACCTGGTTCAAAACCAATTGCTTTAAATTGTTCAGTTAGATAAGCAAGAGTCAGCTCTTCGCCTTTAGATGATGGTGCACGACCACCAAATTCATCAGATGCCAATACCTTTACATGCTCTGCAAGTTGCTGTGCATTGATAGACTCATAGCCTTGTTCAACATCTTCAGAAGTGAGACTTGTTGCTGCACAACCTGCAAGCACTGCGCTTGCCAGTAGTGTAAGAGAAAAATAACGTTTCATAGTCACTCTTTTTTTGTTTTAAGTACCAACAGTATAAGAACTTCTATTAAATAGAACCAGTTTTTGCGGTAAACTGAGCGAATACTCTGTAAAGCAAAAGGTACTCATGAAGCGGTTTACCCCTTATGAGCAATGGCACCCTCAGTTAGTAAGCAGTGGTGCCTTTGAACATTTAAATAGACTATTTAAGTTAAATCAACAATTAGATTGGCCTACATGTGATTGGTTTTCACCGTTTCTAACTGGTGTAAATGAGAATAATAGACCGATCGTTTTTAAAGATGACGCTTTATTTAGTGAAGAACAGCGTTATTACGAACAAATCATATTTGATACAGGCTGTGTACCAACTCGCCAACAAAACTGGCATGATTTATTTGGTGGCTTTATTTGGTGCCTATTTCCTAAAACCAAAGCTTTATTGAATAAGCGTCACGTTGAAGAAATCAGCTTGCATGGCACAAAGCAACGAAGTAAACACCGTAATGCATTAACACTGTTTGATGAATGTGGCGTTATTTTAGCCGTGACAGATTCTCAATGGCCCGAATTACTTAGAGAGCATCAGTGGCAAACTGCCTTTGTTGATTTACGCGCACAGTGGGGTAAAAGCATCAATGCCTATATGTTTGGTCATGCAAACTATGAAATGCTGACAAAACCGTATATAGGGCTCACTGGTAAAGCCTTTTTTGTGAAAGTGCCTGAAGACACATTTTGTAAAGATTTAACTGCGCAATATGCGTACCTAGATACGGTGCTTTATGAGATGATTGGGAAAAATAATTGTCTAGCTGATAATAGTCTATTATCTCCTTTGCCATTGTTAGGTGTTCCTGGCTGGCATATTGATAATAATAACAGTGATTTCTACAGTAATACGGATTACTTTAGGCCAAAACGAAGGACACGAAAATGATAGAAGTAGCAGGGCTTAAAAAGAAGTTTAAGCTAACTAAAGATCATAAAAAAAACAAACTTGAAAAAACGGACCCAAGGGAAGATAAAGATTATTTTCATTCGGTTAGGGATGTAAGCTTTCATTGTAATGCAGGTGAAGTACTTGGTTTACTTGGGCCAAATGGGGCAGGAAAAACCACCACATTGAGAATGATCTCGACTGCGCTTGTGCCAGATGAAGGCAGTATTACCATCGCTGGGCAAGATATCATAAAAAAACCATTGTTTGGCCGTAAGTCAATTGGATTTTTGTCTGGTAGTACGGGGTTGTATGGCCGTTTAACAGTGAAAGAAAATATAGAGTATTTTGCTAAATTACATGGCATGAAAAAAGCAGCCATTACCTCGCGTTGTGCACAGTTGTTTGATTTACTCGATATGCACAGCTTTATTGATAAACGCGCTGATAATCTATCAACCGGTATGAAACAAAAAGCAAATATTGCACGTGCTGTTGTTCATCAACCCGCAGTAGTTGTTCTTGATGAGCCAACAACGGGGCTTGATATCATGACTACGCAAACTGTGATTAAGTTTATTAAAGGGTTAAAAGAGCAGGGGACACCGGTTATATTTTCAACCCACCACTTGGATGAAGTCGCTCTATTGTGTGATCGTGTTGCGGTTATTAACGAAGGTATTAGTTGTTTTGATGGTTCTGTTGCAGATTTTAAACTCGCTGGTAATAGCGAAGAACTTAACCAAGCATTTATGAATATTTTGACGGAGAAGCGCGATGTTTGAGGTATTTAAAAAGGAATTAAAAGAGCTTCTACGCGATAAAAAAACATTATTGTTTATTGTGGCGTTACCAATAGCCTTATTCCCGTTAATTTTTGCTGTAATGGCATTTATCACTTCTCAAGCGGCACTTGAGGCCGAACAAGAAGTTCACACGTATGCCATTATTAATGGCGAATACGCACAAGAATTCACAGACAAAGTGTTTTATCATAAAAGTTTTAAACTTTACCAAGGTGATAAAACGTTTACTACGGCTGAACAGCTTAAAGAAGCAGTAAAAGCAGGCCATATTGATATGGGGATCTACCTGCCAAGTAACGCAAGAGCAACACTGAATGATGAAAAACAAAGTGAGTGGCAAGTTGTGTTCAATGATGCCAAATCAATAAACTTTTTATTTCAACGAGTAAAGGAATTAGCAACTGAGTTTGGTGACTCAATAAGAGCGGATAAACTAGCCAGTTATGGTATTAGTGAGGAGCTACAAACGGCCATCATAGACCCGATTAAAGTTGTTAAAGTTGACACTGCCGATAAACGCGAAAGCCTAGGTGAAAAAATAGGTGGATTTATACCCTATTTATTAATTCCGTTAGTGTTAATGGGAGCAAGCTACCCAGCCATCGATATTGGGGCTGGGGAAAAAGAACGAGGCACACTTGAAACGCTGCTATTAACCCCTATTACACGTACGCAACTGGTACTTGGTAAATTTATCACTTTATTGGTGTCATCAATTGTAACAACCAGTATAACTGTTTTGAGTATGGGCGTGTGGATCACAATCGCCATTAATGTTATGGATTTAGAGATTGCAAAAACGGCGTTTAGTACTTTACATGTAATAGACTTTGCGTTGATATTTATTATTTTACTCCCTCTAGCGGCTATTTTTGCATCTCTTGCGTTGGCTATATCAATATATGCCCGTAGCTTTAAAGAGGCGCAAAATTACATGACTCCACTGAGCATGGGCGTGATTTTCCCAATTATAGTGGCACTTTTGCCTAATGTAGAGTTGACGGCTAAAACAGCTTTCATCCCGGTTACTAATGTTGCTCTTGCTATAAAAGAGATAATCAAAGGGACTGTTGATTACACCTTGGTCGGTTTAATCTTTTTAGCAACAGTTATTGTTGCAGGCGCGTTGATTGCGTTTTGTGTTAAGTGGTTTAACAAAGAAGAAGTATTATTTAGGTAAGCATTGTAATGGTGGCTCCTCAGCCACCATTACTATATATTTCAATAAATAAGATAAATAATTCAGAAATATCGATTAATTCAGTGTGTAAATGATCTATACTCGGTGATAATAAAATTTATCAAAATGGCATTGATTTCATGCAAAGCCCACGCTCTTTGACGAGTATGTTCAAATCAAGCAAAGTTTTTCTTTTAGCGCTACTAATATCTGTTATGTTAGCACTGCCGAGTATATATGTTTTTGAATTAAAAACTCGAAGTGATATTTTCAATAATGAAAAAGTAGCGCTTGAACATGTACTTGAAACTAAAATACGGTATCTTAAAGCTCAACTACAAACCAGTGTAGCGTCAATCCACTTTTTAGACTCAACGCCTCCAATATCGGGTATCCGCCGCTCTCATGCTAACAATAATATAGACCCCGCTTTTGATATCTCAGTGTCCGTTTGGCAAACCCGTTTAGCTGAAATATTCACAGGGTTTATGCAAACAGATGAAACCCTCTCACAAGCTCGTTATATCACTTTAGCGAATCAAGGGATGGAATTAGTCAGAGTTGATCGTATAAATAATGAGATAATACGCATCGAAGGAGATGCGTTACAACAAAAAGGGCAACGAGATTATATGCTCAAAGCGAGCATGCAAGATAAAAACACAATTTATATTTCTCCGATAAATTACAATCGTGAAAATGGAGATATTCAGCGTCCATATACAAGTACATACAGAGTTGCTAAGCCGGTATTTGATGATCAGGGCTTTGTGTTTGCAGTTTTAGTGACCAATTACTTTGCTGAACCCTTGTTAGCGAATTTACCTAAAAATACAACGCAAGGTCTAAGTGTATATTTATTGAATAGTAATGAGCAATTTCTTTACCATCCAGACAATAGCATTCAGTTTGGCTTTGAATTTGGCCAAGACGTGACATGGTCAAGTCTTTTTACAAAAAGCCAAGAGATGTCATCGCAGGTTACACTGCCGATGACGGGATTATCACAGCAGTATTATTTAAAAAAACGCTTAAATTTGGAGGGTAATATTGCAATGCAACCGTTAGAAATCGCGGTTTCAATTGATACTCAAATATTACTTGAAAAGGTCTCTCAGCGACGAAATAACTTTATTATTGTATTAGCTACTTTGTTTTCAGTCATACTCTTTTTAGTCTGGTTGTATCAACGTTATATTAACCGTAAGTTAGAGTTTCATTCATTAAAAGAACAAAATAATAAGATAATAGAAAATTCTCTTGATGCGATTCTTACGATTGAAGAACAAGGCGTTATCTGTCAATCTAATCATACAGCTAAAGCGAACTTTAAATTAATAGAGGGAACAACTAGATTTTCTGATTTATTTATTCTTAATGAGCAAGATCATGACTACATTAGTGAAACAATTAATTTAGGTACTAAACCGCCGTTTGAAGCAATCTATATAGATGAAAATAAGCAACAGCATTTTTACTCAATTACGCTCACTTCTGTTTATGATATTTTTACTCAAACCCACCAAGTTGCTGCCATTTTAAGAAATATAAACTCATTAAAGACAATACAAACGCAGTTACAAGCGCTGAACGGTTCACTTGAACAAAAAGTAGCACAACGTACTATTGAACTCGAAATGGCTATTGACGAAGCATTGGCAGCAAGTAAAGCTAAAAGTGATTTTGTAGCTAATATTTCCCACGAAATCCGCACCCCCATGAATGGTGTATTGGGTATGTTGGGCATGCTTGCTGAAGAGCCGTTAACACAGCAGCAAGCTAATTACCTTAAGTTAGCAAACTCAAGTGCAACGTCATTAATGACGTTGATTAATGATATTCTCGACTTTTCAAAAATAGAAGCTGGCAAACTCGATATTGATAAGCACAGTTTTGATGTGATTAGCGTATGCAGTGATTTAATTACTTCAATGGCCTTACAAGGTCAACGCAAAGGTTTAGAGATCATATTAAATACAGATAAAGTCCTCGATCGAATGCTGGTAGGCGATAGCCACAGATTAAAACAAATATTAATTAATTTACTAAATAATGCGTTCAAATTTACTCATCAAGGTGAAGTGAGTCTGAGTTTAGACTGTCAGTATTTAACCCAAAATAAACTGATCATGAGTTTTGCAATACAAGATACTGGAATAGGTATTGCGGCGCAAAATATAGATAAACTATTTGAAGTTTTTACACAGGAAGACAGCAGCACAACTCGCCATTTTGGTGGCACGGGGCTAGGGCTCTCAATATGTAGAAAGCTTGCCCGGTTGATGGGGGGGGATATTTCGGTTGTAAGTGAAAAAGGAAAAGGAAGTTGTTTTACAGCCCAGATAGAGCTTCATGTCGCACCTGAGAAAAAATTAAATACCCCAATTGAGCTTGCTAAAGATATTGAAGTGGGTGTATTGATTAAAAATGAAAGTGTCTTCAACAATATCAAGAATTTACTTATTAAGAATTGCCAAGTTGATTCGAATAATATTCAACGATTTGACTATCAATTTAATTGCGAAGAAGTCAAAGTTGATTTACTGGTCATAGATAATGAACACCCTCAATTAGATGCATTAATAACATTATGTGAAAAACAGAATAAAAAATACATGCTAATTTTACGTGATTTATTGCTCAGCAAAGATATAAAAGCCAGTTACCCGCAAAGTTGTCACGTGTTGAATAAGCCATTAACACAAGATCAATTTAGCTATAAGCTTGCCAGTATATTTGGTGCAAATAACAGTTTTTTATTACCAACGGATAAAACAGTAGAGCTGGGGGATGAATTTGAGCTATCAGGCTATAAAGTATTACTGGTCGATGACAATATGATCAACCTTGAAGTTGCTAAGGCAATTTTAAAGCGTACTTCGATTAGTATTACCTGTGCCAGTGATGGTGTTGATGCCATAGATACCTTAAAGCAAAATCAAGAGAACCCATTTGATGTGGTTCTTATGGATTGTCAGATGCCAAATTTAAATGGCTATGAAGCAACATCAGAGATAAGAAGGGGGGCTGCGGGAAAAGTCTATTTACATGTGCCTATTATTGCAATGACAGCCAGTGCTATGGCGGGGGATCGTGAGCGTTGTATTACCGCAGGAATGAATGATTATATTACTAAACCCATTAAGCCGCCTACATTGAAAAATAAACTGGCTATGTGGTTAAGTCATAACTCATAGCCAGTTAGTTTATGCCGCTGACTTTTCAGGCTTAGTTTGAGGGTCATTAATTGCAGTAATATCTGCGGAATTAATGACCCTTTGTGTCTCTGACCAGTGTAGTAATTCAATACGGCCATTTTCTTGCTCTACTAACGCGGTACAGTTTTCTATCCAGTCACCATCATTACAATACACAATCCCATCCACTACTTTTAATTGAGGGTGGTGAATATGGCCACAAATAATACCATCAACACCTTGCTTTTTTGCTTCATGGATTGCAGCATTTTCGAAAGCTTCAATGGCTTCACGCGCTTTATGGACCCGTGCTTTTAACCATGATGCTAGAGACCAGTAATTACCACCAAACAACCGTCTAGCTCGATTTGTCCAACGATTTAAAAATAATAACAGATCATAGCCTGCATCACCGACAATACTGATAAATTTGTTATAGCGGGTTGCTGAGTCAAAATCATCACCATGAACCAGTAAAAAACGTTTATTGGCTTTGGTTGTATGAATATATTGCTGGTGGACTTCAACACCAAATAATGTGTTATCTACATAATGTCGAAATGTCTCATCATGATTCCCTGGAATATAAATAACACGGGTACCTGATTGTGCTTTTTTTTGTATACACGCCAACACTTGATAATGGCTTGGGTGCCAGAAAAACTGCCTTTTCATCGACCATAGATCAACGATATCACCCACTAAAAATAGAGTGTCGCATTCAATGCTATTTAAAAAGTCGAGCAGATAGTTTGCTTGACAATCTTTATAGCCTAGATGTACATCGGAGATCCAAACGGCTGGATAGTGCTTTTTATTACTCTTTTCTGTATTGTTCATGAGAGTTACTCGCGGTGTAATAATAACCATTTTAGGTATATTTAGTTACGCTTACACGACACTTTTACTAAATCTCTATGACAACTATAAAGATATTCAAATATGATAACCCTTACCGTATCCTAATGGACTACCAACTAGTTAATGAACATAAGGATATAAATTAATGCAGTTGAATTTAAAAATATAAGCGATCAGGTCATTGAGAATGTCACTTTATCTGTCATTACTACAGGTGGCCATATTTCTTGCAGTGTAGTAGATGCGAATAATCGTTATGGGACAGGTCGAAATAGCCGTGGAGGCAATTACATAGCCAATAAAAAACCGCGTTAAGCGGTTTTTTAAAATGATGGCAGCAAATAATCAGGCGTTTAATGCAGCTTTAATTGTCTGCACAGCAGTATCTAAATCAAGTATAAGCTTTTCGCCAGTTTGGCGATTTTTCAGCTCAACTTTGTTTTCATCTAGATTACGTTCACCTATCACTAAAGTAAAAGGTACCCCAAGTAATTCCATATCATTAAACATGACTCCTGGGCGTTCTTTACGATCATCAAATAAAACGTCAAGCCCTACTGCTTTTAGTTCATCGTAAAGGTTATTTGCAATATCTGGAATACGATGTGACTTATGCATATTCATCGGTACTATTGCCAAGTCAAATGGGGCAATTGGCTGTGGCCACTTAATACCATATTGGTCATTATTTTGTTCAATGGCAGCGGCAACAATGCGTGAAACACCAATACCGTAACAACCCATAGTCATAACTTGGTTTTTACCAGATTCGCTCAAGACACCAGCTTTCATTGCTTCTGAGTATTTTGTGCCTAGCTGGAAAATATGGCCTACTTCAATACCACGTTTAATTTGCAATGTACCTTGGCCACATGGACTCGGATCGCCCTCAACAATGTTTCGAAGATCGGCGACTTCATAGTTTGATACATCACGATCCCAGTTAATGCCGCTGTAATGTTCGTCATATTTGTTAGCACCGGCTACAAAATCAGCCATTACATTGGCTGTACGATCAACAATTATTGGCATAGTCAAACCAACAGGGCCAAGGGAGCCAGGTTTTGCACCAATTGCAGCAACAATTTCTGCTTCAGGTGCCATTTCAAGTGGCGAATGTACTAGTGGGTGGTTTTGAGCCTTTAATTCGTTTAACTCATGATCGCCTCGCAGAACAAGGGCAACCAAATCACGTTGACCATTCTCATCAGCCACACCATAGACAATCAAGGTTTTAACGCCGCGATGAGGCTTCACGCCGTAGTGTTTTTTCAGCTCACTAATTGTTTTAGCATCCGGTGTTGGAAATGCTTTTAATTCTTTACTTGGGGCTGGGCGTTCTTCACTTGGTGCAAGCGCTTCTGCTTTTTCAATATTTGCTGCGTAGTCACCCACATCACTAAACGCAATCGCATCTTCACCAGACTCAGCAAGCACATGAAATTCATGTGATAAGCTACCACCAATTGATCCTGTGTCAGCTAATACCGGGCGATAATCTAAATTTAAACGCTCAAAAATATTACAATACGCTTTGTGCATAATTTTATATGTAGTATCAAGGCACTCTTCACTTAAGTGAAAAGAGTATGCATCTTTCATGGTAAATTCACGAGCCCGCATTACACCAAAACGAGGGCGACGTTCATCACGTACTTTAGTTTGTACTTGATAAAGTGTTAACGGAAGCTGCTTGTATGAACTTATTTCTTTACGAACAAAGTCAGTGATAACTTCCTCGTGAGTAGGGCCAAGCGCAAAAGGGCGGTTATGTCGGTCATTAAACCGAACTAGCTCATCACCAAACTGGTCCCAACGACCAGACTCTTGCCATAAGTCTGCAGGTTGAATAACAGGCATCAACATTTCAATTGCACCTGCTTTGTCCATTTCTTCACGAACGATATTTTCGACTTTACGTAACACGCGTAAACCAGAGGGTAGCCACGTATATAAACCCGACGCAACGCGGCGGATCATGCCGGCTCTAAGCATTAATTGATGCGATATTATTTCAGCATCAGACGGCGTTTCTTTAAGTGTAGCGAGTATATATTGACTGGTACGCATGTTTTTTCCGATAGTTATAAAATTATTATTTCAATAAGAGCCACAGTTTAGCAGCGGTTGCTTTTACACTAAAGCGCTAAGTGACATTTTCTATATTTTTTCTATATGACTGACATAGTTATGTTCGCCATTAACTTGCCAGCGAATGTTAAATTCATATAAGGTCATGCCATAATTTTGCTCGCCATCTTTTTGTTTTTTATACGCGGGACGAGGGTCTTGCTTAAGCACATTTTCGATAAACTCTTTAAGCTCGGGATATTGCTTTTGCTGAGCAATAAATTGAGTAGCAGATTCACTAAAATCGACACTCATTTGTGTTTCTGGCCTTACATCAGCAAACCCTGCACTTGCATCGGTCATTGCATCAGAGTAAGGCAAATAAGGTTTGATGTCTAAAATTGGCGTGCCATCGAGCAAATCGATACCAGAGAGTAGCAGGCTGAGCTGACCATTTACATATTCGATACCTTCAAGCTTAACAGCGCTCATACCGATAGCGTTTGGCCGAAATGTTGCACGAGTGGCAAATACGCCTTTGCGGTCATTTCCTCCTAAACGCGGCGGCCTTACCATAGCAGAGTAGCCTTTATCAGCCGTTTCATGAAAACGAAAAAGCAGCCAAATATGAGAGAAGTCATCCAAACCTCTGACAAATTCTTCCCGATTGAAATCAGCACAAAATACAAGTTTTGCCTTTGCTTGTGGTACTAATCTAGGTTGGCGGGGGATTGCAAACTTTTGCTTATATGGAGAGTGAATATGGCCTACGGCCGTTAACTGATAGTCGCTCATAAAACCAATTTTTTGTTTATTTTGCGTTATTCTAACCGTAAAAGACAGAAAAAGGCAGCTGATGCTGCCTTTTAATATTAAACCGAGTGGTCTAATTAAAACATATACTGAACTGAGACAGAAGCGACATCCATATCTGGATCAATATCGTCTTCTAATTTATAACGCTCATACTCTAAACGCATTTGTATATTTTGCGTAAACGCATACTCAATACCTGCACCATAGAATACATCGCCACCATCTTGATCAACCGACACACTTCCAATTGCAGGAATGTCCTGAGTTACTTCAGCATCCCATTCAAGCCAACCACCTTTTGCGTAAATGGAAAAGCTTTCTGTAAGTGGGGCTGCCAAGCGTGCTGCAAGCGACACACCATCAACCTCAGCATAACTATCGATATCACTTACTTCATCAAAATTCTGATAAGCAAGTTCTACACTCACGTATTTATTAAATTGAGTACCCACGTAACCTTTTAGCATTTGTGAGTCGTCATCAAAGTCTGTATCGTTTTCTGAGTCTTCAAACTCAAAAGAATATTGTCCATAGCCGATACCAGTATAAATGCTCGGCATATCCATATCAGTTACTTCTGCGTGAGCCGCGTTGTTAAAACCAAATAGGGCAAGTGCAACAGCAGAAATTGAAAGTGATTTAATCATTTAATAGCTCCTTTACAAAATAAAAAATAAATAACTTTTCGTTATTCGTCGTTTAGTCATTTGTTTAGGAGCATCTATTGTGCCAACAACAGGGAGCTTAAAAAATTTCCTAATTGTATGTTTTTATATGGTTTTTTTCGGTGTTCGCTGTTATTTTGAACGCGCGTTCAGTTTCATCGATGCAGCTTTTTCAAAGGGCTTTGTAAGTTTTACTTGCTCAATTAATACTATAACGCTTTAAGGTGCTGATTTATGCAATAGCGTTTCTGTTTCAATCGCAATTTCTTTCATTTTTATTGCATAGTTTTCCAGCTGCTTGTCGTCTTTTGTTACAGCAGTAAAAGGTGGAACAGCTACTGAGTAGCCGGTTTCATCCATTGCAATGAAGCTAATAATACAATGATTTGTTTCAACTAAATTTTGAGTTTTAGGATCGCCACAACGCACTTGTATAAAAATTTGCATACTTGTTTTGCCAGTGTGCGCTATTTTAGCTTCAACTTCGACTATTTGACCCACAAGGATAGGGCGTCTAAATTTAACTCCAGCGACAGATACTGTGACGCAGTAATGCCCGCTCCAACCCGCGGCACAGGCATAACCTGCTTGGTCAATCCACTTCATGACAACACCGCCATGGACTTTCCCTCCAAAGTTAACATCGGTTGGCTCTGCTAAAAAACGAAATACGACACTTGATGACGGCATACTCTAACTCTCTTATTATTTCTCGACATTATTGAGCATAGCGCAAAAAAGGGGCCGAAGCCCCTGCAATTTAGGATTAGTTTATAAATTAGAGGTATTTACATATTAGGGTAGTTGGGGCCTCCAGCACCTTCAGGGGTGATCCAGGTTATGTTTTGGCTTGGATCTTTAATATCACAGGTTTTACAATGCACACAGTTTTGAGCATTAATAACAAACTCATCTTTGCCTTCAATTTCTTGTACTTCATAAACACCTGCAGGGCAGTAGCGCTGTGCCGGTTCATCAAATTTAACTAAATTAACATCAATTGGAATAGCCGTGTTTTTTAACTGTAAATGGCACGGTTGCGATTCTTCATGATTGGTATTTGATAAAAACACCGAGGAGAGTTTATCAAAGCTAATCTGACCATCTGGTTTTGGGTAATTAATTTTATCCACTGTATGTTGGTCAACTAATGTTGCATGATCAGGTGTATGGTCCTTGAAATTAAAAGGTAGGCCTCCTGCAAAAATATTTTGGTCAAGGGTATTGTAAGCCCCGCCAATAAATTTCCCCAATTTATGCATAACTGGGCCGAAGTTACGCGATTGATGTAATTCTTTATAGGCCCAGCTGTGTTTAAAAGCCTCTGAATACTGTTTCAAGTCACTGTGTTGTAAGCCGCTCTCAATGGCTGAAAAGATGACCTCAGCGGCAATCATGCCAGACTTCATTGCTGTATGATTACCTTTAATTTTGGCAAAGTTAAGTGTACCGGCATCACAGCCTACTAATAAACCACCCGGAAAGTGCATTTTGGGTAATGAGTGTAGTCCACCTTTGGCAATTGCCCGAGCACCATAAGCAATACGTTCACCCCCTTGGAGAACTTCTTTAAAGACTGGGTGATGTTTCATCCGTTGAAACTCATCAAATGGGCTTAAATGTGGATTTGAATAATTTAAATCAACAATTAAACCTACGACAACTTGGTTATTTTCACTGTGGTACATGAATGCACCGCCATTAGTATCACTTGCTAATGGCCAGCCAGTACCGTGTACAACAGTCCCTTCTTTATGTTTAGATGAGTCTATTTGCCAAATTTCTTTGAACCCTAACCCATAATGTTGTGGTGAAGCATCTTTATCGAGTGCAAAACGATTTATTAGTTGTTTACCTAAGTGCCCACGGCAACCTTCTGCGAATACAGTGTACTTGGCACGCAGTTCCATACCAGGCATATAGCCATCTTTTTCGTTGCCGTCTTTATCAACACCCATATCGCCAGTGATAATGCCTTTTACTGTATCATCTTCAATTATTAACGAGTGAGCACTAAAACCAGGGAAGATCTCGACGCCTAAACTTTCTGCTTGCTCAGCCAACCAACGGCACACATTGCCCATAGAGACAATATAATTACCTTCATTATGGAATGTTTTGGGAGTGGCAAAATGAGGAATAGAGGTTGCTTTATTTTCATTATTGAACCAATAAATCTCATCAGAAGTTACTTTTGTACTCACTGGTGCCCCTAATTCCTGCCAGTTCGGTAATAACTCATCTAAAGCGGTGGTTTCAAAAATAGCTCCCGAAAGTACATGGGCGCCGACCTCTGAGCCTTTTTCAACAACACAGATCATGCACTCTTGTTCTTTTTGTTGTGCTTGTTGCGCTAATTTAATCGCCGTTGATAGCCCCGCAGGGCCTGCTCCCACGATAACTACATCAAATTCCATGGTTTCGCGTTCGACCATAATAACCTCTTGTGTGTGACGGACCTGCACCTTAAAACAAGGAAATTTCATACTTGCAAATGAAACGTTACAGGCTTTGGATAGTTTAAGGTTATTTTAGGTTGACGTTTACGTCAACAGGAAGTAGTCTGAAATCATAAAATAAATAGGTTGACGTAAACGTTAGCTTGTAGGTTTAAATAATCAGGGAGTTCCTATGAAAGTTCTCGTTCCAATAAAAAGAGTCATCGACTATAACGTTAAAGCTCGCGTTAAATCCGATAATAGCGACGTTGATCTTACTAATGTAAAAATGGCGATGAATCCATTTTGTGAAATTGCTATTGAAGAAGCTATTCGTTTAAAAGAAGCAGGCACTGCAACCGAAGTTGTCGCTGTGACTATCGGCACAAAAGCCTCTCAAGAACAGCTTCGTACAGCGCTTGCACTCGGAGCAGATAAAGCCATTCATATTGAAACAGATGAGAAACTAGAATCACTTCATGTTGCTAAATTACTGGCTAAAATAGTTGAGCAAGAATTACCTGAGTTGGTTATTTTAGGTAAACAGTCAATCGATTCAGATAATAACCAAACAGGTCAAATGCTCGCTGCGCTAACAAATCGTGGGCAAGGTACGTTTGCATCTAAGGTTGATATCGAAAATGCAACGGTCAAAGTGACCCGTGAAGTGGATGGTGGCTTACAAACGGTAGAATTAAAACTACCCGCAATAGTCACAACTGATTTACGCTTGAACGAACCTCGTTATGCGTCATTACCTAATATTATGAAAGCCAAACGTAAGCCGCTTGAGGTAATTGCTGCCGATAGCCTAGGTGTTGATTTAGCGCCACGAACGCAATTGGTTTCAGTCTCAGAGCCAGCAAAACGCAGTGGTGGTATTATTGTTGATGATGTTGCCCAATTAGTTGAAAAACTAAAAACAGAAGCGAAGGTGATTTAACATGAAAACATTAGTAATAGCCGATCATGATAATGGTATTTTAAAACCAGAAACTTCTAAAACAATTAATGCGGCAGTGAAGTTAGGCAATTCAATCGATGTGCTAGTTGTTGGTGAAAATATCAATGAAATGGCTACTCAAGTTGCGTCAATCGATGGTGTAAGCAAGGTACTAGTAGCTGATCATTCAGTTTATGCCCATCAATTAGCAGAAAATACCGCCGAGCTGGTTATATCACTTGCGGAAGCTTATTCGCACATCGTTGCAAGTGCAACAACCACGGGTAAAAACTTTATGCCCCGGGTTGCAGCTTTATTAGATGTTGCTCAAATTTCAGAAATTATCGATGTCGTGGATGCAGACACGTTTAAGCGTCCGATTTATGCAGGCAATGCAATCGCAACAGTAAAATCACTTGATAGTAAAAAAGTAATCACAGTGCGAGCAAGTAGCTTTGATTTACAAACAGAACAAGCTGCTGTAACAGTTTCAACTATAGATAGCGCTATTGATAATCAATCAAGTAGCTTTGTAAGTGTTGAACAAACTGAGTCTGAACGTCCAGAGTTAACAGCCGCAGAGGTGGTTATTTCTGGCGGCCGTGGTATGCAAAATGGTGAAAACTTTGCGCTCCTAAATGGCATTGCCGATAAGCTAGGTGCCGCAATTGGTGCATCACGTGCTGCTGTTGATGCCGGTTTTGTACCGAACGACATGCAAGTAGGGCAAACGGGTAAAATTGTCGCACCTAACTTGTATATAGCAGTTGGTATAAGTGGTGCGATCCAGCATCTAGCTGGTATGAAAGACTCCAAAGTCATTGTCGCAATAAATAAAGATCCAGATGCGCCAATTTTTCAAGTTGCTGATTATGGTCTAGTGGCTGATTTATTCGAGGTATTACCGCAACTTGAAACCGCCCTATAAATCTATTCTGGTTGTTAAAAGCTGTTGCACTTGTTAAGTGCACAGCTTTTTTTCAAGTCAAATTACTTTAACTCTCTATAGAACGGGTAATACCTAGCTAAAAATTCATAATTATAGCTAGATAAGTGGTCTCGTTAGAGAAGGGCATTTTGTAATAATTTACTTAACTTTGCTTCTTGCTCAGCAACTTGCTCTAATTTCGCTGCTATATCATGCAGGGTGACGTCGCTGCGTTTTTTACAGTATTTGACTGCTAACATGGCAAACTCGCGCCATAAATCACCTACCTGTGTTGTATGCTCTGCACATTCTTTTAATGCTGGAGTGTTTGTCAGCTCGCTGGCTTGTGTTAAAAAGCTGGCGTACATAAATCTAAAGCCAGCGCCACCGGTGCCAATTTCCTCTTGCATTCGTACGATGTGCGCTAAATATAAACGTGTGTATTTTGCTGGCTTTTTATCAAGTTGACGTATTTGTTTTGCCATGTGGCGAATGCCTTTCAGGCCAAAGTAAGGTAACACTAGACCATTCATCATCTTAGCGGTTTTTTTGATTGCAGGCTTTATTGCTGGGGCTAAGTCACATTGACTTGGCGCTGAACGAATCACATACATTAAGCCTTTTGCAGCCAATGCACCTTTGGCAAAGCGGGCATTTTTTAAATCATCGTATGCGCACGTCACAGGGTGTTCAAAAACCGGATCGCTGATCAAGTAATCACCTTGCTCAGTTTTACCATATACCACCAAATTATGGGCATTAAAGTGAAAACGCATATCCTCAGGGAAGTAGGGTAGCCAATAAACTGAGCTTTGTAGGCCCACTAAATTGCCTTTTCCAAGCTCGTCATCTAGTGCTTGCATACCGGCTTCTGGACTTGAAAACTTGCGGCTTTCTAGTTCTATATTTAACTTTTTACAGACTTTTTTGATTATGGTTTTTGGTGGCATGCGGTAGGCGATTAATGGCATACCACTAATTTTAACAAAAGGTAAATAAGCAAAAGTAAGCGCCGATGCAAGCCCAAATGCCATTGGCTCGCTCATGTCTATCCCTTTGCTTTGCAATAGCGTAGCCACTACGCCAGTTTCACAATGCGAAGATTGCTGGTGGTTTATTGGTAAAATAATATCAGGCATGAAAGTATCTATTGTGAGGGCAAAGTCAGCAATGCTTCGCGGCTAATTTTTAAGGTGTCGCAGTAGCGATTAAGTTTTTTATCAGACAGTTTTGCAAACACCGCAGGGCGTAAATGACGTTTAATTTGCCATTGAAAAAAACCACTGGCGCCAGCGAGTGTGGGAATATCGAAGCGCCTAGCTAGCATATGATAAGCTAATGGCGACACTTCACCACGATGCGCTTGTGCTAGAGCTTCGTTGGTTTGCTCGTTTAAATCGTCAACAGCCATTTGGGTGGCAAAACTTTCCACTTCCCAACCTGATGATTTTACGCCTTCATAATGGCCGCTCTCATCCACGGCGTAAACAAGTTTATTTTGGCCTTGATATGTTTTACTGTTGTCTTGGGGCACATCGTGTTTTTTCACAGGCGACTCACATTATTTGTTAATAACGGTTAACTGCATAAAAGCACTAGAAAAACGGCCGCTTTCAGGTACATAACACAATAGTGTTTGTCCATCAGTTAATTGACCTGATTTAAACAGTTCATCAAGCATAATAAAGATCGACGCAGAGCCAGTATTGCCTTTTTGCGTTAAATTTGTGAACCATTTGTCGTACGGAATTTGGAAGTCTATATTGCAAAGCCCATCGAATAAACGCTCACGAAAATAACCCGAAGAATAATGCGGCAGGAAAAAGTCATAATCACAGGCTTTAATGCCTCGCTTTTGAACTATTTTGCTCAGCGCGTCTTCTACGGTGTATTTTACAATATTTTCATTTAACAGTTTTACGTCTTGTTTTACTGATAAAATAGAGTGTTGTTCACGCTCTTGTGAATCAAAACGTGTCCAGCTTTTAAGCTCACCGTCAATTTTTTCAGCGCCGGCATACATACAGGCTTCAAGTTGATCAGCATACGAAGTGACATCAATCCAGTCGATACGCAAAGATAAGCCGTGTTCGTTGGCTTTGTTACTTAATAATGCAGCACCGGCACCGTCTGAAAGCATCCAACGTAAAAAATCTTTTTCAAAGGCGATTTCAGGCTTTTGGTTTAGCATTGCAACTTTATGTTCGCTCTCAGCGTTAAAATTACGCGAATGCATGACATTTGAGGCAAGCTCACTGGCTACCACTGCGCTGTGCTGGCTTTCACCTGCTTTTACATTTAAGTATGCGTATTTAAGTGCGGTGATCCCGCATAAACAAATACCAGCGGTTGAGACCACCTCAAGACTCGGATTTTTAAGCTCGCCATGAACCATCACACCGTGATTAGGCATAATTTGATCGGCCATTGAGGTACTGGCAACTAAGCAATCGAGCTGTTCAAGTTGTGTGCCTTGCTGATTAAACAAACCACGAACTGCATCCGCAGCCAATGACGCATTGGTGTAATTGTATTCACCGGTTTGTGGATCAATGGCGTAGTATCTGGTTTTTATTTGGTTGCTTCGTAATATAACGGGTTTTGCGCGGGACCGTTGTCCGCCAACCTCACCTAAAACGACTTCCATTTCTTTATTGCTTACAGGACTATTGGGTAAGACAGCGTGTAAGTTATTTATATATACAGCATTTTCCATAACGGACGGTTACTCTCCAGATGGCTCAGCAAAATAGGCTTTTTGCTTGGCTATTCTTTTTCTAGTTAAGGGGGCAATTAATTTTTTTATTATTGCTGTTATTGGCACAACAGTAATGATTAAGGTCAGCAAAAATAACACATAGATCAATAGCCCACAACTTCGACGAGTTGAATGCATAGGGCCTAGTGTAGTTAAAATTTTACTCCATATCCTAAAGCTATGTTGGCCAACGCGCTCACTGGCGATAAATTTTTCGTTCACCTTGACTGCGCCAAGCCCTTTAAGTACGGGTTGATCTAATATTTGCTTAGGCTCTAAGGCTAATAAGACTTTTTTGATAGCAACGCCAAAACGACTTGCTGCGGTTATTTCGTGCTCTGCTACACCCGCCGCTGGCACCCAAGATACTGATTTCTTTTTCCCTGAAAACATCCAAAGAGGGGTTGCTAAAAAGCTAAAACCAGTGCCGCATTCATCGCTCAGTACCACATTATCAATGAGCTTAGCGTTTACATTACTCAGTAGTTGTTTCATTTTCTCTTGCGCGCTTAGCCACATACCGCGACAACCAATTACGGTAATAACAGGTTTATTGTTGAGCAGCTTAATCGCTTGTTCAGACTGCATAAACGAAGATATAGGTAACGAAGGCGATAAAAACCATACTTGGTAAGTTAAAATTACCAAATCGTAGTCATCATGCTCAGGCTCTATGAGCTCCATTGGTTGTGGAGTCATTTTTACGCATTCAGGAAAAATATGAAAAAAGGTTAAAAACGGCCAAGGGAAAGGAAAAGGCTGACTCGGTTTTAAATTAAGGTAGTCGACAACTATATCGTCACCAGCTTTAATCGGTGCGACTATAGAGTCTGCTATTTGAGTGAGTTGACCCGTTTGCGAATAGTGAATAACGAGGACTTTACGCATCCTTTAACCTTTTGTAACTTCCTAAAAGTCCGCTATTATACCTAGATATAGGTACTCAAGCCATAGAAAGGAGCGTATAGGGCATGAAAAAATTCATTGGATTATTAGTCTTATGCTTAATGATGAGCCAAAGTGTCGCGGGGGAGCTGCACACACTTAAGCTATCGTTAGCAAAATTTAAACAGGTCACTGGCACGGTGCATTATCAAATTCTTGATTGCAGCAATGTGGCCTCGAGTTGGGAAAAGTTACCTAATTTACTCACCCAACAAGTAGCCGTTTCAGCCAGCTCACTTGAGCAGTCAACTTCACTGCAAGCAGGTAGCTATTGTGTACGCTTTTTTCAGGATTTAAATGGCAATGGTGAGCTAGATTTAGCTGCCAGCTCGATACCCAAAGAGCCAGTTGGTTTTTCAAATAACCCTAATTTGATGTTTGGCCAGCCATCCCCAGAAGATACTGTCTTTGAACTTAACCAAGATAGCGATATTCGCATCAAGGTTAATAATAAAAAACGCCGCTAAAATGCGGCGTTGTTATTAAGGTTTGTTGAGCTTATAACGTCTACAGACCCTGTATTATTGTAGTTGTTTTTCGACTTTGACTAGGTCAACCGTACCTGCCTGATAGTAGGGGCCTTTGCCTTCTATTTCGTCAGGACAATGCTTGCGCACTGCGCGAATAGGGCTATTTTCTTCGGCATCTTCAATTAAGGCTTTATAGCGACCGTTTTTATCTGTTGCTAAGCCTTTACATACCCATGCGAGTGTATCGTATTGATGTTGTTGCCCCGTTTTGTAGTTTTGGGCAAAATATTCAGCCAGGGTGTCGCCAACTTGTTGCGAAGGAATACCACTTGTGGTGTATTTTTGCGCGAGCATTTTGATTTCAATTAAATTTCCTGAAGCAATATCAAACATTGCTTTATCATCACCAGTTAATGATGAACCGTTTGTAGCAGGCGCTTTTTGAATGCTCTTTAAATCAATACTACCAACAACGTATTGGCTCGCATCAGTAGAGGGTAAGCTTTTTAGTGAGCGTTTCGCGTATTTACGAACTTTTTTATGAGCATCACTGTTTACAATGCTAGTGAGTAACTCTCGGTAACGTGGGTTACCTGTTTCACCTAGTGCGCGACACGCCCATGCAATGGTATCGAGTTGATAATCCGGTGCATGTAAATAGTTTTGTGCGACAAATTCGGCTAGTACATCTAACACTTGAGCATTGTTGGTATTATTAGCGACTATTGATTGTGCGGCTTTTTTTACTTCGGTTAAATCACCAGAAACTAAACGATCATAATCGCGCTGCTCTATTGTTGTAAGGGCAAATGCTGAGCTTGATAAGGTTGCTAATGTTAAGCCAACCAATAAAGGCTTGAATGAAAACATAACCATTCCTTGTTGGTAGAATAAAATAAAATTAATAAAAACAGAGGGTACAAACGTTTTTATCCGTTAATTGAGTTTTATCATAATGCCGGTTTAGCTATTCAACAAGCCCTTATTTTTAATTTTGCCTATAAAATGCACTGTTTAATATGCTGAGAAGAAAATTAGTGGGTAATTTTTGCAGTCATTATTAAAGCTTGCTACTCTAGCGCGGTTTTGTACCACAGTTGTGTAGTTTGTATGTCATTCAGTCGATTATTTACCCCTTATAATTTAGCTTTTACTACGCTGAAAAACCGCGTGGTAATGGGGTCTATGCATACAAATTTAGAAGAGCTACCAGATGGCTTCACTCGCCTTGCTGCTTTTTACGGTGAACGTGCCCAGGGTGGGGTCGGTTTAATAATCACAGGGGGGATTTCACCGAATCCCGAAGGCATACTGGCACCGAATAGAAGTGTACTTGATTGCCAAACTGGGGTCGCACAGCATAAGCTCATAACAGATGCCGTAAAACAACACGGTACTAAAATATGCATGCAAATACTCCACGCCGGTCGTTATGGCTATCAGCCTCAGCAAGTTGCGCCTTCGGCCATTCAGGCACCGATCAGTCCTTACACGCCAAAAGAATTAACCACCGCTGAAATAGAAAAACAAATTAATGATTTTGCGCAATGTGCAAAACTCGCTAAACAAGCAGGCTATGATGGCGTTGAGATCATGGGCTCAGAAGGTTATTTAATTAACCAGTTTATTGTTAAAGCGACCAATAAGCGTATTGATGAGTGGGGCGGGTGTTATGAAAATCGTATCCGTTTTGCGATTGAAATTGTAAAACAGGTTCGCCAAGCCGTAGGCCCTGAATTTTTATTAGTATTTAGGTTGTCATTACTGGATTTAGTTGCAGATGGCAGCACTTTTGCTGAGGTATTACAGCTTGCACATGCGCTTGAAGATGCAGGAGTCGATATGCTCAACTCAGGCATAGGCTGGCATGAGTCACGCGTGCCGACCATTGTAACCAGTGTTCCTAGGGCGCTATTTACGTCATTGAGCCAACGTTTAAAGGCGGCGGTTTCGGTGCCGGTGATCACCAGTAATCGTATCAATACCCCGGAAGTCGCAGAGCAATTATTAGCGAACGAACACGCTGACTTTATTTCCATGGCGCGACCATTTTTAGCTGATAGCCAATTTGTTGCCAAAGCACATAACAACCAAAGTGCACAGATCAATACGTGTATAGCGTGTAATCAAGCTTGCCTCGATAATATTTTTGTTAATTTACCCGCTTCATGCATTGTTAATCCTCGCGCATGTAATGAAACCTTAATGCCGACAGTTAAAGCTACACAAAGTAAACAGATAGCTATTATCGGCGGTGGGGCTGCGGGCATGGCCTGCGCAATTTATGCTGCTGAGCGAGGCCATAAAGTGAGCTTGTTTGAACAAAGCAACCAGCTGGGTGGGCAACTTTTATTAGCGGCAAATATTCCGGGTAAAGAAGAGTTTAAAGAAACATTACGGTATTTTAAAAATCGTTTATCGAGCCTTAATGTTAAAGTTTGCATGAATACACAAGCGGATACTGCAACCTTGGCTAAGTATGACCATTGTGTTGTTGCTACTGGGGTAAAGGGCTATACACCTGATATTGTGGGAATTGACGACCCGAAAGTGGTCGGCTATCAAGCAGTGTTAGATGGCAGTGTACCAATTAAAGGCAATGTGGCGATTGTCGGCTCTGGTGGCATAGGCTTTGATGTTGCAAGTTTTATTACTGGGACTCAATCTGGGCACAGTGTGCAACAATCTGCGCAGGATTTTTCGAATCAGTGGGGCATTGATTTAACGGTGAATTCACCGGGTGGTGTAATAAATAAACAACCGAAAGTCGATAGTGCTGATACAGCACCTAAAGTGTACTTATTACAGCGAAAACTACGAAAGCATGGGGCTGACTTGGGAAAAACCACAGGTTGGATCCACCGTGAACATTTAAAACATCAAGGTGTTAAGATGTTAGCTGCGGTAAATTACACTAAAATTGATCAACAAGGGTTACATATCAGCGTACGAAAAAGAGAGCGGATCCTGGCAGTTGACCATGTTGTGATTTGTAGTGGGCAAGAATCCGTATTACCTTGCAATCATCAGCAGCTAGATGAACTCTCTATTCCTGTAAGCTATATTGGTGGTGCATTAAAAGTCGAAAAACTAGATTTACAACGGGCTATTGGTGAGGCGTTTCACCTTGCCCAACGTTTATAATTAAAATAACAACAAGGACAGTAATCATGGCGCAGGATACCTTATGGCAAAAATAGCTCCTATCATGCTCGAGCTACAACAACTTAGCTTTGCTTACAAAAGGGCTGAACGGTTGACGGTTGATGCTGTTTCATTGCAGCTAAAACAAGGTACATGCACCGCTATTTTAGGCCCAAATGGCGCAGGTAAATCGACATTAATTTCGTTAATGACTGGCTTGTTAGCCCCTGATGCTGGACGGATAGAGTATCCGTATTATCAACAGCTAAGCCTAAAACAGGCAATAACAAAAAAAGTGGCTTTAGTACCACAAGATTTTGCCTTTTATGAAGAGCTAACTGTGTATGATAATATTGCTTTTTTTGTTTCAATAAGTGAAAAAAATAGTCGTCTACATGCGCAGTATATTGAATCAGCAATTGCAGCCTGCAATTTACAAGCGGTTTCGAATAAACGTGCAAGTATACTTTCAGGTGGCTATAAACGGCGTTTAAATATCGCGATCGCACTGAGCAAACAACCTGATATTATATTTTTAGATGAGCCGACTGTAGGTATCGATCCGCTCTCTCGTGATGCCATTATTAGTTTGTTGCAGGATTTAAAAAAACAAGGGAAAACCTTGGTTTACACCTCACACTTATTGTATGAAGTGACGCAATTATGTGACGATGTAGTGTTTATAAAAAACGGTAAAATTGTCGCCAACCAAGCTATTAACAGTGCTCAACTCACGCTTAACTTTACTACTAAAAACCGTTTATCTCAGGCGCAGTTAGCGTTATTTACAGAGCAATTAACAGTAATTAGTGAGGCTCACTATCAGTTGACTATTTCAGACACCAAGCTACTTGGCAGTCTTTTTAGCGCTTTAAGTCAGCTCAGTGATGAAATAAAGTCTGTTAATTTTTCTGATAACCAAATTGAGCAGCTTTATCGGGCGTTGTTTTCGGAGCAGGCATGTTAATTCACACACTGAAAAAAGAAGCGCGCTTAATTGCTAATGATTTACACAGTTTAGCTGTATTATTACTTATGCCTATCGTGTTCATGGTGATTATGACCATGGCAAGTAGTCAGTCACAACAAAGTATACAGCAGAACTTGATACTGTCAGTGGCGGGTGAAAATAATAGCCAACACAGCTTGGTTATTACTAAGTTACTGCAAGCACAAGGGTTTACCATTAGCGCTAATAAAAACAGAACCGAGCAAGTCAGTCAGTTGATTATCAACCCGCAGTTTGATCAACAAATCCTTATGCGACAAGGTACAAGCCAGTTACAACTTATTATAAGTGATGATCTTGCCCCACAAACACGTTTATTACTGCGAGAAAAAGTTAAAGCGTGTTTAGCCCAACTGAAACTTTATTTATATATGCTCGAAACCGGTGATTTAGACGCCGATGCCGTTATTGATGAGCAAATAAACGCAGTAATAACAGCATCTGATGTCAATTATTTACTTATTGATACGCCAGCAAAAGCACTACACAACCCAGCATTAAATAGTATTCCTGCATGGTGGGTGTTTGGCGTGTATTTTATTGTGTTACCAGTCTCTTTAACTTTTATAAACGAGCGAAATAATGGCACCTTAGTACGGTTAAAAACCTACCCGATTAGCATGGCGCGTTACTTTTATAATAAAGCATGCGCCTATACACTCGTGAGTTTAGTGCAAACCGTGTTATTAGCGTTAATAGGCTGCGTGGTGATCCCTTATTGTTTAGATTTGCCGCTACTATCACTAAATAGCTTTAGCTTGTCTGTGATTGCGTTAATCACTTTGAGTGTTGCGGCTATTTCATTTGCATTATTTTTAGCCAGTTTAGTATCAAGCTATGAGCAAGCTATTGTTATTGGGGGAGGAGTGAATATCATCCTAGCGGCATTGAGTGGCTTTATGGTGCCGCTTGAGATCATGCCAAGCAATCTTGCCGCTCTGGCAAATGGTTCGCCTATGTATTGGTCAGCACAAATTTTAAGGCTGATTATGGGCGAGACAATGACACACAGTTTTTGGCATTACAGCGTATTACTTTGGGGTTTTTCATTGTCATGCTTTAGTGCCGCTCTATGGATATTTAATAAAAAAATGAGGAATTTGACATGGAATTAGCCGAGCTAAAACTACAATTAAAGCAGCTGATTATAACCGAATGTGACAAAGAGGATGATTTTGCCCCTGAAGATATTATTGACTCAGAGCCTTTATTTGGCAGTAAGTCACGCATAAATTTAGACTCATTAGATGCGTTACAGTTATCTTTAGTACTAAAGCAGCATTTTGGTATTAAAGTTGAGGGCTCGAAAGAAACCCGTAAACATTTGCAGTCTATTGATACTATTGTTGATTTTATTGTTAGTGAGCGCGCTAAATAATGACTTTACGCAGTGTCTATTTAAATGCCAGTGAAGTTATGTGTGCAGCGCTAGGCACTGAAACAAGTAATAGCGTGGTGACTAATGAAAGTGAAATAGTGGCGTTTAAATCATTTAGAGATGAAATAGACAACAGTCCGTTTGGCGACATTTTAGCTTACTTTGATCAATTGCTATTACCGCTGTTTGCAAAACTTTCATTAACTGCTGAAGATCTTAAAACGACATCTTTGTTTTTAGGTTCAACATCATTAGATATCAGTGCAGTTGATATTGGTGCCAGTGGTGAACTTTGGCTCTCTACTACCAACAAAATAAATCGTGCTTTAGTTCAGCGTTATGGCCTCAATGACTTAGAATTTACTTTTAGTACGGCCTGTACCGCTAGCGCTAATGCATGTTTATACGCAACACGCTTAATTGCCCAAGGTAAAATAGACAATGCGTTAGTCATTGGCTGTGAGTTTTATAATCCTTTAACAGTCGAAGGGTTTAAGTCGCTAGATTTGATTAGTCAATCTGGCTTAGCTGCATTTGCTAAAGGCCGCTCAGGTCTGGTGTTAGGAGAAGGCCTTGCTGCATTGTACCTATCTGCAAACGCAGCTGAGCAATGTCAGTTTAAGTTATTAGGTGGTGCTTCCGCGTGTGATACTTACAGCTTAACTATGACGCAAGAAGACGGCAGTCATATTGCGCAAGTGATCACCGATGCGCTTTGCTATGCCGGTATTAGCGCTGGCGAGATTGATGTTGTGAAGGTTCATGGCACAGCAACGCTTGGTAACGATGAAGCAGAGTGCAATGCCTTAACAAGGGTTTTTAACCAGCATCAACCACCTTTAA
Organism: Pseudoalteromonas sp. APC 3893; assembly: GCF_030408095.1. Classification (NCBI taxonomy): domain Bacteria; kingdom Pseudomonadati; phylum Pseudomonadota; class Gammaproteobacteria; order Alteromonadales; family Pseudoalteromonadaceae; genus Pseudoalteromonas; species Pseudoalteromonas sp. APC 3893. The sequence goes on from NZ_JASDCD010000001.1 coordinate 832,492, forward strand.
TCGCTTTCAAGCCTTTTACAGGTCATACCTTGGGAGCGTGTGGTGTTATTGAAATAGCCCTGTACCAGCAATGTCAGCAACAACAAAATTACACAGTGGCAAGTTATGCTCATGATAGCAAAGAATTAATGTGGCCGTTTTATTTAAAGCCAGACTTTACACAGGTGAACACTGTACTACTTAATTACTTTGGCTTTGGTGGCAATAACGCAGCGTTAGTGATGCAAAGGCATAAGGCTTAGATGATGAACGTACTTGCAAACTCATTAGTCAGTTTAGATAAATCCCTGGATATAAAAGTACTACGCCAGCAAATAAAGCAAGAGACAGGTTTAACAGTTCGTAGAATGGATGCATTTACGCTGATTGCCTTATTGGCCGTTTTTAGGGCAAAACAGGACGTTGATTTAACCTCGCGGATTGGCTTGTACAGTTGCGCTGATTATTTTTCTAGTGATTTAATGCAATCTATGTTGCTTGATGTGCACAACCGTGAGGCCATTAAGCCGCTTAGCTTTGTTGCGAGTGTGGGCAATGCCGCTAATTACTACCTTGCCAGTGCTTACTCGATTACTGGACCTAATCTATTTATCGGCTCGGATAAGTTAGGCATGAAAAAAAATCAACTGTTAGCTCAGGCTGATATTCAAAGTGGGATCATTGATATTGCTATCTTAGTCGTGTGGCAAGAAGATGACAAAACACGGCAATGTTCAGTTAAAATTATAGAAAACGCGGATTTTTCCAGCGAACGTGATAAAGATTAGTGGGTTTCCCTTGAATCAGAACATGCACAACTGTAGAATCTAGCCTCTTTTTGTCATCACCTTTGTAATAAGGATTGTTACGTTGAAATTTGCTATAAAAAAATGCATAGCTTGGGGCGACGGTAAAACCAGCGTCGAGGATTGGTATACGTTTGCTAATAATGGCAGTCTAAACACTGAAACGTTAACACTTCCTGAATTAAAACAAATGCCTGCTATGCAGCGCAGACGTCTTAGTCCATTTGCTAAATTAACGCTGCACTGCGCACTTGCTGCCAGTGAATCCTATGAACAAACAGTACCCAGCGTATTTTCGTCTCGTCACGGTGATTTACATAAAACAAGCAAATTAATTGCTGATGTGGCAAATAAAGAGGCTTTGTCTCCAACCCACTTTGGCTTATCTGTTCATAATGCTGTAGGTGGTTTATTTAGCATATTTACTGGTAATAAAGCGCCTTTATCGGCAGTGTCGGCGGGCGAAGATAGTTTTTTTATGGGTTTGGTTGATGCGGTCTCAAAATTACATGCTTACAATTATGATCGTATTTTATATGTATATAGCGATTTAGCCGTACCTGAGCAATACCAACCTTACGTACAACAAAACCCTGATAACGTCGCTGTGGCTTTATTAATAGAGAAAAGTACATCGCAAGCATGCGTTAATTTAGAGTTTACCAGCCATGACACACCTAACAGTGCTGAGTCATCGCAATTACAGGCATTGGCGTTTTTGCGTTTTTATTATTCAAACAATCAACAGTTAGTGCTTGATTCAAAACGCTATCAATGGCAGTTAAGCCACGTATGAAAGCCGCATTCATAAAACTATACCGCGTAATAGCAACGGGTAGTGCGTTTGCCTTATTTAGCGGTGGAGGCTTGGTTTTATCGGTTTTGGTGTTTTCGATTCAACGCTTACTTTATGCTGATATAAACCAACGAAATCAAGCCGCGCGCACAGCGGTGCATTATTCGTTTAAATTCTTTGTCGGTTATATGCGCCTCGTTGGTATTTTACGAATTGATCTTGATAAATTAGATACAATAAAAAATGCGAAAGGGCAGCTAATTATCGCTAATCACCCTTCTTTAATTGATGTGGTGGTACTAATTTCTATAGTCAGAAATGCCGATTGTGTCGTCAAAGCAGACCTTTGGAAAAATCCATTTTTAAAAGGTGTGGTAAAGGCTACGGGCTATATTAACAATGATGCTGATCCTGAATATTTTTTAAATCAGTGTCAGCAAAGTTTTGCCCGTGGTAATAACTTGATTGTATTCCCTGAGGGCACACGAAGTGTCCCCGGTCAGCCATGGAAATTTAAACGAGGTGTAGCAAATATAGCCCTTCGTACTGAAGTTGATATGCTGCCAATTTTGATAGATGTATCACCGGTCACGCTGACCAAGGGACAAAAGTGGTATCAAGTGACAGATCGTCGCTTTACCTTTAAAATGCGCGTGCTACCGATTTATGAGATAAAACCTTATTTACAAGGTGATCATGTAACGAACACTGTTAGACAACTTACACGCGACTTACAAGCTTATTTTAACGAGGAAAAATTAAAACATGAGTGATTTAAGCACTGAAGTAAAACAACTAATCATTGAAACTCTTGACCTAGAAGATATCGAAGCATCAGATATCAATGATGATGAAGCGTTATTCGTCGATGGTTTAGGCCTTGATTCTATTGATGCACTTGAATTAGGTGTTGCGATTAAAAAAGCTTATGACGTAAAAATTGATGGTAATACCGACGACAGTAAAAAGCATTTTTACTCGGTTAAAACCTTGTGTGATTTTATTGCCTCAACACGGGCATAATAAACGGCAGTCACTCTGCATTGTTTGGAAGTAACTATGAGTAATGAAAACATGAATAATGGCGATAAAATTTTTGCAATGCTAAGCGAAATCCTAGAGCAGGATTTTGAAATAGATGCAGAAGATATTACCCGCAGCGCGAATTTATATGAAGACCTTGATTTAGACAGCATTGATGCGGTTGACTTGGTTGTTAAATTACGTGAGCAAACTGGTAAAAAAATCGAGCCAAATGACTTTAAACAAGTGCGTACAGTGCAAGACGTCATTGATGCTGTTGAAAAACTAATGACAGCAGACGCTTAATGAACAAAGCCGTGCTAGTTGGGTTACTTTTTTTATATCCGCTAGCCGTGTATTTTGGCTTGCAGTTTAGCGAGCCTGCGTTAATTGCTGCACTCTTTATTTTAGTAATTTTAGCGCGATACTGGTTAACGAAAAGCAGTATAGTTAATTTTGCACACATGAAAATAATAACTATTAGTGGTATAGCTTTATTAGGTTTTGCGACTTTTGCTAACTCTGAATTGGCACTTAAGTTTTACCCAGTGGTAATAAGTAGCTGCTTTTTAGCTGTATTTGCGTATTCACTTTATAAACCACCTAGTTTTGTTGAAATGATTGCCAGTAAATTTGAAACGCTTGACCAGCACGGCAAGCGTTACACTCGTACCGTAACAAAAATATGGTGTGCATTTTTTATCATTAATGGATTAATTGCGACAGCAACGATTTTTCATCCAGATCCAGTGGTTTGGCTAACCTATAATGGTTTAATTTCCTATTTGTTAATGGGGACATTAATGGCTGTAGAATTTATAATAAGAAAGTTTCAAAAGGCAAAAAATAAATCAAATGAAATGGCCGACTAACAAGACCTACTTTTATTGTCAAAATCATGGCTTTGATATTTGGCAACAGCAAGTACATGCTCATGCCAGTCTATTTGCTGCGCGTGATGAACAAACATGGTTATTATTTGATGCTGACAGTTACCAGTTTAGTGTTTTATTTTTTGCATTATTAGCCGCAAACAAGTCTATTGTATTGCCACAAAATGGCCAACCAGAGCAACTTGCACAGTGCTTAGCGCAAGCTGAGGCGTTTACTGGCGTAGCCGATAACACCTACGCAGAAGTGGCTTTTAATATACACATTGGTATTGAGCAAGCGGTAAATACAGTCATTGAGGTTGATGAAAACGCCGCGATCCGATTCTTTACCTCTGGCTCAAGTGGTGTGCCAAAAGCAATTGATAAAACCTTTTCCCAGTTATTGATTGAAGTTAAAGAGCTTGAACAGCAATTTTCTGAACAAATGCAACAAACCATGATGGTTGCGACTGTGTCGCATCAGCATATTTATGGTTTATTGTTTAAGGTTTTGTGGCCACTGTATACTGGCCGCGATGTCTGTTTTAATAGCTTTGACTACCCAGAGCATTTACTGCACTTTATAAATCTACAAAATGATAGCCATGACTTTGTGGTGATTAGCAGCCCTGCTTATTATCATCGATTAGTACAAGATAATGTGCTTGTCGCTATAAAGCACAAACTACGTTGTTTATTCTCATCAGGTGGGCCACTAAAAACCGCCGCGGCAAGACAGTTGGCTTGTCAACTTGGTGATGCGCCAATAGAAGTGTTAGGCAGTACAGAAACGGGTGGCATTGCTTGGCGTAAACAAAACGCCCATGATCATTGGCAGGCTTTTTCAACAATTAAGCTTAAACTCGATGATTGTCAGCGACTTATTATTTCATCTCCTTATGTTGATAATGGGCAGTGGTATCAAACTGATGACCGGGTACAGTTATTGACAAATAATCAGTTTAATTTATTAGGTCGCGCTGACCGTATTGTCAAAATAGAAGAAAAACGTTGTTCACTCGATGAAATAAGTGTCAAAGTTAATCAATCTGATTGGGTTCTAGATAGTTATGTTTTATTACTGCAACATGATTCAAGTACGGGTAAGCGAGATGAAATTGCCGCTGTACTAGTATTAACAGAGGTTGGTGAGCAGGTATTAGAGCAGCTTGGCAAATTTAAGTTTTCTCAAGCATTAAAAACACATTTAAAAGCATTTTTCGAACCCTTAGTGATACCTAGAAAATATCGTTATTTAACTGAGTTACCATATAACTCGCAGGGTAAACTGAATAAAGCGCAGGTGGAGAAGTTGTTTGACTGATTTTGTATATAAACCGGATTGTCAGCTGATTGAGCAAAGTGAAGAACATGTTTTGCTAAAGTTAACAATTCCTGAAAATCTCTATTATTTCCAAGGCCATTTTCCGCAGGCACCTATTTTACCCGGTGTAGCGCAGCTTGACTGGGTGATGCATTATTTAACAGAGTTTATGGCGGTCGATAGCACTAAAACGATGTCGATTGATGCCCTGAAGTTTCAAATTATTGTACAGCCTAAGTATGAGGTTGAACTGCTTTTAAAAAAAATCAAAGCAAATAAATTTAGCTTTAGTTACAGTTCCACACATGGTCAGCATGCCTCTGGCAAAGTGGTACTTGCAGATGATTAAGGCGAACTGGTCATGAGCAGCCAATACGGATTTGTGATCCCAAATTACAATCATCATTTAGTTATTCGCAATACCATTGCAGATTTAGTTAGTTTTAATTTACCTATTATTTTGGTCGACGATGGTAGTAACCAACAAACTCAAACAGTGTTAGAGAATGTTGAACGAGAGTTTGCTCTAGTTACGCTTGTTCGTAGAACGAAAAACGGTGGTAAAGGCGCCGCAGTACAAACAGGGTTAGCCCATGCTCATCAAGCAGGGTGGAGTCATGCGATTCAAGTTGATGCCGATGGTCAGCACGATTTGAATGATGTAGAGCAACTAATCGCCCGCTCTAAGTTTGCTCCTACAGCGTTGATAAGTGGTCAGCCTGTTTACGATGAATCAATATCTAAAGGGCGTTATTACGGTCGCTTTATCACTCATTTTTGGGTCTATATTGAAACGCTTTCTTTCAAAATTAAAGACACTATGTGTGGCTTTCGGGTGTATCCATTAGCTGCTTATGCGCAGTTAATAAATAATACGCGCTTAGGCAATAAGATGGATTTTGATATTGAAGTGATGGTAAAGCTTTATTGGCAGGGCATACCCGTTGAGTTCATTAAAACTAAAGTATTGTACCCAGAAAATGGTGTTTCTCACTTTAATGTATGGGAAGATAACGTTTTGATATCAAAAATGCATACGCGTTTATTTTTTGGTATGTTGCTGCGTTTACCTCGGCTCATCGCGAAAAAATTTAAATAGGAAGTAATAAACACAGTGTCAGACAACAACAAACCACAGCAACCTCATAACGACAGTACTTTTCATTGGTCACAATTAAAAGAGCGTGGCTCGATGTTTGGTATCGAAGTGTTAGTGTTTATTTATAAAGTATTTGGCAAATGGCTATTTAAGGTCGTATTAACGCCAGTGATGTTTTACTTTTATATTACCGGGCGTTTATCACGACATGCGATTTGGCATTACTTAGACAATTTAAACACCAGTATGGGCGAGCAAAAGCGAGTTGGCTTAGCGCGCTTTAAACAAGGTTTTAAATTATATTTTTCATTTGGTATGGCGATACTCGATAAGTTTGATGCGTGGCTTGGTAAAGTAAATATTAAAGATATCGAAATAGCGACCCCTGACGGTTATCAAGCGTTAGTGCAAGCGAAAGGGGCGGTCATCTTTAGTGCTCATTTAGGCAATATGGAAATATGCCGCGCAATTTTTAGTATGGGTGATAATAAGCGTCCACTTAATGTGATCACTTATAATGAGCATACCCCGTCATTTAATAATTTCTTAAAGAAAGTAAACCAAGAAGCGGCCATTAATTTTATTCATATTAATAACTTCGGTCCTGATGACACGATTAAACTAAAACAAAAAATTGATGATGGTGAAGCGGTGGTCATCTTTGCTGATAGAACCTCGGTCAATAACCCAACAAGTGTGCATCAAGCACCGTTTTTAGGGGAAGAGGCGCCTTTTGCTGTTGGTCCGTTCGCACTGGCAAACATTATGGAATGCCCAGTGTTTTTGATGTTTTGCATTAATGAACACGGCCGCTATAGAACCTATATTGAGAAGTTTGCAGATCCTATTAAAGTAAAACGCAAAGAGCGCCAAGCGCATTTTCAAGCAATGGCAACTAAGTTTGCTGAGCGTCTTGAGTTTTATTGTAAAAAAGCGCCTTATCAATGGTACAATTTTTTTAATTTTTGGCAAAAAGCCAGCGACAAAGATTCAAAGCCTAGCTAAATATCTGGAGACAGTAGTAAATGGAAAACAATAAATCAACACACCTTTTATTTGGCGCAGGCCGTTTAACGATTGAAGACATTATTAGTGTTGTAAAAGAAGAACGTACCGTAGCGCTATCTGGTGATAGCCAGTTTGCTGAAAAAATTGATTCAGCCGTTGCCTTTTTAGATAAGCTTTTAGCTGAAGAAGGCCATATCTATGGTGTAACTACTGGCTATGGTGACTCGTGTACGGTAGAAATCCCATTAGCATTAGTAAATGAGTTACCTATGCACCTTACGCGCTTCCACGGTTGTGGCTTGGGGGATTTTTTTACGCCTGAACAAGGTAAATTGATTTTAGCTAGCCGTTTAGCATCATTATCACAAGGCTATTCAGGTGTTAGTTGGGATTTACTAAAACTACTCGTAGAAATGATCAACCGTGATATTATTCCTGTTATCCCACAAGAAGGTTCAGTGGGTGCTAGTGGTGATTTAACGCCGCTTTCGTACGTAGCAGGAAGCTTAATTGGTGAACGAGACACCTATTATAAAGATCAAGTTGTTAACTCATTAGCGGCCTTTAAAGAAGAAGGCCTCGAGCCTATTACCTTACGCCCGAAAGAAGGTTTAGCAATAATGAACGGCACAGCGGTGATGACAGCGCTTGCGTGTCAGGCTTATGATCGCAGTGAATACGCAAGCCGTTTGATGACGCGAATTACTGCTCTTGCAAGTATTGCACTGAAGGGTAATAGCAATCACTTTGATGATATTTTATTCAGTGTTAAACCGCATCCGGGGCAGCAAAATGTGGCAAAGCGCATTCAAACTGATTTAAATCATGTTGAACATCCGCGTAATTCACATCGTCTACAAGATCGTTATTCAATCCGTTGTGCACCTCATGTTATTGGTGTGTTAGAAGACAGCCTACCGTGGCTGAGAAACATGATTGAAAATGAACTTAATAGTGCCAATGATAATCCGATTATTGATGGTGTCGGTGAGCATGTGCTACATGGTGGCCACTTTTATGGCGGCCATATCGCCATGGCAATGGATTCAATGAAAAACTGCGTGGCTAACTTAGCAGACTTGGCTGATCGCCAAATCGCCACCTTAGTTGATGTTAAAATGAACCACGGTTTACCGTCTAACTTAAGCGCGGCTTCAAGTGAGCGTCGTTTTATAAACCATGGCTTTAAAGCAATTCAAATTGGCTGCTCTGCTTGGACTGCTGAGGCGTTAAAGTTAACCATGCCTGCGAGTGTATTTTCTCGTTCAACAGAGTGCCATAATCAAGATAAAGTGAGTATGGGAACCATAGCTGCGCGTGATTGCTTACGTATTTTACAACTGACTGAGCAAGTTTTAGCTGCGACTTTACTTGCTGCAGTACAAGGTGTGCGCATCCGTATTTTAAATAATGAAATCGATGCTGCAGCACTTAACCCTGAAATTACAGCAATGATTGATGATGTAGCTAGCTTCTTTGATTTATTGGAAGAAGATCGTCCAACTGATAAGTTGTTGCGTCAAACCATCGAGTATATACAAACTCAACGTTGGTCACTTTATCAATAAGCTGAAGGTATAAAATGAAAAAATCCAACGCTATTGTAACCGTTTATGTTGATATGGTGGTGCCATTTTACGATGTCGATCCAATGCGAATTGTGTGGCACGGTAACTATGTGAAATACATAGAAGATGCACGATGCGTATTGCTTGACAAAATTGGCTATAATTACAATACGATGGAACGCTCAGGCTATATGTGGCCGATTGTTGATATGCGGTTAAAGTATGTTGCATCGGCTGTGTTTGGTTCACATATACGTATTCATGCGAGTTTGGTTGAGTTCGAAACACGGATCAAAATTGACTATAAAATTGAATGTTTAGACAGCCAGAAGGTGTTGACTAAAGCCTATACCATTCAAGTTGCCTTAGATTTACAAAATCAAGAATTGCAATTTGAATCTCCTGCTGTATTTACCGATAAAGTACGTGCCTATGTTGAATAAATTTAGCCATACATTATGGCTTGTAGCCATGTTGTTCGTTTGTGTGACGACTAACTGTTTTGCGCAAAGTGATTTTAGTAAGTTTGAAATTAAACAAGGAAAAGGGGAGTTTAGCCAAGCAAAGCATTTCACCTTTTTAAAGCGAGCCATTAAATCACAAGGTGAATTTGTTATTTTTCAGCAACAAGTTTATTGGCATACGCTTTTGCCCGTGAAAAGTGAGCTGCTGGTCTTAGCTGATGGGATTTATCGACGTAATGATGTTGAACAAGATTACCAAGTGCTGACTCAAGATAAGCAAATAAACCAATTATTAGCCAAGTTATTAAGTGGCCAAATTCAGAACTCCGATTGGCAAGTAACTGCTATTGAGCAAACCAGCTGTTATCTATTAGTACCAACTTTAGTGCAAGTTACACAGATGTTTAAGCAAGTTAAACTGTGCCGAAATGGTGACAGCCAACGTGAAATAGTGATAACCGATCAGCAAAATAATAATACCCACATTACGATGACAATAACCACTAAGGAGCTTAGTCAAGGTGACATGGATGCCGTTAAGCTCACGCACTAAGCTCGTTGTATGGTGCATACAGTTTGCCGTTTTATTAGCGGGATTGAGTTATTTATGGCTATTTAAGTCATTTACAATTGTTGCTGATCTCAATCAAATATTTAACGTAGAACAAGAACCAGAAATACAACTTGTTAGTGAGCAATTAGAGCAACAGCAATTACGCCAACACCTTTTATTAGTTGGTCACCAAGATAAAACCACGGCAATTAACTATGCCCTGAGAGCGGCTGAGTCATTAAATGCAATTGCGGGTATTGCTGTTAAAGTAAAATTTGATGCTTTACCCCAACTTGACTCAATAGTGCGTGATTACCTTAATTATCCGCATGCGTTTATCAGTGAGCAATATAGATACTTGTTGCAAGCCAATGATAGTCAAAGTTTATTTAACTACCAATTTAGTCTTCTTAATGAAATGGCTTCGCCTTGGGTTGCCGCTACATTAGAAAAAGATAAAACATTAGCGCTAGCCGATTTTTTTAATCAACAGAGCTTACCTTCAGCAAAACTTAAAAATCATGATGGCTTTTTAATTGCGACTAAAAACGAGCCTGTAGGACAGACTCGCTATTATGTGCTCGTAAACTTTATGAGTAATGGTACGGGGTTGGATTTAAATGTCGCGAAAAAGATTGCAGCAAACGTTACTTCCCTTAAAAAACAGGCATTAACACAAGATACAGGTGTGGATTATTTGGCCACAGGGGCTGCTTTTTTTACCGCGAGTGCAAGCTCAAGTGCACAAAATGAAATGACAGTATTTGGCGCCATTTCAGTATTTGCAACCTTGTTGCTGATCATGATCATCTATCGTAGTGCATTGAGTGTGTTTTGCACGTTATTCGTCGTTTCAGTCAGTATGATTTATGGCTACACTGCACTGCGTTTATTGTTTACTGAGGTTAATGTTTTAACACTCGTATTTGCAGTGACCTTAATTGGGATAGCAGCCGATTATAGTTTTCATGCTCTGAGTGAATTACGTTTTTCTAAACCAAAAGTAGCAAATCCACTGCATACTATTCGTAGCTCATTGTTATTAAGCTTTCTAACGACGACTGCCGGTTATTTAATACTGGTGTTTACACCATTAATATTATTTAAACAAATTGCAGTCTTCACCATGGCAGGGTTGTTAGGGACTTTATTGTGTGTATTGCTACTCTATCCAAGTTTAGTGGTATTAAAAGCTAAAAGCGCTATGCAGGTGCCGAACTTTATTTCAGGGTTGCATAACCTACAGCAAGTTTGGCTAAATAATAAGTTGGCAATGCGTTGGCAATTGCTGTTTATTATTGTCGGGTTATTTGGCTTAACGTTTTTAGATAATGATGATGATCCACGGCATTTCTATAAAGTTCCCGATGATTTAATTACTCAGCAACAAACAATCAGCGATTTATTAGCAGCGCAATGGGACAGTTCATATCTGTTGATCGCCGGTGAAAACGAGCAGCAGGTGCTTAGGCAGATGGAGCAACTGTTACCACGGCTTGAGCAATTACAAGCAAACAAAGAAATTACAGCGTATTCCAGTATCAGCCAATGGCTGCCGTCAATATCCATGCAAAAGAGTAATCAACAATTGTTAAGTGATGCAGTCAATCGCGGGGATTTTACACAGTTAAACTCAGTGCTTGGTTTTAACTTAGCAGCAAGGCCGTTAGATGAGTACCAACAACTTGATTTTGCAACATGGCAAAACACAAAAGTAGCGCCTTTATTTACTAACCAATGGTTGCAAATTCAGCATCGCTACTACAGTGTGATTAAGCTAAAAAGTCTACAAAACACAAGCACGGTTAAAAGCTTAGCTAACACTTATACGGATGTCTTTTTTATTGATAAAGTAGCCGGTATTAGCGAGCAAATAGGGCAATTTAGACTGCAATTGATTTTTATCTATGCCTTAGCTTTGACTATGGCTATGGCAATATTTTGGTTGCGCTATGGCTTGTTAAATGCCTTTGTTGCAGTGACTCGTCCGCTCATTGCAGTTCTAGTTGCACTTATTTTAAGTACATGGTTTTATGGCAGCTTAACAGTTTTTAATTATGTAGCAGGGATACTTATTTTAGCCCTTGGTCTAGACTATTGTATTTTTTATGCAGAGCATGGTTTGTGTAAAAAAATTACGCTGACAACCTGTGTATCAGCGTTGAGCTCATTGTTTGTGTTTGCAATATTAATTGTTAGCTCAACACCTGCGGTAAGCCAATTTGGTTTCACTGTATTTATCGGTGTGGTGGTGGTGTTTTTAATTTCACCGCGCCTTGCTTTAGTATCGAAAAGGAACATTTAATGACATCAACTGATTTTGATGTATCTATCATTGGTGCTGGCCCGTCAGGAACAGTTGCGGCTTGTTTGTTAATGCAGCATGGTTTAAGTGTGTGTATTATTGAACGCGATGAGTTTCCACGCTTTTCAATTGGTGAAAGCTTATTACCCCAATCAATGGATTATCTTAAGCAAGCAAATATGCTTGAAGCTTTAATCGACAATGCGAATGAACTTGGTTTTCAATTCAAAAACGGTGCTGCGTTTTATCGTAGTGGTCACCATACTTACTTCAATTTTGAAGAAAAGTTCAGTGAAGGTCCTGGCACAACTTATCAGGTAAAACGTGCAGAATTTGATAATTTGTTAGCTGAAGAAGCGCAAAAACAGGGAGCAACTATTTGCTTTTCACATCAAGTGACCGGCTTTAGTACTGAACACAATATAACTTCATTAGATGTTATTGATTTAAAAACGCAACAAGAAAAAACAATAACGGCAAGATTTACGCTAGACGGTAGTGGCTTTGGTCGTGTACTGCCGCGTTTACTTGATTTAGAAGAGCCAAGTGAATTGACTCCTCGTAAGGCAGTATTTACCCATTTCAAAGATAATATTGATAACAGCCAGTTTGACCGTAATAAAATATTGATCACCGTACACCCTACAATCCCAGATATTTGGTACTGGGCTATTCCATTTAGTGATAGCACAATTAGTGTGGGTGTCGTAGGTGAAACAGCACAAATCGAGAGGGCAGATCAAACACTTGAACAAACACTTTTAGACTTTATTCATGCAGATGACAACCTGAGCACATTACTTGCTGATGCCCAAATTATTGCGCCTGTACGAACAATAGGTGGCTATTCAGCGAATGTAAAAGCACTACACGGTGATAAGTTCGCCTTACTGGGTAACGCTGGTGAATTTTTAGACCCGGTATTTTCATCTGGCGTCACAATTGCTTTAAAATCAGCAGTTCAAGCAACTGAGCTGGTAGTAAAACAACTTGCGGGTGAAAACATTGATTGGCAAAGTCAATACGAGGTCCCATTACGTGAAGGTATTGATGTTTTCAAGTATTTTGTAAACTCATGGTATGACACGAGTTTACAGTCGGTGATCTTTTTTGCTGATGGTCAACCAGATGTAAAAGCCATGGTCTGTTCAATTTTAGCAGGGTACGCCTGGGATAAAAGCAACCCATTTGTTAAAAATACAAAGCGTGGCTTGAAGATTTTAGAACAAATCTGCGAGCCAGATAACAATGATAGTGTTGCTTAACGGTGTTGCTGATGTTGCGATTATTTAGACGAACGCTGTTGCCATTATGTGTACTATTTATAGCTGGTTGCCAACAAATGGCCGCCAATCATGTGGCAACGCCAATGTTTAATTTCATGCCAGTACCCACAGAGCTGAATGAACAAGGCTGGCTAGAAAGATTTCAATTTGCAGGCATTGTTGATGAATCAATGTTGGTATCAACTGAGTTTACAACATCATCAATTAAAGTTGTTGCCCTTACTTTTGAAGGGGTGCCATTAACACAGCTGCAATTTGATACTCAAACTCATGAACTAAGCACCTCGACTACGTTAGCGGTAGAGCTTGATGGCAAAAAAATTATTTACGATATGCAAAGTGCATTTTGGCCGTTGGCGATGCTTGAGCAAAACATGCTTGATAATAATCAGGTGATTGAGCTTGATAACACAGTAATGCGAACTCGGCAGTTTTATCGCAATGACACATTAGTTCGAGAAATCACGTATAATGGTGCTATTACTCTAATGACAGAGTATGAGCAAGACTACCGCTTAAAAATAGAACGATTAGAAGAATATTAATATGCAACAACCGCTATTTATTAGCCACTACGCCATGGTTAACCCATTAGGGTGTGACAATAAAACAATTAAACGTAACTTGTTAACAGGTAATCAAGACGGCATAGTTGTTAATAATGAACTACTTAATGAAGAGCCAATTCATGTTGGCGCGGTGCAAGCAGCGTTACCTTCATTAGCGCAATATCCTCGTGAGTTTCATACCCGCAATAACCAATTAGCTGCTTTAGCACTCGAGCAACTTATTATCCCTGTTAGCGAATTAAAACAGCAATATGGCCAACATCGAATTGCGGTTATTGTAGGGACGAGTACTTCAGGGATCGCGCAAGGTGAACAAGCCATGGTGCAACAGCTAGCGCAAGGGGAGTTTGGGGAAAATTATCATTATCAGCAGCAAGAGATGGATAATTTATCTCAGTTTATTAGTTTGTATCTAGGAGTAAAAGGGCCGGCGATGACCTTATCAACAGCTTGCTCTTCGAGTGCCAAAGCATTTGCTACAGCGCAAGAATTAATTGCTGGCGATCTTGCTGATGTTGCAATTGTTGGTGGTGTAGATAGTTTGTGCGGTATGACTGTCAATGGCTTTACCGCATTGGCCTCAACCTCTGCTGGTATAAGCAATCCGTCAAGTATAAACCGTGATGGTATCAATTTAGGTGAAGCTGCGGCATTATGCATAGTTGAAAAACAAGGCACAATTAAATTACTCGGCGTCGGAGAATCTAGCGATGCGCATCATATGTCTGCCCCGCACCCACAAGGCGAAGGTGCAGTGGCGGCTATGCGTGCTGCGTTGTCTCGAGCTGGCTATCAACCAAGTGACGTTGATTATGTTAATTTGCATGGTACTGCAACCCCCAAAAATGATGAGATGGAAGCCATTGCAGTGGCTGAAGTGTTTGGTACTGACACACCCTGTAGTTCTTCTAAAGGCATGATAGGGCATACCTTAGGTGCAGCAGGCGCAACTGAAATCGGCTTATGTTGGTTGTTACTTGGTGACGATGAGTTTGCCCCACATATTTGGGATGGTGAAGCGGATCCAGCTTTGCCAACTATCAACCTCGTACCTGTCGGGGCGAAAAGCGAAACAAAAATTAAAACATGCCTGTCAAACTCATTTGCTTTTGGCGGCAATAACGTCAGTGTATTAATCGGATTATAAGAGATGCCTGTGCACCCAATTGAAACTATTTTACCTCATACTGCGCCCATGATTTTGATCGATAGCTTAGATAGTTATGATGAAAATACTGGAATTTGCTCAGTCACTATTACGCCACAGAGTAATTTTTATAATGCAGACTCACAAAGCGTAGCAAGCCATGTAGGCATCGAATATATGGCTCAAGCTATTGCCGCTTATGCAAATGCTAATCAAGTAGATAGCGGTGCTAAAGTCGAAATTGGTTTTTTAGTGAGTAGCCGAAAATATAAAATGCACTGTAATCACTTTGCTTTAAACAGTAAGTTAACGGTTAAAGTAGAAAAGCTCTACAGTGAAGCTAACGGTTTAAGTGCGTTTGATTGTCGTATTCAAGAAGCCGACAGCTTGCTTGTTGAAGCCAAAATTAATGTATTTCAACCAGAAAACCCAGAACAATTTTTAGCGGAGCAAATGTAATGTCAAAAAGAGTATTAGTAACCGGTTCAAGTAAAGGAATTGGCAAAGCCGTTGCTCTACAATTAGCTAAAGATGGGTTTAATATTAGCCTGCATTGCCGCTCAGGTCTAGAAGCGGCAGAGCAAGTTAAAGCCGAAATAGCTGCGTTGGGTGTAGATGTTGATATCTTGCAGTTTGATGTAGCAGACAGGGCCTCAGCAAAAGCAATTTTAGATAAGTACGTTGAAACCCATGGTGCTTTTTATGGCGTTGTTTGTAATGCTGGGATCACCGCAGATACTGCATTTCCAGCAATGACAGATGAAGAGTGGGATAGTGTAGTGCACACCAATCTAGATGGTTTTTATAATGTGTTACACCCTCTTGTTATGCCGATGGTCAGAACGCGAAAGGGTGGACGTATTGTTGCTATGTCGTCAGTGTCTGGTGTGGCAGGCAATCGTGGCCAGGTCAATTACAGTGCCTCAAAAGCGGGCGTCATAGGCGCATCTAAAGCACTTGCGGTTGAGCTTGCAAAGCGAAAAATTACTGTTAACTGTGTTGCTCCTGGTTTGATTGATACAGGAATGACCGACGATCTACCGATTGCAGAAATGACAAAAATGATCCCCGCCAATCGCATGGGTAATCCAGAGGAAGTCGCTGCTGCGGTCTCGTTTTTAATGTCTGACGGCGCCAGTTACATCACCCGCCAAGTTCTTCAAGTAAATGGTGGTATGGCGTAATGAAGCGAGTTGTTGTTACTGGAATGTCATCTATCACCGCTTTGGGTGATAACTGGAGTGATTTTAAAAGCGCATTGGTCGCAGGTAAAAATGCAGTCAAACGAATGCAGGAATGGGAGTATATTGATGGCTTAAATACCAACCTTGCAGCCCCAATAGAAAACTTTAGCCGTCCTGCCCACTACTCACGTAAAAAAGTGCGTTCAATGGGGCGTGTGTCTTTAATGTCGACCTTAGCCACTGAACGTGCTCTTGAGCAAGCTCAGCTTCTTGATCATCCTGCATTAACCGATGGTTCGACTGGAGTGTCTTATGGCTCGTCAATTGGCTCTACGGCACCGCTGGTATCATTTGGCCGTATGATGGACACAGGCTCAATGAATGGAGTAACAGCCACCAGCTATATTCAAATGATGGCGCACACAGCCCCGGTTAATGTTGGCGTGTTTTTTGGTATCAAAGGGCGAGTGATTACAACAAGCTCGGCCTGTACATCCGGCTCTCAAGGTATTGGTTACGCATTTGAAGCGATAAAGTTTGGCCGACAAAAACTCATGGTTGCAGGCGGTGCAGAAGAGCTGTGTGTTACAGAAGCCGCAGTGTTTGATACTTTATATGCAACAAGTACCCAAAATGATAGCCCTGAATTGACACCCAGGCCGTTTGATAAAAGGCGTGACGGGTTGGTAATTGGTGAGGGTGCATCAACTTTAATTTTAGAAGAATATGAGCATGCTAAAGCCCGAGGGGCAACTATATTAGCCGAAATAGTTGGCTTTGGTTGTAACTCTGATGGTCAACACGTTACGCAACCAACATCGGGCACTATGCAAATTGCGATTGAGATGGCGTTGCAAGATGCCAATTTATCTGCCGATCAAATTGGTTATGTTAACGCGCATGGCACATCAACGGACCGAGGTGACATTGCTGAAAGTCAAGCCACCTTTAATGCCTTAGGCGCTAAACCTATCAGTTCATTAAAGAGCTATCTTGGTCATACTCTAGGTGCGTGTGGTGCGATAGAGGCGTGGGCAAGTATTAATATGATGACTGATAACTGGTTTGCCCCAACAATTAATTTAACCGAAGTGGACGATGAATGTGCAGCTTTGGATTACATCACAGAGTGTGGTCGAGAAATCAACACTGACTATGTAATGAGCAATAACTTTGCGTTTGGCGGCATCAATACTTCATTAATATTTAAGCGCTTCAAAAGTGAATAATATATCGTGGTTGTTGATTTCGCTGTGTTTATACAGTTCGGTGAGTGTGGCTGCTGCTAAACTGGAAATTGGTGGCGGCGCCTTTATGGCTGATATTCCTCATTACTTAGGCTCTGATCAAAGTGAACAATACATAATGCCAGTGCCTTATGTTCGTTATCAAAGTGATGAGTTAGATGTGGACCGTAACAGCTTTACTGGTTACTTATGGCATTTTGATAATGTACACCTAGATATATCTGCGGGTGTGAGCCTTGCTGTAGACAGTGAAGACAATCAAGCCCGTGAAGGCATGGATGATTTAGATTGGGTATTTGAACTTGGGCCTTCGCTAAATTATTACTTTAAAGGTGATCCCCAAGCGGCAGAACAATTTTATATTGGCTTATTTACCCGTAAAGCTATGGCAACTGATTTTAGCTCAGTGACTAACGTCGGTTGGCGTTATGGCCCGAGTGTTTATTATGAGAGCCCTGTGCTTATTACGCCAACGTATGAAATTACTACCAGTATACGAGCAAATGCTAATTTTGCCGATGACCGTTACTTAAATTATTATTATGGTATATCTGCATTAGATACACATAATGCACGTTCTGAGTTTAACAGTCAGTCGGGCTATTCTGGCGCTGATATGTCGTTGGGGCTTAATTTTGATAGTAAAAAATATTGGCTAGGTGGTTTTATTAAATATCACCATCTAGCTCAAAGTAAACAGCAACGTAGTCCCTTAGTGAAACAAGATAGTAGTATCTCGTTTGGTTTTGGAGTTGCATGGAAGTTCTATACCAAAGAAGGAATATAAAATGAAATTAATGACAAGCTTATTATTAGCTACATCAATGCTAACAGTCACTGCGGTTGAAGCACGTGATGATATAGGTAAATATCCTATTCAGTCACTGTTAGAAACGAGCAAAGCAAAAAGCGCATTACTCGATATTCCGCTATATTTTGCTGATCAAAGTTATGGTAGTGAGAGCAGTAAATACGGCGAAGTGATCACGAATAAAAAAACCAATGCATTTAATAAAAGTGACCAAGAGGCGTGTGAGTGGGTTATGCTCAGTGCTTTAAAAGCGTTGCAAGAGCGCGCAGTTAAAGAGGGTATGAATGCAGTTGTTAACATTCAGTCTTACTATAAAAAACGTGAATTTGTTAGTAGCACCGAATATGAGTGTGGCGCAGGTACAATCATGGCCGGCGTTGCATTAAAAGGCACTTTAGTTAAGTTATAACTAACTGTTGCCACAGAATTGCTGTATAATTTGCGACCCTTGATAATGTGGCCGTAGGTTATACAGCATGAATTTTAAATCTTTTAGTTTTGCCCCTGAGCTTCTTCAGGCGTTAGACGAACTTAACTATCACACCCTCACGCCCATTCAACGTGGCGCTATTCCTGCAGTACGTAAAGGTAAAGACGTTTTAGCCAGTGCTCAAACGGGTACCGGTAAAACAGCTGCATTTTCATTGCCTATTATACAAAAGCTATTTGAAGTTGAGCATACAGCGACGAACGCTCCGCGTGCATTAGTACTTGCTCCTACACGTGAACTTGCTGAACAAATCGCGAACAATATTAAAGATTTTGCTAAATACACATCACTTAAAACTGTGTGCTTATTTGGTGGCGTTAACATTGCGGGTCAAGCCAATGGCTTAAAAGAAGGGGCTGATATCGTTGTTGCAACGCCAGGGCGTTTACTTGATCATATTCGTCTTGGTAATCTAAGCCTCGCACAGGTAAATCACTTGGTGCTTGATGAAGCCGATCGTATGCTTGATATGGGCTTTATTACTGATATGCAAACGGTGATAAACGGTTGTGCTGAAGAGCGCCAAATTTTACTGTTTTCAGCAACGTTCCCTTCGGCAATTAAACAATTTGCCAGCACAGTATTAAAGCAAGCTGAAATCATCAGAGTAGATCAAACTAACAGCACCGCTGCGACCGTTCACCACGTGGTTTATCCTGTGGAAGAGCGCCGTAAACAAGAGCTATTATCTGAGCTTATAGGCAAGAAAAATTGGCAGCAAGTGCTGGTCTTTGTAAACATGAAAGACACGGCTGATGAACTGGTTAAAGAACTTAACTTAGATGGTATTCCTGCTGCCGTGTGTCACGGTGATAAAACCCAAGGTAATCGCCGTCGCGCATTAAGAGACTTTAAAGAAGGCAAGGTTCGTGTCTTAGTTGCGACTGAAGTTGCTGCTCGCGGCATTGATATTGATGGTTTGCCTCGTGTTATCAATATTGACTTGCCGTGGCTTGCTGAAGATTATGTGCATCGAATTGGTCGAACAGGCCGCGCTGGTAATCAGGGCCAAGCAATTTCATTCGTAAGCCGCGAAGAAGAAAACATGCTTTTTGAAATTGAAACGTTAATTGGCCAAAAAATTAAGCGAGAATATTTAGCGGGTTATGAAGTGAGTAACCGCGAAGTTTTAATTGATAAAATTGGTAAGAAGCCTTCTCACCTTCGTCGTAGTCGTGCAAATAAACCTTCAGGACAAGCAACGGGTGAAGCAAGAGCTAAAAATCGCTCACGTATATCAGGTGTACGTAAGTCACTTAAGGGTGAAAAACTAACGCTTAAGAAATAACACGCAGTTACTTTAAAGCACAAAAAAGCCTGATAAGTTCAGGCTTTTTGAATCTATAAGTGCTTTTAGCTGTGTTTTTCTAGCATTGATAACGCCAGCGCCTCTGCCACTTTAATACCATCTATACCCGCAGATAAAATTCCACCCGCATAACCGGCCCCTTCACCAGCTGGGTATAAGCCTTGGGTGTTTATACTTTGCATGGTTTTATCACGCTTAATGCAGATTGGTGATGAAGTACGTGTTTCAACGCCAGTTAATAGACCATCATTCGATGAAAAACCACGAATTTGTTTATTAAACGCTGGAATAGCTTCGCGGATCGCATCAATGGCAAAACTTGGTAATACTTTAGCTAAATCAGTGAGTTTAATACCTGGTGTATACGATGGTTTAACATCACCTAAGTCACTTGAGTCTTTACCTTTTAAGAAGTCGCCAATTAATTGTGCTGGCGCATCGTAATTACTACCGCCAAGCGCATAAGCTTGCTCTTCTAATTTACGTTGCAAATCGATACCTGCCAGTGGGTGGCCTGGAAAGTCTTTTTCAGGTGAAATACCCACGACTATCGCGCTATTTGCATTTCGCTCACTACGAGAATATTGGCTCATACCATTGGTAACAACACGTCCTTCTTCGCTCGTTGCAGCCACGACAGTGCCTCCTGGGCACATACAAAAACTATACACAGTTCGGCCGTTATCGCAGTGATGTACCAGTTTATAATCAGCAGAGCCAAGAATAGGGTTACCTGCGTTAGGCCCGAAACGGCACTCATCAATCATTGATTGCTTATGTTCGATTCTAAAGCCTACCGAGAATGGTTTTGCTTCAACATAGATACCTTTGTCGTGAACCATTTGGAATGTATCACGGGCACTATGACCAACAGCAAGTACGACATGTTGTGTATCGAGTTGCTCACCAGTCGATAACTTTAAACCAGTTACTTGGCCATCTTCGAGTAGGATATCGTCAACGCGAGTGCTAAAACGGATTTCGCCGCCAAGCTCTTCTATTCGCGCGCGCATTTTTTCAATCATGGTGACTAGTTTAAATGTACCAATGTGTGGTTTGCTTACATATAGAATTTCTTCAGGTGCGCCGGCTTTAACAAACTCGGTGATCACTTTACGGCCATAATGTTTAGGGTCTTTCACTTGACTATAAAGTTTACCGTCAGAAAATGTACCTGCACCGCCTTCACCAAATTGTACGTTTGATTCAGTATTTAGAGTGCGTTTACGCCAAAAGCCAAACGTGTCTTTTGTGCGCTCCCTTACTTCTTTACCACGCTCTAAAATAATAGGCTTAAAGCCCATTTGCGCAAGCACAAGACCGGCAAATAGACCACATGGTCCAAAACCAATAACCACTGGACGCTGTGTTAAATTAGCTGGGGCTTGAGCGACAAATTTGTAAGATGTGTCAGGGGCGGGCTTTACATGTTGATCTTTACTGAATTTAGCCAACAGTTCAGCTTCATTTTCGACGTTTATATCAAGTGTGTAAATAAGTAAAATAGCGGTTTTCTTTCGTGCATCGTAGCCACGTTTAAAGACATTAAAGCTATTTAAATGCGCTTTTTCTATGCCAAGTTTAGTTAAAATTGCCTGTTGTAGGGCATCTTCTTCATGATCAAGCGGTAGCTTTATTTCTGTTAAACGTATCATATTTTTTCTCTGTTAGGTGTCTTAGCAATAACGCATTAGCTATGCTCACAATAGGCATGTATTTTACGTTAATTTAGCTAATGATGGCAGCGATTATTTATTGTATTTTCGCTGTGGTTGGGTATGATCCCGCCCTGACAGTATATAAACCTTAGGTAAACGGAATAATGGCATTTGTAGTTACAGAAAATTGTATCAAGTGTAAATACACTGATTGTGTAGCTGTGTGTCCAGCCGATGCGTTTTATGAAGGTCCTAACTTTTTAGCCATTAGTCCAATTGATTGTATTGACTGTGGTTTATGTGTGCCTGAATGTCCCGCTGAGGCAATTTATCAAGAAGAAGAACTTCCTCAAGATCAGCAAGAGTTTACTGAATTGAATGCTGAGCTCGCGTTAGTATGGCCGCGAATAACCGAAGTAAAAACAGCCCCCAATGATGCTGACAGCTGGAATGGTGTGGTGGGTAAACTAAAATTAATTGAAACATAATCTAACTTTGCCTCAAATCACTGCGAAATAATTATTGTTTTTAACATTTTAGCTATAAAAGTGTTAACAAATGCACCTTACTAAATTACAATCCTCTGGTTAATTTACTCCTGCTGAGTAATCGAACCTAAATGGATGTTTATGCAGTATCAAAATCAAATAATAAAAACCCTTTTTTATATTTTTGTAGTTTATTTCAGTACGCATGTTTTTGCACAAAAACAAAACTTTAACTTGGCTCACCTTGAACAATCAATTGATCTTGACGGACAGCTTTTAGAGTCGCATTGGCAAGATGCCACGCTGATTCCGCTAATCTATCAAAATGAACCCAATGAAAAGGGCGCGCCACCAGTTAAAACAGATGCTTACCTATATGAAGATGGAACGTATTTATATGTTGCCATTATCGCTTATGACGACAAACCTGAAAATATCCGTGCTGCGCTTCGCGATCGTGATACATTGTGGACGGATGACAATGTTGCATTAATGATTGATACCTTTAATGATGAAAGAACAGGTTACGAGTTTTACGTAAATCCACTGGGTGCGCAGGGAGATATGCGTATGACAGATACTGATGGCTGGAGTGAAGACCCATCTTGGGATGCAATTTGGGATAGTGCAGGGCAAATAACTGACCAAGGTTATGTGGTAGAAATGCGCATTCCTTTCACTGCATTACGGTTTCCAAAAAATAAAGCGGATATGACGTGGAGTATCGCTTTGTGGCGTAACTTCCCACGTGATGTGATGTATCAGATGTCAAATGTTGGTTTTGATCGTGATGTAAAATGCAGCTTTTGTCAATTTGATAAAATAACGGGTTTTAATGCGATGGAGCCCAGTAAAAATATCCAGTTAACCCCCACCTTGACAGCACTAAGGCATGATGTAAAAGAGACAGTGCCGGGAGATTGGCAAAACGGTGATATAGATACCGAAGCAGGATTAGATATACGTTGGGGTATTAGCCAAGACGCTGTTATAAACGCCACGATAAACCCAGATTTTTCACAAGTTGAAACTGATAGTTTAGAGCTTGATGTAAACACCACTTATTCAATCTATTACGCTGAAAAACGCCCATTCTTTTTAGATGGTGCATCCTATTTTAAAAGTAGCCTATTCGAACTACTTTATACCCGTACGATTGCCGAGCCTGACATAGGGGCTAAAGTAACTGGTAAAACTGACGCTCATAGTTATGCGTTCATGTATGCTGATGATGAAAATACCAGCATTTTACTTCCGACCAATCAAGGCTCAGGATTTGCAAATTTAGCAGAGAAATCAAAAGCTGCAGTTGGTCGTTATCAGTATGATATTGGCGAACAAGGCACAATTGGTATTAGCACAACACATCGTGAAGCTGATAATTATCATAATACGGTTTTATCACTTGATGGCAGCTATTGGTTTAACCAATCAGATAGCGTGTTGTACCAAGTTGCGACCTCTGATACTAACAATTCAGCTTTTTTAATTGATAATTATGGTTTAAATGAAAGTCAATCAGATACAGCTTATAAGCTCGAGTTTTCCCGTGAGAAACGTGATTATAAATTACTGGCTAGTTATGAAGATATTGGTGAAGACTACCGCACTGACTTAGGCTATCAAGCTCAAGTCGATTATAAAAAAGCGTTACTAGGTGGCGGGCAAACTTGGTATTTAGACGCAAACGAGCTGGTTACGGAATACTCATATAATGTTGATTGGGATAAAACTTGGGCGCAAGATGGCAGTTTGCTAGAGGAAGAATACGAAGGCTATGTTTTTCTAAAAGGGCAGATGCAGTCATTTTTAGAGGTTGGCTATGTTCATAGAAATGAAAACTACGACGATAAGTTTTATAACCAAAATATCGGCTATATCTGGGGCGGTTTTAAACCGAGTAAGGATCTCACGTTAAACTTATATACTGAGTTTGGTAGTAAAATAGATTACGGCAATGAGCAACTGGGGGACTTATTTACGTTAGAGCCAGAACTAACGTGGGATATAAATGATCACTGGCAAGTTCAACTAGAGCATAGCTACAGTCGGTTAAATAATCCACAGGGGGATAATGTATTTACCGCGAACCTGACCGATTTACGAATTTATTATAAATTCAATATGCGTTCCATGCTTAAACTTATTTTGCAATTTGAAGACATCGATCGCAACGAAAACGCCTATTACTATGCAGTAGATAAAATAAACCGTGATTATGGTAGTCAGTTAGTCTACTCATATAAAATTAATGCCCAAACATTATTTTACCTAGGCTATTCAGATAAAGGTTACCAAGATGATTCACTTGAAGATATAGAGCGTGATCAGCGCACTTTCTTTACAAAACTAAGCTACGCTTGGCAACTTTAAATAAGGATATAAAAATGAACAAACTATTTCCATCAATTATTGTTTTAACCGTAAGTTTATCAACTCTGTAACTAAACAGATATTTGAAGCCGCTATCTAACAATAGCGGCTTTTTTAAGCATTACTGTATCAATAGACTAATTAGCTTATAACTACTGAGTGAAAAAATCAGTATTAATACAGGTAACGCAAGAAAATTTACAAATCGTGAGTTAGTGTAATCACCCATCACAGATTCTTGATTTACCAACCATACAAGGTAGGTAGTAACAATCGGTAGTAACAACCCATTAGCTGCTTGTGCAAAAATAATGACTGCAACGGGGTCTAAACCAAGCGATGCGACTGTGGCGCCAAAAACTAAAATGATAACTGCAACCAATTTAAATCGATTTTCATTCATATCGTTAGACCAACCCAGCATACCACAAACGGCATAAGCACCTGCCAAAGGTGCGGTGATCGCGCTGGTTAATCCTGCGGCAAATAAGCCAATAGCAAAAAAGTAATGTGCAGCATTACCAAGTAGCGGCTCTAGCTGCATAGCCATATTTGCAGCACTTATTTTACCGGCATCTGTGCCATAAAAAGCAACTGAAGCAGTAGATAAAATAGCCAAGGTGATCACACCCCCTAATGAAATAGATAAACCTGTATCTAGGTTAGTTTGTTTGATAATGGTGGCTTTATCACTATTTTTATCATGCTGTGCTGCAAGCACTCCTGAATGTAAGAAGAGGTTATAAGGCACGATAGTAGTGCCAATTAATGCAAGTACTGTTGTCATAGAACCCTTTGGAATACTGGGTATAAACCCTTCGAGAATATACATAATAGGAGGTGCTGCCATGACTAACGTGGAGATAAACACCAAACTCATTAAAATAACTAACAGGATCAGAGCAGATTCCACTACTTTATGTTTACCACTATAAAGTAGGGCAGCACTAAAAATTGCAATTAGAGGCGTCCATATTTGAGCATTCACTTGAGGGAATATTTCAATTAATCCCATGCTTGCGCCGCTCAAATTACCAGCTTCATAAGCGGCACTACCAATCCCAATGGCACTAAGAACTAAAACTGCTGCTAGTTTCTTAAATAAGGGAGTGTGTATATGAGTACGTAGAGCTTGAGCGAGATCTAGACCTGTAGCAACACCTAAGCGTGCTGCCATTGATTGCAATAATACTGTCGCAATGACCGAAAATAGTAATGTCCAGATCAGTGCGAAGCCAAAGTTTGCACCGGCAATACTTGCACTAGTGATTGTCCCAGGGCCGATAAAAGCTGCGGTGACGAGTAAACCTGGTCCTAATCGCATATGTTACCTTAATTCATTGTTGATGTTCATTAGTTGGTTACAGCTTACAAGTAAAGCTAAGTTGTTAAAAGTGCAATAATTAAATTTATAAACGTACAAGCAAAATTCAAAGTCGCGATTAGGTATTCATCGATGTTATTTTTTATATAACACTAAAGAATGAATATTTAGACTTGAGTATAATTCCCTTTATGTAAAATTATGATAACTTACGTCAACTTTTTTATAACATCCCTCATTAATAATAACGACAACAAAAAATTGGTTATAAAAATACCGTATTTAAAATTAAAACAGGACGTACCGTGTGAAAAATTTATTACGAGGCTTAAGTTTATTTAGCTTAGTGTTACTACTATTTTGCTCTCCTGCATGGGCTAGTGAAGGGCAATTAAATCTTACAACTTCGAACGTTGGCTTGCTGTGTATTGTTATATTTTGCATTGCGTACGCAGTGGTTATGCTTGAAGAAAAGCTCCACTTACGAAAATCTAAACCAGTACTGGTTGCTGCGGGTCTGATATGGATTTTAATCGGTGCGTATTATGTAAACAATGATATACCGGGCATTACTGAGTCCGCGTTTAGACACAATTTACTCGAATTTGCCGAGCTTATGCTGTTCTTACTCGTTGCAATGACTTACATTAATGCCCTTGAAGAAAGGCGTGTGTTTGATGCGCTACGTTCATGGATGATTCAAAAGGGCTTTAATTATAAGAACCTTTTTTGGATCACCGGGTTTTTAGCATTTTTTATCTCTCCAATTGCAGATAACCTGACCACTGCATTATTAATGTGTGCAGTAGTAATGAAAGTGGCAGAGGGTGATAAGCCTTTTATTAATCTAAGTTGTATCAACATCGTTATTGCGGCCAATGCTGGTGGCGCATTTAGCCCCTTTGGTGATATTACCACTTTAATGGTTTGGCAAGCGGGACTCGTTCATTTTAATGAGTTTTTAGTATTGTTTTTACCGGCTTTAGCAAACTATTTAGTACCTGCTGCGATAATGAGTTTTTATGTTGCAAATAAACAGCCTTCAGCGGTGTACGAAGAAATTGAGCTTAAACGCGGTGCGTTGAGAATTATAACGCTATTTTTATTAACCATAGCAACGGCCGTTGCGTGTCATAGCTTTTTACATTTACCTCCCGTACTAGGTATGATGATGGGATTAGGCTATTTACAGTTTTTTGGTTACTTTTTAAGAATGACATTACCGGGCTCATTAGCGCGTAAAAAGGCCCATGCAGAACAAATTGGTGACAATGACCGCATCGCCAAACTCGGTAGTGTGGTGCCATTCGATGTGTTTAGTAAAGTGTCACGCGCTGAATGGGACACTTTATTGTTTTTCTATGGCATTGTTATGTGTGTCGGTGGTTTGGGCTTTTTGGGTTATCTAAATTTAATGTCTGAGATGCTTTACGGAAATTGGTCAGCAACATCCGCTAATATCTTTTTAGGGGTTATTTCAGCGGTGATAGATAATATACCTGTGATGTTTGCAGTACTTTCTATGCAGCCTGATATGTCTCATGGGCAGTGGTTACTCATTACGCTTACTGCGGGAGTAGGTGGCAGTTTGTTATCAATAGGCTCCGCGGCAGGTGTTGCATTGATGGGACAAGCCAGAGGCTACTACACCTTTTTTGGTCATTTAAAATGGACGCCTGTTATTGCACTAGGTTATGCTGCAAGTATTTTGTTGCACTTGTGGTTAAATGCATCTTTGTTTTAGCAAAAACGACTTCTTTAAAGCAAAGAAGCTAGGTCTTCTTTGTTTTTCAATCTAAACTTATTACCTGTTTACATACACTTTAGTTTGTTAGAACACTTCAATTGATAATATGCATACATTAGATTACTGATATATATTCTGTTTATGGGTATTTGATGCCATCTAAAAAATATTAGCAGTGAACTTTTTTAGCCGCAGATTACATTTAAAACCACCCAATACAGCAAACATAACACCTATCAAAAACATGATGACTCACATTAATGTAGTTTTTATACAAGCAAGACTATTTTTTACATATTAGATAATAATCATATATGAAATTACATATTATTCAGTTGGTTATAACAGGCTTGTTTTTTGCTTTATGGTAAGTATCTAAATAAAAAAGGAATAATGATGACTGAACTTGCTTTGTCTGCCTATTTTGCTCTGTATTTTTACTTGATTATGGTTTTTACTCAATGGGCTGTTGCTACATTTAGTAAAGCCAGCCAAAAAGATGCAGTACCAGGTAAAATTGATTCTAATTTAAGTCACGATAGCTTTGTCTTTAGGGCGCATCGTACGTTTAAAAATACCCTTGAGAATAGTGTGTTGTTTTTAGGCACTGTTTTCTTTTCATTCATAATTGGTTACCACAGTGCTGTATTTGCAATTTGCATGTGGGTTTATGTTATTGCTCGCTGTATTCACATGGCACTTTATTATGTTATTGCGACAGAAAAAAATCCAAGTCCTCGAAGCTATTTCTTTTTAGCGGGTGTAGGGGCAAATATGGTGATGCTGGTTCTATTAGGTTTACGTTTAATTGCTTTTTAAAAATCCATTCAGAAAATATAAAAAGCAGCAAACTAACCCTTAGTTTGCTGCTTGTATAAGATGGTTATTTATAAATGTCTGAAATCACTTAGCAGTGCAGGTATTCCAGGTAGCATTCCGACCATAGCCATTACACTGGTTAATAGAACAAACATTATCAACGGAATTTTCCAACGACTCATCGGGCTTAGCTCAGCACTTCGCTCTTTACAACCAATTAGACCCAGGTTATCAAGCAGCATTGTCAGAGACCAACCAAATGCAGGATTTACCAGCGTTGATGCAAATACAACAATGGCTGCGGACTGAGTGGTTTTGCCTTCGCGGGTCATTTCCATCCCTGCCTCAAGCAGTGGTATAAATACCCCTACAATTAGCGCAACGCAAAGTACTGGCTGCCATATGGCTAAATCCATAGGGTATCCCCAAATACCAGCAATAATACAAAATAGGGCAGTTAACACAGCGCCAGCAGGGATAGGGCGCTTAGCGATAGCCGCTGGCACAATATACGTACCCCAAGATGAGGTAAAGTTAGAGCCCCCCAGTAATGAACCACAGGTTTGACGAACCGATGCGCTAAACATAGTATCGTCTATATTCATATGTACTTTTTCAGTACGTTGCGGGTAACTAATTTTTTGAAATACTTGATGGCCTAAAAAGTCAGGTGACCACATTGCTACAGCGAGTATGGCAAAAGGTAACACAACAACAAAGCTTTCGAGGGTAGGTAAACCAAGCATCCAGCCAGTATTTTCACCCCACCAGTACATTGGATTCATATTAGGTAGGCCAGGTGCTGTTTTGAATTCAAAAGGTGCACCTAAAGCAAACGCTGTGACACCGCCAATTAAGCAGCTTAACGGCACAGCAAGCCAACGTTTTTTAAAGTGCTCTAAGAGTGCATAAAGTAATATAGTCGCTAAAATTACAATGAAGGCTATGTGGCTCATATTAATGCTTTCAGCCCACGAAAATAACTTTTTAACCTGGGAAATAGTACCGATAAACCCTAAATAGAGCAGTAATCCTCCGCATACACCTTTGCTGGTTAATCGTGCAAGTAAACTACCTCCTTTACTGATGGCAAGAATAAAGCCAAATGCGCCTATCAATAAACCAAAAGCCATTGGGTGGCCGCCTGCTGCAACCACAATAGGTATAAGGGGGATCAAAGGGCCATGTGTACCCGCTAAATTAGCGGTAGGTAAAATGAATCCAGAAAACAATATAATGAAAAATGCGACAATTAATAGTTCGTAGCGCACATTCTCTAATATAAAGGCATCACCTAAACCGAGCGGAGCCGCAAAGGTAGCAGCAATTGCACCAACCATCACAACTTTACCTATAGTTCCTGCCATAGCTGGAATAGTATCTTCAAACTCAAAACGGTAATCACGAAAAGGCAAGTTTGCTCGCCAGCGTTTTGGCTGCATTATTTGTAGTTCATGCTCGAGATATTCATCTCGGGTATCAAATGATGAACTGGGCTTATGGAGGTTTTCATAACTACCGTTTACACTGTTATCGTGATCACCGGTGTTAGCGTTGGGTGGATTCTTATCCTGTGATGTTGTTGTCATAACTTCTCCGGCAACATGCTTGCTGCTCTGTTTCAAAATTAAATACAGCTTTTTCAAAGCAATAAATATTGAATGCCTAGAGTAAAGCAAGTTTGTACAAGTTGGGATTAGTCAAAGGTCTAGGATTGAAGCTTATAAAAGGGGGAAGGTTAGAAAAATATTAACAGTTACAAGCGGTACTTTAGTCAATATGACTATGCTAATTGATGTTAGTCTCGATTATTTAGGCTTGATAGCGATGTTAAATATACTTCAGATAGTTAAAACTGAAGTATATTTAACTTTAAATTGACTAGCCTAAAGCACCGACTAAGCTTTGCTAACTTGCTAACTTGCTAACTTGCTAACTTGCTAACTTGCTAACTTGCTAACTTGCTAACTTGCTAACTTGCTAACTTGCTAACTTGCTTCCTTCATTCAACGCCTATGAATCCACCGGTTTGGTGGGTCCATAGCGCCGCATAAATACCGTTTTGAGACAATAACTGTTCGTGACTGCCTTGTTCTACGATACCGCCCTCATCAAGCACAATTAGTCTGTCCATTTGGGCAATGGTTGATAGGCGATGAGCAATGGCAATAACCGTCTTGCCTGTCATTA
Organism: Pseudoalteromonas sp. APC 3893; assembly: GCF_030408095.1. Lineage (NCBI taxonomy): Bacteria > Pseudomonadati > Pseudomonadota > Gammaproteobacteria > Alteromonadales > Pseudoalteromonadaceae > Pseudoalteromonas > Pseudoalteromonas sp. APC 3893. The sequence continues at coordinate 862,931 of NZ_JASDCD010000001.1, forward strand.
AATCATCTAGACTAGCTTGAATTGCAGCTTCAACTTCAGAATCAAGGGCGCTTGTGGCCTCGTCTAAAATTAAAATAGGGGCATTTTTAAGCAATACTCGTGCAATTGCGATGCGTTGGCGTTGGCCACCCGAGAGTTTGACGCCGCGCTCGCCTACTTGTGCGGCAAACCCTTTATTGCCCTTGCTGTCTTCTAAGTCTTCGATAAACTCCATGGCTTTAGCCTGTTTTGTGGCATTAATCATTTGTTCATCGGTTGCATCTGGGCGGCCATAAAGAATGTTTTCTTTAACTGAACGGTGCAGTAAAGAGGTGTCTTGCGTAACCATCGCAATGTATTTTCTTAAGCTTTGCTGACTGACTTTTGATATATCTTGGCCATCGATTTTTATTGCACCACTGTCAACATCATAAAAACGCAGTAAGAGATTTACGAGCGTTGATTTACCTGCACCAGAACGACCCACTAAGCCAATTTTTTCACCGGGTTTTATGTTCAAATTTAAGCCATTAATAACTGGGCCTCGGTTGGTTTCATTAGCCACTTTACCATAGTTAAAAAACACGTTATCGAATATAATTTGCCCTTCACTAACCGCCAGTGTACTAGCATTTGGTTCATCATCAACATCAATCGGTGTCGACAAGGTTTTCATACCATCACTGACTGTACCAATATTTTCAAAAAGGCTGCTAATTTCCCACATAATCCATTGTGCCATGCCATTTAAGCGAAGAGATAAACTGACAGCGATAGCAATTGCACCTGCGCTGATTGCACTTAATGACCAAAGATAAAGAGATAATGCTGATACACTAAAAACCAGTAAATAATTAAGGCTATTAATGCAAAAATTTAAGCTGGTGACTAACCGCATTTGCTTATAAACAGGTTGTAAAAATACGTCCATGCTATCTTTTGCATATTGCTCTTCACGCTGGGTGTATGAGAACAGTTTTATTGTTGAAATATTTGTATAACTATCGACAATTCGGCCAGTCATTTCAGAACGGGCGTCGGCTTGTGAGCTGGCAATACGCTTTAGCTTTGGCACAAAGTACATTTGAATTGCAGCATAAAGTGCAAGCCAGACTAGTAGTGGGATCATTAATCGCCAATCTGCCTCGGCAACTAAAAATACCATGGCGCCAAAATAAACCACAATATACATCAGTACATCAAGTAACTTCATTACGGTTTCTCGAACCGCCAACGATGTTTGCATTACTTTTGTGGCGATACGTCCAGCAAATTCATTTTGATAAAAGCTAACACTTTGGCGTAATAAATAGCGATGTGCCAACCAACGAATCGACATGGGGTAATTACCAAGAAGTGCTTGGTGTAATATAGCCGAGTGAAAAAACACCACTATGGGTAATACCACCAGCAAGACAACAGCCATCTTAATGAGCTCTGATTTTTGCTCAACAAAGAGTGTTTCTGGCGTGTATGTTCCCAACCAGTCTACTAGTTGACCCATGTAACTAAAAAGAGATACTTCTAAAATGGCCAACATTGCAGCACTGAGTGACATTAGTACTAAAGATAGCTCCATACCCTTAGTATAGTGCAGGCAGAAGGCAAGCAGAGTTTCAGGTGGTTGGCTTGGCTGTTGTTCAGGGAACGGTTTTGTCATCCGCTCAAATAATCGATACATTTTAATATCTTAAAAAACAAAAATTAGCGCTACTATAGCATTGGCAGTTAATAAAAGCAGGCTGTTCACCGGCGAATTTACCCATTAATATATCTTAAAGGTTTTTTGTTTATTTTGTTGTTCCATTTTATACACCTTTTAAGTGAATAGTTTTCTAACTTGCATTTAGCATGTTTACATATATTCACAGTAGCACAATCTATTAGTCGCATTACGCTAGACAATAGTCCCGTAAAAAAATATGTTATAAGGTAACTAATTAGCGAGAAAGAAAATATAATGTTAAAAAAAGTTTTAGCCTGCGCCGTTATAGCAGCACTAAGTGGTTGTTCGGATATGCCTGTTAATAAAAGTGAAAAAGAAGTAATAACTAAAAACGAAACTACACAGCAGTTAACCTACCCTGAAACTAAAAAAGGAGCTGTTGTTGATATCTATTTTGATGAAAAAGTAGCCGACCCTTATCGTTGGTTAGAAGATGATATGAGCGATGAAACAGCCCACTGGGTTGAGACTCAAAATAATACGACATTTTCCTACCTAGACACTATTCCTTATCGTGACACATTAAAAGCCAGCCTTGAAAAGTTGATGAACTATGAAAAAGTGACTGCTCCCTTTATTGAAGGTAAATACACTTATTTTTATAAAAATGATGGGCTACAAAATCAATACGTTCTATTTCGTAAACTCGGTGATGGTGAAGCTGAGGTATTTTTAGATCCGAATACGTTCAGTGATGATGGCACAACGTCTATGTCTGGCCTTACATTTTCCGAAGATGGTTCACTGGCTGCGTACCAAATCTCCGAAGGTGGCAGTGACTGGCGAAAAATTATTATCATAAATACAGGAACGAAGCAGCCTGTTGAAGAAAATTTAGTTGACGTTAAGTTTAGCGGTATTTCGTGGTTAGCTAATGAAGGTTTTTATTATTCAAGTTACGATAAACCTAAAGGCAGCGAGTTATCAGCTAAAACAGATCAGCATAAAGTATATTTTCATAAATTAGGCACAGCACAAAGCTCTGATGAACTAGTTTATGGAGGCACTGATGATGAAAAGCACCGTTATGTTGGTGCGTCAGTTACCCGTGATAACCGTTATTTACTGATCTCAGCCAGTGTATCTACATCAGGAAATAAGCTTTTCATTAAAGATTTATCAAAGCCTGATAGTCAATTGACGACAATTTTAGAGCACACAGAATCAGACACTTACCTACTTGATAACGACGAAAGCAAGCTATTTTTAGTAACCAACCTTAATGCGCCTAATAAAAAAGTGGTGACTGTTGATGCTACAAACCCGACTCCTGATCATTGGCAAGACTTAATTGCAGAAACAGATAATGTATTAAGTATGTCTAAAGGTGGCGATTACTTTTTTGCAAAGTACATGGTTGATGCAATCTCAAAAGTTCAGCAATTTGATAAATCAGGTGAGTTAGTTCGTGAAATTAGTCTTCCAGGGGTGGGAACTGCCCGTGGTTTTAGCGGTAAAAAACAAAGCGACACACTCTACTACTCGTTTGCTAACTACACAACGCCAGGTAATACCTATGCATTTAATGTGAAAACGGGCGCATCTGACGTTTATCGTAAATCCGGGGCGCAATTTGATTCAGAGCAATATACATCTGAACAGGTTTTTTATTCATCTAAAGATGGTACTAAGGTACCCATGATTATCTCATACAAAAAAGACACCAAGCTTGATGGTAAAAATCCAACTATTTTATATGGCTATGGTGGCTTTAACGCAAGTATGACACCTGGTTTTAGCTCAACAATTGCTGCATGGCTTGAACAAGGTGGTGTTTATGCGGTGGCAAATATACGGGGCGGTGGTGAATACGGTAAAGCCTGGCATGATGCCGGTACACAGTTGAAAAAACAAAATGTATTTGACGATTTTATCGCAGCAGCAGAGTACCTAAACGATAAAAAATACACATCAAGTGACTACCTAGCTGTACGTGGTGGTTCAAATGGTGGTTTACTGGTTGGTGCCGTAATGACCCAGCGACCAGAGCTATTTAAAGTTGCGTTACCTGCTGTGGGTGTTTTAGATATGCTTCGTTATCATACATTTACCGCTGGAGCGGGTTGGGCATATGACTATGGCACCAGCGAGCAAAGCAAAGAAATGTTTGATTATTTAAAAGCTTACTCACCGGTACACAATGTTAAGCAAGGGGTTGAATATCCAGCAACATTAATTACGACAGGGGATCATGATGACCGCGTCGTTCCTGCACACTCATATAAATTTGCCGCTGAACTACAAACAAAAGGGGCTGGGGTTAATCCTTATCTGATCCGCATAGAGACTAATGCGGGCCATGGTGCTGGTACACCAACGAGTAAAATAATTGATCAGTATGCAGATATCTATGGTTTTACATTGTATAACATGGGCATAAAGTCACTGTAAAAACACTTTTACCTTAATATAAAACGCCGAAACTATAGTTTCGGCGTTTTACTATTCTTACTTCTTACTTTAATCGTTAGTTATTACTTGAAAACAGCCGCTGGTGTGTTTTAAATGCGTATTCATCGGTCATGCCACTTAAATAGTCACAAATTACGCGATGAGTATTCCCGTTTTGTTGCTGCACGTGACGATAAAGGTTTGCTGTTGTCTCGGGTAATAAGCGCAGTGGATCGCAGGTAAAGGCTTCAAAAAGCTCAATAATTAATTTTTGACCCTTAAATTCAATTTGCTGCATGTGCGAAGCCCTAATTAGGCGATGGTAGATAAATGACTTCAGTGCTTCAAGCAAGTGTTGGTAAGACTCTGGTAATACAACGGTAAAATTCAATATAGGATTCTCAAATACAATATCGGTGCTTGTTATTGAAGATTGAGTTATAAACAAATTAACTAATTCACCAATGACATCTTTGCGCTGAGCTTCACTACCTAAAAAAAGACGCGCTGTTATATTGCTTGTTTCAAGCCAATCACAGTCAACACTTTGTAATACTGGTATTGCATGGTTCTGCCATTCTTTTAAGGTTATTTGCTCAGTGGCAATTGCGTCTTCTAAATCATGAACGGCGTAAGCAATGTCATCAGCTAGCTCCATAATTGCAGCATCAAGAGACTTAAACAGTGTCTTTGATCTGTATTCGTCAATAGGCTTTGCTTGACTAAAATTGTTTTTATCAGCGTCTGATAAAGGGGCAATAATCCATTCAAAAGTACTTTTATCATCAGTGTACAAGCCTTTAGTTGGTCGCCAATCATCTGCTTTTATAAAGGCTCTGCTAGAGTCATGTTCAGGAATTGTATGCCATAGGTCGTCAATAAAAGCTGGATATTTTATAAAGCCTAATAATGTCCTGCGAGTCAAGTTCATACCATGGCCATCACTATAGGGCTCTAATCGAGACACTATTCGCAGGGTTTGCGCATTACCTTCAAAGCCACCATGATCTCGCATCATATAATTTAATGCTATTTCACCACCATGACCAAACGCGGGATGGCCTATATCATGCGCTAAGCATAAGGTTTCTAATAAACTTTGATCTGGAAAATGATTAAAATCAGGGTGTTGTTTTTCTAAATGACGTAGTAGCCCGCTACCAATTTGTGATACTTCCAGTGAATGGGTTAAACGGGTACGGTGAAAGTCATTAAGCCCGATACCCATAATTTGGGTTTTCGCCTGAAGTCGCCTAAACGCAGCTGCGTGTATTATCCGTGAACGGTCTACTTGCCAAGCAGAGCGATTATCATTAGGTCGAGATTTCTGCTGTTTTATGATCCTACTTTGCCAATCTAATTCCATGAATTGGTTTTCCACTGACTTCTAACAAGTTGATATAAATATTGTAACGGATTTTAGTAGATTATAAATCATTCAGTTGATGAAAGTTTCTATATTAATTGGCTGATGTTTCTAAATTAGCTGTTATTAAGTATAATGCGCGGCTACATGCATGTGAATATAGCCATGCATCAATATCAGTTTTTTAGAGAGAATACATGCTAAAGTACTTAGTTAAATTACTCGTTAGTCTATTTTTTATTTGGGCGTTGGTTTATCCATTTATTAAAACAACGACTCAGCCCGAAGAGCAAGAAAGCACTGAAAAATTAATCGTCAAGGAAAAAGAAAAGCCACTTCATAGTGTAAAGCTACCTGATTTTAATAGCTTTACTGACGTAAAAGAAAAAAAACGCGCGTTTTTTGATTTTATTCGTCCACATATTGAAGCTGAAAACAAACAAATTCGTCAGCAACGTGCTACGTTAGAAATCGCGTTAATGATGCTTCAATATGACGAGCCCTTGAACGCTAAACAAACGAAGCAAGTAAAAAATATTCTAAATAGTTATAAGTTACCTAATATAATAAATAATTTATCGCTAAACCAAGCACTACGGCGTGTGGATATTATTCCGAAAGAGCTTGCCTTAATGCAAGCGGCAAACGAGTCGGCTTGGGGAACATCACGTTTTGCCCGTATAGGCTTGAACTTTTTTGGTCAATGGTGTTATAGCCAGGGCTGTGGCATGATCCCCAATCGTCGTAATTCTGGTGCAGCGCATGAAGTGGCCGCATTTAATTCTGTTCGTGACGCAGTTGCTTCTTATTTTAAAAATATTAACACCCATGCAGCGTACAAAGAGCTACGTTCAATTCGTGCTGATTTACGCCGTCAACAAAAGCCAGTTACCGCCACTAAACTCAGCTATGGTTTAATGTCGTATTCAGAGCGCGGTGAAGCCTATATAGAAGAGCTAAACCAAATGATTAATCATAATAAGGCCTATTTTGATGAATAAGTGTAACGTAACTTTACTTGTGGGTTTGTTGTGCAGCGTTTTTGTTAGTGCAACGCTTCAGGCAAAAGAATTTGTTGTATCGTATGATGGTTTTTATGATCGTTTAAAAGTGGTTAATAAAGGTGATTTTCAGTTTGCTCAAGTAAATTTTTATATTACAGATATAGTTTCAAACGATGCGTGCTTAATTAAAACAGGTCGCATCATAACAGAACGCCAAGAGTATCCGCTTAACTATACAGAACAAGCACAGTTGCTATTGCCTTATGACAAGCAGCTTGATACCGACAAAGCTGTGATTGTTATTGAACCACAAAATGATAACCATGACTGTCAGCTAAAATTACAAATTGAAGCGCGTGAATTTACTAATAGCGATTTAAATAAGCAGCAACTTTATAAATTGAATGATGAATTTGATGAATTACTCTCTGATTTATCAGGGTTTTTTGTTAGTAAACTGATGAGTTTTTTACTCCCTGAGCAAAAAGGCGTGGTACTCACATTTGCAGATCCGGTTAGTATTGATGATGCAGCTTTTAATTGTGTAAAAAATACTTGCCACGTGAGCGTTACTGATGACTGGCAAGACGATAAAACAACGTTTGATGTCTCAGCCTCCCTTACAAAAGTCACCCCGTGGATTACTAAATAGCTAACCCGTGGCTTAATCGCTAAAAGCACAATTATGCGTGCTTTTAGCTGCTTTTTTATCTTAAGTTGATAAACTTTAACAGCATTTTATACTCTTCATTACTGGTATTTAAAATAACATCCTATGATTAAAACTCACGTTATTGAACATTTACGGTTTGCGCTTGAAGCACAATTGGCGACAGCGCAAGCAGCAGCGAAAACGGCTCACGATGCCGCGACTCACGAAGAAAATATAGCTGAAAATAAATACGATACATTAGGTCTTGAAGCTGCATATTTAGCACAAGGGCAAGCCGAACGTGTTAATGACTGCCATTTGAGTATCATTGAATTTGAAAAAGTATTTAAAGAGCCATCAGCTAATAAAGTTTCAATAGGGTCTTTAGTATGTGTGAGTGATGAAGATGAAAACACTAAGTGGTATTTTATTGGGCCACTATCAGGTGGCCTTAGCGTGACCATTAAAGAACAACTTATTTATGTGTTAACACCGCAGTCGCCTTTAGGCTCCTTGTTAATGAATAAACAAAAAGAGGATGAGCTTAGTTTTACCATTGCAGATAAAACACAACTGCTTTTTATTGAACAAATCCTGTAGATAAATTTTACTTATCCTGACGCTAAAAATTATTCGTTAGCCAAATAATCAAAAAGCATTTATAAATCACCTGTAGCTTATGCTAAAGCACCCATCCTGTTAAGTGAGCGAGTTTGCAACCATCACTTAGCTGTATGGGTGTTTCTATTTATGCATTATTTGGCAGCAAAAAAGGGTGGGTTTAATGCCCAAGTATTGCTCAATACCCGTGAGAGTCTATTTATTGATGGTGTGAGGAGTGAGAAAAAAAAAGCAATTATGCATACTGTACATAATCAGTTTGTTATAGAAGCGATTAATCAACAGCTTGATGTGAAATACCAAGATTTTACGCTTGAAGATATCGCTAAATGGTTAGCAGCAGATATGGCTATTCTTATACTGATCAGCACTTATCGTTTTGATGGTAAGAAATCACCCCATTGGGTGTGTATAACGCATTTAGATGAACACTGTTTATATGTGCATGACCCATTTTATGAAATTGACCAACAGTTAGCGATAGATTGCCAACATGTGCCAATTGCCTGGACTGATTTTTCAAAGAGGCTGCTTTTGGGTCTAACCGGCTGAAAACGGCTATTGCTTTTAGTTTTAAAGGATAATGACGTGACTTTGTATGAAGTGTTAGATGTAAGCCCATATTCGTGGAGCGCGATAGGCACCGCTGCTTTTTGTGGTGCGTTAATAGGAGCCGAGCGACAGTTGCGAGGAAAACCTGTGGGCATACGTACTTCAGTATTAATTATACTGGGTACTTATTTGTTTTTAGCATCTGCATTTATGCTCCATGGTGATGTGATTGACCATTCTCGCGTAGTGGGGCAAATAATAACTGGTATTGGTTTTTTAGGTGCGGGAGTTATGCTCGCTAAGGATGGAGCTGTTGTTGGAGTGACTTCGGCTGCAACCATTTGGGTACTGGCATCAATAGGAGTGATGATAGCGACACAGTATCATGGGGCTGCTATAAAGCTGTCAGTTTTGGTGGTTGGTATCTTATATGGTGTAGACGTACTTGAAGCTCAATTTAAAAGTTTAAGTAAAGGCGTACATCGCCAAGTTAAGATTTATTCTAAACGTTACTATCGGCAGACTAAATCAACAGAGCCTAAACATTAATTATGCTTATGTAACTTTGTTTAACCAAATAACTTACGTCTAACAATAGTGCGATAAGCTGTGGGGGTTTGCGATAAATATTTTTTAAATACACGTGTTAAGTGCCCTTGGTCGTTATAGCCAACCTCTAATGCCACCTCTTGGATTGAAAGATTAGATGAAGCTAAAAGTTCTTTGGCTGATTGCACCCGAAGTTGTTGCCAATACTCAACAGGGCTTTGATTTGTAGCATGGCGAAATCGACGCGTGAAGGTACGATAACTTAGACCAAATAATTCAGCTACTTCGGTTAAAGTATGCTCCCCAGCTAAGTTGTTTTTGAGCCAAAACTGTATTTGCGCAATCAGTTCATCAGGGTGTTTATCAACTGCACCTTCAAGGTAGCGTTGATCTTCATAGGGCTTCCTAATTTCATGAGAAAAATTACGCTCAACATGTTGCGCAGCTTGTTGTCCATAATATTGACTAATAATGTGCACAATTACATCGGCAAGAGCATTCAAACTAGCCACACTATACAGACGTTCTGACTGAGTGATAAAAAAGTCAGGCTTAAGTAGAACCTTAGGGTAATCACGTTTGAATTGTTCGGCGTAATGCCAGTGAGTTGTCGCGGGATGACCATCTAACAGGTCTGCTTGTGCCAATAAGCAATTACCTGTGCCCACCCCGATAATTTGACTGTTATTTTTCCAGCTTTGCTCAAGCCAATTGACCAGTGCGTTGTTAGCACGGACCACAGGGCGAGGGTTTCGCCATATACCTGGCACAATAATAAGGTCACTTTTTGGGGCATCGCTTGGCGTGCAATCAGGAATGATAGCCAGACCGGTTCTATTTTTTATAGGCTGCTGTTCCTCTGCAACGAGGTAAATTTCTAAAGGGCGAAACTGGTTTTTATCTAAGTGACTTTTAGCAAATGCTTCACCTGCTCTGAGCATTTCAATTGGCAGGGTTAAACTGGTTATCAATAAATGCTGATAGACTAATAAACTAATTTTTAATGGTGTATAGGCTTCTTGTTTGTCCACTTAATTGCTCCGACCAGTTGGTATTGGCATTTAAAGCCTGATATTTGGCTATTAAAGCACAATTTAGTTTGTTGAATCCATCTAAACTGCAGTTATATTCATTAACACGTTTTCCCAAGGTAAATTATGACAGCATTACCCGTTATTGTCGGTATGGGCGGAATCAACGCCGCAGGCCGAACTTCATTTCATCAAGGTTATCGTCGTATCGTGTTAGACCGTTTAGATGCTAAAGCGCGCCAAGAAACATTTTTAGGCTTAGCCTCACTAATGAATCTCGTTAAGTTAGAGCAAGGCCAATTAGTAGATCAAAATGGCGCAGCCGTCGAGCAAGCTAATATCGAAGCACTATATGGTGAGCAGATTATTACAGGTACGTTGATCCGTAAAATTGAAAAAAATCATTTTGATGTTGATGCCACGTCTTGGCAGCAAAAAATGACCTTAAGTGTGTCAAATGATGAAAAGATTGTTTTTGAAACTCGCGCGCGTGATTTACCCCAACCAATACCTGCGAGTTGGCAAGTAGAGGAGCTAGAAGGTAAAAAAGTAAAAGTGACCATTGCGGCTGATATTGACATAAAACATGCCAGTACACGTGATAATCCAATTAAAGCTGCAGGCCAGTTTCCAACAGGGTTTGATCCGTCTGTGATGTACAATAGCCGATATCAACCTCGTGGTTTGCAAGCCACTATTTTTGCAGCAACAGATGCGATCCGCTCGACTGGCCTTGATTGGCAACAGATCATGAATAGTGTGCAACCAGATCAAATTGGTACCTATTCAGCTTCTGTTGCAGGACAGGTGAACGATGAAGGATTTGGTGGTTTAATTCGTTCTCGCCAACAGGGTGAACGTGTAAGTACTAAGCAATTGGCACTGGGTTTAAATACCATGTCGACCGATTTTATCAATGCATATGTTACTGGTAATGTAGGCACAACGTTTACTACATCGGGTGCTTGTGCAACATTCTTATATAACTTACGTGCTGCGGTTAATGATATTCAAGCAGGGCGTACGCGAGTAGCGGTTGTTGCATCGTCTGAATGTGCAATTACCCCTGAGATCATCGAAGGCTTTGGTAATATGGGCGCATTAGCCAATGAAGAAGGGCTAAAACGATTAGATAACACCGATGTGGTTGACCATCGTCGAACTAGTCGTCCTTTTGGTGAAAACTGTGGTTTTACTATTGGTGAGGGTGCACAAGTAGCGATATTAATGGATGATGCGCTTGCTCTTGAGTTAGGTGCTGACATCATGGGAGCAGTGCCAGATGTTTACGTAAATGCAGATGGTGTTAAAAAATCAATTACCGCACCTGGCCCTGGAAATTATATTACTATGGCTAAATCAGTTGCATTAGCGACGAGTATTTTAGGCCAAGAAGCAGTTCAAGAACGAAGTTTTATTCTAGCGCATGGCTCAAGCACGCCGCAAAATCGCGTTACAGAATCACTTATATACCATCGCTTAGCACAAACCTTTGCCATTGATAACTGGAAAGTAGCGGCCCCTAAAGCATATGTAGGTCATACAATTGCGCCTGCAAGTGGCGATCAATTAGCAATGGCACTTGGCGTATTTACACATCATATTATGCCGGGTATTACAACCATAGATAAAGTAGCCGATGACGTGCACAGCGAACGTTTAGATATTCGCACAGAGCACTATAACTGCGGGCAAATGGATATTGCATTTATTAACTCTAAAGGATTTGGTGGTAACAATGCTACTGCAACCGTATTATCACCATCAGTAACTATGCATATGTTACAAAAACGCCATGGTGAAGTTGCGATTAATAATTATCAGCAATTACATCAAGTGGTTAAAGTTGCTAAAGCTGACTACCAGCAACAAGCCGATTTAGGTAATTATGAGCTTATTTACCGTTTTGGTGATGGCATGATTGATGAAAATGACATCGTCATCTCAGAGCAAGATATGCAAATCCCTGGTTTTGAAAAATCCATTACTTTGAGTCAAACGAATCCTTATCAAGATATGTTTTAAGCACATTCTTGAGTGGCAAGGCGCTTTTTACAGCGCCTTTTTTCATGCCTTGATCTTGCGCTATGTCATTGGCTGCATTTTTTTGTTGAATCACCGCAGTTTACGCGACCCTTCATTTATCCTTGTTATAATTTCATGTAATTACAAAGGCTAATGCTAGAGAGTCCTATGATCGCCAGTTTATTATTGTTAAGTGCCACCGTTACCTTGGATAGTCACTTGCCACCACTTTTACCTTGGCAAGGCCAAAGTTTAGAGTTAATGCAAGATAAAGGTCCTTTAACAACCGACTTCGAACTGAGTAACGGGTTGAACTCTCCAGATTATAACCAAACAATGGCCTTTGTTGAGCGATTAGTTGCGGCTAACCCAACTCAATTTCAAGTTCAGACTATTGCGACAAGTAATGCAGGGCGTGCAATTAAAATGCTCATTGCCAGCGAAGACGGTGATTTTTCAGCGAGCCAAATAAGTCATAGTGCAAAGCCGACTATTTTTATTCAAGCAGGTATTCATGCTGGAGAAATCGACGGAAAAGACGCAACTTTCATGCTACTTAGAGATATCGCAACGGGAAAACGCCGTGATATTTTAAGTAAGGTTAATATTTTATTTATTCCAATTTTAAATGTAGATGGGCATGAGCGACGCAACCAGTTTAATCGCATAAACCAGCGTGGTCCGGTTGAAATGGGGTTTAGAACAAACGCCAATAACTTAAATTTAAATCGTGATTACACTAAATTAGACACCCCAGGTGTTCGCGGTGTAATGAAGGTAATAAATCAATATAAGCCAGATTTATATATTGATGTTCATGTTACTGATGGTGCAGATTATCAATATGACGTGACATATGGCTATAACCCAGTGTTTGCAAGTGAATCACCTAGTGTGTCGCAAGCACTTGATCAGTACTTTAAACCAGTGATTGATGCTAAGTTAGAACAACAAGGGCATATTCCAGGGCCTTTAGTGTTTGTAATGGATAAACGTGAATTTAAAAAAGGTCTTGCTGGCTGGGTTGCAACGCCACGTTATTCAAATGGTTGGGGGGACTTGCGTTCATTACCGAGTATCCTAGTAGAGAATCACTCACTTAAACCATACAAACAGCGGGTTTTAGGAACTTATGTATTTTTAGATGGTGCAATTACGGCATTATCAGAGCATCATCAACACCTTGCTGAAGCCGTCACTAAAGAGCATGCTTTTTTACCTAGCCAACTTATTGTAAAGCGAGGCTATGCCAAAGACCCTGACACCCTTGCGTTTAAAGGCATAAAATATAGCCGTAGTGAGAGTGCTTTAAGTGGTCAAATGGAGGTGAAATATTTAGGGGAAAAGCAGGAGTATTCGGCATTGCCTATCTATTGGCAAAAAGATATACAGCAAACAGTAACTGTTCCAAAAGCATTTTACATTCCACCCGCTTATCCTGAAATAGTTAAAAAGCTTAAGCTTCACGGTATTGAAGTACAGCAGGTTACTGAAACAACGGCAATATCTAGTTTGAAAGTGGCTGCGGTGACTAAGCATGAATTTGATAAAACTCCATTTGAAGGTCGTTTTAGAGTAACGGCTGAATTTGACTACCAACCACTCAATGAAAAGGTTGTGACTGGTTGGTCTAAAGTAATAACCGCGCAACCGCTTGGCGAATTAGCAACTCATTTATTACACCCAGAAGCGCCCGATTCGTTTTTTGCTTGGGGTGAGTTCAATACTATTTTTCAACGCACTGAATACATGGAAAATTACGCATTAACACCTTATGCCAGACAAATGCTTAAAGATAAGCCAGCACTTGCATTAGAGTTTGATAAAAAAATTCGTGAAGACGCAAAGTTTGCAAAAGATGCGCAAGCGCGTTTAAATTGGCTTTATCAAAAAACGCCATTCTATGATCAAGCGTATCTAAAATACCCAGTACTTATGGCGTTTGACACTAAATTGAACGATAAGAAATAAATAATGGATATAATAACGCTCCCAGTAACCGCTTTTTCACAAAATTGCCGCATTATTATTTGTAAGCGAACTCGCCAAGCTGTGGTCGTTGACCCTGGTGGTGATGCAGAGAAAATTATCGCTGAGCTTGAAAAACGACCTGTAGAAGTTAAAAGTATTTTATTAACACATGGGCACCTTGATCATGTTGGTGCAGCAAAACAGTTAGCTGAACACTTTGACATTAAAATAATCGGCCCTCAAAAAGATGAGTTATTCTGGTTTGATGCTCTGCCGATGCAAGCACAGATGTTTGGATTTAAAACAATAGACACTTTTTATCCTGATGTTTGGTTAGAAGCAGGTGATACTTATACAATTGGCGATTTAAGTTTTATAGTGCGACATTGCCCAGGTCATACCCCTGGGCACATTGTTTTTTACGAAGCTACCCATCAAGTTGTGTTGGTTGGCGATGTAATATTTAAAGGTTCAGTAGGGCGTACAGATTTTCCAAAAGGCGATGCCGCGCAATTGTTGAACTCTATCAAAGAGCAAGTGTTAACACTTCCTGATGATACTCGAATTTTATCAGGGCATGGACCTGATACGAAAATTGCCGTTGAACGCATATCGAATCCATTTATAAGTGGTAAGTTTGGCTAGTTACGCATAAAAAATGCATAAAAACACAAGACGTAGCCGATAAAGCGATGTATAATTTAATCAATTTAGTAAAATAATAAAGAAATAAAATGTCTCTAAATCAAGTTGACCGCCAAATATTGGCACTGTTACAGCAAGATGCAAGCCTTTCAACCGCTGACATTGCTGATAAAGTAGGATTGTCTCAGTCACCCTGTTGGCGTCGAATTGCCAAGCTAGAACAAGATGGCTATATCAAAGGCAAAGTTGCTTTACTCGATGAGAAAAAGCTTGGCTTTGATATGTTAGTTTATGCCCATGTGCGTTTATCTAACCATGGCCGTACTAATTTGGCTGAATTTGAACGCCTTATTTTGAGTTACGACGAAGTCACTGAGTGTTATAGCATGGCAGGTACTATGGACTTTATGTTACGAATTATCTCTAAGGGCATAGAAGGATATGAGCAATTTGTACGTGATAACTTATTAAATCTTGAGTTTGTGCAAGAAGTTCATTCAAACGTGACCATGACGTGTGTAAAGCGTAGCACTTCACTTCCTCTATAAAATTATTGGTTATTTATTTAATCAAATAGTAAAAATCATTCCAGTTCAAATGCACTATACTCAATAGTGCATTTACAATAACCAATTGTTAACTTTTGCTTAATTTGATAGAATTCAGGGCTTTTTTTGATCCCTACATCCACGAGGAACTCAATGTTTAACTTACTCAGCAAAGCGCCAAGCTCTGCTAAAAATGATATTTTATCAGGTTTAACGGTGGCGCTTGCCCTCGTGCCTGAAGCCGTTGCTTTTGCATTTGTTGCAAACGTAGAACCATTAGTTGGTTTGTATGCTGCATTTATAGTTGGCTTAATTACAGCTATTTTTGGTGGTCGTCCTGGCATGATCTCTGGCGCTACAGGCGCACTCGCTGTAGTAATGGTAAGTTTAGTATTAGACCATGGAGTAGAATACCTATTTGCCACTGTGCTATTAATGGGGATACTGCAAATACTCGCCGGTATTTTCAAATTAGGTAAATTCATTCGAATGGTGCCGCACCCAGTTATGCTTGGCTTTGTGAACGGTCTAGCAATTGTGATATTTTTAGCTCAACTGGGTCAGTTTAAGTCCCCAGCTACCGATGGGACTATGCAATGGATGACAGGGGAGCCAATGATGATCATGCTGGGGCTTGTCGCACTCACCATGGCTATTATTCATTTTTTGCCTAAGTTGACTACAGCGGTACCATCAACCTTAGTCGCGATTGTAACTGTAACGCTTATTGTAATTGGTTTAGACCTTGAAGCGCGTACCGTGCTCGATTTCTTAAAAGATATGACAGGTGACAGCGCAGCAACCATTGCTGGTGGCTTACCAGAGTTTCACGTTCCTATGGTGCCTTTCACTTTTGAAACTTTTAAGATTATCTTCCCTTATGCATTAATTTTAGCGGCAATAGGCTTGATTGAATCACTACTAACGTTAAGTTTAATTGATGAAATAACCGAGACTCGTGGTCAAAGTAATAAAGAATGTATTGGTCAAGGTGCTGCAAACGTAACGTGTGGTTTCTTTGGTGCAATGGGGGGTTGTGCCATGATTGGACAATCTATGATCAATATTAATTCAGGCGGCCGTTCTCGTCTATCGGGGATCACTGCTGCATTAATGTTACTGGGCTTTATCATTTTCGCCGCAGGCTTAATTGAAATGATCCCACTAGCAGCGCTTGTTGGTGTTATGTTTATGGTGGTACTTGGCACGTTTGAGTGGGCTAGCTTTAAAATGATGAAGCGCGTTCCTAAATCTGATGCGTTTGTTATTGTATTAGTATCAGGCGTGACTGTAGTGACCGATTTAGCAATTGCAGTATGTGTGGGTGTTATCGTATCTGCATTAGTCTTTGCATGGCAACATGCTAAGCATATCTATACGACTAACTATATCGATCAAGATGGTGCTAAAGTATACGAATTACATGGTCCATTATTTTTTGGCTCAGTAAAAAGTTTTTCTGAATTATTTGATGTTAGAAACGACCCTAAAGATGTCATCATCGAATTTAAATACAGTCGTGTTGCTGATCACAGTGCGATAGAAGCAATTGATACTCTTGCTGATAAATACACCAAAGCCGGAAAACAACTTCATCTACGTCATTTAAGTCAAGACTGTACTAAGTTACTGCATAAAGCACGTGATCTGGTTGAAGTGAATGTTATTGAGGATCCTAAATATAAAGTAGCTTCTGATAAACTTGCTTAAACGGTCAGTTATTTAAAAAGCGAAGGCAGTGCCTTCGCTTTTTTCGTTTTACGGTATAATAAATAAAAATAGTAAGGAGCATAAAAATGCAAAATTGGCTTGCATGGGCTAAGCAAATTCAAGCAATTAGCCAAACAGGGAAGGCGTATACTAAAGACGATTACGACATGGAGCGTTACGAGCAATTACAACAATTAAGCTATAAAATGATAGCCAGTCTTTCTGAGCAACCAGTTGAAAAAGTGGTTAATTTATTTATTGCTGAACAAGGCTACCCAACACCAAAAGTTGATTTACGTGCAGGCGTTATTAAAGATAATAAAATATTATTAGTTAAAGAGCGCACGGACGATTGTTGGTCTTTACCGGGTGGCTGGGCTGATGTTAATGAAGCACCATGTGAAGGTGTTATACGCGAGGTACTCGAAGAATCTGGTTATCAGGTAAGGAACCCAAGGTTGATTGCATTAAAAGACCGCGCTTTACACCCTTATCAGCCTGTATCCGTACAGCATATTTATAAGCTATTCTTTTTATGTGATTTCATTGGTGGTGAGGCTAAAATAAATATTGAAATCTCTGACACAGGCTTTTTTGCTTTAGACAATTTACCTGAACTTTCAACAGGAAGAGTGCTAAAGGAAGATATCCGTATGCTGTTTGATTATTACCAAAACCCGACTAAACCTCAGTATATTGACTAAGCTTGTTTACAAAGCTCGACTGTATGGTGTGTGGGCTGTATAATTCGCGGCCTCTTTATATTGTGTTATTGCCTGTATTAACTCTTCATTTTTGACGATGAGTTTACTTGCTCATTTTGCTTAGGAATTCATCTTGATCTCAACCGCTAATATCACCATGCAGTTTGGTGCCGAACCGTTATTTGAAAATATATCCGCTAAATTTGGTAACGGAAATCGTTATGGTCTAATAGGGGCTAACGGTTGCGGTAAATCTACATTTATGAAAATTTTGAGTGGCGCACTTACCCCGACTTCTGGAAATGTGTCAATTACACCGGGTTTGAAAGTAGGTAACCTAAGTCAAGATCAATTTGCTTTTGAGCAATACTCAGTGGTAGATACTGTGATCATGGGTGATGTTGAACTGTGGAAAGTAAAGCAAGAGCGTGACCGTATTTATTCTTTACCTGAAATGAGTGAAGAAGAAGGCATGAAAGTGGCTGAACTTGAAAGCATTTTTGCCGAAATGGATGGCTATAGTGCTGAAAGCCGTGCTGGCGATATTTTATTAAAAGCAGGTATAGAAGAAGAGTTTCATTTTGGTTTAATGTCACAAGTAGCTCCAGGTTGGAAGTTACGTGTGTTACTTGCGCAAGCATTGTTTGCTAATCCAGACATTTTATTACTGGATGAGCCGACCAATAACTTGGACATACATACAATCAACTGGTTAGAGCATGAGCTTAACCAGCGTAAATGCACCATGATCATCATTTCCCATGACCGTTACTTCTTAAATGCTGTGTGTACCCACATGGCAGATATAGACTACGGCGAATTACGTATCTATCCAGGGAATTACGAAAAATACATTGAAGCCTCAACGCTCATTCGTGAGCAGCTGCTAGCAGGAAACGCCAAGAAACAATCTGAAATCGATGAGCTACAAGATTTCGTAAATCGCTTTGGGGCAAATGCATCAAAGGCAAAACAGGCAAGCTCTCGCGCTAAGAAAATGGATAAAATTAGCCTTGATGAGGTTAAATCATCAAGTCGTATGGCACCTTCTTTGTACTTTGATGAAGGCAAAAAAATGCATCGCCAAGCATTGATCCTGGAACAGTTTGGTCATGGTTTTGATGGCGAAGTATTGTTTGAAGGTGGCGAGCTTATTTTAGAAGCTGGCTCAAAATTAGCTATTATTGGTGAGAACGGTGTGGGTAAATCAACTTTTATTCGCTGTTTAGTGAATGAACTTGAGCCAAACCACGGCGTTATTAAATGGTCAGAAAATGCATCTATTGGCTATTGCCCGCAAGATAGCAGTAAAGACTTTGACAACGACTTAACACTGTTCGATTGGATGTCACAATGGCGTACAGCTAAACATAACGACTTAATGGTGCGCGGTATGTTGGGTCGTTTGTTATTCACAGCGGATGATGCCAATAAGAAAGCCAAAAATTGCTCAGGTGGTGAAAAAAACCGATTATTGTTTGGTAAACTGATGATGCAGGATGTAAACGTATTGGTTATGGATGAGCCCACCAACCACATGGATATGGAAGCCATTGAAGCACTTAATAATGCATTAAAAGATTTTGAAGGCACATTGATTTTTGTAAGTCATGACCGCGAATTTGTTTCATCACTGGCTACACGTATTATTGATATTCGTGACAAAAAAGTGGTTAATTTCCACGGTACATTTAACGAATTTATGGCCAGCCAAGCAGAGGCGGCGCAGTAATTCATTATAATAAACAAGAACGGCAGTTTGGCTGTTCTTGTTATTTTACTGATGGTTTAATTCGCTTCACATATCTAAGTGTCACAAAGTTAATAATAGCCATCAATAATGCAATTTCGTATCGGCTAAATGCGACTGCAATGCCAATTAAACCCATATTCCAGATGCTTGCTGCGGTGGCCGTGCCAGAGGTCGAGTTTTTATTTTTTAAAATAGCGCCGCCACCAATAAAACCAATACCGGTAATTATGCCCTCAAGTACCTTTGATTCAGCTTCTGACGATGTCAGTACCGACATGCCAACCAGTGCATAGCCACAAGAAGCAACCGCAACTAAAGGGAAGGTGCGTAAACCAGCACCATGATTTGATCGCTCACGATCAAATGCCATTGGCAATGAAAGTAAGTAAGCAATGCCTAATTGCACTAAATTCTTAATAATTTCGTTCCACTGTAAGTCTAATTCCATTTTTGCTAGTTCCAAAAATTTACCATTAGATTTATTAAGCAAATAGCAATCCAATAATAAATTCATATAAAACAATTTGTTATTTTGTGTTGGCGAGTTTAATGGGAAAATTTTACAGACTCAGCGAAGTTTTCATACAGTTAATTACAAACTTTAACTAATACTTTATTAATGTCTACACCTATAATTGATAGCTACTAACGAAGTACTTATTCAGGTTAACTAGGCTTTGATCACAGGGAAAATAAAATGCTCAAACTCATTATTTGGTACAGCAAGGTGTTGAACCTGACATTGTGTGTACAAGAGTATCAAAATCAGTGAAAATTTGTGAGGAAGTGAAAACACACAACCTCACAGATACAGAATCTAATCAAGTAGATACTGTTGATGAAATAATAGGTGTTCGTCTATAAAGCTACTGATGAAAAAATAACTGTGGTCATAACCTGCATGCATATTAATTTGTGCAGGGTAGTCTTTTTCATTTACTTGTTGAAATAAGTTTTCGGTCTTAAGCTGTTCAACCAAAAAGTTATCCGCTTCACCTTGATCAACACGCATTGGAACAAAATCACTTGCTTGCGCTTGTTGCATAAGCTGGCATGTGTCATATTGCGCCCACGTTGTTTTATCATTCCCTAAATAATGACTAAACGCTTTTTCTCCCCATGGACAGGCCATCGGGTTAGTAATAGGGCTAAATGCCGATGCACTGGTGTAACTGTTAGGATTACGCAGTGCTATCATCAGCGCGCCATGTCCACCCATTGAATGACCACTAATCGCTTTTTTATCAGACACAGGAAAATGTTGTTCTATTAAAGCTGGTAGTTCGTTAACAACATAATCGTACATATTGTAATGAGTGTTGTAAGGGGCTTGGGTTGCATTAACGTAAAAACCTGCACCTTGGCCAAAGTCATAGCTGTCTTCGTCAGGTACATTTTCACCGCGAGGGCTGGTATCTGGGGCTACAATAGCAATACCAAGCTCTGCTGCCTTTTTAAAGGCACCTGCTTTTTGCATGAAGTTTTCATCAGTACAGGTTAAACCTGACAACCAATAAAGCACCGGAACCTTATTTGTTTGGCTTGCACCGGGTGGTAAAAATACGGCAAAGCGCATTTTACAATGGGTGCTACTGGCGCTATGGCTGTATTGTTTATGCCAGCCACCGCTTACTTTCACTGAGGTTAAATTATCTAACATGTTGTCCTCGCTAAAAAGCCATGAAACAGATTCATGGCTTGCATCATTAAGAGATATTAGTAATGAATGACTGTTCGAATACTTTTACCTTCGTGCATTAGGTCGAATGCTTCGTTAATACCTTCAAGTTCCATGGTATGAGTGATGAAGTCATTTAAAGCAAACTCACCAGCCATATAACGTTCTACAATTTCAGGTAACTCAGAACGACCTTTAACACCACCAAATGCACTACCACGCCATACACGACCGGTTACTAATTGGAATGGACGAGTCGAAATCTCTTGGCCTGCGCCTGCAACACCAATGATCACAGATTCGCCCCAACCTTTATGGCAACACTCAAGAGCAGAGCGCATCACGTCAACGTTACCGATACATTCAAATGAGAAATCAACACCACCATCGGTCATTTCAACGATGACTTCTTGAATCGGCTTATCGAAATCTTTTGGGTTAATTAAATCAGTCGCGCCAAGTTTGGTCGCTAAATCAAACTTAGAGGTATTAATGTCAACACCAATAATACGACCTGCACCTGCCATTTTCGCGCCGATGATGGCAGACAAACCAATACCACCTAAACCAAAAATAGCCACAGTATCGCCAGCTTGAACTTTAGCAGTTTTAGTTACGGCGCCCATACCCGTAGTAACACCACAACCTAATAAGCATACTTCCTCAAGTGGCGCTTCTTTGTTTACTTTAGCTAGTGAGATCTCAGGCAATACGGTGTACTCAGAGAATGTAGATGTGCCCATATAATGATAAATTGGTTGGCCATCTTTATAAAAACGTGTTGTACCATCAGGCATTAAACCTTTGCCTTGGGTTTCACGTACTGCTGAGCACAGGTTTGTTTTACCAGAAGTACACATTTTACAAACACCACATTCAGCGGTGTAAAGTGGAATTACATGATCCCCAACAGCAACGCTTGTTACGCCTTCACCTATGGCATACACAACACCAGCACCTTCATGACCTAAGATAGCAGGGAAGATCCCTTCAGGATCTTCACCTGACAGGGTAAAAGCATCGGTATGACATACACCAGTAGCCGTGATTTTAACCATGACTTCGCCTTTTTTAGGCATCATTACATCTACTTCTTCAATAGACAGTGGTTGTTTTGGACCCCAGGCAATAGCAGCTTTTGATTTAATAAATTCTGACATAGTGACTCGCTTATTTAGTTAGTGACGTTATAAACATAAAAACAATAGCGCTATTTTATTTGTTTCTCAAACAATGTTAATCTTCATTTTAATAAAACACTTTTACAGTATGGTAATAATGAGCCGTTGGTTAGGAATTGATGAATTTATTGCTGTGGGTGAAGAGGGCAGCTTTACTCGCGCAGCTGCGAGTCTAAATGTATCGGTTGCCCATATAAGCCGCCAAGTGACAGGACTTGAGCAACGATTAAACACGCAGTTATTAACACGCACTACCCGTAAAGTTGTACTGACTAAAGAAGGTGAAACCTTTTTACACCAAATAAAGCACTTACAACATGCTATGGACGATGCAACGGCGTTACTTGCACAACAGCAAAATACCCCAAAAGGTAAAATTAAACTCACTGCCCCTGTAATGTACGGTGAAACATTTGTTATGCCTGCGGTGCATAGCTTTATGAAACAACACCCCGATGTAGAAGTGTTAATGGCGCTGAGTAATCAGCAAGAAAATTTGTTAGAAGGTGGCTTTGATTTAGCCATTCGATTAGGACATTTAAAAGACTCAAGCCTGAAAGCGCGACGCTTGAGTGCACGGCGTTTTGTTATTTGCTGCTCACCCGATTATTTAACTCGGTTTGGAGAGCCTCACACGTTGGCTGAATTGCACAAACATCAATGTTTAATAGGTAACAGTAGTTATTGGCGGGTGTGCGAACAAGGGCTAGATAAACATATTAAAATAGCAGGGCGCTTACAGTGCAATAGTGGTTGGGCGTTAGCAGATGCTGCTAAAAAGGGATTGGGGATTGTTCAGTTACCCAATTACTACATTGAAGATGATTTAACCGCGGGTAACCTAGTGCCAATTTTAACCAATAATCAACCCAAGCCGGAAGGGGTTTGGGGGGTGTATCCACCTCGGCAGTTTGTTGCAACCAATGTAAAAGCCTTGTTGGATCATTTAGTTGCAACTCTAAATTAGCCTATATTGCAGTGTCAGTATTAATGGTAGGTTCAAGTATCAGATTTATAATTATTTTTTACAGTTAGCCTAATACCAATTTAATACAAAACCATGCTAGTATTGCAGTTTATTTGGCCTCAAATGTGACCATAATTAATTATGTTTCAACCAGTTAGTCTTTTCATTGGACTCAGATATAGTCGCTCCTCTAAAGGGAATGCGTTTATTTCGTTTATCTCTTTTTTTTCCATTGCAGGAATTGCCATTGGCTTGATGGCGCTTTATACCGTCAGCTCAGTAATGAATGGGTTTGAGGATAATTTAAAATCGAATATGCTCGGTTTGATCCCCCATGTTGAAATTGCATCAACGAATAAAACTCAACAACAAATGCAAACGTTACAACATAATGTTGTTTCGTCAGCTTATGTAAAACACGCCAGCCTTTACCGCCATGGTGAGGCAATATTGCAAACAAACAAAGATTTACATGGGGTATTATTACAAGGTTTATATGATGATAACGCCTCACTTTATAAAATTAGCGATAAAATAGTACAAGGTGATTGGAGCGAAGTACTTGCCTCACGCTATAACATTGCTGTCAGCCGTTATTTAACTCGCAAACTGGGGATTGGTTTAGGCGATAAAGTACGTGTGATTATGCCAGGAGCGTCAACCTATACGCCCCTAGGTCGGGTCCCTAGCCAGCGGTTATTTACCGTTACGGCAATCTACGAAACGGGTTCAGAAATCGATATGGGCTTGGCTTTCACCAGTGGCGAGTCATTACAACGAGTGCTAAAGCAATCAAGTACTGTAGCACCTAATTTAAGTATTTCATTACACGATCCCTTTTTAGTGGACGATTTTTCAGCAAGTACAAACTTATTCACTGATTTTGATGTTACTGATTGGCGCCAATCACAAGGAACATTATTTGCAGCTGTTGCGATGGAAAAACGAATTATGTCGATTTTACTCGCTTTAATTGTGCTAGTTGCTGTGTTCAATATTGTCTCAGCGTTGACCATGATGGTCAGCGAAAAACAAAGTGAAGTGGCTATTTTACAAACTCTCGGCCTTACTCCCAGCCAAGTACAACATGTATTTATGATTCAAGGTTTATACAACGGTGTGATTGGCACCAGCATTGGTGCAGCGCTTGGGCTATTACTGAGTGCCAATATTAACGAAGTGCTGTCGGCCGTTGGTTTGAATGTATTAACGGGTATTCGCTTACCGGTCAAGTTTGATGTTACAAGTTTAGTTTTGATTGCGCTGGGAAGCATCGCAATGAGTTTTTTAGCGACCTTATATCCGGCCAAAAAGGCCGCTAAAGTTAGCCCCGCAGAGGTATTGCGTTATGAATGATTTGGTTATTCAATGTGAAAAATTAAGTAAATCCTATCAAGATGGTGAGAACCAAGTTGATGTTTTAAAAGGGGTTGACCTAACACTTCAACAAGGTGAAATGCTCGCTATTGTTGGTAGTTCAGGCTCGGGTAAAAGCACATTACTGCATATTTTAGGTACACTTGATAGTCAAAGTGATGGGGTTGCTAAAATAAAAGGACAACGTGTTGCTGATTTGTCTCGAACAGAGCAAGCCAAATTTAGAAATGAAAATTTGGGTTTTATTTATCAGTTTCACCATCTATTAATGGAATTTAATGCCGTTGAAAATGTCGCGATGCCGCTGCTTATCAAAGGGTTGAATACTAAAGAAGCAAACACTCAGGCCTTAGCAATGCTTGACAAAGTCGGACTCTCTCATCGTAGTTTACATAAACCGTCGGCCTTATCTGGTGGAGAAAGACAACGAGTTGCTATTGCACGAGCGTTGGTCACACAACCTGCCTTAGTACTTGCCGATGAACCCACAGGTAATCTTGATAAACAAAATGCAGTAAAGATATACGACTTAATTAAAGAGCTTAATACCAGTTTAAATACCAGTTTTGTGGTGGTAACCCATGACTTAGAGTTAGCTGATAAGCTCGGTAAAATAGCTTATTTAGACGAAGGAAAAATCGCTATTAAAGAGAGCTGTTATGTTGCTTAGTGCGTTCTTAAGTAAGCGGTTTAGAGCACACTCTGGCTCAAACGAAAGCCAAAATGGTTTTGTTAGCTTTATAGCTAAAGCATCGACCATAGGTATTTTGCTTGGTGTTGCTGTGCTAATTGTTGCTTTGTCGGTGATCAATGGATTTGAGCAGCAGCTCGTCCACCGTTTGTTAAGTGTGGTACCGCAAGTAGAGTATGTTGCGCCAAATAGGCCGATTGAGCAATGGCCAAGTAAGGTTGAAAATCTAGCTAAACAACCGGGTGTAACAGGTGCAGCCCCTTTTATTAGTGTAAATGGCATGGCGCAATATAAAAGTGACCTAAAAGCGGTTGAAGTACGTGGCGTTAGTCCTGAACTTGAAAAAAACGTTTCATCAATTAATCAATATACCCAAGGTAAACTGATCAGCCAATTAGATCTTGATGACGTTATTTTAGGGGCGCAAATTGTTAAGCAATTGCAGTTACAGCAAGGTGATTTAGTTACCTTATTAATTCCTCAAGTGAACCAAACCGGCAGCGATATTTTAGCACCCAAACGGGTCACCCTGACTCTAGCAGGCATTGTAAAAATGGGAGGGCCAATAGACAGCACAGCAGCGTTTATTCATTTGGCTAAAGCGCAATCGCTACTTGGCTATAGCCAGCAGCAAGTAACTGGTTTACGTTTACAGGTTAATGATGTTTTTTATGCACATCAAATAGCGCTCAGAGTGGGGCAAACCATTCCTGATTATGTGTATATCTCCAGCTGGTTTAGGACCCAAGGCAGTTTGTACCAAGATATTCAAATGGTGCGTACCATTGTGTATATTGTGGTGTTTTTAATTATCGCAGTAGCCAGTTTTAATATTGTGTCTTCGCTGGTAATGGAAGTGCGTGAGAAACAAGCAAACATCGCAATTTTAAAAACCATGGGTGCAAAAGACAGCACTATTTTAGCAACCTTTGTTATGCAAGGGCTAACTCAAGCCTTCGTTGGTGTGGTTTTAGGGGGTTTTGTTGGAGTGTTTTTAGCCTTGAATATAAGTAGTTTATTTACTTGGTTGAGCCAATTGGCAGGTGCTAACCCACTAGAAGGTGTCTATTTTATTGAGTTTTTACCCAGTAAATTGCTTTGGCAAGATATCGTTATCACCGTTATTGTGACTTTTATATTGGCAGTGCTCGCCACTATATACCCCGCATGGCAAGCAACACGCGTTGATCCCGCCAAAGTACTCGGCAATTAATTATCATTTTTAACATATTAAAAGGACTTAATATGCGCTCACACTTTCCCATAATCATGTTTATAGCTAATTCAGCTTAGCTATAAACGGTGACCATGAAGGTCATGACACCCCGTTAAATATGTAAAAATACTAACTAGTTATTCAAAATAAATAATCATTGGTTAGTGTGTAAGTTAAAAAAAATTCACGTTGGTTATGACTTGGCTTTTTAAAAATTATGGTATGGTTATGAAAGAAAACCATTTATAGGGGCGACCTAACTATGATCTTTAAACTTGACTACGTCTATTTTAATATTTGAAAAATCACCACGGAAGAATAAATATGAATTATATCCATAGTACAATTGCACAACTAAAAAAAACCAGTCCAGCGCAATGCGAATTTTATCAAGCAGTTGAAGAAGTGCTAGAATCACTTGAGCCAATTCTTGAGAACATACCACACTATCAAATCAATGCCATAATTGAACGCTTAGTCGAGCCTGAACGTCAGATCATGTTTAGAGTTCCGTGGGTTGATGACAAAGGCAAGATACACGTCAATAAAGGGTATCGAATAGAGTTTAACTCAGCGTTAGGCCCTTACAAAGGCGGCTTACGCTTTCACCCGAGCGTTAATGCCAGCATAATTAAATTTTTAGGTTTCGAGCAAATATTTAAAAATGCATTAACCGGTTTACCAATTGGTGGCGGAAAAGGGGGCTCTAATTTTGATCCTAAAGGTCGTTCTGACGGCGAAATTATGCGTTTTTGCCAATCATTTATGAACGAATTATATCGCCATATTGGCCCAACTACCGATGTGCCCGCAGGTGATATTGGTGTCGGTGCGCGCGAAATTGGTTATATGTTTGGCCAATATAAACGATTAACAGGTCGTTATGAGGGCGCGTTTACCGGTAAAAGCTTATCGTGGGGCGGCTCACTCGTCCGTAAAGAAGCTACAGGCTATGGCGCAGTGTATTTTGCCAACTACATGCTACAAGCAGCTAACGACACACTCGAAGGTAAACGTTGTTTAGTGTCGGGCGCGGGCAATGTTGCTATATATGCCATAGAAAAGCTATATCAGCTTGGTGCAACGCCAATTAGTTGTAGTGATTCAGGTGGTACTTTATATCACGAGTCAGGTATAGATTTAGCGCTGATCAAACAAATTAAAGAAGGTGATAGAGCCAGTTTAGCTATTTATATTGACTCTCATCCTGATGCGCGTTTTATTCCACGTGCTGACTATCCTGAAGATGGCCACTCTGTGTGGCGTTTTAATGCCGATGCGGCTTTCCCTTGTGCGACGCAAAATGAACTGACTCAAGCCGATGCCAATGCACTGATTGAAAATGGCTGTATTTTAGTCAGCGAAGGCGCAAACATGCCCTGTACCCAAGAAGCAATTAATGTATTCTTAGCTGCAAAAATAGCTTATGGCCCCGGCAAAGCCGCTAATGCCGGTGGGGTTGCAACAAGCCAGTTAGAGATGGCTCAAAATGCAAGTATGCAAACATGGACGTTTGAAGAGGTGGATACAAAGCTTCAGCAAATAATGAAAAACATTTTCGATACAGCCAGCAGCACCGCAAAAGAGTTTGGCCAACCAAACAACTTAGTGTTAGGCGCTAATATTGCCGCATTTAGGCGTGTTGCCGATGCGATGATTGAACAAGGCGTTGTTTAGTTATTAAGTGCTCCCCAGTAGAGTGCCCAATAGGTTTTAGTTGGGTACTCATTCATGTTGCCATCACAGTATTGTTATTTATCGGATAATTTTGATATTTATCTCAAACTACTTTGCTATCAGTTTAAGCTCACGTACTGTGAGTGTAACTAATAGCAAGAGTTTCAACTATGTCTGACCGAATTAAAACTAAAATGACAGTAATCAATACCACGCTTTTATTAAGCAGTTTATTTGTATCTCATACCGTATTGGCTGATCCACTTGATTATCAAGATCAACAAAAGTTACATAATATTGCCAGTGCTGTTTCAGCAAAGCGTCTTGAGAGCGATGTGCAAACCTTGGTTGATTTTGGCACCCGTCATACCTTGTCTGAAACGAAATCTAATACCCGCGGTATTGGCGCAGCGAGACGCTGGATAAAAGCTGAGTTTGAGGCGATATCTAAACAATGTGGTGGCTGCTTAGAAGTGATTGAGGTGAAAGATACAATCTCTGGTGAAAAACGTATACCAAATCCTGTTGAAGTGGTTAACATTATTGCTATTCAACGTGGAATGGATGAGCCAAATCGTATGGTCATGATGTCGGGGGATATAGACTCACGGGTTAGTGACGTAATGGACTTTACCAGTGACTCTCCCGGTGCAAACGATAATGCAACTGGGGTTGCAGGTGTTATTGAAGCCGCTCGTGTTTTATCAAACTATAAATTTAATGGTTCCATTGTTTACGCCGCACTTTCAGGTGAAGAGCAAGGACTTTTTGGTGGTAAAATACTCGCTAAGCATGCACAGCAACAAGGTTGGCAAGTTCATGGCGTATTGAATAACGACATGATTGGCAATATCACTGGCATTAATGGTGTAATCGATAACACAACAGCCCGTATTTTCTCTGAAGGCACACGGGTCATAGAAACCAAAGCGCAAGCTCATAAACGCCGCTTTACCGGTGGTGAAGTAGACTCAGCAAGCCGCAACTTAGCGCGTTATATTGATACCATCGCCGACAGATACATTCCAAATTTAGATACTATGTTGGTTTACAGACTCGACCGTTTTGCCCGTGGTGGCCACCATAGACCCTTCAACGACATGGGGTATGCTGCCGTCAGGGTGATGGAAACTAACGAAAACTATAACCATCAACATCAAGACCTACGTACAGAAAACGGCATTGTTTATGGTGATACCATCGACGGCGTAGATTTTGACTACACCGCAAAACTCACCTCACTTAATGCAGTGAGTTTAGCCGCCATGGCCTGGGCACCCGCACCCCCAAAAAGCGTTGAAATATCTGGTGCGGTAAAACCAAGTACAACATTAAAATGGCAAAAAAACACAGATAAATCCACCGTTGGCTACAGAATTTACTGGCGTTATACCAGCGAGCCACAATGGCAGTTTAGCCGCTATGTAGGTGATGTAAACGAAGCAACGCTTAAAAATGTAGTTATCGATAATTATTATTTTGGTGTCGCCGCAGTGAATAAAGACGGCATTGAATCACCTGTGGTTTTCCCAGGTGATGTGGGCGCATTTGAGCATGTTATGCAGTAATTAGTTATGCGTAGCGCAAGCCTCTCTTGCGCTACCGCTTATTGTTTCAGCCATAATAGTAGTAGGGCGGTGATAATAAATTACCACTGTATATTTATACAGCTTAAATTATTTACAAAGAAATTAAACTAAAATTCTCGGTATATAGCTTATTTCAATTCTCGCTGTGGGAGTGACGAGTTTTTGTTGCGATCTTTATTATAAGTTAGTAAGTTAATAATATTATTATAAATTTTAATGCGTGTAGACATGAATACGGCCACTTTTAATAAAGTGTTTATCGGTATTCTTGGTAAAACGCTGTTATGTGTATCTCCTAGATTATGAAGTATCCGACAGAGTCAGATGTTAAAAAATTAAGTGTGTTAATACGAACTTTATCAGCATTCATTTTTCTGTGCTCGCTGATCGGAGTTGTAAGCTTAACTTTTGCCTTATTTACTGAGCAATTCGAACTTGGTTTTATAATTGGTTTTATTGTTGTAGGAGTAATGCTTCATATATCAGGTAGCGTTACATTTAAAGGGTTTGCGCCAAGATACTTATTATTTGCTCATGGTGCAAAGTAAAATACACATAATCGGGTAGTCGGAGGTCTCCTTCAGCCCACACACCTCCCATCATGCGCTTTTTATTAACAGGAAGTGCAATGGGTGGTTCATCTCCCGTAATGAATATTGATCCAAATATCATTCAATGACACTAAACCTTGTGAAGCTAAGTAGTTATTGTCTAGCCCAATGTTAATTTCTATTTTTAGCTGCTTGTTACTTGAAAACGTGAAATTAAACGCTCAAGTTCAGTGGCACTTCTATCTACAGAGCTTGTTCCTAGGCGGACTTCATGGAGTGAGTTTTGTAACAATGAGCTTATATCATTAACTTGTTGAGCACTTTGTAGTTGCTGCGTTCCTTCTTTATTTATTCCTGTTAACGTATCAATCATATGGGCTAAGGTTTCATTTAATTCAGTATCATCATGTATAACTTCTTCCGTTGAAAGCATATCTTTTTCTACACTTTGCATACTTGACTGCATAATTTCAACTGATTGAGCAGCACTACTTTGTATCTTGCTAATTAATTGACTGATCTCTGTTGTTGCTTCGCCAGTTCTTGCAGCTAAATTTCTTACTTCATCAGCGACAACTGCAAATCCACGGCCTTGTTCACCGGCTCTGGCTGCTTCAATTGCGGCATTTAGAGCTAGCAGATTAGTTTGATCAGCAACTTGGCTTATTAACCCCACCACTGAACCGACATTATTTACATGGTTATGAAGCCCTTTAATAGTATTGCTAGAACTATCAATTGAGTTATGGATACCTTGAGTTTGTTCTCTTATTGTTTGAAATTGCATGACACTTTGAGCTGCTGCAGTTTCTAAATTCGTTCGAATAATCTCAACATCATTAGTGGCGTCATTGATAGTATTAAGCTGAATTTCTATTCGAGACAATAACTTTTGTGTTTCAGTTAACACAGTATTGGCATTTAGACTAAATTCATCTTGTTTTTTTATTAAAACTTGTTTTGCGAGTTGAACATCGTTAGATACATTAATAACTTTACCAACGGTGCTATCAAGGCTATCAATAAAGCTGTTTATCCATTTTCCTAACTCACCGGTTTCATCACTTGATAATAGCCGACTTTCTAAACGTTGCTTTAAGTTACCGCCGCCCTCAGCTATACCCCTAATTACATCTGTCATTTTTTGCAATTTACTGGCTACAGTTGCAGGGCCGCTTTTTGCGAATATTAAACTTGTGATAGTTAAAGTAGCCAATGCCATACCAGCAGATGCAAACCAGTTAAGGCCTAAAATTTCGTGGCAAATGGGTGCTGTAAATGCAACTATCGAGCTATAAATAAAGTGTTGGCGTAAAAGCGTATGACTGATAGAGCGATTACGATAAACCTCTTCAAGATCGCCTTCACACATCATCCCCCATGTATCTTTAGAGCCAGGAAGAGAGAATGTAACACCTTTGCCTATCACTGGAACATGGCGGTAGTCTGAGTACCCTGGATAATCTACAAATACATTGCTACCTGCTTTAATTGTTTCACGTACACCAGGGTGTAATTGGCCTGTTGCAGGGTCGGTAAACTTTAGCTCTAGTTCTGTGTGCTCCTTAACTTTAAGTACACCCCAATCAGTTTTAACGCCGTCTTTAAGGTTATCACCTAAGGAGAATGTACGATCTTCAAACCTAGAGCGAGATAGGGCAGTACCAGCTTCGATAGATTTATCAAAATTCGCTTTAACCATGAACAGGTAGTTATCACCAGACTCTTGAAATATATGTCCAGCTTCACGCTGTATAAGATCGCCGATGACATCATTTGGTACTCTTGCGCATAAGCAATATGTTTGATTATTTGCCAGTTCAATAGGTAAATAAAACATCAATGTTACGGCATCGTGAAACTTAGAAGACGTGGGACCTAATTGTTTTGTTTGGTTATCTTTGTATGGTCCATGAAGGAATGGGTGTTTAAAGCCTTGTTGAACGGCCGGCAAAGGTAAAATACTTTGCCCTATATGCGATTGATAACTTGAAGCTAGCACCTCAGCGGTTTGTGTAATTAAAAATAATTCAGATATATCATTCGAGTATTTAAGTTTACTGGTTAATAATTCACTAAACTCATTTTGGCTGGTTTGCTGTATATCACTGGCAACACTTTGTAAAAACTGCCATTGGCTGTTAGTCCAATCTTGTAAAATCTCGAGTCGTGTATTTGATATTCCTTCAAAGGTATTTTTTATAAATGTTGTTCGATTACGATTTAAAAAATACGCTAAGCCTAAAGCTATTTTTCCATTTCGCCCAAAATAAGGCAACCAAGCCTTTTCATCCTTATTCAAATACATAGATCTACTACTCACTTCATACCCCTTATGGCCCAGTGCAAAACAGATATTGCTGTATCCAGCTAATGCAAGATATTGACCACGTAGTAATAATGAGTTGAGAATGCACTTTTAACCCAAGATATGTATATTTAAGATATAAATAGGGTTTTATCTAAATGATTTATTGGCAATATAAATTTGCTTTTTATTACTGCACAAAACTGGATAGTTAAATGCACCAAATTGGTAGGGAATATTTAACTAGTGACATGTTTTTAGCTAGCAAAGCCAGCTAAAATTATAATTCCAGTGAGATTAGTTACCCCACGGATTACTTGCATTTGAGCGTTGCTTACGGGTTCGAGCGCGGTCTTTCGCTTCTTTTTTTGCTTGGATACGTTTGGCATCACTAAAGCTTAACTCACATGGTTCGCCTGGCTTATGATCAGCAGGAATTACACGGTCACGTGGTGGTAGCTGATATTGTACATCATCAGGTTTAGGTAAGTTTTTTAAACGATAAAGATAAAAGTTTTCAACTTTGTCTTGCGCCCACTGAGTTTTACGTAAAAATTTGACCGCAGACTTTAGATCCGGGTTATTTTTAAAACAATTTAGCTGCAAGTAAGCATGTAATAATTCCCAGCCGTATTGATCAACTAGCTCAGATACTACCTGTTCAAGTTTAACGCCTTGCAACGGGTTATTGCCAAATAATTCTTCGTTACTCATGGTCACTCTCATTTCAATTTCTAATACAGTAATTATAATTTTTAAATCAATAATTAGATAGTAGAAATTAAAACAGAAAGCTGTCATTTATTTAACAGCTTCATATAAAAAAGTGAGGGTTAGAGTTTTTGGCAATTGACCACAACACGGCCTCTTAGATTTGCGTCCATTAGATCATCAGCACAATTGATAACTTCTTTTAAGCTTATTTCATTGCTAATGGTATCTAGGTAGTCTGCGCTGACTAAAGCACTGAGTCTATTCCATGCTTCTATTCGGTCAGCTTTTGGACGCATAACACTGTCGATCCCAATAAGAGAAACACCGCGTAGAATAAAGGGGGCTACGGATGCAGGTAAATCCATGCCTTGAGCAAGGCCACAGGCTGTTACAACACCACCGTATTTTAATGATGCACAAATATTAGCAAGGGTATGACTACCAACAGAGTCGATAGCAGCTGCAAATCGCTCTTTTGCTAAAGGCTTGCCTGGTTTTGAAAATTCATCTCTATGAATGATCTGTTTTGCGCCTAGGTGAGTTAAATAGTCTGTTTGCTCTGGCCGACCAGTTACTGCAATTACACTAAAACCAAGTTTGTTAAGTAAATAAATAGCAAAACTACCAACACCACCATTTGCGCCTGTAACTAAAATATCACCAGAAGCGGGGGTGATACCCTGTTTTTCAAGCGCTATTACACTGAGCATCGCCGTATAGCCTGCCGTTCCTATTTGCATGGTTTGTTTTGCGGTTAAACCTGATGGCTTAGGTATTAACCAGTCGGCACTTAAACTGGCTTTTTGTGCAAGTCCGCCCCAATGTTTTTCTCCTACTCCAAAACCATTTAAAATTACCGTATCACCTAATTGAAACTCATCAGTTTTGCAGTTTGATACTTTACCTACTAGATCAATTCCCGGCACCATTGGGAAACTGCGCACAACAGGTCCTTTGCCAGTGATAGCAAGCCCATCTTTATAATTAAGTGTACTGTACAATACATCGATACTTACATCGTTATCGGGTAACGAACTAGTGCTTAAAGTGTCGAGCTTTGCACAGTAGGGGGTATCGTCTGATTTATTAATAACAATAGCGTTGAAAAAATTTTCCATTACGAATCCTTTTAGACCGATCGTCTTTAAATTGATAAAAAAAGGCACTACCTAAGTAGCGCACGTAAAAACATTTCTGTGTATAGCATTAAAGGTTGTGAGTTTTTGACTAGTTTTGCACGCATAACTGCGCCTTCCCAACCAACCCAAAAAAATTCACTCATCTGTGCGGCATCAATATGCTTACTGACTAACTTTTGCTCTTGTGCGCCTTCAATGCACTGCTGTACTTGTAGTTGCCACTGCTCATAACTGTGTAATAACTTGGTTTTAAATTCAGCTGATAAATGATTAAGCTCTTGGTTTAAATTACCAATTAAACAACCCCGGCTGAAATTATACTTTTGCATGCCTGTTGCGGCGCTTTGGGTAAAATTTATTAACCGTTCTAAATGAGGGACATCATCTTGATTTAAGTATCGCTTTAATTTAGCAATAAAATAATCATTGTATGCGTCTATTACAGCTAAGCCAAAGTCATCTTTACTTTCAAAGTAATGATAAAAAGAACCTTTAGGCACACCTACTTTTTTTAAGATAGTGTCTATACCCGTGGCACTAAAACCAAATTCTGTTAATGTTTCAAGCCCTGTAGCGATAAGTAATGCTTTGGTATCTGCATTACTACGAGCTACTTTTGGTGGGCGACCACGTCTGGGTGGATTTTGCTCGTTTGTTTGCATAACCCATATTAGACCGATCGTATTTATATATGCAAGTAATTTGTATTTTATTTGCACATAATTTTAAATTTCACATAATAAAACAATAAAAGCCTAGTTTTTAAATGCTTGCAATAAAGTTGTCATAATTACAATTTATGGATGAACTTTTGCGTTACATAGGTAGTCACATTTAAAGCAGGATACTGCATGTTAGCGATTAGATAGTCGTAATTTTTTTATATAAATATTGAATGTACATCGGTGGTATGACCACTGTGATTTTTTAATGTTAATTCATCTTTGCATCAGCAGCTTAGTTAAAGTCAATTTATTTAATTGCTTTTATGATTTGAATTTAACAGTTTTATTAACTATTCATTAATTGTAGATGTCATTAACACTACAAATTTATAAATATAAAAGGTGAGGATTTACCTATGAAGAGACAGAAAAGAGATCGGTTAGAAAGAGCTCATTCTCAAGGTTTTAAAGCAGGTTTGGCAGGACGTTCAAAAGATATTTGCCCTTATCAACAAGTAGACCCTAAATCAGAGTGGTTAGGTGGTTGGCGTGAAGCGATAGAAAATCGCAACATGTACAAAACGTAATTTTATAAACGAATTTTAAGCAAAAACGCCCTCGATTGAGGGCGTTTTTGTATCTGCATTTTAATTAAAACGCGCTTGTATCTTGGAATAAGCCTACTTTTAAATCTTTTGCTTCATAGATAACGCGGCCATCTACTTCAACAGTACCATCAGCCATACCCATAAATAATTTACGCTTTATAACACGCTTCATTTCTAGGCGGTAAGTCACTTTTTTCGCAGTCGGTAAAATTTGACCTGTAAACTTAACTTCGCCAACACCCAACGCGCGGCCTAAACCTGGACCACCAGACCAACCTAGGAAAAAACCAACTAGTTGCCACATTGCATCTAGCCCTAGGCAACCAGGCATGACTGGATCACCCTTAAAGTGGCAATCGAAAAACCAAAGGCTTGGATCTATATCAAGTTCAGCAACGATTTGACCTTTTCCATGTTCGCCCCCATCATCAGTGATTGAGATGATCCGGTCCATCATTAACATGTTATCACTAGGTAAACGGCAGTTGCCTTCACCGAACATTTCACCTTGACCACAAAGGACCAATTCTTCTTTTGTATAGCTATTTTTAGGTTCCATAACACTTTTTCGTCGCTTAGAAATTGCAGAGTACTTTAGCGTACACTTGTACGCTAAACAACTCGGAGCAGTTAAAAAAACAATATTTCTGCATGAAATATCATCGATTAGGTAAAGAACTTGCTAATTGTGCGATTAGAACGCGCAATTACGAGTAAAAATCATTATAATCACTTTGATTTTTTAACCAGTATAAAGGAAGTTTATGATCCTTTTTGTTAACGCACTTACAGTAATTGATTTTTCTTATCTATGTAATAAACGTGGCGCAGTTGGCGAGAGCTGGATTGTTGATTTAACTTTGCATGGCAAATTAAATGAAGAGTCTATGGTGCTTGATTTTGGGTTAGTTAAAAAACAAATCAAAGGCATAATTGATGAATGCATAGACCATAAATTAGCGATACCTTCACAAATAAATGGTGAAGTTGTATCTCATGGGGACTATAAAACACTTGATTGTACATTTGGCGATGATCATCACTTAGCGATGAGTGCACCTAATCAAGCATACTGTTTAATTGATGCTCCTGTTATCAATGAGCAAGCCGTAATAGATTTTTTAATAGCGACTATTATGCCGCAGTTACCAAGCAATATTGATAAAATCGAAATTGAATTAAAACCTGAGCATAGCAAAAGCTTTTATTATCATTATAGTCATGGACTTAAAAAGCATGATGGTAATTGTCAGCGTATTATTCATGGTCATCGTTCTCAGTTGGGCGTTTCATTAAATGGTATGTCCATGCCGCGCATTCAAAAGCAATGGGCTGACAAATGGCAAGATATTTATTTAGCCACTGCAGAGGACCAAATTGAAGCCTCACAATTGAAACATATTCGTGCCAAAGAGTCTGATCTGTGTTTTGCGTACAGCGCAGCACAAGGTTATTTTGAAATGGCTATAAGTAGTGAGCGTTGTGATATTTTACCGGTAGACACCACTGTAGAATGCATAGCATCTTATTTAGCACAGCAGATTAAGGCGCAATACAGTGACTCTGATGTGAAAGTGACAGCGTACGAGGGTGTTGCTAAGGGGTCTATTTGTTATGCGTAAATTGATTCTTGCCAGTGTACTTACGTCATTGAGCGTTTTTGCTCACGGCGTTGAACTAAAAGGTAATCTAACTCAAGGTGGTTTAGTGACAGGCCAGCTTGATGGTGCAAAATCAGTGAGCTTTAACGGTGAAAAGTTAAAAACCACGGCAAATGGTACATTTGTTTTCGGCTTTGGTCGAGATGCAAAGCTAAATCATGAATTAAGCTGGGTAGACACTGAAGGTAAATCTCATAAACAGCCTTTGTTGATCACCAAACGCGATTACGATATTGATAAAATTACCGGTGTAGCAAAAAAATATGTGTCACCACCTACAGAAGTCAGTGAGCGAATTAGTCGCGAAGCCGTGGCTGTTAGAAATGCCCGCAAAGTTGATTCTGATTTAACGTATTTTTTAGACCCTGTTTATAAACCTGCCCAAGGGCGTATTTCAGGTGTTTATGGTAGCCAACGTTACTTTAATGGTGAACCTCGTCGTCCTCACTTTGGTCTGGACATTGCTAATAAAACCGGTAGTCCAGTGTATGCACCAGTAAGTGGAACGGTGGTTTTTGCTAATAATGATTTATATTATTCTGGCGGTACACTGATTTTAGACCACGGACACAGTGTTACATCAACCTATATTCATTTAAGTAAATTAGATGTAAAAGTAGGTGATGAGATAAAACGTGGTGAAAAAATAGCTGAAATAGGTGCTACAGGGCGTGTAACAGGCCCGCATTTAGACTGGCGATTTAACTGGAAGGGCGAACGCCTCGATCCAGCACTTATGATGTTAGACACCTTAGCCAATAAAAAGTAGAGAACATGACAACTGAAGTTAATCACGATGAAATCATTGCACAGCGTATTAAAGACTCAACTACATCAGTAACAAAAACTGTTTTTCCTGGCCGTACAAATCACCACAATACGTTATTTGGTGGAGATGCCCTTGCTTGGATGGATGAAGTAGCCTTTATTGCTGCAACACGTTTTTGCCGTAAACCCTTAGTAACCATTTCATCGGACAGAGTCGATTTTAAAGAAGCTATCCCAGCAGGTACGTTTGCTGAACTTATTTCTAAAGTGGTTCATGTAGGAAATACAAGCTTACGTGTTGATGTAGAAATTTTTCTTGAAACAATGCACAAAGATGACAAGCATTCAGCCATTACAGGTAGTTTTACCTTCGTAGCTGTCGATGATAATCACAGACCTACACCGGTTGTGTGCGATAAAATGATATACGGTTTTTAAACTATAGAATATTCAATAGCACTCCTTGTGAGTGCTATTATTATAGATACAAAAGAACACATCATACTTTTCCTTGGCATTTTATAATCTAAACACCGAGTAAAAAGGTAAAAATAGAAGGTCAAAGAGAGTGATGTTTGATTCTATCAAAACGATTATAACACCATGGCAGCTAGCCAACCAAAAGCAAGCAGTGGTAGGTTAAAGTGAATAAAGGTAGGCACTACTGAGTCCCAAATATGGTCGTGTTGACCATCCGCATTTAAACCTGATGTTGGACCTAATGTCGAATCTGAAGCAGGGGAGCCGGCATCGCCTAAAGCGCCAGCCGTACCAACAAGAGCAGCAGTCGCCATAACAGAAAAGTTTAATTCTAAACATAATGGAACAAAAAGGGTGGCTATTATTGGTACCGTTGAAAATGAACTACCAATTCCCATGGTGATCATTAAGCCTACTAATAAAATTAATGCCGCTGCCAAAGGTTGATTACCTTCTA
The DNA here is from genome assembly GCF_030408095.1 of Pseudoalteromonas sp. APC 3893. Lineage (NCBI taxonomy): Bacteria > Pseudomonadati > Pseudomonadota > Gammaproteobacteria > Alteromonadales > Pseudoalteromonadaceae > Pseudoalteromonas > Pseudoalteromonas sp. APC 3893. The sequence continues at coordinate 901,885 of NZ_JASDCD010000001.1, forward strand.
TAACCCCCGCGGCACTTTGCACTAAAGATGAAACATCACCGGTTGCTTTCATAACAGAAGCAAAACCTTGAGCTGCGATCATAATAAAGCCAATCATTGCCATCATAGCAACACCTTTACTAAATACGTCGTTATTTTGCTCCCATTTAACAATACCAAATAAGCTGAAAATCATCACACCAACAAGGCCGCCTAATATCATAGAGCCACTTACATTCTGCGCTATTAATGATGTTAATACCGCGGTAATACCGACCAGTAAAACTTTTTTTGGTTGCTGCACTGTTACGTTAATAGTTTGATCTTCTAATTCATTTGTTTTATAAGTCCTGCGTTTTCTGTAGCTGATAAATACCGCAATCAAGAGCCCGATAAACATGCCAATTGCAGGTATTATCATGGCCATAGGTACTTGCGTATTTATAATTTCTAGCCCGTTCTCAACTAAGTTTTTATGTAATATTGAATATAAATAAATTCCACCAAATCCATAGGGTAGTACCATATAAGAAGTTGCAAGACCAAATGTTAAAATACAGGCAATGGCTCTACGGTCTAATCGCAGCTTATTAAACACAACTAATAGTGGTGGGATCAAAATTGGAATAAACGCAATATGCACCGGAATAAGGTTTTGTGATGAAATAGCACATACTAGTATTATCGATAATATAAAGTAACTAAGGGCGGTTTCGCCTTTATTTGAAGTGTTCACTTTCGATAACAATTTTGCGGCGAGAATTCTGGTAAGACCTGATTTTGAAATCGCAACAGCAAACGCACCCAGCATGGCATAACTAAGCGCAATTTCAGCGCCGCCAGACAAACCCGCGTTAAAAGCATTTAATGTCTCGGTTAAGCCAAGCCCTGCGCTTAACCCAGCAACGAGAGCACTGAGGGTCATAGCAACAATAACATTTACACGGGCTAGAGTTAACCCAAGCATTAATAAAACACCAATTACAACTGCGTTCATAGAGATCTCTTAGCTTTTGTTTTAATTGATTTTACCAGATCATAGCTGTGATTTTTACGTTGCGGAGTAAATTCCTCACCTTTATATCTTACATCGCTGTATAACTGAGCAAACTGCATGAAAAGTGAACCTTTCTCAGTGAAATGCTCTCTAGCTAGATTAAGATATTGCAGTGGAGTGAGATTGGCTTTTTGGTTAAAACCATTTTTAGCGCACCAAAATTGAATTTCTTTATAGTGCGTAGCGAGCAGATGCTCATTCAGCATTGCTTTTTTAGGCCAATTTAAATAAACAAAATAGCTAATAAAAATAATGATGATAGTTAAAATGACAAACAATGAAATTTTCCATAGTTGGTTATTACCAAACAAGCGTTTCAAAAATGAACTTTGCTTTTGTTGATCAAAGCCAAGCACCCAATTTGTCCATTTGTAATCTAAGTTTTCTAAATTTAAACGCAACCAATTAAACCCAGGTATTTGATTGAACCTCAGTAAACTAAACTCTAAATTGTTAGTGAACTCATTATTAAGGGATTGCATTTGTGAAAGTGAGCCAGTTAAACGCTCAGGCGAAACAACGGCGGTTGCATCAAAAATTTGCCAACCTTTACCTTTTATAAATACCTCAACCCATGCATGGGCATCATACTGGTACACACTTAGATATTCATCTTGCTCATTTAGCTCTCCACCTAAATAACCCGATACAACTCTGGCAGGAATACCTACCGTTCTAAACATAAACGCTGCTGCACTGGCATAATGACCACAAAAACCCCGTTTATTATTAAACATAAACTCATCAATAGTATTACCACCCGTCATAGGCTCTGGCGTAAGAGTATAAGCAAAGCCTTGATTTGAGAAATGCTCTGTCAAAGCAGTTAAAAATTCACTGTCGTTGTTACTGTTTTTATATAAAGACAGCGCTAATTGCTGAGATTGCACATTATTTAGCTCAGAATTTCCAAGTGTTAAGTTTTGATAGCGATTAATTTTATTTAATAGCGAATCATTGAAAGACGAAGTCTTTACTTCATAATTTATATTATTACTTAAGTACCGTTTGCGAATAAGCAAACCTTGTTCTGTACTTTTCACATCAGAGTTTGTTGAATAAGCTTGGCCTATACCATATAACCATGGCTTTGATGAGGGCTCAGCAATAATGTTGTACTGCGATTCAAATTGGGGTGCATCCTTTACAGATGTTTTATTTCGTTGCTGGCTTTTTAATAAGTCCGATACTAACCACGTAGTCCCATCAAATTCATCATGAATTATAGCTCGCCAATAGTATGGTGGTGCAGGGGGCTTATTTATACTTAATTTCGCTCTAAAAACAAGTTCGTCTGAACGAGAAAGCTTTGCAATATCAAAGGGGTTAACACTTTCAGACAAGCCCGTTTTAGCAAGTTTGGGCCCTGGTAATTGCCAAAAGGCAGGCATTTTTGGTAAAAATAACAATAAAAAAACAGCGATAGGTAGAGCGAGTAACAACATTTTCCCGCTTTGTTTAGAAGCAATTTTTAAACTGTGTTTATTTTCAATAAGTGCAAGCGCTGCAAAATTTAACACATACAAGATACTTACGCATAATGTTGCAATGATTGACTGCGAAAAAAGATAAACGGTAGAGAGACTAAAAAAGCTCAATAATACAATTGTTTGATAATGTTTTTTGGTTTTGGCTTGTAACAATTTAAACAAGCTGGACAAAATAAGCATAGCAACAAATAAAGTTACCGTATCACCAAATCCAACATCGTGAAGAAGTAATACAAGAGAAAGAGCGGCCAAAATATTAGCATATAATGTACTTGGTTTAGGCTTCTTCATTAAAGTGATTGTAAAATTCCAAGCACATAACAAGGCCAATAACGCAGTAAATATAAGAGTCAGTTCAGACATAATAAATAAAACGACCAAGCCATAAACTATCGACAAAGTAAGATTTATTGCTTTTTCGTTATGAACGTTCGGCATCTTGATTCTTAGAGTTTACCTTAAAACGACTCAATGCAATTAAACATGCATTAAAATGATCTGAGTCTTTAGACATTGAATAAAGCTGATTATTTAACTTAAGGGCAAAAGCATGATCATGCAAATGGGCTTGGGTGATCAAATAGCTTAAGTGGCTTAATCTTGTTTCGGCATTACCTTGTAATTGAGAATAGTCGTAGGTCATTGGTGTGGAGGCAAAGTTAACAAATTCTTTCACCATCAGTTGCTGTGTCTTTGCATAATGTTTCCACGATACTCTTTGCAGTCCCATACCATGTTGATGATCAACCAAGGTATCAAATTCGTCAATTCCATTGGGATGTTTTAAATCGCCGTCACCGTTATACTCATCAACCATTAAGTTATTATTTTTCTGTGGATTTACTTGCTCTGGATACACAAAAACAGTTTCTTCTATTTGCATATAACTCCAAACAGAAACTAAACCAAATGGGTATTGGCTAAGTAATTTTATGCGTTTTAACGGGTAGCTACCTCGGTTTTTATAAGGTAAGGATACTGTAATGCTTGTTTTACCTTTTATGTTATCGAGATGATGCAATAATTTATTTTGATAAAGAATAAGTAATGACTGACATAACTTATCGGTTGAAACGTCGAAAACTAAGCGGGGTGAAATAGGGGAGTAGTTATTATTCTTTACTTTAAAGCGTAGAGTTAAACCTTTTACATTGGAGTAACCAATTAAAATAGCCAATACCAAAACAACCAGCATTAAATAAGCCATAGCCAAAATTAAGTTGTTCTGATAATTAATTCCTAATATAAAATTCAAAACTGTGACAAATAAAAAACCGCAGCCCATTTTTGAAGGTAAAACATAAATCGTATTATGTTTTAGGGTAAGTGTATTACCTGTATGTTTATTTTTTAATAGCTTAGTAAAGAGTGCTTGTTTAAAATCAGCAAATAAAAAACCATTCTTTTTGTTGTTTCGCATTTTTGCAAATAGCATATTTTACAAGGGCACTGGAACAGCGTTTAATAACTGTTTTATTTGTAATTCACTTGTTTGTTCATCAATTCCTAATCGATGAGCTGCCACACTTTTAAATACAGTTTGTACATCATCGGGAGTTACAAAATCTCTACCTTCAATATAAGCCCAAGCTTGTGCAGCTTTACCCATCGCTATACTGGCTCTTGGCGATAGCGGATTAGCAAAAACACCGCTTTCTCGGGTATAAGATACAAGCTCAATAATGTAATCAACGATCGGTTCTGAAATAGTCACTTTTTTAGTTTCAGACTGTATATCAATTAGTTGAGAGAAATTGATCCGTTTAGGAAGCGCATCAGAATCACGATTATTAGCACCTAAAATAAGCTTTCTTTCCGCTTTTTTTGGTGGAAACCCTAAACTTATCCGCATCATAAAACGGTCTAATTGTGACTCAGGCAAAGGGTAAGTACCTGATTGATATAAAGGATTTTGTGTAGCAATAACAAAAAATGGTGTTGGTAGGGGGTATATATCACCATCCATCGACACTTGTTTTTCTTCCATTGCTTCTAACAATGCACTTTGTGTTTTTGGTCCAGCACGGTTTATTTCATCGGCTAAAACTACTTGACTAAAAACAGGCCCTTTATGAAAAGTGAAAGTGTGTTCATTTGAATTAAATATACTCGCACCTAAAATATCTGATGGCAGTAAATCGCTGGTAAATTGAACTCGCTGATATGACAAGCCTAAAACAGAAGCAAGTGCATGTGATAACGTGGTTTTACCCATACCTGGTAAGTCTTCAATGAGTAAATGGCCTTGACTAAATAAGCAGGTTAAGGCGAGTTTAATTTGTGTTTTTTTACCAAAAATTACCTGTGATAAATCATCAATAATAGCTGTAACTGTAGAGTGCATAGTAACCTTAAAAATGTTCGACTATTTCTAATCGCTTCATTACTGTATCAACTTTTTTCGCGTTGAATGGTTTGGCAATAAAACCTTTGGCGCCAAGCTCCCAAGTATTTTGCACATTCTCTAAACTATTATGTCCAGAGCACATCACAACATGGGTGTTTGGGTAATTATCATTTAAAAACTCGAGGATTTCAGCTCCGTCAGTATCTGGTAACTCAATATCGAGAAAGATGACATTAGGAGATTTTTCTTTGATTAATGATTTTGCAGATTCAAAATCACGGCTTTCTAAAATATCTTCAAAGCCTAACTCAGTTAAGATTTGATTTAAGTAGTCACGAATATCTTGAACATCATCAATAATCAAAATAGGTTCTAACGGGCGCACAAATTCCATATTGTTTACTTCTTGTGATACAGCTTAAAATTGTAGCTTCAATACTAAGCTAAGCGATAATGAAGCTCAAGAAAGATACCGCAATAAACCCAACTATTTGAAATAAACCGCATTAATGTCCGATACCGTCTAGTATTGGACATAGCAATGGTATGTAAGCGGGTAACAAACACAGCCTTTGATGTATAATTACCATAACCTATAATTTGAAACGTGTTATGTTGAGAAAACGCCCCGCCAAAATATCCTAATGGCGGGGCGTTTGTGGTTTTTCGTGTGGAAAATAGCGACAGCCCACACGAACTAGAACAAAAGCCTTTTTA